>CAWKIF010000038.1:0-7318 GCA_963849485.1 candidate division FCPU426 bacterium | reverse complement strand
TTTCCAGTTGGTGTGGTTGGGCGCCCATTCCACCTCTCCCAATAAATAAATGTTTTTCCCCTGGGCGACGCCGTCAGCCCCAAGCGGGTGATATAGGGGAAGTTGGCGGTGATGGTCTGGTTGTTGAGAGTGGAATTAGGGGCGACAGTCGCTTGACCGGAGTAAGGGTCCAAATTGAGGGTTTGCTGGGTGGCGGTCCAGCTGAAGTTGGATTGGATATTCTCGAACATCATGCCCATTTGGATGGAATCGGTCAGTTGGGCCAGGAATCCAGCGTCGATGCTTAACCCCAAACCGTTGGAGGAGGTCGTTTGGGTGTACTGGTAACTGCTTGTGGTGTTTCCGGGACCTGAAGTGAAGGTACCAGTGAGGTTTTTTTGGGAATATTGAATGCCATCCTCGTACTTCAAGCTTCCGCCCACATAAACCGGCATAGCGCCGAGAGGCAAAGGCTGGCCATAGCTGATGATCAGGCTGGCGATTTGTTGCCTGGTTTCAAGGAAATTCAAGTTGTTATAAGTCCCCAAAACGGCCCCCGTGGATTGGTCGTTGAAGAATTGATAGGCGGAATTGGAAGCCTGGGTCGTGAGGCTTTGATCAAAAAGGAAGCCGGCTTCCGCGTTCGTATATCGGACATTGAACAGCCCCTCGTAATCCTGGTATCGGTTCACGGGGTCGGTGCCCGATTGAAGGGCCGTGGTCGGATTCAGCCGAAGGATCGGGGTGTTGGTATTGCTGCTGTCGAAGGCTGAAATGCCCGTCGAAAGGGTCCAAAAGGTGGAATTGCCGGGCAAGGCGATGAGGGCCGGGTTCCAAATCATCCCAAAGACATCCATGGCTGCGGAAGTGGTCGCCCCCCCAATTGCCATGCTATGGGCGTCTTGAGCCCATAGGGGCTGGAACAGGGGAGACACGATCGCGAGGGTCAAAACCAATAACTTTTTCATACCGGTTATCTTAACAATCGGCATTCCCTTAAATCAAAACAATTTCCACCCTCGGTTGGAAGGAGGGCAAGGCGCGGCAAGTTTTATTCCGCTTGGGAGGGTTTCCGGGCCTTGTTACAATTTGCGGGCATGAATCCATCGAACCTCCACTCGCGGACCGCGCGAAAAGTTCCTCTTTGGGACACTCGAACCTCCAAGTGGTTCTTAACCGGGCTGGCCGCATGGTTTTTACTCCAGGCTTGGCAGGCCTATATTGGAATCACCTTCTCATGGGCACTCACCTTGAAGGGGATTCCCCTCTTGGCGGGGGCCGCTGTTTTCTATTCCTGGTTGGACCGATCGCCGGATTCGCGGATGGGTTGGTTCCCGCTCCTCTGGCTGGGGTTGTCCCGTTTCCAATGGAACTTCTGTGAGACCCTCGACCATCGGCCCTGGTATTGGGCCCTGCTTTTTTTGGCTTGGACCCTCTTCATCCTGGCGGTGAGGGACGGTAAAAAGCTGGCGCTCCTCCTCTCCCCCCTCTGGCTGGGCATGGGCTTCCTGTGGAAAGCCTCTCTGCCCTTAGGGTTCGCCTTCTTGGGTTTCACCCGCAGCCGGGTCCGGGCGAAAGGATGGGTTTGCTGGGCGGGGTTGGCCTGCCTTGCCGTTTCGGCGACTCTCCAGGGGGCCTGGAACCATGGGACCTGGAATGGACTGGGCCTTTATGAGTTTCTGTTTTCGAACCGGATGATCCTATTTTTGATACTGGGAGGGTTTGGTTGGTCGGTCCTTCCCGGCCGGAGCCGGGAATCCTCGGCGGCCTCCAGCCTTTTTTGGATCAGCTTGGGTTACTGGGTCTGGTCTTCTTATAATGCTCCCTTTTCGTTGGATGATCAGGCTTACGGGTGGTTCCTCCAACTCTGGGCAGGGGTGGGATTGGAGGCTTTTCGGCGCCAAGTGCTGGATGAAAGCCTGCCTGCCCAATGGGTTTGGGCGGTCTTTGGGGCTGTTTTGGGGTTGGTGGCCTTTCCGGGAGTGTTCACGAACCTTTTCTAGGAATTGAAATAGTTCAGTCCCCCTATTGCCTGATTTTTTGGGGGGGCAAAAAACCTTATTTTTTGCTAAACTTCGTCTGATTTTTTTCCGGCTTTAAATTCTGGAGGTAACACTATGTTTAGAATTTTGATTTTCGCATTGGCTTTTGCCCTCCCACTTTCATTGGTGGCCGATGGGCCCGGCGCCCCGCCTCCTGGGGCGGTGACTCCCATCGCACCCGCCCCCACGCCCACGGTCTCAGCGGCGAACGCACCCAAAATTGTTTTCAAGGAAACGGAATTCCACTTTGGAAACGTGGATGAGGGGCCGGATATCACCCATGAATTCACTTTCCGTAACCGTGGCAAATCCGCCTTGCACATCAATAATGTCGGCACTTCCTGCGGTTGCACGGCGGCGACGGTGGGGGATAAAAAAGACTACCTCCCCGGCGAAAAAGGCACCATCAAGGTCACCTACCACTCTCAAGGCCGGCCGGGCCACGCGCAAAAGGTCATCACAATTACTTCCAACGACCCCGCTAATTCCAATTTCCAGGTGAAAATCGATATGACGGTCGTGCGCGAGATCGACGTGTCGCCGGACCGGGTTTATTTCTACGCCGTGAAGCACGGGGAAGAAAAATCCAACGATATCAAAATCCTGGGCAAGCCCGGGAAGAAGCTGGAAATCCTGTCCGTGACTTCCGGCAGCAAGGTGGTTTCGGTCAGCTCCAAGCCCTACTCCGAGGGGACGGGTGGGGACGAGCGTTTTGGAGAAATGTTAACCGTTACCCTGCCCAACACCCAGCCGATCGGAACTATCTCCGACAGTATCGCCGTACAAACGAACGATCCCAAGAAACCGGAGATCGACATCCAGGTTATGGGCGAGGTTGTGGGCCGGGTGCAGTGGAACCCGAAAAATGTTTATTTTGGCCCCAAACAGGAACAACCCGTTTTTGTCAGCATCACCGCCAATCCGGCCCCGGGTTTCGCAATTCGAAGCGTTTCATCCATCAAGCATCTCTGCCGCCCCTCCATCAAGTCCTCGAATAACGCGGACGGCACCGTGAGCTATCAGCTGAGCATCGTTCCCATCAAGAACATCCCGAAGGATAGCGATGGCAAGGACCAGGTGCTGGTGACCACAAATGATGCCGAAATGAAAGAATTTATGGTGGATGTGCAGACTTCGCATTGAGAGAAAGGGGCGGGAGCGGGGTTTTTAACCCTAATCCCCGTCACCTTCGTTAAAATAGACAAGGTTATAAAAAAGCCCGGGCATTCCAGCCCGGGCCTTTTTGTTTAAGTAAGGATTTTCTTGACCCCCGAAACCGCCCCCAAAAAAGACTCCCTCAAACTTTACTTGCGGCTTTTGGCATACGCAACGGAAAACCAGAGCCGGGTCTACCTGATGTGGATTTGCATGATCCTTTCCGCGCCTTTCCACGGCTTATGTCATGTATCAGTTAAAACCCATCATTAACGGGGCTTTTATCGTAAGCGACCATCCGGAAGAGACTTTCCACACCTTGGTCTACGTCACCTTGCCCCTCACCTTTCTTGCGGCGTTGGTGAGGGCTCTTTCCGGGTACGGGCAGGCTTATTACATCGGGTATATCGGCCAGCACATGATCCAAAAGCTCCGGAATAACCTTTATTCCCACTTCCTGACCTTGCCTATGGCCTATTTTAATTCCCAGCGGACAGGAGCCTTGGCATCGCGTATCACCTCCGATGTGCAGGTTCTGCAGGATTCCATCCCCAATGTGGTTGGGGGAGGGATTACCTCGACCCTGACGACCCTCTCCTTGGTGGGGGTTCTTATTTATCTTGATTGGAAACTGGCTCTCATGGCCCTTGTTTTTTTCCCCTTCGCCCTTTTTCCCATCTACCGGTTTGGCCGGAGGATTCGGCGCGCCTCCGGAGCAGGCCAGCAATACCTGGCGGATCTTAATTCCCAAGTCCATGAGACCCTGGCGGGCATCCGGGTCGTGAAGGCGTTCGGGATGGAATCTTATGAAAAAAATAAATTTGGGAAAACGAATGAGCAGTTTATGACGACCGCCATGAAATCCATCCAGGCTTTTGCGGCGTCCTCGCCCATCGTTGAAACATTGGCAACCCTTTCCATCCTGGGACTCATCGTTTGGCTGGCCTATCGCGCGCTCTTTCCTCCCCATGACATGACGGTTGGCCAGTTCGTAGCCTTCTTCGGGGCCACTGGTACGCTCTATCCCCAATTAAAAAATTTCAATGGCCTTTGGTCCGGTCTCCAGCATGCGATGGCCTCAGCCGAACGGTGTTATGAAATTCTTGATACAAAAGACCCCATGGTGGATGCTCCGGGGGTGGTGGAGATCGGCCCCTTGAAAAAAGCCATCGAATTTAAGGATGTCAGCTTCCATTACCTGCCGGGCCACCCGGTTTTGAAAAACATCTCCTTCACCCTTCGTAAGGGTGAAGTGCTGGCCCTGGTGGGACCCTCGGGCGGCGGCAAAACCACGATGGTGGATCTTATTCCTCGTTTCTACGACCCATCCGAGGGGAAGATCCTTTGGGACGGGCGAGACCTGCGGGAAATTAAGCTTGAAAGCCTGAGGTCGAATATCGGCATCGTGACCCAGGAAACTATCCTTTTCCACGACACGATCCAGAAAAACATCGCCTATGGGCGGCCGGGAGCCACCTTCTGGGACGTGCAGGAGGCGGCCAAGGGTGCCTTCGCTAAGGAATTCATCGACAACACCCCCATGGGTTTCAATACCCTTGTGGGGGATAGAGGCGTCAAACTTTCCGGCGGCCAGCGCCAGCGCCTCGCCATCGCCCGCGCCCTTTTGAAAAACCCGCCCCTCATGATTCTGGATGAGGCCACCTCGGCCCTGGATACCCAAAGCGAACACCTGGTTCAGAAGGCCTTGAACGGCCTCATCGGCCACCGCACCACCCTGGTCATCGCCCACCGGCTTTCCACCGTGCGCCGGGCCAACCGCATCCTGGTGATCGACAAGGGGAGCATCGCCGAGCAGGGTAGGCATTCCAGCCTTTTGGCCAAGGGCGGGCTTTACTCCAAGCTTTATAAGATGCAATTCCGCACTCCCGGAAGCTCAAAAGAGGAAAGCGAGTGAGGAGCGTTAAGAAGGGGAAGTTAAAACAAGCCGTTTTCCTCGACCGGGATGGCACCTTGATTGTCGACAAGGGTTATTTGAGCGATCCCGGGAAGATCAAGTATTTTTCCAACACAGCCTTGGCCCTGAGGCTCCTGAAAAAAGCGGGTTACCTTCTCATCGTTGTCACCAACCAGTCCGGGGTGGCCCGGGGCTATTGCCAAGAAAAAGACGTCTTCAGGGTTCACCGCCAAATAAAACTCGATTTGTCGAAAAAAGGGGCCGCTCCCCAGGCCTTCTTTTATTGCCCCCATTACCCAGGCGGGAAAGTAAAATCCTTGGGCCGGGTGTGCGATTGCCGCAAGCCCAAAACCGGCATGGTGAAGCAAGCCTTGAGAAAATTTGAGATCGACCTGAGGCATAGTTACATGGTGGGCGACAAGATGGATGATATGCTTCTTTCGGTCAATTCCCGTATGGCCGGGGGGATCTTGGTTCGCACCGGCAATGGCCGCAAGAGCGAGAAAGACCTGAAGAAAAGACCGGTGCCTGGGGTAAGGGTGGCGTCCAATCTTCTTCAGGCCGCGAAAATGATTATTCAATCAGGGGAATCCCATTGAAAAAAAACTACTTTCCGCCCCATTTCGCCTCCGGTTGTCCAGGGCTCTTGAAAAAAATGGCCAAGGTCAAGCTGATGGTAGCGGGAGACCTGGTGGCGGATGAGGCGGTATACGGTGATACCGAGCGCATCTCGCGCGAGGCGCCGGTTCTTATCCTGCGTTATACCCATACCGAACTGACCCCGGGGGGCGCGGGAAACGCCGCCAATAACGCCGCCGACCTTGGGGCGCAGGTTTTCCCCTTAGGGGTCGTTGGCGAGGACGAGCAGGGCTCCCAGCTTCTTCATTACTTCAAGGGAAAGCGGGTGGATACCACCGGCATCCTTACCGTCAAACACCGTCATACCACCGTCAAGAGCCGCATCATGGCGGGGGCCCATCACACGGCCAAACAACAGGTGATCCGCATCGACAAGCGGGAAGATAAGGATGTTTCCAAGTCCGTCGAGGCCAAGTTGGTGGGCCGGGTGACCGCCTTGGCTCCCAAGATGGACGCCCTGTTGATCTCCGATTACGGCCTGGGAGTCTTGACCGAGGGCCTGCGCCGGTCGCTCCTTTCCGCCTTCGCCGGGAAGATCATCACGGTCGATTCCCGTTACCACCTGGGCGAGTACAAGGGGGTAAGCTTGATTACTCCCAATGTGGCCGAGGCGGGCCCGGCCGCGGGGCTGGAGATCGTGGATGACGACAGCCTTTACAAGGCCGGCATGATTTTGCAGGAAAGGCTGGGCTGCCGGGTGCTGATCACCCAGGGCCCTCATGGAATGGCTTTGTTCAGCGGAGAGAAGGAAATGATAAGGCTTCCCGTGTTCGGCCCCGAACAGCCTGTGGACCCGACGGGGGCTGGGGATACGGTGGCGGTGACCGCCACCCTGGCCCTTGCCTCGGACGCTGATTTCTTGACCGCCGGCGCCCTGGCCACCGTGGCCGCGGGCATCGTGGTGGGCAAACGGGGAACGGCCACCACCAGTCCGGATGAGATACTTAAGGCCTTGAAGCCCAAATAAGGAACAGCCATGGCGGAAGTGGTTTTAAATCACGAGGAACTCGCGAAGAAAATTACCGGCCTGAAGGCCCAAGGGAAGATAGTCGTCTTCACCAATGGCTGTTTCGACCTGTTGCACGTGGGTCATGTGCGCTACCTTAGGGGCGCCAAGGACCTAGGGGATGTGCTGGTATTGGCTCTGAACTCGGACGATTCGATCCGGCGCCTGAAAGGGCCGGAGCGGCCCCTGCTCCCCCTGGAAGATCGCCTGGGCATTCTTTCGGCTTTTGAGATGGTGGACCTGGTGACCGCTTTTGAGGACGACACAGTGACTCCCCTTCTCCTGAAGTTGAAACCCGATATCCACGCCAAAGGCACCGACTACACCCCCGAGACGGTCCCCGAAAAGGACACCGTGGCTTCCTATGGGGGCAAGGTGGCGGTGGTGGGCGACCCCAAGGACCACGCTTCCAAGAACCTCATCGGCGAGATCCTGCGCAAATATGGACCGAAGTAATAAGAGTCTTCAACAAGAATCAAAAGCAAAGGCAATTTTTACCGCCAAGACGCCAAGCACGCTAAGAACATCAAAGGTTTAGAACCCCCCAAAAATGAGTAAAATCTTATTTTCTTTTGCCTTTCT
>CAWKIF010000037.1:0-12276 GCA_963849485.1 candidate division FCPU426 bacterium | reverse complement strand
TAGCGTCTTCGCGTCTTAGCGGTAAATGTTAGTTTTTTCGATTGAACTTTTGCGAGGTTTCTTTGAACACACCAACCCATATTCTTGTTTCCCGCACCGACAAGATCGGCGATTTGATTCTCACCCTCCCCCTTTTCCAGGCCCTCAAGGCCGCTTATCCTCAGGCCCGGATCACTGCCCTGGTCAGCCCCTTGACCAAGGAATTGGTCACCGGCCATCCCGCAGTTGACGCGGTTGAATCAGTTGAAAAAGATGAGGGGCTTTTCTCCTTGGTGGAACGATTGAAAAAGTTAAAGCCGGATGTTTTCATCGCGGTTTACCCCCGTCCACGCATCGCTTTTGCTGCAGCCCTCGCCGGAATTCCCCTTCGAATCGGAACTGCCTATCGCTTGTACAGTTTTCTTTTTAATGAAAAGGTACGAGTTCACCGCCATTTGGGCGACAAGCATGAAGTGGAATTCAACTTGGACCTGGCCAAGCCCCTGGGGGTGAATCCCTCGGATTCGAAAATTGAATTTCCCGTTCTCAAGAAAGACTTGGATTTCGTCAGGGATTTTATGAAGGAAAAGGGTCTCCAACCCAAATCCAAGTATGTCATCGTGCATCCGGGGCACAAGGGTTCCGCCTTAAATTGGAGCTCCGTCCGCTATGGGGAGATCATCCGGCAACTATCCTCGATCAAGAATTTGCGGGTCATCATCACCGCGGGGCCCGATGAGACCCCTCTGGTTTCCAAGGTCATGGTTTTTCTTGAGGGGCTTCCCTGGGAAAAGAAACCCATCCTGGTGATCGGGGAACTGGGCCTCAAGCAACTCGCGGCCCTCTATCAAGGCGCCGCCTGTTTTCTTTCCGGTTCCACTGGAACGATGCATATCGCCGCCGCTGTGGGGACTCCCACCGTCGCCCTGTTCTGCCCCATTCCCGAAACCACCCCGGTGCGTTGGGGGCCTTGGGGAAACCCATCGACCGTTCTGATGCCCAAGAAATCGGATTGTGCCAATTGCGGTTTGGGCCGGTGCGCGAAACACGACCCGATGGACAATATCGCAGTTACCGATGTCTTTGCGGCCGTCCAAAAATACCTTGGGAAACCCGGAAAGAAAAAATGAAACATATTTCTTATTCACCACCAAACACTTCGGCCCGCACCCGAAGTGTCGATGACCAAGAAACCAAGAACATCAAAGGTTTTCAATGATCAAACCTTATAACCTAATTACCTTGGCGTCTTGGCGTCTTGGCGGTGAAAATTTAAGATTTTGTCGTCGTTTCTTAGGTGTTGTCTTTATCGGCGGAACGGTTTTTTTATCGGGATGCTCCCTCCTTTTCGTGGCCAAGGGCAATACCCGAATGAGAAAAGGCCATGAAGCGCCCACCCCCACCGCGCGGGACCTGACCGTCGATATCGAGGCACCCGTGACCGTGGTTTACCACACGAGGCCCCGGGAAACCTTCCAGACGGTCTCCCAATTGTTCTTTGACGATGCTTCACAGGCGGTTTCCATCGCCCATTGGAACCACCTGTCACCCAAGAAAAAATTGAAAACCAAAACCCGGCTTTGGATTCTTAATCCCGACGAAAACCCGGATTTGGTGCATTTGCCCGACTTGCCTAAATCTTCACCAATCTCAACTCCGGTGATAACGCCTGTAAAGACTAGTGATGGGAGAAATAGCGACCTGCACCATTTGTTCGCGGCCTCGACCCCTATTACCGACCCGGGGCTTGTCATCGCCCAGGTTCCCCGGCCCAAGGAAAACCATGCCTTCGGGCCGGGGGAGAAACTGAAGTTTGAGGTGAGGGCGCTTTCCATGCTGGGGGGCTACGCGACTTTGGAAATTGAAAATTACCAGACCGTGGCGGGCCGCCCCTGCATGGTCTTCACGGCCCGGGCCAATTCGGTTTTTCCTTTTAGCACCCTATTTCCCGTGAAAGACGTTCAAAGCAGTTATTTCGATACGGTCAATTTCCTGACCTGGAAATTCGAGAACCACGTCAACGAAGGGGGCTACCACGCCAGCAACCTGGAACTCTATGACCAGGTAAAACATACCTTTTGGCACCAGCATAAACAGGACCCGCCCGAGACTAACCCCCTGGCTCCCTTTAGCCAGGATCTGATTTCCTGTTTTTATTATTTCAGGCTACTGCCTATCGAGGTGGGGAAGACCTACGCCATTCCCACCCAGTCGGGGGGCAAGAACTACCAGTTGGTCGTGCAGGTGAGGAGCAAGGAAACCGTCACCGTGCCGGCGGGAACCTTTGAGTGCTTCAAGGTGAGGCCCATGGTCCAGCAGGACACGGTTTTCCACAACACGGGGGACATCGACTTGTGGGTCTCAACCGACCCGAGGCATTTTCCTGTCAAAATTCAAAGTAGGCTAATTATCGGAAGTTTTGACGTCGACTTGGTCGACGCCAGTTTCCCACCGATGGGGCCTTAATAAAAAGACTGCGGGCGCCGTTCACCCAGGATGCGGTAATCCATCTTTTCCAAAGCCTGGACCGCTTTTTCCCGGTTGGTGTAAAGGGAATATTGTCCCTTCCATTGATGAACCACATATCCACCCCAAAGCCATATGCTGGCCACGAGGCAAAGTATTCCCAGCCGCCTCCAAAGTTTGTCTTTCGCCCACCATCCGTAAGCCTGGAACGAATAAAGAATAATGAGCGGGATGAGGACATAGTAAATGTGGGCGAGAGGTTCCTTGGAAGTAAACCAGAAGCTGAGGTAAACCATCAGGAAGGTGCCAAAGGCCAAGAGCACCGGCGTTTTATTCCCGCTTTTCCAGAATTTCCAGCCCCCGATCATGAGCAGAGTGAACTGAATCACGCTCATGAACAGAAGGAAGAAACCAGGAAGGATCAGCCAAGGCGCATTCTTGAAAAAGGCCAGCCGTTGGGGGGTGTGCTGGCCCAGGAAACGGGGAAGCTCAAAACAAGCCAGGAAGAAATACCGGATTAAAACCATAAAAAAGTCCAGAAAGTTACTTGGGTTGAAAAGTTGGGCGGTACCGGCACCGCCGGAACCATGGGACCAGCCGAATTTGAGGAAGGTCGGAAGGATCAGGGTGGCGGGCGGCAGCGAACCTAATATGAAAGCTCCGATGTTTTTTAGTATCACCGGGGCCTTTTCCCCGCCTAGAGAAAGGGCGGCAAAGGCGGCCAGGGGCAGTAAAAGAATCCATGAAAAATGAAACTGCATATCCCAGAAAATCCCGAAACCCATCAAGGCGAAACCCCAAGGGCGGGGAAACCAGCGGGTGGAAAGGGCAGGCACCGCTTCCAGGAAACCGATGAAAAAAAGGATGCTTCCTAAGAGCAGAAAAGCCGGGTTGATGATGCTGGTGGACTCGTGCAGGTTCCAGGGAAGAAGAGAAATAAAAGCCAAGGTGAAGAGGTAGGGAATGGCGGGTACCCGGCGGTGGATCACTTGAGAGAAAAGGGCCAGGGCGGAAAGTGAAAGCAAATTGAGGAGAAGGAATGGGGCTTCGGGAATGGGAAGTACATAAAAGGGCAGCCCGATCAGGAGACCCTCCAGTGGGCCGGGAATCTGCGAATAATATCCGGTTTCGGTGACGATCAAGTCCGGCCCGAAATAGGGCCAGCTGTGGGTGGTATAGCACTTGAGCCCGATCAGGTAGGTCTGCATCTCATCGGTGTCAAAAAAGTTCTGGACCAGCCCGAAAGAAATCCTGAGGGCGAAGAGGCAAATGAAAACCAGAATAAATTTCGTGCGATCCGTCAATTTGAATCCTTTATTCGATGAGACTGACCCCTAACAAATCCTCTACCCAAAGGCGATTTTCACCGCCAAGACGCAAAGTTCGCCAAGAAAGACAAAAAAATAGTTAAGAATTTTTGGGGTTATTCAACTTTCTTTCCTAACTCGTTGTTCTTGGCGCCTTGGCCATCGACGCTTCGGTTGCGGGCCGAAGTGTTTGGCGGTGAAATATTACTTGTTCCCTTAATAAAACACTCCCGGCCTTCGGTCGTGGAAGATCCGGTAGTCCTTCTGCTCAAGGGCTTTCACCACTTGGGTCCGGCCACCCGCGTACATCGAGTTGATCGGCCATTTGGTCATCACCAATCCCGCCTGGTAGTAGAGCCCCATCACGAGGAGGATCTTGACCCAGAGGCCGATTCCCGGGATTTTCGAGAAAAGAGACCAGACATAACAGGAATAAAGCATGACCAGGGGGTAGAAAACCAGATAAATGTGGGTGTTGGGGCTTTTGGTGGTGAACCAAAAGGAAACATAAACGAACAGAAGGCAGCCTACCGTCCAATTGCGAATCTGGGGCCAGTGCGGTTCCGGGTGGTGGCGATTGAAGAAGGCCAGTAACAATAGGATCGCTTGAATCCATCCCCCCAACCAGAAGATTACTCCTGGGACCAGAAGCCAGGGATGGCTCAAAAGAGAGGTGATCCTTTGGTTGGTGTGCTCGGCCAGGAAACGGGGAACCTCGAAACAAACCATCGAAAGATAACGGGCCAGGATCAGGTGGGCATAGGTCACATTTTTAAAGAAAAAGGGCACGGCGAAACCGGAAGCCACGTTGGAACGGCTCAAGCCGTAGGTGATCCAAGTCGGAAGGATGAAGGCCGCCATGGGGGCTGCTCCACAAAGAAACCCAAGCACGGCTTTACCCAACCGTCCTTCACCGGCCTGGGCGAAAAGCGCATAGGCGGCCAAGGGCAAGAGGAAGACGTAGGAAAAATGGAACTGCATAATCCAAAAGATCCCGAACCCCATAGCGGCGTTAGATAAGAAAACCTGTTTTTCACCGCCAAACACTTCGGCCCGCAACCGAAGCGTCGATGGCCAAGGCGCCAAGGACTTCGAAAACCTATTTTCCCCTGAATGTCCCAAATCAGAATCTTTGTTTTTTCCTTTCTTGGCGTCTTGGCGTCTTGGCGGTGAATTATTGTTGGGGGTGTCGAAGATGTTTAGACGTAAATCTGGGAGGCTTTCAAAAAAACCTATAAAAAATAAAACACTGGGCAAAAAGTCATAGGCTGGGTTAATGACATGACAGCATTCCTGGAGAACCCATGGGGTGACGCAGATCCAAACCATAAGCCAAGCATGGGAAAAGACGGGCAGGCGGCGGTGAATATACCAGGAAAGAAGATAGGCCCCCAAGGTGGTTAGGAGGCCCAGAAGCAGGTAAGGCGCCTCCGGGATGGGGCAGAGGTAAAAAGGCAGGCCGATCAAGAGCCCCTCCAGGGCCCCCGGGATTTGGCTTTGAAAGGATTGGTTCTCCACCCCGTTCACATCCGGCCCGAAATAGGGCCAGGTCTGGGTGGTGTAGTATTTCAGCCCGATCAGGTAGGTCTGGATCTCGTCCCGGTCCCACCAAACAGCCTCGCAAAGACCGAAAAAAACTTGGAAGCAATAAAGAAAAAGGACAAGAAGAAAAAAGCGCGGGGAAGGGAGTCGAAAGCTCATGGTTTTATTGTAATTGTTAAGCCTGAAAAATTACATCCAACGCATGCCGACCTTCCATATAACATCTTATGAGGTCGGTATAGTCCCGATATCTTTGGCCCAAAGGGCCAAAGGGGACAAAGACACCAAGACGCAAAGTAAACCAAAGTTTTAGATAACACATTTAACTGATTAGGTTTTATTTTGAATTAGGCAGTGTTCAAAAAAGGCTTTTCTTAGCGTCTTTGTGGCTTTGTGTTGGCTGTGGGTTTAAAGATGTATTTTATTATTATTGGCCCGGAATGTGCCTTCAAGTATATTACCGCCTACCCTCTTTGCCCCTGACAACCCCAAGGGCGGGTATAATGCTCCGACACATGAATTGGGAGACCTGAATGATCGAGAAAATAAGAGGCCGCATCGAGGAAAGCATCCAAGTCAAGCAAACCCTCCTGGCCAAGTGCCTGCCCCAGATCGAAAAGGCGGGGGAAGTGTTGGTGAACGCCTACAAACGGGGCAACAAGGCCGTTTGGTTCGGAAATGGCGGAAGCGCGGCAGACGCCCAGCATATCGCAGCCGAGCTGGTGGGCGATTACCGCAAGAGACGCCGGGCGCTCCTTTCCCTGGCCTTGCACACCAATACCTCCACCTTGACTGCCCTGGGCAACGATTATGGCTACGACCAGGTCTATTCCCATCAAATCGAGGGCATCTGTTATGAGGGCGACGTGGCGGTGGGCCTTTCAACCTCGGGCAATTCCGAGAACGTATACCAGGGCATCCTGGCGGCCAAGAAGAACAAAGTGCATACTATCGGCCTGCTGGGCCGGGACGGGGGCAAGATCGCCAAGGAATGCGACATCGCCATTATCGTCCCCGCCTCCCCCACCGACCGCATCCAAGAATGCCACATGATGATGGGGCATATCTTCTGTGAGCTCATCGAATCAGCGATGTTCCCCTGATGACCAAGAAACCCTCTTTCAAATTCCAGGTTCCCGCCCTCACCAGCGTTGATAAATCGGCCCTCCTGGCCCTCATCGGCAAGATCCAGCGCAAGAAGATCGTCGTCATTGGCGACGTGATGCTCGATGTTTACATCAAGGGGTCAGTCGCCCGAATCTCGCCTGAGGCCCCCATTCCCGTAGTGGAGATCAACGAGAAGGATAAAAAGATGCCGGGCGGGGCCGCCAACGTGGCCGCCAATATCACCGCCTTAGGCGGGCATTCCACCATCATCGGCGCCATGGGCCGCGACAGCGCGGGCCGGGAACTGGCGCAGGAACTCAAAGCCTCAAGGTCGACACCACCGGTCTCCTGGCCCTGGCCGACCGCCCTACGACCGAGAAAACCCGCGTCATCGCCAACACCCAACAGGTGGTTCGCATCGACCGCGAGGTAAAGTCGGCCCTCAACGAGAAACAGCAGGACCTAGTCATCCAAAAGGCTCTCAAGGCCCTAAAGGACGCCGATGGGGTCATTTTTGAGGATTACAACAAAGGGCTTCTGACTCCAAAGGTGATCGCTAAGGTCATCGCCTACGCCAAGAAGCACAAGATCATCATCACGGTCGACCCCAAGTTCCACAATTTCTTCGAGTTCAAGGGCGTCACGGTCATGAAGCCCAACATGAAGGAAGTAACGGAAGCCTTGGGCACCGAGGCGGTGGGCGAATCCTTCGAGTCCATCGGGTTTAAGGTGATGAAACGCCTCAACTGCCAATCGGTGGTTTTGACCCGTAGCGAGCACGGCATGACCATCTTCGAGAAAAACCACCCCCCCCGCACCATCCCCACCGTCGCGCGGGAAGTGTACGACGTGTCCGGCGCCGGCGACACGGTCATCGCCACCCTCACCCTGGCCCTCGCGGCCGGGGCCGACCTGCTTCAGGCGGCCGCCCTGGCCAACTACGCGGCGGGCATCGAGGTGGAAAAACTGGGCGTGGCCACGGTCTCGGCCGAGGAACTGGGCCAGAGATTAATTGAGGAACTCAACCACTAAGGTCAAAGGTTTGGGTTGCTCCAAAGCATCATCACTTAAAATTTAATCTGGTTTCGTATCCTCTTTTGGTAACCGCGTAGTAACTTCAAAAATTCTTCAGTTGGCCTCCTTTTGATAAACTATGATGGATGTCATATAGGATACTTGCGCGAAACATTAGCATCCATTCATCTTGTTAAGGATGTTATTAAAAAATCCTTGGTTCTATCCAAGGTACAGGGGAGAAAAAACCATGAAGTCATTTTTGCGTGCAGGGTGGCTGTTTACGTTTTTAGGCGCGGTGATGGCCTTTGGCTTGGCCTTGACCTACGCGATGGCCGACGAGGCCCAAAGCGGTTGGGCGGCACCCGCGGACGCGGCGAAAGTCGCCAATCCGATCCCTTTCGATAAATCCTCCACCGACCTGGGAAAGAAAGTGTTCACCGGCAAATGCCTCTCCTGCCATGGTTCGCAGGGAAAAGGCGACGGGCCCATGCAGAAGGTCCTCAAGGTGAAACCCCAGGATTTGACCTCCGCGACGGTGAAAGCCGAGAGTGACGGCTCCCTGTTTTATAAGATCACCAAGGGTAAAAGCCCCATGCCTTCCTTCGCCAAGAACCTGACGGATAAGGAACGCTGGAACGTGGTGAACTACATCCGCACGATGGGCGCGAAGTAAAACCAATAAAAGTAATAAAATTAAAGGAGAGAGAATGGTTAAAGCTGGAATTTTTGCGCGTGGAATTTTGTCTCAATACAGGGCCTGGACCCTCGGGTTCACGGCTCTTTTTATTTGGGGCTTGGCCCCAGTCGCCAAGGCGGTTCCCAGCTTCTCCCGGCAGACCGGGATGACTTGCATGGCCTGCCATACCGTTTTCCCAGAATTGACCGCATATGGCCGCTGGTTCAAATTGAACGGCTACACTTCCGGTGAGGCCGATAAGATCACCGAGAAGGATGACAAGACGGGCGACGTCTCCCTGGAGATTCTCAAGGGAACGCCTTTGTCCGCCATGATTCAAGTAACCGATACCTTCACGCAAAAGCAAACCATCAACGCCGCCCCGCCCGCCCCCGGAGACGACAGCATGGGAATTGTAGGCTTTCCCGAGCAGTTGAGCCTCTTCTACGCCGGTGAGATCACGCCCAACATGGGCGCCTTCGCCCAGATGACTTACGACTTCCAAAGCGGTTTCCTGCACGCGGACAACACCGACATCCGTTACGCCACCCATTTCGACATTGGCGGCCAGGACGCGATCTTTGGGATGACCTTGAACAACAACCCCACGGTCCAGGATGTCTACAACACAACCCCGGGCTGGGGATTCCCCTATTCCACCTCTGCCAACGTGCCCAAGCCTGCCGCGGCGCCTTTCATTACCGGCCTGGGCGGCCAATCCGCCGGGTTAGGAGCCTATCTTTCATTGGATAAACTCCTCTACGTGGAAGCATCGGCCTACCGCAGCGCGCCCCAAGGTGGTGAATTACCTGGTGAGATCATCCGGGGTTACGCACCTTACCTGCGCTTGGCCCTCAGCCAAGAGGTGGGCGACAACTCCTTGGAACTGGGCGGCTTTGCCATGATGATGAACGGGGAGCCTTCCCAGGCCATAGCTGGGGCGGTGACTACCTTTGGAACACCCCCAGGATATTTGCCCGATTACTTTGAAGACTGGGGCGCGGATGCTCAATACCAATACACGACTAAAGAACACCAATTCTCCGCCCAGGCCTGCTGGATCAGGGAGTACCAGACTTGGAATTCTACCTACACCCCGGACGGCGTGCGGGCTGTTTGGTGAGCGGTTGGGGTTTGCTCCTGCTTGCTTTGGCAGCGTGCTGGCTTCTCTTTTTCAACGCCGTGCATGGTGAGTGGAAACTTAACCCGCAATACAATTATGGCTATGTGGTGCCTCTGCTTGGGTTGGCGCTCTTTTGGTGGCGATGGCCGGATAGACCCGTGTCTTTCCCTACCGGCAACGGCGCGACTCCAGCCTTTTGGGCGGCTTTACTCTTGTTTCTTCTTTTTGCCACTCTCCCTGACTCTTGAGGCTAATCCCGAATGGCGGTTGTTGGACCGGGTTCAAGGTGTCCAAGTCATAGGTTTGACATTCTGTCTGCTTTTCTTTCACGGGCTGGCGGCCGTTTGATAAGACATTTCGCCCCTCCGGTTTTATTCATGTCGATTGCCATTCCATGGCCCATGACTTGGGAAAAGTGCATGACCCAGGGACTAATGCGGCTTTGCTGCCGGACAACTGTTGAAATCGCTGGATGGATGGGCATACCCGCTGTGCAGCACGGCAACCTTGTCGAGGTCGGAACTGGTATCATCGGTGTTGACGAGGCGTGCAGTGGAGTTCGCTCTCTCCAGTCGGCGCTAATGCTTTCCCTGTTTCTGGGAGAAATGAACCGGTTCTCTTTTTTCCGGGATAAAATAGTGCTTTTGTGGGCTTCTCTTCTGCTTGTGGTGGTGGCCAGATCGCCCGCACCACGTTCCTTGTCTGGACCGGAGCAAATCTAGATTTGAAACGCTTGGAAAGTGAGGCACAATGACATGCTGCTGGGATGCTGGTTATGCTGATCGTTTTGCCGGCCCTGTTGGGCCTTGCCAGGCTCCTAAAACCCAAAACGACTAATAATGTGCAATACAACTTCCAATTGTTGCACTGCCCCATCCTTCCTCGTTGGGTGGGGCTTGTCGCCATCGGGTGGATCGGCGCATCTGTTCTAGCCACTCAAATGTGGTATCGGTTGCATGAGACTGGCTTAGTCCCAAGTGTCCGTTGGGGTGTGGCTTGGCCCGATCAAAGTCCGCAATTCAGGAAAACTGAGGTGCCGGAGAATTCGCTGGCCATCTTGCGGTGTTCCACCAGCCAAGCCGCCGTCTGGCAGGATGAGGATGGAAACCAATGGAGCGCTTTTGTCCTGCGTTGGAATCCGGGCAGGAATTCGGCCCAACTCGCCAAGGGACACCGGCCGGAAATTTGCTTTCCAGCTTCCGGCGCCAAGTTGGTTCAGGACTTTGGCCGGGTTTCTTTGGCCGCCAAAGGGATTAATCTGTCATTCCAGCACCAGAGCTTTGAAACCGCTTCAGGGCTTGCGCATGTTTTTTATTGCCTGTGTTCCGACCGCACTTCGGCTGCTGATACCGACTTGGGCGAAAATGGCGCGTTGTCAGCCGGTTCCAGGCGGTCATGGCCGGCAAACGAAATCTCGGACAGCAAGTAGTGGAAATCGTGCTGCAAGGGCCAGAGTCCGGCGCCGCCGCCGTCACCGTCCTGGAGCATCACCTTCCCGGCCTAATCCAGCGCCAATAGGCCCAATAGTTGATCTTTAACACCAAAGGCCCGGCGACAGGGCGGTTTTGGTCCGGAGATCCGCACGAGGACATTTGTCGTCATTAAGCCCCATGTGTTCTTTCGGTTTTGCGGGGCTTTGCCCCGTGTGCCGCCATCATTCCTTGAAGCCTTCCACCAGAACTGCCATTCTGTGACGTTTTGGTTACAAATGCCCCATAATGTGCCGCGCGGTCCAGATCAAATCCGGCTTAAAGATGCAAGCCAATACGAAGAACAATCCGCCGATTTGCCCATTTTGACTCGCGATTCCGTTTGTCCGGACTCTGGTACGGAAGCCTGAATTTTGTAGGTTTGATCCGCCCGCCGGCGCATAATAAGCGAACGGCACGCGTATTGTCACACTAAACAATAATAAAGTCCACTTGGTTATGAAAAGGAAACGTCATTTCATCCTCCCTGGTATCGCTGTTGCTGTGACTGTTCTTGCCACTCCGGTCATTGCTGCCATTCAAATCTTCTCCGTGGATTACGGGGCCTTTTCCTCACCCCTGCCCATCGGTTCCAGCGAGGGCTTGGCAAACTCTGTCCAGTTTGACCCTTCCCGCGGCACTCTGACCGGTGTGACCCTCACGCTGTCTTCTTTTGAGATGGTCGCGTCGGAAGTTTACAACCCCGGCGGGGTGAGCACAGCCTATACCGGTGCTACTGCGAAGATGCCAATAACGGTTTCAGCGTTGGGCGGCTTGACAACCACGGCAGCAGGCAATGCGGGCCCGTTTGCGGGCGTTTCGACAGGCCCCGGCATAAGCGTTGCTGGCACCGCGCCGATCATCAGCCTTCAAAACACTGTCAGCGTCAGTCCGATGGATTTTGGCTTTTACGAAGGCGCCGATGCGCTGTCATTTACTGTGACAGTTGACAGCTCGGTCGAGTCCTTTTCCGGAGCAGCTCGTCTCCGCTTTTCTTCGGAGGCAATGGATTCTCGTATGGAAATGTGGCGATTGATGACACTTACTGCGCTGTCCCTGAACCGGGGACGACATGTGCGGGACTGGCTGCGATGGGCATCTGCGGAATTGAACTCGCGCGTAGAATTCGGCGGCTCAGATCGCGCGGACGCATAAGCCTCGGAAGGAACTTCTTGGTCCATTCGTACGTCCTTGCCGTCCCAATAGGAGTGCAACGCCACGAGGGACGCCAATTCCCCGGTCAGGTGATCGCCTGGGGTTTTGGGATTGCCTTTGCCGCCCGGATAACCAGCTTTTTCATATTCATCCACCACAGCCTTGATCAAGGGTGGTCCGCTTGGGTTCAATGGTTCCTAGCAGCCTGTCGGACTTAGGGCGAAGATTTTTTCAGGGAATTTGAACGCGGAAGGGCGGCGCAGGGTCAGTCAAGTATGGCTGCACGCTTCGTCAATATTGATTACGACACACCGCTGATCCTGCCCCCCAATCTGCGCGATTGGTTGCCGCCAGGCCATCTGGCGCATTTTATTCTGGACGCTGTTCAGGAGATGGATTTGCGCCACATCAAGGTCAACGACCGGGAAACGGGCA
>CAWKIF010000036.1:0-7102 GCA_963849485.1 candidate division FCPU426 bacterium | reverse complement strand
GGAACGCCACGGCGCATGACGTGGTGGGAGTGATGCGGGAAGCGCAAAAGAGGGTGCTGGCCGCCACCGGCATCAGCCTGGAACCGGAGATTCTGCCCTTGGGCAACTGGAACTGGGAGGAGATCAAGGACGTGTGGTGGAACTTGAAGGGAAGCTGAGGGTCGTTCAACACCAACTCCCGCCCTTGGGCGGGGAACCTGTTGGAACGGAGAATAAGATGAAAGTTGGAGTCTTGTACGGGGGCTGGAGCCCCGAAAAGAAGATCTCCCTGAAATCGGGGAAAAACGTGATGGAGGGCCTGTCCCAAGCCGGGATCCAGGCTGTCGGCCTACCCTTGACGGTCAAGGACAAGAAGCCCGCCCATTTGCGTAAAAGAATTCAAGCTTCGCGGGTGGATGTGCTCTTCATCGCCCTGCACGGAGGGTTCGGCGAGGACGGGACGCTGCAGGCCCTTCTCGACCAATGGAAGATACCCTATACCGGTTCGGGCGCCCTGGCCTGCGGTTTGGCCATGCACAAGGGCTGTTCCAAGCTGGTCTTTGAGGCCCAAAACATACCCACCGCCCCCTGGGCGGCCATTCCCCGGGAAAGTTCCCCGGCCGAGCGGCTGAAAGCCGCGCATTCCCCTGCCTTTGGTGGTAAAACCCGCGGATGTGGGTTCGGCGATCGGGATCACGATCGTCCGGAAGAAATCCGCCCTATCTTCCGCCCTACGGCTGGCCTTTCAGTACAGCGCCTGGGCCCTGGTGGAGAAATTCATCGACGGTACGGAAGTAACGGTGACGGTCCTGGGAAACGCGCCCTACGGTCGTCGAGATCCTGCCCGTCAACGAGTTCTACGATTACGACGCTAAATACACCCCCGGCCATTCCACACACGTAGTTCCGGCCCGGATCTCCCCGGCCCAAACCCGCAAGGTCCAGGCCTACGCCCTGAAGGCGGGCGAGGGGATGGGATGCCAGGACTATTACCGGGTGGATTTCATCATTCCCAAGAAGGGGGAACCCCAGGTTTTGGAGGTCAATGCCGTTCCGGGCATGACCTCCACCAGCCTGGTGCCGGACGCGGCGAAGGAGGCGGGGCTCTCGTTTTCACGGCTCTTGAGGACGCTTTGCGAGATGGCCTTGAAGAAAGCGCCCCCCGGGTCATGGCGAAGGTGGGGTGATGTACTACCGCGGGAACAAGGTTCCCCTCTCGGGCGGTCGTAAGACCGACATCCGCCGTTCGGCGGAAACTCGTCCATGGACGGAGATTCGTCCTTCCGCGGGTTTCCGTTCCTTGGCGGTCCCGATTCGGGAGGGAGGAGGAAAGGCCGAAGGAAAGGCCTTTGCTTCGGAAAACCCGTTCCTATGGCTTAAGCCTTTCCGCGGAGGAGGAAAAGCCCAAGGGGTTTTTCTCCTTCGGGTGGGGAAAAGTTAAGCCGAATGTAAAGAAAGAGGGGGGCCGGGAATCGGGAGCGGCCCAAGCCTTTTACCGGCCTTCTTCCGGCTGGGCTTCGGCGGGGTTGGGCTCCCGGATTCGCAAGTCCTGGGGCGGTGTCCAAGGGGTCCTGAAGCTAGCGGCGCTGATGGCCATGATCGGGCTGGCCGCTTGGGGAAAAAACCAGGTCCTGGGGCGTCTCCAGGAAGCCTCGGGATTCAAGCTCGCCAGGGTGAGCGTGGAGGGCAGCCGATTCATGAGGGCCGAGGACCTGGTCAAGGCCGCTGCCCTGCCCTTGGGCGAGAACATGTTCAAGCTGGACCTGGCCGGAGCCGCTCAAAAACTTGAAAAACTGGATTGGGTGGAGAGGGCTTTCCTGGAAAGGCGCCTTCCCCAAACGGTCCTGATCTCGGTGAGAGAACGCCAAGCGAGCGCCCTCTTGGACGGGGGGGCCTTGTACGGCGTCACGAAAGAGGGCCGGGTGCTGACGCCCAGTGACGCGCTGGCCAAGGTGGATTTGCCGCTCCTTTCGGGGGTCCGGGTTCCACCCGAAGCGCTGGGAACGACGAACTTGGCCTCAGCCCTCCAACCGGGGCTCGATTTCCTGTCGTTTATGGGAAAGCAGAAGGAGGACTGGGCCCAGGAAATCTCGGAGATCAACCTGGCCGACCCCCGGGCCCTGAAGGTGACTTTTATCGACGGAGTGACGGCTACCTTCGATCCGCCGGTCACGGCGGAGCAGGTACGCCAGCTGGAGCGGGTCTGTGACGACTTGGCAAGAAAGGGCTTAAAAGCGGGGACGATGGATTTTCGCTACAAAGACACGGTGCTGGTGAGGCTGGCGGGTAAAGGGGCCTAGAACCGGCAGGGCATTTCACGGAGTAGTTGGGAGCGGGGTTTAATTTAAGGAGGCGGGAGATGGCGAAGGAAATCAAGCAGGATGTCGTGGTGGGTCTGGACCTGGGCACTACCAAGGTTTGCACCATCATCGGCGAGCAGGACGAGGAAGGGCAGGTCCACATCATCGGCGTGGGCACCACCCCCTCCACGGGCCTGCGGAAGGGTTCGGTGGTGAATATCGAGCAAACCATCGCCTCCATCAAGAAGTCCGTGGCCGACGCCGAACGCATGGCGGGCGTGGAAGTGAGCACCGCCTACGCGGGCGTGGCGGGGGGTCACATTAAGGGCCTGAACAGCCGGGGCGTCATCGCGGTGGCCCGCAAGGACAAGGAGATCAGCGAGGAGGACCGGGAGCGCGTGATTGAGGCCGCCCAGGCCATCGCCATCCCCATGGACCGTGAAATCATCCACGTGATCCCCCAGGAATACGTGGTGGATGACCAGGACGGTATCAAGAACCCTGTCGGGATGTCGGGGGTGAGGCTGGAGGCGGAGGTGCACGTGGTGACGGGAGCCGTCACCAGCGTTCAAAACATCGTGCGAAGCGTGGAGCGGGCGGGCCTGCAGGTGGCGGACATCATCCTCCAGCCTCTGGCCTCCGCGGAGGCCATCCTCTCGGCGGACGAGAAAGAACTGGGCGTGGTCCTGGTGGACATCGGCGGGGGAACCACCGACATCGCGGTCTTCATCAACGGCGCCCTCTGGCACACGGGCATCATCACCTTGGGGGGACAGCTGGTGACCAGCGACGTGGCTGTCGGGCTTCGCACTCCCAACACCGAGGCGGAGGCCATCAAACTCCAGTACGGCTGCGCCTACACCAGCATGGTCAACGAGGAGGAGGAAATCACGGTGCCCGGGTAGGCGGCCGGGCCGACCGGCGGATGCCCCGCCGGGTGCTTTCCGAAATCATCGAGGCCCGTATGGAGGAAATCTTCGAGCTGGTAGCCTCGGAGCTGAAAAACACGGGTTCGAGGACCGGATCCCCGCGGGCGCGGTCATCACCGGCGGATCCTCCCTTATGGAAGGAACGGCGGAACTGGCGGAAAAAATTCTCCAGCTCCCGGTGCGCATTGGGTCCCCCAAAAGGGTGGGGGGACTGACCGATGTGGTCTCTAACCCCAGCTTTTCGACGGCGGTGGGGCTGGTCTTAATGGGATTCCAAAGCCAACCCAAGGGGGGGCGAAGGAGAAGAACAAGGGGTTTTCAGCGGAGCAGGGCGTGAAGGGGGTGCTGGACCGGATGAAGAAGTGGTTCGGAGACTCCATTTGAGGATAGTTGCAGCTGGCAGTTCGCGGCTGGCAGTCAAGAACAAGGAAGGTTGGTAGGGCGTTATTAAGGGTGAGGAAATAAAAGTAATAAGCGGTTTGTCAGCTACCGGTTCACGGCTGCCAACTGCGAGCTGCTAACGGTGAACTAAAAAATTTGAGGGGGAAAAAGATGATCGAGTTCGCGGAAGATGATGTGACGCAGTACCTGGCACAGTTGAAGGTGATTGGGGTGGGAGGCGGCGGATGCAACGCCGTCAACAAGATGGTGGAAGCCGGGGTGGAGGGCGTGGAATGTATCGCCGCCAACACCGACTATAAGTCGCTTCGGCGCTCCAAGGCGGCCAAGAATATCCAACTGGGCAAGACCCTGACCAAGGGCCTGGGATCAGGCGGAAACCCCACGATCGGGAAAGACGCGGCCCTGGAATCCTCCGACGATATCCAGAAGGCCCTGGAGGGGGCCGACATGGTGGTGGTGGCCGCCGGAATGGGCGGCGGAACCGGGACCGGCGCGGCTCCGGTGGTTGCGGAAATCGCGAAAAAGCTGGGCATCCTTACTGTAGCCGTGGTGAGCCGGCCCTTTGAGCACGAAGGACCCGTTCGCAAGACCCAGGCCGAGGATGGCCTGCGCGCCATGTTGCCCCACGTGGACGCCATCGTGGTCATCCCGAACGAACGGATCAACTTAGTCTGCGATCATGAGATCGACCTGGTCTCGGCCTTCGCCCGCGTGGACGAGGTTTTGGTGCAGGCTATCCAAAGCATTTCAGGCATTATCCACTCGGAGGGCATCATCAACCGCGACTTTGCCGACGTGAAGCGCATTCTCACCGCCAAGGGCAAGGTCCTGATGGGCATGGGCGCCGCGACCGGCGAGGACCGGGCGCTGAAGGCCGTCCAAAAGGCCGTCAACAGCCCCCTCCTGGAGGACGTGGATATTGCCGGAGCCAGCGCGGTGCTGGTCCTGGTCACGGCGGGGGTCAATTTCACCCTCAAGGAGTTCAACGAGATCAACGGCTTCCTTCAGAAGTCGGCCCGTCCCGGCGCGGAGATTATCCCGGGCATCGTGCGCGACGAGAACCTGAAAGACGGCTTGCGGGTAACCATCATCGCCACAGGTTTCGAGGCCGCCAAGGAGGATCCGGCCCTCGAGACGGTCCTGAACTTCGACGAGTTCCTGACCACGGACTTCAAGCCTGCCAAGGGCGCCGCCGCGGCGGCCCACGGGACGGAGGAGCCGGAGGCTGTTTTCTCCGGAAACGACACGAAGTACGAGATTCCGACCTATTTGCGCAAGCGGCTTCAAAACGCGAACAAGTCGATCAACAACAACTAAGCCGGCCCGGCGGCTGACAGGCCGTCCGGACGGGTTTTGAAAGGCAAATATGGAGACCGAAGGGTGTAGAGTTCGTCGAAGTTGTTGGAGAGTTTGGGTGGTAGGGGCGCTATTGCTGGGAGCCGGATGGGCCGGCGCGGCGGAGAGTCTTACCCCTCCCACTCGACTTCAACCCCCTCCGGTCCAACGGCGGTACGCACGGCCAAACCCCAATCGACAGGAACGGTTCTGCCCGTTCCCGACGGGGGGTTCGCAGTGCTTTGCTATCACCGCTTTGCCTTGACGCCGGTGCCGGGCGGCGGGATCGCCTCCCGTTATTGCATGCCGGTGACGGAATTCAGCTGGGAAATGAGATACCTCAAGAACCACGGGATTACGCCTATTTGGTCGAGCAGTTGAAAGCCTACTGGTTTGACGGGAAACCCCTCCCTGCCAAATCAGTGCTTTTAACCTTCGATGACGGTTTCAAAAGCATCTACGAAATAGCTTGTCCCGTGGTGAAGAGGTTTCGTTATCCCGCTATTCTTTTTGCATACACCGATTTCATCAAGTGGCAAAAGGGAGCGATTCGTTATGACGATATTCAGACGATGCAAAAGAACGGCTGGTCGGTGGAGTGCCATACCAAGAGCCATTACAACCTGGGGTTAGAGGAAAGCAAAAGGACCCCGGAACAATTCGACGCCCTTTTAGGGGACGAACTGTCGACTTCCCTCACTTTCATTAAGGACCATTTCGATTACGCCTCGGGCATCCTCGCCTATCCCTATGGGGTTTATGACGACATAGTCGTAGCCAAGGCCCAAAGCATGGGCATTTCGATGGCCTTCGGTGTATCTCCCGGTCCCAACGACCGGACTGTGCCCGCCATGAAACTACACCGAAACCTCATTCTCTTCCCGGTAAAGCACCCTTCATTCGAGGAAATATTCGAGTCGAAGGTTCTTCACCTTACGGATATGTATCCCGGCGACGGTCAGATGATCGATGACCACCTCCCCCCCCTTCAAGTGAAGGTTTTGGATTCGGTGGTGCCCTCCACGGTTGACCTGGGAATCGACAACCGTCCCATCGACTATACCTACGACCCGGCGACCCGTCTTTTAACCCACAAGGCCGGGGAAAAGATCGCTTCCGGGGGCCACATCCTGACTGTCAAGGCCGAGGACGCCCAGGGGAAAAAGTACACCTATAGCTGGTATTTCCGGATCAAGCATTACAAGAAAAAGGCGCCCGCTAAGGAAGAAACCCATGACGTTTATTGATCCCGCTAAACCATTGAAACCCACCCGGCCCGTGTGGAGGCGGTTTCGTGGGTTCAGGGGCGGATGGAGTCTCGCTTTATTGTTGTTGGTGGCGGGTTGGGCTGGCGGACAAAACCCCGTTTCCACCACGGCGACCCTGCGGATGGCGGATGGTTCCGCTCAATTGCCGGTTCCTCTGTTGAAGGACGCGGAAGGGAAGACCTACCTTCCATTGAAGGATACGGTTAAGTTTTACGGTATCGATCTGCAAATGGACGATTTGGACGGTAAAATCACCCTGCAGAAAGGAAAGGTTCGGGTCCGTCTTGTTCTTTCCCAACCAGCGTACCTCCTAATTGAAAACCAAAAATCCTATCCATTGGATCCAGTTGTGACAGTGAGCGGGGAGATCGGGATTCCGCCAGGTTCGGCGGAGGATGTTATTGGAGTATTATTGGACAAGGATGTTCGCTGGGATTGGGACCAGCAAACTCTGATGGCTGGTGATGTCAACGCACAGGAATTGCGCCAGGAAATCATGAAGGCCAAGGCCGCTCCCGCCACCGCCGTCCGGGCGCCCATTGGCCCCGCGCAGGTGGAAGCCACAGCCACCCCCGTTGAGATGACAGTAGCGGAACAAGAAACCCCCGAAGTTGAAAACGAGCTGACCCCTCCCCCTCCCCCATCGGTGATAGAGGAGGAACGTGTCGCGGACAGCAAGAAATATCACATCCGTAGAATCATCATAGACCCGGGCCATGGGGGAAAGGACTACGGAGCCAGTGGCTTTGATAAACATTATTACGAAAAACAAGCCACCCTCGATATCGCCAAAAAGGTAGTCCAATTGCTGCAGAATGATCCAAATTTACAAATCTTTATGACTCGTACCTCGGATTATTACATCACCTTGAAATACCGCACGGACTAG
>CAWKIF010000035.1:0-10673 GCA_963849485.1 candidate division FCPU426 bacterium | reverse complement strand
TCTCTCTCTCTCTCTCTCTCTCTCTCTCTCTCTCTCTCTCTCTCTCTCTCTCTCTCTCTCTCTCTCTCTCTCTCTCTCTCTCCTCTCTCTCTCTCTCTCTCTCTCTCTCTCTCTCTCTCTCTCTCTCTCTCTCCTCTCTCTCTCTCTCTCTCTCCTCTCTCTCTCTCTCTCTCTCTCTCTCTCTCTCTCTCTCTCTCTCTCTCTCTCTCTCTCTCTCTCTCTCTCTCTCTCTCTCTCTCTCTCTCTCTCTCTCTCTCTCTCTCTCTCTCTCTCCTCTCTCTCTCTCCCTCCTCTCTCTCTCTCTCTCTCTCTCTCTCTCTCTCTCTCTCTCTCTCTCTCTCTCTCTCTCTCTCTCTCTCTCTCTCTCTCTCTCTCTCTCTCTCTCTCTCTCTCTCTCTCTCTCTTAAGGATTGGCGGAGCTGAAAATTCTCTCTCTTAAACCCAAAGTGAGCTTTCGATGAGGCGGCGGATTCGTTCCTTGCCTTTTCGGAAGCCCGGAAGAAAAGCTACCGCGGGATTTTTTCGGTGAAGGCCTTGAGGGTCTTTTTCGGGGGGCGGCCCCTGGAAAGCTTGACGCCCAGTTTGGTCGAGGATTTCTTGACGGCCAACGAAAGAAGAAAGCCGAGGAGAAGGGCAAGAGCCTGAAGGGTTCCTCCCTGAACCGGGAAATCGCCTGTCTGAAGACCATCGCCCGAAGGGCGGTGCTGGACAGGAAGATCGAACGGAACCCGGTGGAAGGAGTCAGGATGTTTCGGGAGACTTCCCGGAACCGGACGCTAACCCCGGAGGAATTCCGGAGACTTTTGGAGAACTGCTCTCTCGCATTACAGGCCCGTCGTGCAGTTGGCTTATGTCACGGGCATGAGGCGGGGCGAGATCACTGGGTTGAAATGGGACCAAGTGGACTTGAAGGATGGCATCATCACCTTGAAGTCCGAGGATACCAAAACTCAGGAAGCACGGGAAATTCCCCTGGATGAGGGTTTGATCGACCTTTTCAGGAAGATTCCCAAGGTCTTGGGCAGTCCCTACGTCTTCAATTTCCGGGGGCACGGGTTGAAAGACCCGAAAACCGCTTTCCTACGGGCGTGCCAGCGTGCTAATATCACGGACTTTCATTTCCATGATTTACGGCACTGCGCGGTAACGAACTTCCGGAAAGCCGGGGTTAGTGATTCCACGATCATGTCGATCTCAGGACACAAGACGTACGCGGTCTTCAGGAAGTACGACCGCATCGACCGGGGCGACCGAAAGGAAGCCTTGAGGCGTGTCCGGAAGTTGAATGACACGGGAATGACACCGGAAGGGTTTTCGAAGGCCCAAGGGTTTCGGCGCTTGATTCGAAAACATTGTGCCGTAAGGTTTTAGTGGAGATGGAGGGTTAGTCCTAATTGGTAAGGCAGTGGACTTGAAATCCACCGGGGGAAACCCCTTGCAGGTTCGAGTCCTGCACCCTCCGCCAATTTAAAATTTCTCTGTGTTTTATTTCTTAAGCTCGTTGGAGAGGTGGCCAAGCGGCTTACGACCCGTAGGATCGGGGCGAAAGTCTCAAGGAATAACAAAACTTTAAATAAATGTTTCTTTCACCCAGGCGTGGCCCATCGTTCGGGACATAGACCAGGGACCAAAGATTAACCGCGTTGGAGAGGTGGCCGAGCGGCTTAAGGCGACGGTTTGCTAAACCGTTGGAGGGGTAACACCCTCTCGAGGGTTCGAATCCCTCCCTCTCCGCCATTATTTTGCGAAGCAAAATATAAAAGCTGGATTCGACCCCTAGAAGGGGTTCGGGGAAACAACCGTTTCCCCAGTTGTTTGATTGGGGTCCACAGGGGGTATTACCCTTGTGAGTGCTTTGCGCGGGTTCCGATCCTCCATCTCCGCCATTCTTCGCTACAATTAATTAAAGCATTGAGCGGATGAATGACGAATCATTCTTTTCAACCCCTGAACCGCTTTCTACTTCATATCCTTAACGCTTAAATCTCAAACCCCATGGGTAGTGTTTTTGGTTTTTGCCAAAAAATCCTTATCCAGTTCCATAAAAATATAAGCTAGAATGTTTCAAATATTTTTTCGGGAGACAACCTTGAAACGTTTTGCCCCAACCCTCTTGATCGCACTCTTGGGCGCATTGGCTATGCTTTTGCCCGCATGCGGCGGTAACCAGGTAAAAGGGCAAAATCCCCCCGAAACGGTACTTAATTCCGAACCGACCCCCACCCCCGACATGGGTGAGTTTTACTCTCCCACCCCCATCGTTGAAACCACTTCCGTCAAACCGAACGAGGATATGGATACTGTGACCCAACCGGTCAGCAAAAAGGTGGCCCGTTCTTATAAACAAAAAATCGCCCGCATGAAGGCAACTGAAGTGGCTCAAAACGAGCAAGTGTCCCCCACATCCACCCCCCAGCCGACTCCGGTGGTCGCCAGCATAAGTACTCCTACGGTCATCCCTGCCCCCATTCAAGCCCAGCCATCCATGGAAACTACTTCGAACTCCACCCCCAAAAAGGGATCCCACTGGTTCTTATGGCTAGTCGTGCTGGTGATCCTGGGCGGGGTGGCCTATTGGTACTTTACGCGCAACAAGGACGAGGAGACTCCTTACCAGCCGCAACCTCCAGGCGGTGGCCTTTCCCCTGTGAGCGGCTTTACCGGTCAAAGAAGGGTGACTTCTTCCAAAAAACTTCCCACTGGAAACGGAAAATTTTTTAAACGACTTCGGTAGGTCGGGATGAACCTTCCCCCGGAACCCGAGCGATTCATCGGGGTTTTTCAGAAGGATCGTTGTTCCCTTTGTTTTATGGTTCATCAATACGGTTTTGACCATTTAAAATCCCTCCTCGAAGAAAGCGTGACAGATCCCCACACCCGCGATCGCCTCTATGCGTCCCGGGGGTTTTGTTCCCGTCATGCCTGGCAGGCCGTCAAGCAAAGACAGGCCCTTGGGATTGGGCTGATTTTCGAAGGCCTTTTGCAAAGAGAAATACAAGAAGTCGAATCCCAGCCGCGATTTTGGAAGGCTAGCCGGACGAAACCCTGCCCCATTTGTCAATCCGAAGACTCGTGTGAAAAGGTCTATACCCGTCAGTTCATTCAGGAATGGTCCCGGTCCGTTGAATTACGCCAAGCATTCCGGGAAAAAGGCATCCTATGCCTGCCCCACTTGAAGCGATTAATCGCCCAAAAGGCCCCGAAAGAAACGAGGGAGGAGATTAAAAGATGTTGCCTGACCGCCCTGGAAGGGCTGAGGAAAGATTTGAATGAATTCCTTGCCAAACAGGATTATCATCGAATTCAGGAAAAGACCGGTGCTGAAGGGGATGCCTGGGTCCGGGCCGTTCGGATGGTAAATGGCGAGAGGGAATAGCCGATTCGCCCTACCCAACCCGGTGAGCATCCCCCGACTAAGAAGAGCTTGAGCGGGAGCTGATCAATGGCCGAACCTCTCCAAAACAAGAACAATCGGGATTGGGGAACCACGGATTATTACTTTATCGATCTTGTGGTCATGCTGGCTTCCTCGGTGAAAATTGACCTGGGTGAACTTCCCCATCCTTATTATAAAGACCGGGATCTCAACCTGCCCCGGGCCCGCACTACCATCAATATGATCTCCTCATTAGTGAAGAAAACCTCCGGAAACCTGAACATCGAGGAAAAAAAGGTGCTCCGGGAAGTGCTCGAGGACCTTCAAAAAACTTATGTGGATAAATCGCAGGAATCCGACCGCGCCTCCCAAGCCAAATCTTCAAAAACCAGTCCCGGCCGGCCCCTCGTTCCGACTCCCCCCTTAACTCAAGGCCCTACCGACGTGAAAAACTGGATCCATCTTGTTCAACAAGAAATCGCCAAGAAGAAACAAAATCCCCCGTCGGCAAAATAAAACTTTATCGATTCTTCACACTGACAATGGTTGAAGACTTCTCCCTTTCCAATGCCCCCTGCCCATTAAAAACCAACAAATCGAGTTGATCCCAATGAGGGCGAACAGGAAGGAGCCCAAGGGGTGGAACCATACCGAAAGCTGGCTCATTTTATATCGCCGCGCGTGGGTCCAACGGATCGCCCATTGGCTGAGGGCTAAGATCAGCGAGGGAAAGAAGAAAGGGGAGGAAGGGCCTAGAAATATCAGACCGAAGGGAGCCGCCCCCAAACCGAGGAGTACCGCCAAGATCGCCCCCATCCGAAAGAGGGAGTAACCCGCCGCGGGAAACATGTTCTTCGAAAATCCTTCCCAGACTTCCCGGGCGCTTCTATACATTCGGCAACGTGTAAAATCACTCCCATTTCCCAGGACGACCCTTCTACCTCTTTGAACCAGTTCCCTTCCCAGGCTCAAATCCTCCACGATTTCCTTCTTCACCACCTCGTGCCCTCCAATGGAACGGTAAACTTCCCGGCGAATCAGGATAAATTGGCCGCCAACCCCCGCGAACCTGCTCCAGGGGTTCCTGGGTTTGAGCGCCCAGGCCCCGGGGAAATAACAAACCAGTGAAAAAACCATGACTGGCACCACCAACTTCTCCATCCAGCTTCCGGTGACCTGCTCGTTCATGAGCGAGACCACGTCGGCTGCACTTTCTTGGGCGTATTGAACCGACCTTTTCAGCATGTCCGGGTCATGACAGGTATCCGCGTCCGTGAAAAGAAGCCATTCCCCCTTGGCCCGGGTCGATAGCTGTTGACAGGCCCAAGGTTTACCCCGCCAATCGGGAGGTAGATTTTTCCCGGGGATGACCCGCAGTCGTTTGTTCTTTCGCGAATAGGACTTTACCAACGCCAAGGTTCCGTCCGAAGAGCGGTCATCCAACACGAGAATTTCATAATGAGGGTAATCCTGCCGAAGAAGACTTTCCAGGAGTGGGCCGATACGTTTCTCCTCGTTCCGGGCGGGGATTAAAACCGATACCTTCGGCCACTTTTTCCGGGTGGGGTTCGCGGGAGGAACCTTTTTAAATAAAATAAGGTTTTGCCAAGCGCAAAAAACCATCCAGAAGGAAGACACTATGAAAAGAATTGAAACCAAGGGGTGGCCCTTTCGAAGTAAAAAAAAGGGGAGACTCCATGAAGAGTCTCCCCTTTGCCAACTTAATCGTTTTTCTTAATTCAAGGTCTTCTTGCCGGGCGTCCAGTTACAGCCGGTCAACTTCCCCGTCTCAAAAGCCGCCAGGGTCCGGATGGTCTCATCCACATTGCGTCCCACCGCGGTATCGTTGATGGTGGCGTGCTTGAGGTTCCCCTCCGGGTCGATGACAAAGGTTCCACGTAAGGCAATGCCCTTATCCTCAATCAAAACCCCGTAGGCTCGGGAAATGTGATGGGCGGTATCCGCCAGGTGGGGGAACTTGAGTTTGCCCAGTGTGGGTGACTCCTGCCAAGCCTTGTGGCTGTAAACGCTGTCGGTGGAACAGGTGATCACTTCCGCGTGCATCTTGGTGAACTCCTCATATTTCTCATTAAACCCCTGGATCTCAGTCGGGCAAACAAAGGTGAAATCGAGTGGATAGAAGAACAAAACCACCCACTTTCCCTTATAGTCGGAGAGCTTAACGTCCTTGAACTCCCCATTCGGCATCAGGGCCTGGCCCTGGAAATCCGGTGCTTTCTGACCTACTTGAACTGACATGACGACCTCCTTGTGATATTAACTGTTATTATGAACTCAAGCGGTTAACCCGCCTGAGGCCGGTTTGTGGGAAGGTGCCCAACTTCTGCACCTTCCCGCTAGATCCACCCACCTACGGTGAAAATCAGTGCCTCCGGGTTGACCCATCGGCTCCCCTTCCCGCAGGGAACGGAGTGTTTCATTTTTACTCTACCTGCCTCTCCCGTCTGGAAGCATGGTTCGTCGAGCATTCCCGGCAATAACCCCTGAAATGCACCGAATAATCCACAATCTCAAATTGGCCCGCCCGGGCTTTGGAAAGGCGTAACGGTGGCAGGGATTCTTCCTCTAAATCCATGACCTTGTGACACGAAAGGCAGGTGAGGTGGTGGTGCCTTTCCGTGTTCGGGTCATACCGGGCGGCCGACCCCAAATGGCTCGCCTTGTGGATCACCCCCAGATCCACCAGGGTTTCCAAAACCCGGTACACGGTCGTCCGAGACAACCCGGGCAGCCGGCTGGCGACCGCCTCAAAAACTTGGTCAGCGGTGGGATGGTCTTTCCGATCCGCTAGCGTCTCGAGAATCACCCGGCGCTGAACGGTCAGGGGGACGCCCTGTTCCTTGCAGAGTTTCTCGAAATGCTCCATTTTTTCTTCAGAAAATCGGTGGGCTTTCATTGATGGTAATTTATACCAATTGGTATTTATTGTCAATAAATGAATCTAGGATTTTTTTCGAGGACCTTAACTTGGGGCTTGAAAAACTAAAAATCCATGGCTTTCGGATTAATTCTTCGTTAAGATTCGCCCCCCTTGGCGGCACTCTTTTTAACATGCGCCCTTTTCCACGCTCTCCTTGAACATAAAAATCCCCGACTTTTCACCTGGTCATTGGTAATAGCCTCTTTACAGAAAGGGCCTTGTTGCCCGCCAAGTCGAATCATAGAATAAAGGAAAGGAGCTAGATCTCATGCTTGAGGATAAATACCCTATTAAATTAGTTTCCGTGGAGGAGGCGAATTCCCTGTTGCCCCGCATCCGGCGGGCCCTAGCTTCCCTGCGGGAACTGCGCCAAAGGGTCCTCCGGACAGAGGCCCAGATAGAAATCGAGGAAATGACCGGGACTTCGCCCACCCAAGAGCTTTCCAAGGCGGCTGAGGCGGCCATCGCTGGCCAAATGGCCGTCCTCCAGGACCTAAGCAGACACTTCGACGAAATGTTGGAAGAACTTCAATCCCAAGGCGCATTCTTGAAGGATTTGGAATCGGGATTAGTCGATTTTTACAGCCGCCGGGGTCCGGAGATCGTGTTTCTTTGCTGGCGGGAGGAAGAAAAAGAAGTTGGCCATTGGCATCCCTTGGAAGGCGGGTTCCGGAATCGGGAATCCCTTTAACAGGATGCTTTAAAAGTCCGAGAACCCGACTTTACCCAATCCCCCTTTGAAAAGAACTAACAAAGGGCATGGGGACGTCCCAAATCTTAATAAACCTATAAATGAGTGATGTAGGGAAATTATTTTTTCAGCACCCTGTTAAAGCCGCCTCCCTCTAAACCTCCATCCTCCCCTTCCCTTGCGAAAATCTTCCTCTTAAGATGGGATGCTTTTTATCCCGATTTCCATAATGATGAACCAATCAACCTCAACCCAAAGGGGAATTTTATGTCTCAAGCTTTTGATCAAGCAGATGAATTAGCCATCAACGCCATGCGCCTGCTAGCTGTGGACGCTACCCGCCAAGCCAATTGCGGTCATCCCGGCATGCCCATGGGCATGGCTCCTACCGCCCACGTGCTGTGGAGCCGCATATTGAAACACAATCCCTCCAATCCCCAATGGTTCAATAGGGACCGTTTCGTCCTCTCCGCGGGCCACGGTTCCATGCTGATCTATTCTCTTCTTTACCTGCACGGTTACGGCCTCACCCTCGAAGACCTCAAAAAATTCCGCCAATGGGGAAGCAAGACTCCCGGCCATCCCGAATACGGCCACACGGTTGGCGTGGAGACCACGACCGGCCCTTTGGGCCAAGGCCTGGCCACAGCCGTAGGCATGGCGATGGCCGAGCGTATCCTGGCCGCCCGTTTTGGAGATGAGCTGGTCGATCACCGCACCTGGGTCATCGCCTCGGATGGAGACCTGGAAGAGGGCGTGTCCCACGAGGCCTGTTCTCTGGCGGGGCACCTGAAACTTTCCCGCCTCAAGGTGATCTACGACGACAACCATATTTCCATCGAGGGGGACACCGACCTGGCTTACAGCGAGGATGTCTTGAAGCGTTTTGAATCCTACGGCTGGCACACCCTCAGGGTCACCGATGCCAATGACCTGGCCGCCCTAGAGAAGGCCATGCAGGAAGCAGCCAACGAGAAGGATCGGCCCACGATCATCGCCGTGCGCAGCCATATCGGCTATGGCAGTCCCCTGCAGGATAACGCCAAGGTTCACGGAAGCGCCCTTCCCCCCGACATGATCAAGGCCACTAAGGAATTCTTTAAATGGCCCCAGGAACCCACTTTCTATGTTCCGGAAGAGGCCCTGATACGCTGCCTAGAATCTATCGCGAAGGGCCAAAAGGCCGAGGAGGACTGGAACCAAATTCGCGACACCTACGCAAAGGAAAACCCCGAGAAATACCGCCTCTTTGAGCAGGCACTCGCAAAGGAATTGCCGAAGGACCTGGATTCCAATTTCCCCGTCTTCCCCGCGGATGAGAAAGGCCTGGCGACCCGTTCCGCTTCCGGCAAGGTCATCAACGCCATCGCCAAGCAGGTTCCCTTCTTTTACGGCGGGTCGGCTGATCTAGCGGGCTCCAATGACACCACCATTGAGGGTGGGGGGGACTTTGAGGCCGGGCAATACCAGAACCGCATTTTCCACTTCGGCATCCGGGAGCACGCTATGGCCGCCTCATTAAACGGCATGGCCCTGCACGGGGGTGTCATTTCCTTCGGCGGCACCTTCTTGATGTTCAACGACTATATGAAGCCCGCCTACCGCCTGGCGCACCTGATGGGCGTGCAGTCGATCTTCGTTTTCACGCACGATTCCATCGGCCAGGGCGAGGACGGCCCCACCCACCAGCCGGTGGAAACCCTGGCTGCCATGCGCTCCATCCCCCATTCCTGTGTCATCCGCCCCGCCGACGCGAACGAGGTTTCCTACGCCTGGAAGGTGGCTCTGGAGCGAAAGAACGCCCCGACCACCCTGGTTTTGACCCGTCAAGTTGTCCCGACTTTCGACCGCTCCCAAGCAGCACCCGCTTCAGGGCTTCTCCAGGGCGCTTATGTGCTCTCCGAGGCCAAGGGCGGAAAGCCCCAGGTAATCCTGATCGGGACCGGCTCCGAAGTCCAACTTTGCCTCCAGGCCCAGAAGATATTGGAAAAAGAGGGAATCGCGGCCCGCGTGGTTAGCGCGCCCTCATTGGAACTATTCGCAGCCCAACCCGACGTTTACCGGGAAGAGGTTCTTCCCTCTTCCGTTCAGTCCCGGGTGGTGGTGGAAGCCGCCACACAATTCGGATGGCACCGCTGGGCGGGGTCCAAGGGACGCTTCGTGACCTTGGAAAGGTTCGGCGCCAGCGCCCCCGGGGACGTTGTCATGAAAAACCTGGGGTTTACCCCCGAGAACGTGGTGGCCGCCGCAAAAGAAAGCATATTTGTTCAGGCTCAATAAACCTAAAGCCAACGCAAAGCCGCCAAGACGCCAAGAAAGGGGTTTTTAGGGTAATGACCGATTCAAAATAAAACCTAACAGACAAAAGGTTTTAACCCAAACTTTGTTTTACTTTGCGTCTTAGCGGCTTTGCGTTGGAAGTGTCTTTATAATAACGCTCCATGTTCACCACCAGCCACGCCATCATCAACACCGCCCTCTTGGGACGAAAGAACAAGCCTTCCCGCTCCTGGGGCGCTCTTTGGGGGGGAATCGTTCCCGATTTGCCCATGCTTCTTTTTTTTCATCATTCCTTGGTTCTCCCAACTGTTTCATCACTCCCTTCCCAGATGGTTTTACTATTTTCCCCATTACAGGATCATCATTGACTGGGCCCATTCCTTTCCCCTGGCCCTGGCGGGCTTTCTTCTTTGCCTATGGCTTAAAAAGGAATGGGGCTGGGTCTTTTTCTTGAGCATGTTCCTGCACGACCTGGAAGACTTTTTCGTGCACGCCACTTATCCCCACGAGCAACTCTTACCCTTCACCCACTGGGCCTTTTCGGGCCCTTTTTCCTACTATGACCCGGAGTTTCATGGCGCCATCGTAGCACCCATGGAGTGGGCCCTGGTGATTGTTGGGTCTTGGGTTATATATAAAAGAGGAATTCCGCCCTGGGCTCAGGTTCTTCTTTTAACCGTCGTGATCTTCCAGGGCACTTGGCTGGTTTTCACCTTCACGGGATTCCGTTGGTAATTTCAGGTTTTTCTTCCGGCCATCTTGCTTTGGCCGTCCCGTGTTAAGATTCATCCCATGAACGAACAAATGGAATTAATCAAGCTGGTAACCGGCCGACTCGGGGAAGCCGGAATACCCTATATGTTGACGGGTTCCGCCGCCCTGGACTTCTACGCCCAACCCCGCATGACCCGGGATATTGATCTCGTCGTCGAGCTGCAACCCTCCGATGTCCCAAAACTATACCGGCTGTTTTCCTCTGACTTTTACTTGAATGAAGAAGCGCTACTTCGCGCCGTCCAAGAACAAACCATGTTCAACGCCATCCACAACCAATGGATGATCAAGGTGGATTTCATCCTCCGGAAAAATTCGGAATTCCGGAAATTGGAGTTCAACCGGCGGCAAGAGATTGAGGCGGACGGGGGTTTAAGAATATTCGTCGCTTCCCCTGAGGACCTTATCCTCTCAAAGCTGGAATGGTCGAAAGACTCGGGTTCCGAAATCCAAAAAAGGGACATCCAAAGCCTGTTAACCCTTGTCCCGAATTTGGATTATGATTACCTCGACCGCTGGGCCAAGGCATTGGGCCTTTCACGGCAACTTCAGGAGCTTAAACCTTGACGGACACTTCACCCGAGTTTGAGGCGCTTTACCTGGAAAGGTGC
>CAWKIF010000034.1:0-19018 GCA_963849485.1 candidate division FCPU426 bacterium | reverse complement strand
CGGCGCGGAAGATGCCTCGCAACGAGCGTGGGATATACTTGCTGTTGCCCCGACTGCTTCCCGGCTTTGTTTCGATCGTGCGATTCCCCGCGGCATTGCGATCCTGAGCGTCTCGCAGAAAGACGCGCACCTCGCATCCGAAGCGCTTTTGCTTCCGGATGCGGATCGGCTTCCGCCTGGTCCCGTCGCACTGGAGCGTGCAATGTTCGAAAGCCCGTGGTGCGTTCTGCACGTCGTCGCCAATCATGAGAAGCGGGTCGTGAAGCATCTGACGGCGCGCGCGTTCGAGCACTACCTGCCGCTTTACCCGGTGCGCTCGAAGTGGTCGGATCGCGTGGTCAACCTCGAGCGTCCGCTCTTTCCCGGATACGTCTTCGTCCGCTTTCCGCATGAGGCGCGGATTCCCGTCGTGAGCACGCCTGGCGTGCTGCGCCTGCTGGGCGATGGCGCGCGACACGGTTAACGCCTCCGAGATCGAAAGAATCCGCGAAGGGCTGGCGAGCGGCTGCATCCTGCGCCCTCATCCCGTTGTCTCGGTGGGAGAGTGGGTTCGCGTGCACCGCGGCGTATTTGCGGGAATAGAGGGAATTGTGACGGAACTCCGCCGCCAATGCAAGGTCGTCATCGCCCTTGCCGCAACCCGGCAATGCTTCTCGCTGGAGGTGGACTTGGACGACATCGAGGTTCTGCGCAAGCCGGTCGGCAGGGAAATTCTTGCGGAGACCCCGAGAAGCGCGCTGAACGGCTAGTACTCTCAAAGTTGCAACTAACAGGTTGAGGCGAAACTACTGTCGTGGCGTATTCGACGGATTGCTGGATATCGGTGGTTTCCAAATCGGGATAGCCTTCCAAGATATCCTTCGGGGTCATGCCCGCCGCTACTTGATGGAGAATGACTGAAACCGGTATCCGGGTTCCTCGGATGCAGGCTTGGCCGCCCATTATTTTTGGATTAAAAGTAATTCTCTCGAATTTTATGATTTATCTCCCGCTCATTCACCGACCAATGAATTATATCGAATCAATTCAGAAGCAATCCAACCACTCAAAGGGCCCATAAAAACCCAATGAATTACTGCTTTTAAGAGTATTTCCATCGCCGCGGCGCGTGGAACCTGTCCCCTCGGGTCATTACTTCGTCTGATCCGGCGGGGGCGGGCTTTGGTCCGGCGTTTGGGCGCCGTCGCCGGTTCCCGGGTTGTCACCTGCCCCGGCAAAACCGGGGACCAGGCGCGCGGCTTCCTGGAACTCCTCCTGGGCCTCCTGGCGCCGGCCCAGCTTTTGGTAGATGAGCCAAAGATGGCGGTGGGCCGGCAAGTCTTGCGGGTCCAGGGCGACGGCCTCCTGGAACTCGTGGACCGCCTCCTCGGTCAGGCCCTTGTCCAACAGGGCCACTCCCTTCCCATCGTGGGGATAGGCGCGGGGAGGGCCGATCGTGATGGCCTTGTCATACTCGGAAACGGCGTCGTCCGGCCGTCCGGCGGCCCTGTAGGCGTTGGCCAGGTTGGAGTGGACCGTCTGGGATACTCCCGGATAGGCCTTTGCCACCTTTTCCCAAAGGGTGACCGAATCCCTCCACAGTCCGGTTTGCCGCCACGTCAGCGCACCGAGGCTCCCCGCCAATAGGAGGCAAAATAAAAAGGCCAGGAGGATGTTTTTCCTGAGGGAAAGCGCGGCCAAGGTTCCAAACAGCAGGAAGGGCCCCAGGCTGGGAAGGTAGCTAAAGCGGTCCGCGGCGGCTTGGCCGCCAACCTGGAGGACGCCCAAGACCGGCGCCAGGGTGGCCAGGTAATAGATCCAGGCCGCGGCCCAATAAGGCCGGGTGCGTCGGGCGGAATAACAGGCCCAGGAAACCAAAACCACGCACAGGGCCGCCCCTAGGTTCCCCAGGGAAAAGGCGCCGGCTCCGGGGTCCAAGGGGTAAAAAGGCAGGAGATGGACCGGCAGGAGCATCTTCCAAAGGTAAAAGGCCGCCGAGTGGACCGCGTTCATGGCCCTAAAAGGAAGGCCTAAATTCCCTGGGGAGGAAAAGGCGCCCCATTGGGCCTGGGCGGCCACGGCCAGCGCGGAAAAAACCAGGGCCGCCAGGAAGAAGGGGATTTTTTCGCGCAACGCCGACCGCCAGGTGGAGGGAACCCGTCCCAGGGGCCAGTAATCCAAAACCAGCATCGCCGCCGGAAGGGTGATGGCCATGGGTTTGGCCATGACCGCCAGGACGTAAAGCACCAGGCATAGCGCGGCCTTAGCCTTCCTGCCCGCCGCCGCCCCCGCCCAGCGCAGGTAAGCCAACAGGCTCAAAAGGTAAAAGAACCCGCACAATAAGTCCTTGCGCTCCGTGGCCCAGGCCACGGACTCCACATGGAGGGGATGAAGCCCGAACAGGAGGGCCGCCAGCGACGCGGCGACCAGCGACCGGCCTTTGGACAGGGCCTGGACCGCCGGGTCGTGGTTTTTCCACGCCAAGCCGAGGATTTTAATAGCCAGGAAAAAAAACAAAACCGTATTGAGGCCGTGCAGAAGGACGTTGTCCATGTGGTAAACCACCGGGTTTAAACCGCCGATTTGGAAATCAAGGCTGAGGGAAAGCCAGTTGAGGGGGATCCAGTTGCCGGTGTAGAAGGTGGTGAACATCCATTCCAGGGAGGAAAGGCTCAAATCACGGATATAGGGGTTGTTCTTGATGGCTTCCGGATCGTCCCAATTCACGAAACCGTTTTGGAGGACCGGCAGGTAGGACAAAAGAACGGCCAGGAACAAGGCCAGGGAGATGGCGCTGAAAATAAAACCGTCGCTCTGCCAAAAGCCGGCCCTAGGATTCTTGTTGGACATTGCGATTCCCCAAACAGAATAACCTAGGGCTAGTATAAGTGATGGACCTACTCAAGCGGCCCATGTCGGAACGTCGATGATCATGGGTTTCCCCCTTGCGAATAGGCTTATATGAAGACTTGTTCAGGCCAGATTAACACTCAACTGTTTAGGTAAATAGTCGGGTTCGATAAGGAATGACTCCTCAACCGGGGAAGTCCAAGTCGGCCCTTTTGTTCAAACCGGTATGGGAAAAAGGGATTGAAGTCAGGGTGAGTGCCAAACGTCGTTATAAGATGTGCCAGTAAGGTTGGTGCCACCTAATCCGCCGAGAACCCACATTTTCCCGTTGAAGAAGGCGCTGCTCATTTCGGCCCGCTGACTGAAACCCACATTGGTGGAAGCCTGGGTCCAAGTATTCCCGTCGGAGGAATACCAAACGTCGTCCGCCACACTGGTCAAGCTGGTTATGCCGCCGACCAGCCACATATTCGTGCCGTTGACGAAAAGCGCGGCCGCAGCGCGGGGCCCGAAAGCGGCGTTACTGTTCACCGAGGTCCAAGTGCTCCCATTGGTTGAGTTATAAACATCCGGAAGAACTTGATTGCCGCTGTTCACGCCTCCCATAAGCCACATGTGGCCGTTGAAAGAGACCGCCATGGAAAGCATTCGGGCGCCATAGGCGGGGGTGCCCGTAGCTTCCGTCCAGTTGGACCCATCCGGGGAATACCAGCAGTCACCGAGGTAATAAACCCCGCTCACCCCGCCGGAGTTCCCGCCCATCACCCACATGTCTGATCCATAAACCACCGCGCTATGCAAATAGCGGGGCGGTAAAGCGGACACCGTGGAGGCGGCGCTCCAGGAGACGCCATCGGTGGAGCTGTAAACATTGTCGGTGGGCAGTGAACTGGGGGAGATAATCACTGTCGGTGTGGGCGTTAAAGCCCCGGAGAGAGTCATGGCGTTGGTTAAATAATTAACTCCCCCGATTACCCACATTTTACCGTTGAAGTTGAGCGTGGTGTGACCCGCGATCTGGCCGAAAGCCGCCTGGGTGGTGGCCGCGGACCAAGTGCTTCCGTTGGCGGAGGAATAAACATCGCTGTAATAAATATAGGATACGCCGTTGTAGTAAGAACCCCCAATCAACCAAAGGTTTCCGCCATAGGAAACGGCGGCGGAAAGATTCCGTACATTCCAGGCCGCGCCGGATGTGGCTTGAACCCAATTGGCCGAGGAAGTGGTAGATGTGGTGGGATTGCTCTTACCGGGGCACCCTAAGATGCAAGGGATGATGCCTATCATCAAAAGCCCCAAATAAATAAATCGATTTGAGTTCTTCATATGCCCTCCTTGAAATAATTCGCACGGAATAAAAGTTTAACAAGTGAATATTATATCCCGGCTAAGATACCCCGGCAATTTTAAGGAGTTCTATACCAGGCAATAAAACCAACTACATTTTCCAGCTATTCATTTTAAAAACGGACGTTTAAAAACATTTAAAAGTTTCACGCCCGGTCAATTTTTAAATCTTTTCCGCCAGCCCTTTCCCAAAAACCCTTTCGTCAGAACTATTGAAGGCAGAAATTCAATGGTTTGATTGAATCGACGAATCGAGGGAGGCTTATATGCGGAAATTCATGGCTTTGATCCTCAGCATCCTGATGGTATTACCGGGAACGGTTTTGGCCCAATCTACAACCGGAAATCCCCCAACAACCGTTGTTTCCAAACAGAAATTCGCGCCCATCGACGTGAATCAATATTCCTTCCCTTATTACGACTCGGACTCGGGTTGGTCCGTCGCCACAGCCACCAATTATTCCTTTAAGGGTTCAACCCTTACGGACCCGAAGGATTTCGAAAGGGTGATTTACCCCTTGAACGATCCCGAAGCGAATAACCTGTTGAATTCAGCCTCAGAGAAGGACAGTTGGGGCCAGGGCCTTGTGTGGGGGGGTGTCGCCGTGGAAACCGCGGGCTGGACGGACTTCACTGTCGAGATGGTCAATATGGATAGTTCCCCCCATGGCCCGAATATGCTGCCATCGACCCTCATGATTATTGGCGGGGTGGCGTTCATTCTGGATGGCGTCTTGACCCAGGTGGGCGCCGGCACGGACCGCGCCAACGCCGTGGACCGTTACAACTCGGTTATTCAAGCCGACAATAACCTGTCGATGATGGTTTTGCCAAATAACCAGGGCATTGGCTTGGGCTTGGGCTTGACCCAAACCTTTTAAAGACCCGGTTTGGCACAAAACTGGGTTCTAATTCTTCCAGTCTAAAATGTCGAACGTTTACTATTCCATGCCATTGAGATTGGAGCCTGGCCCCTTCTTTCCATTTATTATATTTTGATTAAAATAATTAAGAGTCGTTTATAGAAATTGTAACCTCTGAAAAACTCAAAAATTTCACCGCCAAGACGCCAAGTTCGCCAGGAAAGTCTTTAATTTTCAACGAAAACCAAAAGGCGGAAGAACATTAAAAACCCTTTTTCAGAGATTACAAATTACTTATCTACCGAGGACCATATGGAAAATATAAACATATTCATGGAAACAGGATGCTTGAAGGATTTTTTAGCCCTTAACAGGATGCTGAAAAAGTCCCAGAAACGGACTTTTTCCTATTTGCGAACGAGCCACAACACATAAAAACCATATTTTAAGTGGCTCGTTCTATCCCATGGCTGTCGACAGGGTGCTGAAAAATGCTTTTTCAGCACCCTGTTAAAGATGGCAAGGACCTGTTTATCTCCCAACTCTCTGTCCGCTATTACAACGAACTATTCCTGTTTCCACCCGATCATTGGGGAAGGGTTCGACGGGAAATAGGGAAAGATACCTTTGTTTCCGATAAGCATTGCCCTTTCGAGATAAGGGGTTGGATCGAAAATACCCGACCAGTCCGAACCCTTCATTTGCTTCAATTTTCCCTTCGAAAGAAGCATGCAAATTAGCACACATATATTGTAGACTATTCCTAGGGAGCATTGAGAGGGAGGCGGACATGGAAGGCGTAATTACCTATAGGCCCAGCATCGGGAAAAAGAAACTTCAGGAAGCCGTTAAAAAGCTTTCCTTCGAGAACACGAACCAATTCATCGACTTCGCGGTGATGAATTACCTCGCAGCTGAATCCGATCCCAAGGTGGGCAAGCTTATCTCCGACTTAGTGGAGGCGGTCTATAAGCACGCCCCCTTGAAGTTCAGGAAGCCGACCCCCAAGGAACACCGGGAAATCATGGACCGGGTGAAGGATATGAAGGCTGGAAGGCTGAAAGAGATTCAGGTTCACCCCATAAAAGCCTGATAAGATCCCATCAGTAAAAATAGTTTCCCGGATTCAAAAACCCATATGCGAAATTTGCACCTAGGCCCCTTTTTCTTGCTTTTTACTAAGAACCTATAACAAAACCTCAAAGCAAATACGATTTTTACCGCCAAGCCACAAAGTTCGCCAAGAAAAGCGTAAAACAATCTGTGGTTAAAGGATTTTAAACCTTTATTAACTTAGTTGTTCTTGGCGTCTTGGCGGTTCAATAGGTTTTTTTAGAGTCTCTAAGGATTGATATGGCCGGATATTCGGGAACACCCCTCCTCAAAAAACTCGGGATCAAGGAAGGCTTCCGGATGGCCGTCCTCAACCCGCCTAAGGACTATTTCAAACTCCTGGGAAAACTGCCCATGGGGGTGGAGATTGTCCCCTCGCCCAAAGACCCTATGGATTTCATCCACTACTTCGCCCAGGACCGGGGGGAGTATGAGAAGAAACTGCCAAGCCTCAAGAAAGCGATCACACAGAATGGAATGATCTGGGTTTCCTGGCCCAAGGCGGTTTCCGGTATGCCCACCGACCTCAAAGAGAAGGTGGTCCGGGATTTTGCCCTGAAAACCGGCCTGGTGGATATCAAGGTCTGCGCGGTGGACGAGACCTGGTCGGGCTTGAAGCTGGTGATCCCTGTGAAAGACCGGAAGAATTGAAAGCGCCGTAATGAAAGGTTCAGGCCAGGCCTTCGGCATGATAGCCTTCATATTTAATTTGCAATATTAAATATGAAGGGTTATCCTGAGGCCATGAAATTCCAGCCCCGCACCCTGGTTAAGACGATCCTCAAGGCGGCGAAAACATTCCCCGCCGTGGTGGTGACCGGCCCCCGGCAGTCGGGAAAGACCACCCTTTTGCGGCACCTTTTCAGCCGAAGCCACGGTTTCGTGAGCCTGGAAAACCACGACGCCCGCGCCCGGGCCATCCAGGACCCCTTGGCCTTCCTCGAAAGGCACCCGCCCCCCCTCGTCCTTGACGAGATCCAGTACGCCCCGGGGTTGCTTTCCTACATCAAAAGTTCCATCGACGAAAAACGCCTCCCGGGCCGGTTCATCCTGACGGGGTCGCAAAATTTCGTCCTTATGCAGGGGGTCACCCAGTCCCTCGCGGGGCGGGCCGCCATTCTTTCACTGCCGCCCCTTTCCCTCGCGGAAAGGGTGGGGGCCGGCGGTCCATCCCTGGAACCGGGAGCTTGGCTGAAGGGCCTTTCCAAGCCAGTCGCTACCCGGCGGGGTCCGTCCCTGGCGGACTTCCTGCTCCGGGGCGGATACCCGGAACCGTCCCTGAACCATGCGGTGGACCGCCAGCTCTGGTGCGGCTCTTACGTGACGACCTACCTGGAACGCGACGTGCGGAGCCTGTCCGGGGTGGGCGACTTGAACCAGTTCGAGAGGTTTCTCCGTGTCTGCGCCTCGCGGACCGGGCAGATCCTCAATCTCTCCGAAATGGCGCGGGACATCGGGGTGAGCGTTCCGACGGCGAAAAGGTGGCTATCCCTCCTGGAGACGGGATACCAGGTTCTCCTGCTCTATCCCTATTACCGAAACATAGGGAAAAGGCTCATCAAGGCCCCCAAGCTATACTTCACCGACACCGCGCTCGCGTCCTACTTAATGGGGATTCACGATGCCGAAACCCTGGCGGGAAGCCAGGCCTACGGCGCACTTTTTGAGACCATGGCCGTATTGGAGGTTTGGAAAAGGTTCCTGAACCACGGGCAAATGCCCTCCATGTATTACCTTCGCACCCGGGATGGATTGGAGGTCGATTTGGTCTTGGAAATCAGCGGCAAACTGCACCTCCTGGAGGTTAAAAGCTCGTCCACTGTCACACCCAACCACGCGGCTTCGCTCAAAAGGGCCGTTGATTTCCTGGGCAAGCAGGCGGGTTCGGCCGTCCTGTTGTCCGGTTCGAGGGAAGGTGGTCCCCTCCTGGGTTCCATCTCCAGTTGCGGCTGGGCGGGTGCTTTCAGCTCTTGAATAGGCCGGGTTGCTACTCAGTTAGATCCCAAATTTATTGTGTTAAATGTTGGCCAGGCCCCTTGGTTCCGTGGAACCTGGCCCTTTGGTTCTAGTTGAGGCATGAATATTCCCGGTGGATAGGTTTTCGAAAGATTGACCGTTTCCTGGTATTGAATGATACTTGAAATTAATGAATTTATCGGCCGTAAGGCTAAAGCATCCCCAGCTATTCCCAAATGATAAGACTGATAAGTGTCCGCAAAGCAACTAGGCAGGAAAGGAGCTTTTATGAAGAAGAAAAATAAAAACGGTTTGCGCGCGGAATACGATAACCATTTCCTGATAATCCTGCATCAATCCACCTCCACCTTGGGTTTAAACAACGGTTTTATTTCGGCAATGTCTCTAATAGAACCAATATCAAGAATGTATTCCCGTGGTGCTTTGTCATTAAACCTCAACGCCAAACGGTACTCCTTTTGATAGTGGAAAGGATCTTTCAATTTGGCAAAACCGATTCTCTTTACTTCCCCTTCGAACCTGTCCCCATCCACATATCCAACTGATCCGTTATCCGGCTTCAGGCCTATCCCCTTTGCTTTTGCAAGGAACCTATCAATGAACTGCCGTATGTCCTGAATAACCAGAGCCACATTGCCGAACTCAAACATGCGAGGATCCATTTTGTATTTAGAGAATTCTCCCAATTCGGGAATATCAGTCCTCGTAACCGTTGAGAAACAAAGAACCGAAGTATTTGGCAAAGCACCGGCAACTTTTACCTGAGTTACAACCCTTATCTCAAATCCCACTCCTGCAGCTGGGCCACTATCAAAAACGAATGGTATCCAATCTTTTCTCCCTGCATCCTGGCTTACTCGCTTCAAACCCTCCATTGAGTCGTTCCGATGGTATTCTTTGTCTTCCGCCACCTTGTATTTCTCTATGGGCGTGAATCTTAATTTCCCATCCAATATCAGTTCAAGGTATTCGTGTTTATCCACTCGGAATATTCCAAGTATCTCGTTCGATTCCATCAGCATGCCTCGCTAAAGGAGATTTGTATTTTTCGGATTTTGAGTAGTTTCCATGAAAATCGAAAGGAATACACCAGTATACCAAAAGAATAACCCCATCTGGTAGTTCGGTCAAGGAAGGTCCGGTCAAGATATTCTTCCCCTGAAGATGAACCAGGTCATGACCACATGGCATATGAGCAAGGACGGGAAGACCCTATTTCGACCCAAAGAAAGAACCCAAAAACATGAGGAAGTAGCAAAAGGGTTTGTGGAATAACCCTGCTACCTTTTGACCAAACTAAGGTGTGCCGGGAATATAGTCAGAAATAGACTTATTGACCAAACTGCGGGGACTCCGTAGTATGGTCAACATGCGGAACCGTTACCTGGCAAGCGCCATTAACTCTTTCAGCTTCACCAAGCACAAAATCGCGATGGTCTCCGGCCCGCGCCAATGCGGAAAAACGACCCTTGCCAAGATGCTTCTCAAAAAACGCGGAGCCGGAACCTATTACAACTGGGACGAAGCGGAATTCCGCCGGACTTGGACAAAGAAACCTTCCTTCCTTATTCCGCCCCCCACCCGGGGATCGTTCCATTGGTCATCCTGGACGAAATTCACAAAGACCGGTTATGGAAACGGAATCTTAAGGGCTTGTACGACACGCTCGAGTCACCCTGTGATTTCCTCGTAACCGGTAGCGCCCGCCTGAACGTCTACCGGAGGGGAAGCGACAGCATGATGGGCCGGTTCTTTCATTTCCGGCTGCACCCTTTCAGTTTGCGTGAAATGGAACAAGAAGATGTCCTTCCTCCGGATAAAGCGATGGATTTCCTTTTTAGCCGTGCTTCTGAGCGCCATCAACAGGGTGAAAAACACTTGGCCTCCCTGTTGGCTTACGGCCCGTTCCCGGAGCCCTTGTTCGGCCAGGACGCGCAAATCGCCCGGATGTGGCGGCGGGGTCACGAGCAAACCGTTATCCGAGAGGACTTGCGGGACATCAGCCACCTGCCCGACCTGGGCAGGCTTGAATTGATGGCCTCCTTGATACCGGAGCGGGTGGGCTCTTTATTCAGCATCGCTTCCCTGCGGGAGGACATGGAGATCGCTTTTGACACCATCCGCCGATGGATGACCTACCTCAAAGAGCTTTACTACCTCTTCGAGATAAAACCATACAGCCGGAACATAGTCCGCTCACTGAGGCGGGAAGGAAAGGTTTATCTTTTCGATTACCCTGCGGTGAAAGACCCGGATGCCCGTTTTGAAAATCTCGTGGCCTGCCACCTGTTGAAGGCCTGCCATTACTGGACGGACACGGGCGAAGGGGAATTCGATCTCTTCTACTTGCGTGATAAGCAAAAGCACGAGATCGATTTTCTGATCGTCCGGGATGGCATTCCCTGGTTACCCGTGGAAGTGAAAAGCAACGACACGGAGCCCTCCAAAAACTGGTCCCGTTTTTTGGCGGTCTTGCCATGTAAAAGGGGCTTGCAACTCGTCAACCGCCCCGTTTGGAATAAGCACAAACTCGAAAATGGCGAAATACTCATTGCGGGAGCCGCCGAGGCGCTCCACTACTTCGCTTAATTTCCTAATGACCCCTGCTTGTCTTTCCCAATTTCATTCAAGGGAAACCACATCCAATACTTGGGAAGAATCCAGCGGGCTTACGAGGGAAAAAAGAACGCAGTGGTTTATGACTATTTGGACGATTTCGTGCCGGTTCTCAAAAAAATGGCTGGGCGCAGGCAGAAAAGCTACCGGACATTGGGAATGATGGATTCAGGCCACTGACGATCTATTTTAATTTTAAACAAATGGTGGGGCATCCTGGATTCGAAATAGACTTTAAATCCAGCAAAACCACCGCTGAAAGCTTGTTGTTTATACCATTTTCTTGGCCGGAGACCTATTTGAAATTCACCCGGCCACTACTGAGGATTTCGAGGGATTTCTGAGGAGTTATTCCGAAAAGGTAGATTGACGGGTAGATTGAAAAACTTAAATTGAAATGGGTCCTTCCCCGATACACTCGGACGCATCGTATGCGTCAAACTGGCAGGATATCCAAAGTGATTTGTTTAAGGGACGTTATAGAGGCTCAAAGGGTCCTCCCGAGACCACTAGACGTATCGTATCCATTGGCGGGGGGGCAGGATATCCAAAGAACGGCAAGCATTCTTTTCCAGCTTTACAGTCTGCTTTGGATATCAAGGGGTTAAACCGGGAAAGGAGTATGCTTGTTAAACTCTTCCAATATCTTACCTAACATGTTGTGGAGTTCTCTTGCAGTCGTGGCGTGCAGAAAATGTTCGGAGCCATGGATAACTACTTTCACGCATTCATCCGCTTCAATACCCGTAAAAACGCCATTAGTAGCTCTAAGGATAGTCAATAGTTCATTTCTTAATTCATCTTCATTCAAATTACACTCCAATAAATAATTTCAGCTTTTATGCCCTTTTAAAAAAGGCCCGCCCTCAACGAGAGCGGGCCTTCGCGGCCTAAATTAACCTTTCCCCCGGTCAAGGGGGACAGGATTATCCCCCGTTTGTTGTTTCAAACGGTGACCGGCACGGCACGCCAAGGATTCTTGCCCGCCTACCAGCCTTAGCTGCAACCACTCGTCGAACCGCAATTGAGCCCATTCGACTCACTGCGTTCGCTCAGGAGGCTGCTCTTAAGAGCAGCCACTTGTGGAACCGCAGTTCAAACATTTATAGCAAGCGGCGTTCCTTACCATGATGGTTCCGCATTCGGGGCAAGGGGGGGCGTCGGCTTGCGCCATGAAGATGCCGTGCTCCCTCTTCTCCGATTCGATCACCTGGGCTTCCATCAGCTTGATCTGCGCCGGTTTGGACTTGGGCTTATCCACCGAGGTCTGGCCGGTGGGCTCGTGGGAATCCGGCAGTTCTGCCGCTCCCCGCTCCCCCGCCGCCAGGAACTTGATGGCCAGCCAGCGGAAGATGTAGTCGGTGATGGATTTCGCAAAGCGGACTTCCGGGTTGTTGGTGATGCCCGAGGGCTCATAACGGCTGTGGCTGAACTTGTTCACCAGAACCTTCAGGGGCACCCCGTACTGCAGGGCCAGGGAGATGCCGGTGGCGAAGGAATCCATAAGGCCGGAGACCGTGGAACCTTCCTTCGACATGGTGATAAACAGTTCCCCGGCGGTGCCATCCTCGAACTTGCCAACGGTGATGTAGCCCTCGTGGCCGGCGATGGAGAACTTGTGGGTGATGGCTTCCCTTTCGTCGGGCAGGCGGCGGCGGACCGGCTTGGGCACGGAGGCCTTGCCATCCTGCGTGTTGGTCGAGAGCGGCTGGGACCTTTTGCAACCGTCGCGGTAGACCGCCACGGCCTTCAGGCCCATCTTCCACGACTCGATATAGGCCTGCTGGATATCCTCAACCGAAGCCTCGTTGGGCAGGTTGACGGTCTTGGAAATGGCGCCCGACAGGAAGGGCTGGACGGCGCCCATCATGCGGATATGGCCCATGTAGTGGATCGAACGGCTGCCGTTCATGGGCTTGAAGGCGCAATCGAACACCGGCAGGTGATCGGTTTTCAGGTGCGGGGCGCCCTCGATGGTGTCGTGGGCCTCGATATAGGCCAGGATATCCTTCACCTGGCTCTCGGTGTATTTCAGGTTCTTCAAGGCCGCGGGCACGGTCTGGTTGACGATCTTGATGACCCCGCCGCCCACCAGTTTCTTGTACTTGACCAGGGCGATATCGGGCTCGACCCCGGTGGTGTCGCAATCCATCATGAAGCCGATGGTGCCGGTGGGGGCCAGCACGGTCACTTGGCCGTTGCGGAAACCCCATTCTTTGCCGGTCTCCAAGACGTCTTTCCAGACCTTCTGGGAGGCGACATAAAGCTCTTCGCTCATGCCGGTATTCTTGATCTTGGAGGCCTCGGCCTGGTGCATCTTCATGACGTTGATCATGGGCTGTTCGTTGCGGGAATAGCCCCGGAAGGGGCCGACTTCCTTGGCGATGCGGGCGCTCATGTAGTTGGCCCGGCCGTGCATGAGGGAGGTGACGGCGGCGGCGTAGTTGCGGCCCTCGTCCCCGTCGTAGGGCAGGCCCCGGCTCATCAAAAGCGCGCCCAGGTTGGCGTAGCCTAACCCGAGCGGGCGGTAGTCGTGGCTGTTGCGCTCGATGGGCTTGGTGGGGTAGCTGGCGTTATCCACCGTGATTTCCTGCGCCAGGATGGTCACATCCACCGCGTGCTGGAAGCTCTCGACGTCGAACTCGTCTTCGGGGGTGCGGAACTTCATGAGGTTGAGGGAGGCCAGGTTGCATGCGGAATCGTCGAGGTACATGTACTCCGAGCAGGGGTTGGACGAATTGATGCGGGCGGTGTTGCTGGAGGTGTGCCACTTGTTGATGGTCGTGTCGAACTGCATTCCGGGGTCGCCGCAGATCCAGGTGGATTCGGCGATCATGCGCATCAGTTCCTTGCCCTTGTAGGTATCCATGGCCTTGCCGTCTTTGCGGGCCTTGGTGGTCCAGGGGCTGTCGTTGAGGGCCGCGTTCATGAACTCGTCCGTCACGCGCACCGAGTGGTTGGCGTTCTGGAACTGGACGGAATCGTAGGCGCCGCCCTGCTGGTTGAAGCCGCCGTCGTAGCCGGCCTCGATGAGGGCCCAGGCTTTTTTCTCTTCCTCGCTCTTGCACTTGATGAAGTCGACGATATCCGGGTGGTCGGCGTCGAGGATGACCATCTTGGCCGCGCGGCGCGTGCGCCCGCCCGACTTGATGACCCCGGCGAAGGAATCGTAACCCTTCATGAAGGAGACCGGGCCGGAGGCCGTGCCGCCGCCCGAGAGTTTCTCGCGCGAGGCCCGCAGGGCCGAGAAGTTGGTGCCCGTGCCCGAGCCGAACTTGAAGAGCATGCCCTCGGTCTTGGCCAGGTCGAGGATGGATTCCATGGAGTCGGAAACCGAGTTGATGAAGCAGGCCGAGCACTGGGGGCGCTTCTCGATGCCGACGTTGAACCAGACGGGCGAGTTGAAGGCCATCTTCTGGTGGACGAGGAGGTGCGTGAGTTCCATATGGAAGATTTCGGCGTCGGAGTCGGTGGCGAAGTAGCCCATGTCACGGCCCCACTCGCTGATGGTGTCGGCCACCCGGCGGATCAACTGCTTGACGGAACGTTCGCGCTGCTCGGTGCCCATGACGCCGTGGAAATATTTGGAGACGACGATGTTCGTGGCGGTCTGGGACCAGCTCTTGGGGATCTCGACATCTTTCTGCTCGAAGATGACCTTGCCCTTTTCGTCGGTGATGGAGGCGCTGCGCAGTTCCCACTCGACCTCGTCGAAGGGATGGACTCCCTTGGTCGTAAACATGCGACTGAATTTCAACCCGCCCTCGCGGGTGAAGGTATTGGGTCTCACAAATACTTCCGGGCTGGTGCTGCTGGTCTGGTTCGGCTTAGCGGGCATGCGTCCTCCTAAATATATTCTTGTTTCACCTGCAAGCGGCTTGGGGTCGAGGTATCCCGCCCAAGGTAAATTACGTGTAACCCCGGAAAGGTACTGGATTGAATTGTCGGGATGTCGGTTGGAAGTCAGTGTTGAAAAGTGGCGGCAGTGGTTGGCGCTACGGTCCTTTGTCCCCTAAAAAATATCCCCCTCATTTGGCGCCCTTATGCCGTGGGCTCTCCCCCGCGGCATCCCCATGGACGGCCAAACCGTGGCTAAATGGGCGGATTTTAGGGCCTAAAGTGAGGGCCAGAAACCGTTTTTAACACCACATTTAGTCAATGTTGCGTTTATATACCACTAGACTTAGGGTTGTCAAAGGAAATATTAACTTTTCAACAATATTAATCTGTTGAATTTTTCGGAAGTTTTTTTGTAAGGATTTTGTTTTTTAAAGGTTTGGGGAGGAAAAAAACGGCGTGGAGACAATGGCTTTGGCTTAAGCACTTTAAGAAAAGATTAGTTTTTTTATTTTCCACCTTCTCCCCTAAGAGGGAGAAGGTTGGGATGAGGGGGAAATTCCTCAAGTAAACCACCCCTCATGCCGACCTTCCATAAAGTAGTACAAAGAGGTCGGTATAGTACCGATCACCATAATTTATTTTATGTTTGATCGGCACACCCTGCCCTCTCCCCTAAAGGGAAAGGGTTCATTAAACAATTAAGCTAGTCATAGTTTAAAGCCGAATCAGTGGAGCAAGATCAGCCGTTTGTACTTCCGGTCGTAGGGCTCGATCAGGTAGAGGATGTAAACCCCGCTGACGCAGAGGTCCCCGTTCCAATTCCTTCCGTCCCAGAAGAAGGGACTGTCCACGGGCGTATTGTAAATGCTTTTTTCCTTCGACAGGTCCCGGATGAATTCCCCCGCCGAGTTGTAGATCCGCAAGGAGAACGGAGACCCTGCCGGGCTGTATCCCACGTAGATAGAAACCGGCCCCTGAGAGGCCGGGTTGAACAAGTTCTGACCCACGTAAAAGATATCTACCGGTGGTGGCAATGGCGTCGGGGTCAGGGTGGCCGTCGAGGTCGACAGACTCGTCGCCGTGGCCCCAAAACCCCAAAACCCCTACATATTAGAGCGAGAGAGAGAGAGCCTAATAATTTCTGGCGGGTTTAAAATCAACCAAGTTCAGGTCACTCTATATAAGCTGTTTATTTAATAGTAAAGATATATAAAAATAAGAATCATTCTACAGATGGAATCAACTGCATAAAATACAGAGCTAGACCAAGCACAGAAGAACCTCTACTCAAGACAGATTGGAACCTTTGGCATCGAGACAATGGCCAAGCTGATCCAAATGAACGTCCTCATCGTCGGTCTCCGCGGTGTCGGTGTCGAGACTGCCAAGAACCTGATCCTTGCTGGTCCCAAGTCAGTCACTCTCTATGATCCCACTACTGTCTCATGGGGTGATCTCTCAAGCAACTTCTACACTCGCGAAGAGCACGTTGGAAAGATATCAAGAGCTGAGGCAAGCATCGGAAAGCTGCAAGAGTTGAACCCTTACGTCAGAGTATCAACCATTGACAAGCTCTCTCTTGAGGACCACGCTCAGTTCCAACGTCTGTATGCTACACAGAGATCTTTGAAAGCATTGACAAAATGATCGCAATGTGAACGAGTTTGTGCGTGCAAAGAACATCGGGTTCATCCTCGCAACTACCTACGGGCCAGTGGATTCACCTTCCTCGACTATGGCAACGAGTTCATCGTCACAGATCCCGATGGTGAAGAGACCAAAGCATTCATTGTAGTCAATGCCACCTAGTCAAACCCAATCATTGTGACTGTGCATGAGGATAAGAGACACAAATTCCAAGATGGAGACTCCGTTATCTTCCGTGAAGTACAGGGCATGACTCAATTAAACCACTCAAGCCAACAAAAATCCAAGTCATTGATGGGTTCAGCTTTAAGGTTGAGGTTGACTGTACTTAGTTTAGTGACTATACCCGTGAGGGCCTAGTCGAAAATATTAAGGTCCCTAAGAAAGTATCTTATCACAGCCTCAAGCAGAGTCTTCTGAACCCAGTAGCCTCTTCGCAATACGGTATGCTCGAAACTCCAGATCTGAGACACTGGGGCAGATCAGACTAACTTCACTTGGCATTCTGCGGCATCTTAGAATTCCAAAGATCAAATGGTCGTCTCCCAGAGAATACTGAGCAAGACTTCCAAGCTGTTCTTGAAATTGTCAAGAGAATTAATGAGTCTAACAAGAGCGTAGAAGGTTTAGTTCTTGAAGAGATTGATGAAAAGATCATTCGTAATGCTACACTCTACTCTCGTGCCTGTATCTCTCCAATGGCCGCCTTCTTCGGAGGAATCATAGCCCAGGAAATCGTTAAGTACACTGGCAAGTACTCTCCACTGAAGCAATGGCTTCACTACGACATCTTTGAGACCCTTCCTCGCACAGAAGTCAACAGAGCTCCTCTTAATGGCAGATACGACGACTAGATTCTTGTATACGGAAGAGAAGTCCAAGAGAAGTTATCCAAGGTTAAGACTTTCATGATTGGTGCTGGTGCACTTGGTTGTGAATATGTCAAGGCCTTCTCTAATGGGAGTCGGCTGCTCTCAAGATGGCAAGGTGACTGTCACAGATAATGACAACATTGAGGTCTCCAACCTTAACAGACAGTTCCTCTTCCGCAAAAGCAATGTTGGAGAGTCCAAGTCTAAGGTTGCTTGCGAAATAGCAGCTGATATCAACAAGGATCTCAACGTGAGAGACTACAAGCTCTACGTTGCTCAAGAAACCGAGAACATCTTCAATGACGAATTCTGGGAAGGAATTGACTTCATCGTTAACGCTGTCGATAACATCAAGGCTCGTCTCTATGTTGATTCACGTTGCGTCTGGTATACCAAGCCACTCCTTGAGTCCGGCACTCTTGGAACCAAGGCCAACTCCAAATGGTTATTCCACATAAGACCCAGTGCTATGGTGACTCTACAAGATCCTCCTGAAGAATCTATCCCAATGTGCACTCTCCGTAACTTCCCTAACTAAATCGAGCACTGCATCGAATGGGGCCGTGACCTCTTCAACAAGCTCTATGTTGATCGTCCTAACGATGCAGCTGCCTTCATCGAAAAGCCATAGAGCTTCGTCTATGACTTGAAGAAGAACACCACACTATCAGGAGTCAAAGACACAGTGGAGGAGATAAAGAAGATCATTGATCTTAAGAGATCAGCTGACTTCTCAAAGTGCATTGAGGTCGCTAGAGAATACTTCGAGTAGCTCTTCAACCATCAGATCCTCAACTTGCTCCACATCTTCCCAGTCGATTCAAAGGACAAGGACGGACAGCCATTCTGGTCAGGCCCTAAGAGAGCTCCTACTGCAGTCTCCTTTGACTAGAATGACCCACTTCACGTTCACTTCGTGAGCGCTGCTGCAAACTTGATTGCCTACACTATTGGTATTAAGTCAAACAGAGACATTCAAGCCATTGCTTCCAAGGCAGCTGAGGTATCTATCCCTGATTTCAAGCCAAAAATCATTAAGGTACAGCTCCCAGGAGAAGAAATCAACCACAACCAGCTGCCGAAGTTGCTCCTGAGGATGAGGAGCTTCTCGAGAAATCTTGACAGCTTAAGTCGAAGACACTGGAATCAAAGCAAACGACCTGCATCCAATTGAGTTCGAGAAGGATGATGACAACAACTTCCACATTGACTTCATTCATGCTGCCTCTAATCTTAGAGCCCGCAACTATAAGATTATCGAATGCGATCAGCAAAAGACTAAGATGATTGCAGGCAAGATCATTCCCGCCATTGCCACAACCACCGCTATGATCACTGGCTGCGTGAGTGCTGAGATCTACAAGTTCGTTCAAGGCTTCACAGACCTTGAGTCCTGACAAGAACGGGTTCATCAACCTCGCACTACCCCTCTTCCTCTTCTCCGAGCCGGATCCTCCCAAGAAGACAATCACTAAGATTGTGAAAGCTGACTATATCGATGTTCTTACAGATTCAAAGATAGTTGCGATCCCTGAAGGTTACACTATCTACGATAAGATCATCATCCAAGGCCCCTTGACGGTGACTGATCTCTTCCAACCAAGGCTGACTACAATGTTAAGTGCCTCTATCTGACAACAGGTGATGTAGCTATCTATAATGAGTACATGCATGGTAAATCAAACCGTAGTACAAGAATCATTGAGGATGTATACAACGAGCTCTCACAAATCTCCATTCCAGAAGGCCGTGCATACTTAGTGCTGGAAGTAGGAGGTGAGGTTGAAGTATTATCAGAGAGATGCGAATTCTCAATGCCACCTATCAAGTACTATTTCAAGCAGTGATAGTTGTTAGTATTACTCTTATTTAACTTGCTTTTCATCATAAGAGGTAGGGGTTTTGGGGTTTTGG
>CAWKIF010000033.1:0-8328 GCA_963849485.1 candidate division FCPU426 bacterium | reverse complement strand
TAAAAGCGGCTCCGGATGGAAAAATCCGGGACGTAAGCCTCGATCGGAGCGTCCAGGTGAATTATTTTACGTTCCACCAGCTTCATCACCTCGGCCGCGGTGACGATTTTAGAAAGGCCCCCGGCCATATAGAGGGTGTCCCCGGTAGCCGGAATTTTTTTCTTCTCGTCGGCGAAACCGAACCCCTTGCTCCAGACCAGGTTGGAACCGTCGACCAGCGCCAGGCTCAGGCCTTTGACATGGTTGCGGTCCATTTGATCCAAAATATAGCGGGTCAAATCCTCCTTGATCGGGGCAGGATCGTAAGCCAATCCGGGGGGAGTTTGGGCAAGGCTTGTGGACAGTGCCAGGCACCCAAGGGTAAGGGCCGCAAAACATTTTTCCGTTATTTTCATATAAGGGCCAACCAAAAATTGTTTGTTTGGTTTTGTCTGTAGTAAAAAACATGACTTCCTTGGCGTCTTGGCCCCTGCACATTGGGTGCGGTCCCAATGTGCTTGGTGTTGGATATTTGTTTTCATTTTATTGGACCTTCAAGGATTGGATGACCCGATGGGCCTCGTCCGCCAAAACCGGCAAGTCCTGGTAAACCAACTCCAAATTCCAAGACCAATTTCCCTGGGACACCTCGATGGCTTCGAAACGGTAGGGGGTTTCCTGGCTCAGGTAGGTCCCGGCCACTTCCAACCCCGGCAGGTCCGAGCAGGTGACCGGACTGGCGCCCAATTGCAACTTTTGGTAAGTGTCGTTGGACCTCAAGAGCCCCTCCACCTTCCTTTGGAACTGGTCCAGGTGATCGGGCGGGATCGCCTCCCGGTATTCCTGGCTCTCCACAAGAAGATAAAACCCGGTTTCGGGAGAGTCCCCGTAAAGGGCGAGTTTTTTGCTGAATTTGGATGTATCAACAAATATTTTCTTGTTGGGTTTCAATGGCAGGGGACTGTCGATCGAAAAGCGGTATCGGTCGAACGTATTGGTTTGCCAAGGGGAGGCTTCTTCCTCGGGCTTTTCCACCCTTTTTCCGTAAAAATAATAGACTGCCAGACCGAGAAAAACGATCAGGAGTATGAAAAAGAGGCGGTAAAAAATTTTCATTCTCCTTACCCTCGGTTGGATGTCAATGTCACGGATTGAAAGAGGCCATATTTTGGCACTCTTTTTAACTGAAGGTCGTCTAAAATAACCCAAGAAGCTTAACAGGCTGCTGAAAAAGTCCTTAAAACGGACTTTTTCCTATTTTACGAACGAGCCACAAATCATAAAATCCATATATTTAGTGGCTCGTTCAATCCCATGGCTGTCGACAGGGTGCTGAAAAATACTTTTTCAGCACCCTGTTAATGTTTACAAAAAGGTTTCTTGACGAAACTCAATTCATGAATTCAGTCATTGGAGAGACGGATGAAAAATGAGTATTCCCCTTGGTGCAGCCTGGTATTGGGAGCCCTGATGATCTTCGCCGCGGCCCACTGGTCCTGTTCCTCCAGCGCTAACATTCTCGCGTATCTTTATGGCACCGTGAATTGCACGGTAACCTTCACCCTCGACGGGGGCAGTCCGGTCAATGAGACCGCCACAGGCGGGCCCTATACCCTCTATTCCAATGTCAGCAATGGGAACCACAAAATCGGCGTAACCTCAAGTTCCAGCACTCCCCCAGCCGCGGGTACGGCTTGCAACTTCAACATCAACGGCGGAAGTCAGACCGTTTCAGTCACCAACCCTTGCAACAATGCCAGCGGCGGCTTCGTCATCACCTGCCAGTAATTTCAATACTTTTTTCCTTTAGGTAACTCCCCAACTCACCGTACCACCAAACTTGGACCCGTCATGGTTTCCAACTTTATGGTTCCTACCGAAGACAGGGGTTCCAGTAAAGGTTGAAGGCCGACGGCCATCCTTTCCGCGTTTTCCTTCTCTCTTTTCCTGATTCGGGAGTCCAGTTCCCTTCGGGCGGGGCTGGCCAGTCCCGTTTGCGCTGAAGTGATCAAGGACCCTTCCCGGATCCTTCGAAAATAACAAAACCGGTCCAGGTTCACGATCTTTCCGGCGTGCCGCGCCCTCAGCTGGAATTCTAAATCCCCGCTGAAACGCATCCCGGTCGCGTATCCCCCGGCCCGAACCACCAGGTCCCGGGAAACGAGACTGCTGGGGTGGAGAAGGGCGTAACCGTAGGATTCTTGGAGGACCAGGTTTCCATCCAAAGGATAGGCGTTGGGAAAAAGATTTTCACTCAAGTACATGAATTCCTGGGTGCCGATCAGTTCCGCGCCTGTCCTTTCCCCTTCCGCCAAGAGCCGCTCCAACCGGTCAATGGATGACCAGTCATCCGCGTCCTGGAACAGGTAGGCGTCATATCGGGTCGCTTCCATTACCGATTGGATGAGCCGGTAGGGCCCCACGTTCTCGGGGGATCGCCACAAGGACACGTGCTTGAATTTTTTCACGATATCCACCGGAGAATCGTCCGTTCCGTCGTCGACCACCACGATCCCATCCAAGGGCCTAGTTTGGTGGACCATGGAATCCAGGCACTGTTCCAGCCAGGGACGGCATTGGAAATAGGGGACAATGGCCAATACCTTCGACTCGCGATTCAACTTGGGCGTGGTCGGGGGTAAGGCAAGTACCTTCTTTTGAGGAAGACGGGATGAAGCTGATAGGTACGGAATTGACTTGGCCGCAGGAAAGGCTTCAAATTCGCGCAAGGTCGGAAGGGTTTTCCAATCCTCTTCGCCGAGCAACAGTTTCCTTCCCGATAACCAACCCGAAACCTTGGGAAGCAAGTGCATCACGGGTTTCACCGGTAATAGGGCCGGGGGAATCCAAGGCAAGAGAAATGGCCCCTCCACCACGGCCTCTTCCCAGGGCGGCGGGGAGTAGGGGTCCGAAGCCGGCTGATAGGCCAATAAGGGGGTTTGGATCAGGCTTAAAAGGTCATGGCGCCAGTTCGGGCCCATTTCCAAAACTTCGACTTCCGGGCACTTCCCCGCAATTGCTCGAATGGTTTCGGTTTTAAAACCAAAGCGGCAGGTGATGACGGTTCGATGAGAACCTGTTCCCCCTGCCGCTTGGATTTGTCCCAATTTGGCGAGCATGAGTACCGGGTCATCACCCGCCTCCAGCACAATCGTCCCCTCCCGGTGGGGCAGATTCATGAGGGCTTATCGGTTATCGCCATCCCGGCGGTCGTCGCGATGGTCGTCTCTTCCGCCATTAGGCCGGTTCATATCATTTTGGGGTGTATCATCCCGTCCCCATCCCGGCCGGTAATAGCGGTGGTCATCCTTCTTGGCGTCCCATTCCACCGCTTCTTTTTTGGTCTCATAGCCGGCGCTGATATCACGGAAATTGTGTCCCTGAGCCCTCATTTGGGCGATCTCAGCTGGGTCATGGCCATAGTGCTCGGATACAAACTTCAAATTGACGAAATTCACGATGTCCTTATCGGAAAGATTAACCCGGCCATGCCCGCGAAAAGCGTTGTACCCATGCTCATAGGGCGTCCCGGCATAGGAACCCGGGGTGTAGAAGATGCGGGGGTTCAGCCGGTAATGGTAGGCGATCTGCATCCAGCTCCAGCCCCTGGACCTGAGCAGGATCACTGCCTCGGGGGAGACGGCGGCCCGTTGCGCGATGAAAAACACCACCGGCTGTTCCTCATCCGGAATGTTGCTTTCCTGGCAGGTCTGGACTTGGTGTTCGGAAACCTTGAAATAATCTCCGATGGCTACGTGGAAGGCGTCCAAACCGTTGCTTCCCACGGCCACTCCGATGTTCACCTGGGCATTCGCCCGGGTCATTAAACCTGCCACGAACAAACCAATGAAGCATAGAACTAAAAGGCTCTTTTTCATTTTTTCTCCCATCCTTTCAAATGGCGGGCTCCTAACCATCCACCCGCGCCCCTTGGGGGCTCTATGATTTTAGACGACAGATACAATCAACGGGTTGCAATTTCCAGCAAGAGAAACAGTAAGGATTTTGGCCCCTTTTACCTGCCGAAGCGTCTTAATGAGCGTATATTCCAAGTACCAATGATGTTCATCTATTGAATTGATAACGCCAAAGGATCCCATGAGCGCATTCAGAAATAGAACTTCACCAAAGCTTTCCGCACGCTCATTTCCCAACCCGCCAAATCCCGAATCGCCTGCCAGGGATTCGACCCGTCCCTGGGAATGGGCCCTCCTCGCGGCCGTCCTCCTTCTCGGGATGTTTTTACGTCTTTGGAACATCGGTCAAAACGGGTTTGGAAACCCCTATTACGCCTCGGCCGTGCGCAGCATGCTGATGAGCTGGCATAATTTCTTTTTCGTCTCTTTTGATCCCACGGGCTGGGTCACGGTGGACAAGCCCCCGGTCTCGCTCTGGGTCCAAACCCTCTTTGCTCATCTCTTGGGCTACAAGGGGTTCAGCCTCATCCTCCCCCAAGTTCTGGAAGGCCTCGCCTCGGTCATTTTGGTTTGGGCCCTGGTGAGACGAAGGTTCGACGCCTGGGCGGCCCTTTTCGCGGTGTTGGTCATGGCCCTTTCGCCGGTCTCGGTCGCGGTAGACCGTTACAACAACACCGATGCCTGCCTGGTGCTGGCGCTCCTTCTATCCGCTTGGTTCCTGGTTCGCGCCATTGAGTCCGCCAACCGTTGGTTATTGATGACGGCCATGGCCCTCATGGGAATCGCGTTCAATACCAAGATGATGGCGGCTTTTGTGGTGCTCCCGGCCTTTTATTCGGCCTACCTCTTGGGAGCTCCGGCTTCCTGGGGCCGGAAGCTGGCCCACCTCACCTATGGCTCTTTGATCCTCGCTTTGTTTGCCCTCTCCTGGCCCTTGGCCGTGGACCTGACCCCGCCCGAACAAAGGCCCTTCGTGGGGAGCACGCAGGAAAATTCCATGATCAGCCTTTCCCTCGGCTGGAACGGATTGCAGCGTCTGATGCGGGGCAGGGGCAGGGGGGCTTTCCCTGGTACTCACCCAACCCCGACGGCCAACGGCGCCGTCTCGGGGGTGAACGCTTCCCCAACCTCCAACCTTTCCCAGCCAGAAGCCAACCCCAATCCAAACTTCAGGCGAAACGGCGGAAGAGGCCGTGGCCGGGGCCAGGGCGGGTTCATGGGATCGGGCGAGCCGGGTCCCTTGCGTTTGGCGGACCGGAACTTGGCCGGCCAAATCGCCTGGTTTTTGCCCTTGGCCCTGGTCGCCCTTTTGGTTGGCTGGCGTCCGGCGCCCACCCGGTTTCCATTGCCGCCCGTCCGACAAAATTTATTCCTCTGGGCCGGTTGGCTCGTTTGTTACTGGGGAGTATTCAGTTTCATGCGCGGCGCCATGCACCCCTATTACCTAGTCTTGATGGTTCCGGCCTTCGCGGCCTTGTCGGGCATCGGCATCAGGGCGCTCTGGGTGGAGTACCAGTCGGGCAACCGATCCCTCCTTCCCTTAAGCCTCCTCTTCTGCGCGGTTTGGCAGGCCTTCATCGTGGCCCAATTCCCCGATTGGCAGGTGTTCCTGCTTCCCATCCTCTTGGCGGGGTCCGCCATTGTCGCGGTAGGGTTGGGCCAGTTGCGAACCCTGAACCAGGGGGTGATCAAGGATTCCCGGCCCCAAGCGCTCTTGTCGGCCGGCCTGGTGGTTCTCTTTATCTGCCCCACGGTCTGGGCACTCTCCCCGGTTTTAGGAAGCGGCCGGTCTGTGGAAGCCAATCCCGATTTATTCCTGGGCACCGACAATGGGATGTCCGGCCGGGGCGTTGGGGATTATTCGGGCCAAAACACCGGCCGGTTGGTTGATTATTTAAAGGCCCATAGGAAGGGTGAAAAATACCTGGTAGCGGCCCAGAACAGCCAGGCGGTGGCGCCTATCATCATCCAAACCGGCGAGCCCGCTATCGCCCTGGGAGGCTTCATGGGAGGCGACCCCATTGTCACGGCAAAGGAATTCGCCCAAATGGTCAAGGACGGCCAAATCCGTTATTTCTTAACGCAGGGTTTTGGCGGCGGCCCGGGAGGTATGATGGGCCAAAACAGAAACCCCAATAACCGGCCCAGCGACCCCAACGGGGCTGGTGCCCCGAACGGGACCGGCGCCCCGAACGGATTCTTTGGGAATCGAACCGGCCCGCAAGCTGAAATCGCCCAATGGGTTCGGGAAAATGGAGTGCCGGTGGACCCCAAACTCTGGAGCGTGCCGGTGCCGGGCTCAACATCCCAACCCTCCGCGGGTAGCATGGGTTTTGGTTTCCGCCGTGGAGCGCCGATCCTGTACGATTTGAAACCTGACCCAAAGGGGAATAACTCCTGATTACGACACCTCTCACCCCGGGCCGCATCACCCGCCTCATTCGGTCGGCTTTTGGTCTTTTACTATTCCTAGGGGGCACTTCCCTACTCCAAGCCCAGATTTGGCTGACCCCCGACACCCAACAAACCCAAATCGCCTACCCGGTCGCGCTCCCTTCCAAAGGCACGATGGATAGCAAAGCCCATTGGAAATGCCCGGCCGCTCCCACCCGTAATATCGACGGCACCCGCCTTTACCTGTCCAACGACGAAACCCACCCCCCCCAAGGCGAGCCCATCAACAATTTATTGGACCCGGATGTGTACAAGGATATCCTCATCTTGATTGATAAAGAGCACGCCTCGGGCAAATACCTGTGGCATGAACTCATTACCTGGAACTATTGCCACTATCGCACGGGTACCAGAAATTGGTTCGGCTGGCGGACAGGCGACGATTTTCATTGGGTACTCTGGAAGAGCGGCCGTTTTTGGTGGCACGACCCGTCGGCCAAACGCTGGCTTTCTTATTACAAGGGTTTTTGGTGGTGGCAGTCCGAAGATACAAGGCCCAGCTTTCAAGTCTTATGGACTGACGGAAAATACTATTCATGCGACGACAAGGGTGTGCTGAAGGATTTGAAATAGTTGTTAGGATTCAGACCCTCAGTAAATCTTTAGCCGGGTTTTTCAACCACTCATTCATTTAAGGCTAAGGCTCGTCCAACACCTTCCGTATCTTCCGGGCCATATCCTCCAAAGAAAAAGGCTTCTGGAGCCAATGGAGGCTCTCGCCCCTGTCCCGGGCATCTGTCAAGATTTCTTCCGGATACCCGGAGGCGAAAACCACCCTGAGGGCGGGCATGGATTTCACCAGTTCAGCCACCAATTCCCTGCCGTTCATCTTGGGCATGATGGTGTCCGTTAAGAGCAGGTGGATGGTCCCCGAGTACTTTTCGGCCGCCTGGTAGGCCGCCGCCCCGTTCTCACCCTCCAACACCTGGTAACCCAGTTTTATTAAATACCTCACCAGGATTTTCCTGAGGGCATCATCATCTTCCGCCACGAGTATCGTTTCGCCTCCCCCTTGGGCGTTCACCCCCGGGACCTTTTCAACTTCCACCCGCTCCATCGCCGCATCCATGGCGCGGAAATACAGCGTGAAGGTGGAGCCTCGCCCGGGTAGGCTCACCAGCCGGACATGGCCGTTCCAACGGGTGACAATGCTGTAAACCGTGGCCAGGCCCAGCCCCGTACCTTTGCCCCCTTTGGTCGTGAAGAAGGGCTCGAAAATCCTTTTCTGGATTTCCGGTTCGATCCCCGTACCCGTATCGGTCACCGACAGCCTCACGTAGGTTCCCGGGGGTATCCCCTCCCCTTCCTCCACTCCGACCTCCTTCATCACCGTTTCCAGGATTAGCATACCGCCCTGGGGCATGGCATCCCGGGCGTTCAACACCAGGTTCAGGATGACCTGCTGGACCTGTCCAAGGTCGACGAAAACGGGCTTGAGTCCCTCTCCGGGGAGGATCTTCAGTTCGATCTTGGCCTCGATCAGCCGCCGGAACATTTTATTCATGTCGGCGCAGACCTTGACGTCTTCAGACGGTATTCCAATTGCAACTATTTGTCACAATAAATTTGATGTTATAGCATTTCATCTTCAACCAATAATGCTATATCACCGCCTGCAGGTGAAAATTTTAAATTATTTGTTAACAGGTTGCTTAAAATATGATTTAACAACTTGAGATAGGCATAAATATTTTGATATGGAAGTTTATAATTAAAAATTATGTTATGACTAGGCAATGCCTGCATTTTTACCTGCTCAATAATTTCGGCGGAAAAATCTTTTATGTTTAAATGAGACGGATTAAAGGCAAGTTTACCCCGATCACTTCTGCTTATAATAAGAACTTCATCAAGCATAAGCTATCATAAACTGAACTGAATTTTGAATTTTACTATAATGTCCCATAATTTTAGTTTCTTCCCACTTCTTATAATACTTTGCTAATAATTCCGCAGGAAAAATAAATAGTAGTAAGAG
>CAWKIF010000032.1:0-13309 GCA_963849485.1 candidate division FCPU426 bacterium | reverse complement strand
TTCCTTGTGCGCCATGCTTTTGGTAGCCTACCTGCGGTCTCTTTTTGAATCGCTTAGGAAAAAATCATTGGCTTTCGTGAGAACCTTCGCCTTTTTCAAGCGCGTCCGGCTCGTCTTGAAGGCCACCAACGGGTTCTCATTGACAGTCTGGCAAACCCTTCCAAACCCGTTGTATTTCAAACGCTTTGGACTACACTCGTGAAGTGTCTAACTCTTGTAATTAATGAAGATGATCCGTCAATGAGGGCAGAGGTTGATTTCCACGCTGACATGGGAAATTTCCTCATGTTGGGCCAGGACCGTCTTGACCGCCTGGGGGGTCAGGCCCTTGTCGTCGGTCACGAGGCTTAAGACGCAGGAATAATTTTCTTTCCCCACCCGCCAGACATGCAGGTCGGAAATGCGGGTCGATTTCGACCATTCGGGGTGTTTCTCGACTACTTCCCTGATTTCCGCGACGACCGGCCGGTCCATTTCCCGGTCCAAGAGCACCTTGCTCGTTTCCTTAATGAGTCCCCAAGCCCAAAGCGAAACCACCCCCGCGCCGATGATTCCCATGACAGGATCGAGCCAGACCCAGCCCAGGTAAAGACCTCCGGTAAGGGCCAGGACCGCTAACACCGAGGTGGCGGCATCCACCGCGACGTGGATATAGGCGGATTTCAAATTTAAATCATGATGAGTGTCATCGCCGTGTTCATGGGAATGTTCGTGACCATGCTCGTGACCGTGGTGGTGGGCCTTGCCCAAGATAAGAGCGCAGACGATGTTGACCGTCAAACCCACCAGGGCGATGGGGATGGCCTGGGTGAAATGGATGGGTTTGGGCGTGAGCAGGTTGCCGATGGAACCCCAAACCATCATCGCGGCGATAACCATCAGCAAGACCGCGCTGGTGTAACCGGCCAAGACCTCGATCTTCCAGGTGCCGAAGGCGTAGCGGGTGTCCGAGGCCTGGCGCCGGGCCTGGGCATAGGCCAGGGCGGAAAGCCCAATGGCCAGGGTGTGGGAACTCATGTGCCACCCGTCCGCCAGGAGGGCCATGGAATTCAAAAGCCACCCGGCGGCGATCTCCACCACCATCATGGCGGCGGTAATGGCGGCAACGATCCGGGTGCTGTTTTCGGCGTGGGTATTTTGCCCGGTGTAAACGTGCTCGTGGGTCCAGGCGCTCAGGTTCTCGGTATGCATCTTGCCTCCTAGTTACGAGACCTCAAAAAGTATCCTTAATCGGGTCTTGGAATCGACCGGGGTATTGTCCCTCGAAGCGGGTGTAAATTTCCATTGGGAGGCGGTATGGAGGGCCAGGGCATCGAGTTCGTCACTTCCGCTGGATTGAAGGAGCCGGGGCGTGATCTGGCCCTGGGCCGTGATGAGAAACTCAATGACCACGAAGGCCTTTAAGTTCTGATCCCTTAGATAGGGAGGGATCACGGGGGAAGGGGCGTAGAGCGCCACCGGCCCATGGGTGGGGCCCAAAGAAGGCCCGGCCTCCACCTGGTTCTGGGGTTCGGCCACCTTGGGAGGTTCCTTTTTTTCTTCTTTCTTGGGTTTGGGGTTTTGCTTGCGGCTGAAGACGATCTCATCCTCATCTTTAACCGCCTGAGCCCCTGTCAGATGGGAATTGGGCGGCAGTTGAACGATCTGGGCCTCGACATAATCGGTGGAATTAAAGGGATTACGCAAGAATGGCAGATGGCCCAGTCCCAAGGCCAGAAAAAACAGGGCTTCCAGGATCACCGCCACTGCGGCGGCTTTCCAGAGCCTTTGGCCGTCCTGATCCAGGCTGGAATATTCGTCGTAAGTGATCATTTATCTTTATCCGCCTCGGCCACCAGGGCGAACCGTCGTACCCCCACTTCCTTAGCCTTATCCATGGCCTGCACGACCAAGCCGTAACCCACCCCCTCATCCGCGTTTACGATCACCACGTCCTGGGGATTGGACTGCATCTGGTAAGCCAATTGGCTGCCCAGATTGTCCAGGGTCACGGCGGTCTTGTTGACCAGCAGGGAACCGTCTTTCTTCACGGTGAGGATGATGTTTTGTTTCATGTTCTCTGCCTTGCCCGACATCTTGGGTAGAAGGACCTTGACGCTGTTGATGCGGGTCATGGCCAGGGAAGTCACCATGAAGAACACCAGCAGAAAAAAGATGACGTCGATCATGGGGATGATCTCGATGCGGACCCGTTTGACCGGCTTTTGGCGTATCTGCATCAGCGCCCCCCCGTGAACAACTTTTCACCGAAAAACAGTTCACCGCCAAGGCGCCAAGACGCCAAGGAAACCACGAAATGGATTGAACCACTCCAATATTTAAATAGGTATGTCTTTTTAAAATTCACATTTTTGGGTTTGGTGGAATCAGGGAATAAGTTTTTCTTGGCGTCTTGGCGCCTTGGCGGTGAAAATTGAGATGTTTCTTTCATCCTTTTTTCCTCTCGGAGGCGAGGCGGGCTTCCAATAACCTGGAGGCGGCCGATTCCATCTCATAAATGAAGTTTTTAATGAGTGTCTGGTAGTAGTTGTGGGCGATGACGCATATGAGAGCGATGACCAGCCCGGTAGCGGTGGCGATCAGGGCCTCGGCGATCCCTCCGGTAATGGAATAGGGGTCGTCCACCCCGCTTTGGGTGAGGACTTTGAAGGAGCCCATCATGCCGATGATAGTGCCCAAAAGGCCCATGAGGGGCGCGATGGTGACCGTGGTGTCGAGGATATGGATATATTTTTCCAGGCGGGGCACCCAGAATTCCCCCGCGTTCTTCATGGCGATTTCCATTTCCTCCATGGGGCTCTTGAAATGCTCCAGCCCGGCCTTCAGGACAGCAGCCGCTGGGATCGTCTTTCCCTCGCAGGCCTGGATCGCGTCCGCCACCTTGCCCGCCTGGGCCTTTTCCAATACCCCGTTGATGAAACCCTTGGGGGTTTTGTATCGCTGGTAATAGGCTTTCCACCGTTCGACGATGACTGTCAAGGCGATGAGGGACGATATTAATAACGGAACCATCATGAACCCGCCCCGGAAGATAAATTTAAAACCCTCTAAAAATCCACTCATTGTTTTTACCTTTCACTTCGGAAAATTTTCACCGCGAAGACGCGAAGGCCACGAAGAAAAACCAACTCCATAACCCATCCTTTAGGTCTGGTCGGGCTTGGCGTCTTGGCGGTGGTTTAGCCTTGTCTTTGCCTTAAATCTCCTTATCCAGATGGAAGATGAACTCCCGTCCGTTCTCGTAGTGGTTCCCGTTGTACCCGTTGTCGATGAAGATGGTGTAGGGGTTGTCGAAAACGTTCAACACATCCACGCTGGCCTTCATCCCCGAAAGCCCGCTGTCTTTCTTGAAGGCGTAGCCCAGGGTCAGGTCCGCCGTGAAATGGGAAGGCAGCCTCAAACTGTTGCCGGGTCCGGTGCTCAAGCCGCCGCCGAAAAGGCCTTCCGCGGTGAGCCAGACATCCCCCGGGTTATAGGTAAAACCCCCGTTGGCCGTATGGATCTGGCAGTGGTCCAGAAACTGGTAGCCCGCTGTTTCCTGGGCCTGCGCGTCCGCCGGATCGAAAGCGAATAGGCCGCCGTTAATGCCTTCGCCCTCGGCGATCTCGTAGGAATAATTGGCGAAATCCGACCAGTCCTTGTCGAGTTTTCCGCGCGTGGCGAATTCCACCCCGTAGGCGTAGCCGGTGGAGAAGTTGTAGGGCTGGGCGATGGCGGTGTTCAAGAGCTGGGTCTCATCCAGCATATCAACCGCGCTTTTGTAATAGCCGGTAAGGGTGAAAAGTTGGTTCCCCACCTGCTGATCCACACCCGCCTCGAAGTAATCGTCCTTCTCAGCCTTGATATCGTAGGGAGCCAGGGTGGTTCCCCCGCTAAAGGCGCTGAAAGTGTCCCGCAAGTCCTCCGGCGGGGCCGGCATAAAGAGCTTGCCGTAGAAGAAGTGGACTTTGGTGGTATCGGTAGGCAGGAGACTGAGGCCTATTCGGGGCTCCACCAGACTGTCGTTGGAGGTAGTGTCGGAGAACACGAACTGGATCGCGTCGAACCTCACTCCCCCGCTTAGGACCATCCCCTTGGCCAGGGTCAGCTCGTCCTGCACGTACAATCCTTCCTGGTAGCCGGTATCGCTGGAATCGTCGGAACTGGCAATCTGCGAAACGCCGCTGCCGTCCCCGGGATTCGTGGCCTCGATGACCGAAACGGGGCCGGAGGACTGGGTCAAGAGAAACTGGCCCCCGACCTTGATCAGGTTGTCGGAGTCCGCGTGCCAGGTGTAATCCACCTGCCCCCCATAGTTTTCGCTGGTGCGGTTTTCCGAGAAGGAGGACTCGGTGATTCCGCCCAATAGGGCCGCCAACGCGTTGTTGTTGGCCGCGGCGAGGTCGTTGGCGGGGTCATTGGTGAAGATGAGGTTGGACTCCTTCCAATAGGGTGAGATTTGAATGAAGGAGTTCTCGTCGAAGGTGTGCTTCCAGGAGAATTCGACGTATTTGTTCGCCTCCGATTGGGTGTCGTTGGTGCTGGAAGGCACGTAATTGAAGGGGCCGTTCATATAGACGTCGGTCAGACCCTGGAAATAGGCGAAATTCGACCCGCCGGGGTCGAAGGAACTGTCGTAATCCGGGATCTGGTAAAACTTGTTCTCGCTGAAGGCGATCAAAACAAGCTTATCCGCGTTGTCCGCCACGTAGTCGAGTTTCAGGAATCCGTCCGAGCCGTAGCTCTTGTCGTGGATGGCCTGTTCGCTGCCCCCGTTCTGGTCGTTGTTGATGTCGGCAGGCGCCGGGGTGTCCAGCCCCCGGTCGGTCGAGAAAGCATTGGCCGACAGGAAGTAATGAAAGGCACCGGAGGCGTCCGCCCCGCCGTAGTTGGCGAAAGAAGAAGTCTGGTTATAAGACCCGTAGTCCAGGCCGATTTCCCCCCGGGCTCGGTGGAACCCGACTTGGTGACGATATTCACCACTCCGGCCATGCGGTTGCCGAACTCGGGCTGGAGCCCGCCGGTGAGTATTTCCATGTGGTCGATATTGACAGGGGTGAAGGCTTCCCCAAAAGAACCCCCGACCGAATCGGGTAGTTGGATGCCGTCGATCTGGTACTGCAAATTAGCGTGGTTCCCGCGGGTGAAGACCTGTCCGAAGTCCCCTTCCACGAAACCGGCGGTGGTGGTGTAAAGGAGCCTCGGCAGGCTGGTGGTGGCTCCCTCGGGAAGCTGTTCGATGTCGCTGGAATCCAGGTCCCTGCTACTGGCAGGGGCGGCGGTGACCAAGTGGCGCTTGGCCGTCACCGTCATCTGCATCTCATTTCCGGTGGAAGGGACCAATTGAATGTCCAGCGTGCTGTTGCCGGATAGCGCCACCTTCCCCGTGTAGGGATTGAAACCGTCGGCTTGGACGCTGACTTGGTATTCCCCGAGAGTCAGGGGGAAGACCTGGTAAGTCCCGGTGGCCGAGGTGGTTAAATCCTTTTCCACGCCGTTTCCGGTGATGGTGACCTTGGCGTCGGGGACCGCAATCCCCTTATCGTCCAAAACCGTTCCTGATAAGGCCCCGTCCACCGTGGCAAAGAGACGCCCCGGCGAAAAGGCGCCGACGAACAAACAAGCCAACAAAGCGATGAATCGATAACTCATGTTTCGTTCTCCCTAAATTTAATTTATGAAACCTTGATCAGGACATAGGTCAAAAAGCCCATCACCACCGTGATCAGTCCAACCGCGAGCCAATATTTCCAGCTACGGGGCGGGATGACGGATTGGGTGGCGATTTTTACGTTCCTGAATCTACGTTTGGGCCATGCGGCCCTTCGGATTAATCTCCCAGTTCTCATGGTTCTCCCCGAACCGATGGTTCTAAAAACCCAGGGATACCGCGAATAGAAGCCGGGATCACCCAGGGAATGGGTTTGGAATGTTAGGGGGGTACGGCCAGTCATGAGCGCATCGGCTGATGACCGTAACGGATGGAAGGGGAAAGACGGGAAATTCAGGGGTTTTACAGGACTATGGACGAATCGGAAAAAGGCCCAACGCTTTCCGCCCTCGACCCGTTAATAAATTTAGGAAAAAAGCAGAGGGGGTGCCCGGCCGGAATGGGCCGAGAAGGCCACAGGCTGAAAAGAAGGCAGGAAAACAACGGCCGTGAACAACAATAAAAACACGGGTACCAGGTCGGGGTAGGCAATGGAAACGTCGGATTGGGACGAGTGATTGTAGTAACTGCAAAAGGCGCAGTCCTGTTCCTCACTCTCGCTGTGGTGATGGTGGTGCAAAAACCCATGGGCGGAACCCACGAGGAAGAAAACCATCATGACGGCCAGCGCTAAAAACCTGGTCCAACTCTTGATTCTCAACCCAATCTCCCGGTTCTGGAGTCGATGGGGCCATCATGGCAAGGCTCGGAAACAAATGCAAGAAGGGTCCTGTTCTTGTGAATATCTAATATCCCTTTTGGTTCCGAAATTTTCGGTCCCGCTCTAACAAAGGCCTAACGGATCAATCGAAAAAAACACCCAGAACTAGTAACCTTCAATATTCTTCCTTGTAATCATTAGCAGGGGAAAGTAGTGAAGCCTAATTCATAGGGAGGGGAGTTATGAATAAAAATTTACGCATGGGGTTCATTTTGGCGGTTTGTTTCGCCGCCTCGGGATTGGTTGTCCACGCTAGCACGAGGGTTTTTAATCCACCTAGCGCTGAGGTAGCCACACCCTCGTCGGGTGCCACGCCCACGCCGGCGAGGCCACGGACGAGGGTGTGGCTACCTCAGCGCTAGGTGGATTAAAAACCCTCGTGCTAGCGTGGACGACCAATCCCGAGGCGGCGAAACAAACCGCCAAAATGAACCCCATGCGTAAATTTTTATTCATAACTACTCCCTATGAATTAGGCTTCACTACTTTCCCCTGCTAATGATTACAAGGAAGAATATTGAAGGTTACTAGTTCTGGGTGTTTTTTTCGATTGATCCGTTAGTGGATTTGAGAGAGCGGGACCCAAAATTTCGGAACGAAAAGGGATATTAGATATTCACAAGAACAGGACCCTTCTTGCATTTGTTTCCGAGCCTTGCCATGATGGCCCCATCGACTCCAGAACCGGGAGATTGGGTTGAGAATCAAGAGTTGGACCAGGTTTTTAGCGCTGGCCGTCATGATGGTTTTCTTCCTCGTGGGTTCCGCCCATGGGTTTTTGCACCACCATCACCACAGCGAGAGTGAGGAACAGGACTGCGCCTTTTGCAGTTACTACAATCACTCGTCCCAATCCGACGTTTCCATTGCCTACCCCGACCTGGTACCCGTGTTTTTATTGTTGTTCACGGCCGTTGTTTTCCTGCCTTCTTTTCAGCCTGTGGCCTTCTCGGCCCATTCCGGCCGGGCACCCCCTCTGCTTTTTTCCTAAATTTATTAACGGGTCGAGGGCGGAAAGCGTTGGGCCTTTTTCCGATTCGTCCATAGTCCTGTAAAACCCCTGAATTTCCCGTCTTTCCCCTTCCATCCGTTACGGTCATCAGCCGATGCGCTCATGACTGGCCGTACCCCCCTAACATTCCAAACCCATTCCCTGGGTGATCCCGGCTTCTATTCGCGGTATCCCTGGGTTTTTAGAACCATCGGTTCGGGGAGAACCATGAGAACTGGGAGATTAATCCGAAGGGCCGCATGGCCCAAACGTAGATTCAGGAACGTAAAAATCGCCACCCAATCCGTCATCCCGCCCCGTAGCTGGAAATATTGGCTCGCGGTTGGACTGATCACGGTGGTGATGGGCTTTTTGACCTATGTCCTGATCAAGGTTTCATAAATTAAATTTAGGGAGAACGAAACATGAGTTATCGATTCATCGCTTTGTTGGCTTGTTTGTTCGTCGGCGCCTTTTCGCCGGGGCGTCTCTTTGCCACGGTGGACGGGGCCTTATCAGGAACGGTTTTGGACGATAAGGGGATTGCGGTCCCCGACGCCAAGGTCACCATCACCGGAAACGGCGTGGAAAAGGATTTAACCACCTCGGCCACCGGGACTTACCAGGTCTTCCCCCTGACTCTCGGGGAATACCAAGTCAGCGTCCAAGCCGACGGTTTCAATCCCTACACGGGGAAGGTGGCGCTATCCGGCAACAGCACGCTGGACATTCAATTGGTCCCTTCCACCGGAAATGAGATGCAGATGACGGTGACGGCCAAGCGCCACTTGGTCACCGCCGCCCCTGCCAGTAGCAGGGACCTGGATTCCAGCGACATCGAACAGCTTCCCGAGGGAGCCACCACCAGCCTGCCGAGGCTCCTTTACACCACCACCGCCGGTTTCGTGGAAGGGGACTTCGGACAGGTCTTCACCCGCGGGAACCACGCTAATTTGCAGTACCAGATCGACGGCATCCAACTACCCGATTCGGTCGGGGGTTCTTTTGGGGAAGCCTTCACCCCTGTCAATATCGACCACATGGAAATACTCACCGGCGGGCTCCAGCCCGAGTTCGGCAACCGCATGGCCGGAGTGGTGAATATCGTCACCAAGTCGGGTTCCACCGAGCCCGGGGGGGAAATCGGCCTGGACTACGGGTCTTATAACCAGACTTCTTCTTTCGCCAACTACGGCGGGGCGGACGCCTCCGGTGCCTTTCATTACTTCCTGTCGGCCAATGCTTTCTCGACCGACCGGGGGCTGGACACCCCGGCGCCTGCCGACATCAACAACGACCAGAACGGGGGCAGCGAACAGGCCATCCACGACAAGAGCTACGGCTCGGACGGATTCCTGAAACTCGACTACGTGGCGGACAACGCGGATAAGCTTGTTTTGATCGCCTTCAGCGAGAACAAGTTTTACCAGATCCCGGATTACGACAGTTCCTTCGACCCCGGCGGGTCGAATTTCGCCTATTTCCAGGGTCTGACCGACGTCTATATGAACGGCCCCTTCAATTACGTGCCTTCCAGCACCAACGACACCCAATCGGAGGCGAACAAATACGTCGAATTCTCCTGGAAGCACACCTTCGACGAGAACTCCTTCATTCAAATCTCACCCTATTGGAAGGAGTCCAACCTCATCTTCACCAATGACCCCGCCAACGACCTCGCCGCGGCCAACAACAACGCGTTGGCGGCCCTATTGGGCGGAATCACCGAGTCCTCCTTCTCGGAAAACCGCACCAGCGAAAACTATGGGGGGCAGGTGGATTACACCTGGCACGCGGACTCCGACAACCTGATCAAGGTCGGGGGCCAGTTTCTCTTGACCCAGTCCTCCGGCCCCGTTTCGGTCATCGAGGCCACGAATCCCGGGGACGGCAGCGGCGTTTCGCAGATTGCCAGTTCCGACGATTCCAGCGATACCGGCTACCAGGAAGGATTGTACGTGCAGGACGAGCTGACCCTGGCCAAGGGGATGGTCCTAAGCGGGGGAGTGAGGTTCGACGCGATCCAGTTCGTGTTCTCCGACACTACCTCCAACGACAGTCTGGTGGAGCCCCGAATAGGCCTCAGTCTCCTGCCTACCGATACCACCAAAGTCCACTTCTTCTACGGCAAGCTCTTTATGCCGGCCCCGCCGGAGGACTTGCGGGACACTTTCAGCGCCTTTAGCGGGGGAACCACCCTGGCTCCCTACGATATCAAGGCTGAGAAGGACGATTACTTCGAGGCGGGTGTGGATCAGCAGGTGGGGAACCAACTTTTCACCCTTACCGGCTATTACAAAAGCGCGGTTGATATGCTGGATGAGACCCAGCTCTTGAACACCGCCATCGCCCAGCCCTACAACTTCTCCACCGGCTACGCCTACGGGGTGGAATTCGCCACGCGCGGAAAACTCGACAAGGACTGGTCGGATTTCGCCAATTATTCCTACGAGATCGCCGAGGGCGAAGGCATTAACGGCGGCCTATTCGCTTTCGATCCGGCGGACGCGCAGGCCCAGGAAACAGCGGGCTACGAGTTTCTGGACCACTGCCAGATCCATACGGCCAACGGGGGTTTTACCTATAACCCGGGGGATGTCCGGCTCACCGCGGAAGGCCTTTTCGGCGGCGGCTTGAGCACCGGACCCGGCAACAGTTTGAGGCTGCCTTCCCATTTCACGGCGGACCTGACCCTGGGCTACGCCTTCAAGAAAGACAGCGGGCTTTCGGGGATGAAGGCCAGCGTGGATGTGTTGAACGTTTTCGACAACCCCTACACCATCTTCATCGACAACGGGTACAACGGGAACCACTACGAGAACGGACGGGAGTTGATGCTCCATCTGGATAAGGAGAATTCAAGGCAAAGACAAGGCTAAACCACCGCCAAGACGCCAAGCCCGACCAGACCTAAAGGATGGGTTATGGAGTTGGTTTTTCTTCGTGGCCTTCGCGTCTTCGCCATGAAGCTTTTCCGAAGTGAAAGGTAAAAACAATGATGGATTTTTAGAGGGTTTTAAATTTATCTTCCGGGGCGGGTTCATGATGGTTCCGTTATTAATATCGTCCCTCATCGCCTTGACAGTATCGTCGAACGGTGGAAAGCCTATTACCAGCGATACAAGACCCCCAAGGGTTTATAACGGGGTATTGGAAAAGGCCCAGGCGGGCAAGGTGGCGGACGCGATCCAGGCCTGCCAGGGAAAGACGATCCCAGCGGCTGCTGTCCTGAAGGCCGGGCTGGAGCATTTCAAGAGCCCCATGGAGGAAATGGAAATCGCCATGAAGAACGCGGGGGAATTCTGGGTGCCCCGCCTGGAAAAATATATCCATATCCTCGACACCACGGTCACCATCGCGCCCCTCATGGGCCTTTTGGGCACTATCATCGGCATGATGGGCTCCTTCACGTCTCACCCAAAGCGGGGTGGACGACCCCTATTCCATTACCGGAGGGATCGCCGAGGCCCTGATCGCCACCGCTACCGGGCTGGTCATCGCTCTCATATGCGTCATCGCCCACAACTACTACCAGACACTCATTAAAACTTGATTTATGAGATGGAATCGGCCGCCTCCAGGTTATTGGAAGCCCGCCTCGCCTCCCGACAAGGAAAACGAATTAAAGAAACATCTCAATTTTAGCCGCCAAGGCGCCAAGACGCCAAGAAAAACTTATCCCTGATTCCACCGAACCCAAAAATGTGAATTTTAAAAAAAGACATACCTATTTAAATATTGGAGTGGTTCAATCCATTTCGTGGTTTCCTTGGCGTCTTGGCGCATTGGCGGTGAACTGTTTTTCGGTGAAAAGTTGTTCACGGGGGGGCGCTGATGCAGATACGCCAAAAGCCGGTCAAACGGGTCCGCATCGAGATCATCCCCATGATCGACGTCATCTTTTTTCTGCTGGTGTTCCTCATGGTGACTTCCCTGGCCATGACCCGCATCGAACAGCGTCAAGCTGGTTGTTCCCGAGATATTGCGGGCAAGGCAGAGAACATGAAAAGGGACGTGATCAGCACCGTGAAGAAAGACGGTTCCCTGGTGGGCAACAAGCCGCCGTGACCCTGGACAATCTGGGCAGCCAATTGGCTTACGGAATGCAGTCCAATCCCCAGGACGTGGTGATCGTAAACGCGGATGAGGGGGTGGGTTACGGCTTGGTCGTGCAGGCCATGGATAAGGCTAAGGAAGTGGGGTGCGACGGTTCGCCCTGGTGGCCGAGGCGGATAAAGATAAATGATCACTTACGACGAATATTCCAGCCTGGATCAGGACGGCCGAGGGCTCTGGAGAGCCCGCCGCAGCAGTCGCGCCCTCCCCGAAGTTCTGTTTTTTCTGGCCTTGGGACTGGGCCATCTGCCATTCTTGCGTAATCCCCTTTAATTCCACCGATTATGTCGAGGCCCCGATCGTTCAACTGCCGCCCAATTCCCACAGACAGGGGCTCAGGCGGTTAAAGATGAGGATGAGATCGTCTTCAGCCGCAAGCGAAACCCCAAACCCGAGAGAGAACGGATAAAGGAACCTGCCAAGGTGGCCGAACCCCAGAACCAGGTGGAGGCCGGGCCCTCTTTTGAGCCGCCCCCTGGGCCGATGGCCCCGGGCGCCCCTCCCCCCGTGATCCCTCCCTCTGTAAGGGATGGGAACAGGAAGGCCTTCGTGAGTCGTCCAGTCGGGCATCACGGCCCCGGGCCAGATCGCGCCCACTGGTCCCGGAATCCAGCGGAAGTGACGAACTCGATGCCCTGGCCCTCCATCCCGCCTCCCAATGGAAATTTACACCCACTTCGAGGGACAATACCCCGGTCGATTCCAGAACCCGAGGACGGATACTTTTTGAGGTCTCGTAACTAGGAGGCAAGATGCATACCGAGAACCTGAGCGCCTGGACCCACGAGCACGTTTACACCGGGCAAAATCCCGCGCCGAAAACGGCACCCGGATCGTTGCCGCCATTACCGCCGCCATGATGGTGGGTGGATCCGATCTTGAGGCCACTTCACCTTGTCCGCCATTCGGGTGCGCGCGGTCAGCATCAGGATGGGCATGGTAAACCCGTGTTGTCTCAACTCCTGGCAAACCTCGAACCCGCTCTTGCCCGGCAACATTACATCCAAAATGATCAGTCCGAAGCGGGTTTGCGCCACTCGCTCGACGGCATTGTTCCCATCGCCAAGCGCTTCCACGGTGTAACCTTCGCTGCGCAGTCGATCGCTAAGCGTGAGCACCGAGGCCGGTTGGTCTCGATCAAAAGGATATTGAGTTTGATATGGTGACGCCACTTTCTCCTTCGCGCGCTTCCCTGGGTTCATATCGTAGCGCCGGGCTTGAGAGGCTGCGGAAAAACGCTGCGAACGCTCGTCATCCTGAGCACCGCTCTTGGGGGCGAAGGATCTGCATTCCGTGTTTTCAAGCAAATGCAGATTCTTCCTTCGGTGCTCAGGACCGCCTGCTGGCTCCTCAGAATGACAGTTCCCATGAGTTTTTCCGCAGCCTCTTTAGCCCGGCATGCCGCCCTCAAAGGCGGCGCTACATCGCACGTGCCGTCCTGAAGGACGGTGGTACACTAAATTGGCCTGACAGCTGGGAAATGTAATGTAAACGCACTGCCCTCACCCGGCCGGCTGGCGACCGTCAATTTCCCGCCCATGGCTTCCGTGGCTCCTCCTTCGCCAGGCTTAAGCCCAGTCCGGTGCCGTGGGTTTGCGAAGCCCGCGCGGCGTTTCCCCGGTAGAAGGGCTCGAAGATGTGGGGCAGTTCGCTGGGCTCGATTCCCTGCGCGATCCTGCACCGTGATCAGGACTTCTCCCTCTTCCTGTCCCGAACCGGGCTGAGCGCGAACGGCCATCCATCGCCCCCCAGCTCCGTATTTCAGTGCATTGGTCATCAGATTTTGCAGGCA
>CAWKIF010000031.1:0-7511 GCA_963849485.1 candidate division FCPU426 bacterium | reverse complement strand
CGATACGAGCATCCGGCGCCAGAAGTCCGGCCCCTAAAAGTCCCACCGTTAACTGGTGATGGCCGATCAACGGCGATTGCGAAGCCTCAATGTTCTCGCTTGTCACAACACGTTCTTTGCCTGGCATCATACCGGCGTTCAGAAGGAGAAAATCTATAGGTTCGCCCCCCTCTCCCTTAACTAGCTCGGCGACCGCTTTCTTCACGCTAGCAAACGAATCTAGGTCTAGGGCAATACCAGTAAAATTTCGCGTTCCGGTCTCTGACTTCAATCTATTAACAGCTTCATCCACTTTGGCCTGACTGCGTCCAGTGACTATAACCTGACTCCAACCATCCATGGCAAGCTGCTTGGCTGCCGAATATCCTAAGCCAGACGTAGCGCCGGTAACGAGTGCAACAGGTTTTTTCATAGTTTTTCTCCAAAGTCTAAAATTGTGGAAATTTCACCGCTCTCTTTCTGTAGTGCACGCTACAGATATACCGATCAACTGTCAAGCGATATTGTTGCGGTTGCTACAAATAAATTGTTGAATGGGTTTCGTCTGGGTAAAATGAGGCATGAGTCGAAAAATAGAATTTAATTACGATAACGCGGTGGATCAAGCAATGCGGGTTTTTTGGGGTGAGGGATACTCCGGCGCGTCACTCAGAGACCTTCTCAAGGCGATGAAAATTGGGGAAGGCTCCTTCTACAATACCGTCAAAAGCAAAAAACAACTCTACCTCGAATGCTTGAATCGATATGGAGAGGTCAAAGGCAATAAAAGAATTTTGGCTCTAACATCAGCCCCGAATGCTCGTCTCGGACTGCGGGCTATGCTAAGCGCAATGTTCGATTGTCTCGATGATCCGAAGAATCCTTCATCTCTTTGCATGATTGCGGCAATGATTTCCGGAGATGTCATGGCTGATAGCGAATTAAAGAAAGTTGCTATTGCCAGTGTCAAGCAAGCTAAAAAGCTAATTGAAGATAAGCTTGATGAAGACAAAAAAGCTGGGCGTCTTCCTAAAAGCTATGACTCACATACAGTTGCTGCTGTCATAGTTACTTACTTCCAAGGCATTTGGCGCATGGCCATGATTTCATACAAACGGGAACAGTTCGTGCGCGAATCAGAAGCATTTCTTCGAGGATTGGGTCTTTAGGTTTAGAATTCCTGAATCACACTGATACTCCAACTTCCAAACGATAAATCATTTCAGATCATCATTAACTGAAATTTCAGGCTTTTTAGATAGCAGGCCTGTCATTCACTCGATTGCTGGCAGCGGTCCTTTTTGAAAACCCGACAAATAACCACTCACCGCGCTGGCCCCAACACCCATTCGTTCAGCAATTGCACGGGAGCTTATCATGGATCCGTCTTAGGCTTGGAATGACTGCATTTTAGATACCGCTTATTCACGACTCACGGCGAGCACCTATCGACTTTACATACGACCACGCCCTTGGGCCCTTGCCGCAGTCCGATGCGGTAGGCCACCGTCTCGGAGGCAACCAGCTCCCCCGGGCTATGCAGGTCACTTTTTCGGGTCACGATTCCCACCACCTTGAATTCATCCGTTCGGGAGTCTGCTTTCACGAACTGATCGGGTTGGGTACGCGTAAACGTCACGGTTTCCTTCTTGTTTTTGATCCTTTGCAAATAGTTTGGCGAGAAATTGTTGTATATGAACGAATCGAAATAATCCGGCGACACGTGGGCCTTGAAATAATCCAACAAGGCGTCGGTGTTTTGGTAGGACTCGCCGCATAAGTAGTCGGCGAATTCTCCAAGGAGTTTCTTGTCCGATTCGAGCCGGTCTTTGAAGGGATCGGTACTGGAAGACCCGGAAGAGGTTAAGGCGGGTGCCGGTTGACTGGCAGTGGGGGTTGGCACAGCGAAAACCATTGAGTTGGAATTCCCACCTACGTTTAAGCTTCCTCCTGCGTTAAAACTTCGGAGGACGGGTCGGTCGGCAGGTTTAAGTTCTAAGTTTTTAGTTACAGACGAACCCTTTTGAGCTGAAGCCTTAGGTTTTGCGGCAGGCTTGGGTTCTATGGGTGAGCCTGGGAAAGCCACAACTACTGTTGGGGTTGGGACCGGGGCTTCAATCTTTTTGGGAACTGATACCTCTTGTAAATCGATATTGTGTTTTGCCAACCACCAGCCCCGGAAATACCAACCTGCGAATAACAGGGCCGCGATCAAAAAGATTCCCCCTAGACCCGAGAGGAATTTCGATGGCGATTGGTTCTTAGGCTTTAGCCCACCCCCACCCTTTTTGGGCTGTTGGGTTTTAGTAACCCCCTGGGTCGAAGCCCCTTGCTGACCTGTCCCCTGAACCTTTAGCGCAAGGGGAGACCCACTCTTTGGGTGTGCAGATTCCATAGATGAATCGGCCTTCGAACCCCCACTTCCGAATGCCTTTAGGGCGGCGTCAAAGCGTTGCAAAAGGGTTAAGCTTTGGGGTTTCTTCCTCTTCGGTTTCAGTGTCTTCTTCAGTCACGGTTTTAGGGTCTTCGGAATCAATTTCTTGTTCGGAATTTGGTGCTTCCGAACCTAGTGGACTTTTCGGGTTCTTTCTTTTGACCTTGGTAGGGTCAAAATCCTGGGATTCTTTGCCACTGGCCACATGGTCAACCAGGGCCATGGTTTGAGCAGTTAATAACCGGCGTTGGTGGATAATCTCCCAGGTTTCGTGGACGGCCTTGGGAAGGTCGGGGAGCTTTCCTTTCAGCCCCAACAGGCCAAGAGCGTTTTGGTATGAGAATGTATAAGGAGGATCACCCTGGGCAGCCTTGCGGATCTTTCCTATGATTTCCTCATCCAGGATCGAATCGAGTCCTAAAAGACGGGTCACCTTGGTCTTATCAATTTTTAAAGATTTGGCCAACCTGGCATGGTTGTTTTGTGGGTTTTTGCAATCTCTGTCTTGATAGCCGCCAAGTCATCCAACCAATCTAGACTTCCCGATAGATCTTGAGCCATAGCTGACCTCCATAATCGTATAGATCAATAAGTTGAGCGGCTTAATGGAGTAAGAAATAATGGTGAATTGCCGCAAATAATATGATTTAGGTCAATGTTATGGCCATCGGTGCAGGGGTTCACCGGGCTGGTGCATGGCTTCAGGACGGTTGGTACAGGGGTTCATGGGGCTGATGCAGGGCTTCAGGGTGATCGGTGCAGGGTTCTCTAGGTTGGTACTAGGATTCGTGGGATCAAGGGAAAGCCTGTCTATCTAAAGATCTTATTTTCAGTTAGACATTTTCCCCGCGAGCCCCCCCTCAAGGGGAGAAGGTATTAGACACAAAATACATCCCCCGGCGGAAGGTCAGTCTTTCACCCTGTCCAAAAGCTTATAAGCCTTGAGTTTCCGGTAAAGGGTGGCCACGCCCAGGCCCATCAGGTCGGCGGCCTTTCTCCGGTTGCCGTCCGTTTTTTCCAGGGCGGTCAGGATGCAATCCCTTTCCACGTCTTTCAAGAGCCGGGGCTCTCCCTGGTTGACAGCCTGCGGTGCCAGCAAAAGAACCTGGGGGGGCAGGTCCGACAGGTCGACCCGGTTCGTTTTCGCCACCGCCACCGCCCTTTCCATGGCATTCGCCAGTTCGCGCACGTTTCCGGGCCAGGGGTATTCCAGTAATTGGTCCGCCGCCGGGGAGGTCAGGCCATCCACGGGCCTTTTCATCTGTAGGGCGGCTTCCGCCAGCAATAGCCGGGCTAGGGGAAGGATATCCTCCCGGCGGTGGCGCAGGGGGGGCACGGCCAGTTCCACCACGTTCAGCCGGTAATAAAGGTCGCCCCGGAACCTCTTTTCCGCCACCTCCACCATGAGGTCCTTGTTGGTGGCGCTGACAATTCGAACGTGCACGGGACGGTTCTTGTTTTCCCCCACCCGGCGCACTTCCCTCTCTTGGATGGCCCGCAGGAGCTTCACCTGCATGGGAAGGGAAATTTCCCCCACCTCGTCAAGAAAGAGGGTGCCGCCGTTGGCGGCCTCAAAAAGCCCCGGCCGGTCCGACGTGGCGCCCGTGAAGGCCCCCCGCGCGTGGCCGAAAAGCTCGCTTTCCAAAAGGGTCTCGGTAATGGCCCCGCAGTTGATGGCAATGAAAGGGCCCTGCGCGTGGGCCGAGTTGTCATGGACGAACCGGGCCACCCGTTCCTTGCCCGTGCCGCTTTCACCCGTTATGAGCACCGTGGAATCGATGGCGGCGATGGTCTTGGCCAGTTCGATCAATTTTCTCATTTCGGGGCTGCGCGCCAGAAGCTCCGCCGGGTCCTCTTCTATTTTGGCGATGATCGCCAGCTTGCGGGTCCGTTCGCGCAATTCGCTTTCCGTGCGCTTCAACTTGGTCGTGACATCCCTCAAGGCGTCGTCGATTCCCAGGCGCTTGAAAACCGCCAGTTCCCCCCCGACCGTTTCGCCCCATTCTTCCTCGGACTTGATCACCACATGGCAGGCCGTGTCCCCCTTGCCCGCGCACTTGTCTTCCAGCGCGTACATTTCCTTGCCGGAGGTATAACTCATGTACCCGCTGATGAGCCCGCAGAGGTTCCAGCAAATGGGCGTATCCGAGCGGCCCATGAGGAAGAGATGCTGCTCGGCTTCATAGGAAACCTGCCAGGTCCCTCCCTCGGGGCCCAAAAGGTTGGGGCTTCCCTTGCCCATCATGAAAAGGCCCTTGAGGGCCAGGATCCGGGTTCCCGCCCTTTGCCACTCCTCATCACTGTCCCACTTGAATTTGTTTTTCAGGCTCTCAGCCAGGCGCCGGCCATGGATATAGCCGAAACGGCTGAAGATGCCCCGGGCCGTCCTCTCGCCGTAGGTATCGATGATTTCCTTGCGCAAAAGCCCATGGGAAAGGGAATCCACGATCAAAGCCCTTTGGCCCGCAAAATGGACCATTCCCCCGGCCGGGTCTAATTCCAATAGTTCCTTGAGGTCGAGATCTTCAACTTTCATAGAGAGCTCCTTAGTGGAAGGCAATCCACCCGTTAAAGGCAGGAAGAATATTCAAAGGCCGAGTTGGTTGAACCAAAGAAAGGGAGGAAGAAAATGGTTCGGATTCCGTAGAGACATTCGCCGGGGCCGGTGAGGAAGCGGCTAGCAAGCCGTTGGATCGTTTTGATTCTACTCTCATCTTGGTAGATAAAGCTGTATTTCGCCTGATTCTTTGTAAACTTTTTGGAACAAAGGCCACTATCGATTTGATAGCACTATTCCCTGGTTAATAACGCCTATACGGGCGGTGACGTACGCTAAGTTGCTCGCGTTAAGTTGCTCGTGACGAGGTCAGGGCGGTGGGACCGCCCCACACAAAATCAATCAAACCAATAATCCGGCAGAGCCTCTGTTTGGATGTCATTGCGGGAAATGCCCTGCGAATAGCAGGGCGGTTATGACGAAGCAATCCCAGTATAAATAAGCCTTTAATGAAAAACGCAAAATGCGAACTGAGATTGCCACGGTCCAAGACGCCCCGATTGGGGCTGGACCTCGCAATGACACCCAGACTGATGCACTACTTAACTGCTGGACGGATGGGTCCGCCACACCCGAAGTCATTCGAACCAAAAACCAAAGCAAAGATCGAAATGAAAATTCAAGAATCAATTTGATCGGCTTCTTCAGAAATAGATGCGGGATTTCCCGAATTCTCACGGGCTCATTTCTTGCTCTAACCCATTGCTCATTAATTTTTTTAAAGGGGCATCATGAAACGAATAACCGTTTTAACTTTGATCTTGGCTTTTTCCGTGGCCATGGCCGTATATGCCGACCGGGAGAGCGGAAGTGGTGTCAACCGGGCACCCGCGCGCTCGTCTTCCCCGGCGAGGGTGAGCCGTCCTGCGCAAGCACAGGTCCGCCAGCCCGCAAGAATTCAGATGAGCCATTCCACCGGGAGTACGGGTTATCACCCCGCCTATAAGCCTTCCTACGGCCAAGTCCAACGCACCCAGGCCCAGCCCGTCCAGCACAGCTTCAAACAGGGCGCGCCCCAGGCCCAGGCGGTTCGTCCGGCGGCCGTGGCGCGCGCCCCGGGGTGCGGGAAGCCACCGCGGTCCACCATCATGTCTTTACCCAAGGGTACGTAAGGCAAAAATTGACAAAAATCGGCGTGAAGGCGGAGCCCCGGTTCATCTCGAACCGTTCGGAGATGGTTTCCACCGACCGCGCCCATTCCATGATCGGTATGCCCTCGACCGGTCCCCAAGGCGGGGCTTTCAAGGCGAACCTGGTTTCTCCCCGGCAGTACAACGGGAGCCTGGTGCGCACCCAGATGTCGGCCGTGAACCGGCCGGAATACATGCAGAGGATCGACCGGGAAAATGCGGCCGAAAACCAAAGGGGCCGCTATTACTGGCACACGGATAGCGGCTTTTCCTATTCCCACTATATCGATAATTCGGGCTACCACTGGTACGGCTGGTACGCGGGCGACCAATTCTTTTGGACCCGCAATTACGACGGACGCTGGTGGTGGTACGACAGCGGTTTCAACCGCTGGTGTTTTTATAACGACGACTATTGGTGGTGGCAGGACCCCTACCACGTCGGCGAGCTCTATTGCTACGACGACGACAGCTACATCCCCGCCAATTCGGCGGACGACCCGGTGGTGGTGACGGGCCAAGAGGGTTCCAACGACGCGGTTTATAACAGCCCGGACGGTAAGCGGGTGGTGAAGATCGTGCCGGGCGACGGGGACGCGTTCTTGTACGACGCGCAGAACCCCCAGAATTCCACCCCCATTTACCTGGCCTCGGGGGTTCAAAGCATGCAGTATTCGGACGTGAACAACGGCCGGCCATTGGAAATCATACTCAAACTCAACGACGGCTCGTGGGATATGTTCGACGCCGAGGGCCATCCCTACAATATCGCGACCGCCGAGCCGGACTGACCGGCCCGGTGGAACCACAGTAGAAAAAAGGGGGGGCCAAAGTCCCCCTTTTTTAAGTAGTGACACAGTTTTATTTTTGTTGTCATTGTGCCGATTCACCATAAAAAAAGGTATGCGTAATCGGTACTATACCGACCTCTTTATTAATTTTATGGACGGTCGGCATGCGAGAAATGCCCTGCGTATAGCAGGGCGAATATGACGAAGCAATCCCAGTTTAAATAAGACTTTAAAGACAAACGCGAAAAGCATACTGAGATTGCCACGGTCCAAACCCACTGGCCGGGCCTGCGGTGGCCCGGCCCCGATTGGGGCTGGACCTCGCAATGACACCCAAACTGATGCCCTACTTCTTTTTCTGAAACTAATTGAGGAGAAAAAAATGAAACTTCTGATAGCCGTGATTTTATTTTGGGGGCTGGGCGTTGGGGCGGTTTGGCCCAGGCCGACTTGAAACCGGAGCAACAATGGATCGAACAGATCGACGGCAGTTTTTCACTGCCTTCCATCTCGACGATCGAGGTCTCGAACCCGGGATTCGGGGGGGATATCAACATCGGATACCGTTTCGACTGGACCTGGGCCCTGTTTTTCGGCACCGGTTATTATCAGTACGGCAT
>CAWKIF010000030.1:0-20772 GCA_963849485.1 candidate division FCPU426 bacterium | reverse complement strand
AGCCCTGGCCCAGTACCAGGAAGCCACGGGCGACCCCCGGGTGATCCCCGCCATGGAAAGGGACCTCCAGGCCATCAGCGCCCAGATGGACCTGAACGCCCAATCGAAAGGCCAGGCGCTTTACGCCTGGAATTTTTTCCGCTGGCAGGACCTGGCCCTGACCGTCAACTGGCTCTTCGACCAAACAAACGAACCCTGGCTGTTGGAGTTTGAGCGCAAGGTCGCCTCCCACGGATACAACTGGCCCCGGCATTACGACGACCTGCCGGTCAAGGACCGCTCCCCCCAATGGAACTGGCTGGGCCATGTGGTGAACAACGCCATGGGCTTGAAGGCCTCCGCCATCCTCTACCGGTTGACCGGAGTAGGCTATTTCAAGAAATCAACCAATCACGAACTCGAAAACCTGGACCGCTACCACGGCGAGCCCAACGGCCTGATGAGCGGCGATGAGTGCCTGGCGGGCCGGAACCCCTCCCAGGGTACGGAGTTGTGCGCGATCGTGGAGACCATGTTCTCGATGGAAAACCTGGTGGCCATGACGGGCGAGGTGAAATTCGCCGACCGCCTGGAGAAGATCGCCTTCAACGCCCTGCCCGCGGCCATCACTCCCGACTTCTGGGGACACCAGTACGACGAGCAATCCAATCAGGTGGCCTGCATCTACAATCCGGACCCGGTCTACACCACCAACCGGGGAGACTCCAATTTATTCGGCCTTGAACCCCAGTTTGGCTGCTGCCTGGCCAATTTTCACCAGGGATGGCCCAAGTTCACATCCCATCTCTGGATGGGCACCCCCGACGGAGGGATCGCCGCGGTCGCCTACGCCCCCAGCCGGGTCAAAACGCTCATCGGCGGGAACCCGGTTCAAATCGAGCTGACGACTGATTATCCATTTCGCGAGATTCTGACCTTCAAGGTAACCGTCCAACAGCCCATCGAATTCCCCCTTTATCTCCGTGTTCCGGATTGGGCCCAGAGTGCCTATATCGATTGGTCCAGCGGGGACCGTACGCATTTGGACTCGGGTACCTTTAACAGGATCAAGCGTCCATGGAACGGGACCGAAACCTTTACCCTTCACTTGCCCATGGGATTCCAGGTGCGTAAAGGATACAACGACTCCCTGAGCGTGGAACGCGGACCCCTGGTCTACAGCCTGGGTCTCAAGGAAGATTGGCGGGTTTTCCGGCCTTTCAGGCAACAGCCCCTCGGGATGAAAAAAAACGACTACCAGGTTGTTCCTACCACTCCTTTTGCCTTCGCTCTGCTCTTGAGCACGGGAAACCCGGATCAATACTTGAAGTTTTATGAAAAACCGATGAAGGGGAACCCCTTTACGCTGGACGGGGCGCCATGTGAGGTGATCGTGAAGGGCAAGGTGATCACATGGGAAATAATCCAAGGAGCCCTCGCGGCTCCGCCCCAAAGTCCGGTGACCTCGACCTACCCCCCGGTAAGCCTGGGTTTAGTGCCCTACGGCTCGACCAAACTGAGGGTCACGGCCTTTCCGACGACAAAATAAAGGCTCAACTCTTCGCCTCTTTTTCCTTTACCTCGGGGACCGCGGGGGATTTCTCCGGCGAGATAAAAACCACCTTCGCGCCCGACAGCTTCTGGTGAAATTCCAAATCGGGCGTGATTTCTTTCACGTGGAAGAGGATGAGGTTCATCCCTTCCCAGAGGGTAAACCAACCGGCCGGTTCCAACAGCACCACGATGAAGGAAGTCCATAGGTTCTGCTTGACCTGTTGCAGGATATAGGTGGCCAGGAACATCAAGAGCACGCCCAAGGTCACCATTTTTACCCCGGTCTTGATCTCGCCTTTCCTTTTCGCCCTCAGTCTCTTGTGGTGGCGGCGGAAATGTCCTTTGAGCCTTTCCAGGATGATCTTCTCGTGGTTCCCGTCGCGCTTCTCCTCGGGTAGAAGCAGGACCAGGTCCAAGCCCCTTTCCTCCTTATAGAGGGAAGCGCGTTTCAACTCATAGAGGAAGTCTTCGGAGAGGATGCGTTCCGAATAGGGGCGGGGGTCGAAATCGGAGAAAAGGTCCTCATAATCGTCCAAAGCGAGGGTGATGCTATTCACCCGGGCAAGAGCGGGACTCTTCTCCTCAGCCTTGGAAACGGCGTTATCTTCCTTAACCACGGTTCAAGGGTTCCTTTTGAAATCCGTCAGGGACGGGGCGAGCCAAAGCACAGGGGGTTAACCCTTCGCTTGGGCGCTATCCAGGAACTTGGTGATCTTGTCCAGGTGTTCCCGCCGGTGTTGTGCGCGGTGCAGGAACCGTTCCCTTCCGATCTTGAAAAACTCCTCGGCCTGTGCCGGGGTGAGTTTTTCCACTTCCTTGTCCGCCATCTCCGCGGCCGCCTTCGTGAAATGGGTCACCGTGGCGGAGGGGATGGCCTCGGAAAGCAGGCTGATGGGTTCGTTCACGGCAAGAGCTTCCAAGGCGGGTGGCATTTGGCCTTTCAAGACCCAGCGCTGGAGCGCTGTGGCCTGGTAGAAATCCCAAAAAGCCAAGTGGGCTAGCCCGACCGCGACGGACCAACCATTGGGTAACCGGCGGCGGAAATCCGTTTCCTTCAGGCCCGCCATGAAAGCCAGGAGCCTCTCGCGCTCCTTCTTGTTGTCCTCGATAATGGTCTTCAAGTCAGCCATATCCCCCTCCATTGACTTTCTAAAATGTCTATTTAAACTAGACATATTATATTTCACGGGGACCCGCAATGAAAGCATCCATTGTCGACTTGCGTTACAAAACCAAGGATATCCTCAAGGCGCTGGATGCCCGGGAATCGGTTTCCATTTATTACCACGGCAAGTTGAAGGGCACGATCATTCCCCCTGAAACCTCCAAGAAATTCGAGTCCAAAAAACATCCCTTGTTCGGCTTGAGGAAAAACGACAAAAAAAGCGTGAAACGGGTTATGGAAGAGTTAAGGCGGCCCCGCTACCATGATCTTTGACACCGATATCCTGATCTGGTTCACCCGGGGGAACGCCAAAGCCGTAGAGTGGATCGATGGTGATCCACGCCGTTACCTGTCGGCCCAAACTTATATGGAATTCCTGCGGGGAGCCAAAGATTTACGGGAACTAAAATATTACAAATCCTATATCCATGAAGCCGGGTTTCACCTGCTGCCGATCACCGAAAACGTCAGCCACCGGGCTATGCTCTATGTCGAGGAATTTTCCCTTTCCCATAATTTAGGAGCGGGGGACGCCCTCATCGCCGCCACCGCCGTGGAAAACCATCTTCCCCTCGCCACCGGAAACGCCAAGCACTTCCGGGCCATCAAGGACCTGGAGCTTAAGGTTTTCAAGCCTTAGTTACTTGGACGGTTTCCAATCAATCGGGCCGCGTTCAAGGCCCGGGGATCATTAAAAATCACCCCGTAATAGTCGAACATCTGCATGACTTCCCGGTAATTCACATCCTTGGGTTTGCCGAAATAAATTTCCTGTCCTTTGCCGGTACGGGTATTCGTGGAGACATCCAAGGACCCGTTAGATTTAAGCTTGGATAATTCCCAGGCTTCCCCCTTCTTGATGACGGCTTCCATTTCAGGAGAGGGATAGTAGAGGTCGTAATAAATCAGCATCAGCAGGTTGACGGCCTGGTAGCTTGTGTCACCTCCTTTGTTTTCCAGGAAGATTCCCTGGTTTTGGTCAAAAAGTTGAAGCCCCAGGTTTTGGAGATATTTCGCGTCCACCAAGTGGATCTCTTTATGAATCGCTTTGGAAGAAAGAAAAAAGGCGTCGGCGTCGATGAATAGACGATTCGGTGTTCGGTGGTCGTGTTTGACCAAGGAGTCGATGTTCTTCGATAGAAAATCCAACGCCTTTTCAATCTTCGAATAATAGGGCTCGACCCTGGGCCGGTACTCTTCCCAAGAGGGGCTCGCTTGGAGAACCAGGAAGGCCCTGGCCAACGCCGTGATCCAAAAAGCCCCGCCGGTCGGCGCATTGTCCCCAAAACCACCCTGGGCGTCCTGGTGGGCGAAGGTAACGTCCACCACCCGGAAACCCTCCTCGATCCAATCCTTCCTACCCAATACCGCGCCGGCGATCAGGGTATCCATGGTTCCCCGCTGGAATTCGGCCCCCAAATACCCCTTGTCGGCGTTATGGTTTACCAGGCCGTCGGCGTTCGGATTCCCGCCCCGCAGTTTTTTCACAACATCCTTGGGTAATTTTTGAAGAAGCTCGTATTCCGATTTGAAGCGTGTTTGGGGAAAAGAAAAATTGGGGACCGTGAATATCAAAGACAAAAAAGCCAATCCACGAAAAAGGACCGAATTGCCAATGAACATTTCGCCTCCGAACAGGTGCATTCCAGGCTGGAAGTGAATACATTGAGCTCATACTAAATGAAGAGAGAGGAAAAAGCATGGAAGCTCCCCAATATCCCGTAGGCTCCTACAATTCCCAGGAAGATGACCAGCCCTCCCGAAGGGAGGCCCTGATTGGCGTGATTGAGAAGGCGCCTCAGGTCCTTCGCGAAACCCTCGTCGGCTTGACCGACAGCCAGTTGGACACCCGCTATAAAAACTGGACCATCCGCCAGATTACGCATCACCTGGCCGACAGCCACGTGAACAGCTATATCCGGTTCAAATGGGCCCTGACCGAAGACAAACCTACCATAAAGGCTTATGACGACGGCAAGTGGGCCGAATTAGCCGATTCGAAGACGGGCCCGATTGAGGCGCCCATGGCCATGATGGAGGGGGTTCACCAACAATGGGTGGTCTTATTGAAGTCCATGACCGATGAGCAGTTCGGCCGAATCTTTATCCACCCCAGCAACAACCGGGAAACTACCCTTTCCAACGCTTTGGGGATCTACGCCTGGCATGGCCGCCACCACACAGGACAGATCCAATGGATGAAAAAACAAAAGAAGGTTTAATCCCCCTGCCCGTTGGTAGCCCCCTCCACTTGACGGTAGGGCCCAGGTCATCAATGCCAAGATGCCGATTTACTAGGGATAAGGGCCAATTCATTAGTGACAAACCCCGGTTTCCTATCGGAAAAGATTGATTCTTCGTTGAACGAGACAAATTTTCCGTTGAACAGCCCCTCTTTCCAGTTGGATAAGAATAATTCTTCGTTGAACGGCCTGACCTACCCTTTGGACCGGGGTAATTCTCCGTTGAACAGCCCGCCTTACACGTTGGACAAGGGCAAATCTTCGTTGAACGAAAGAGTAATTCTCGTTTAACAGCATCGGTATTTCCGTTGAACAGGAAATGTTCCCTATTGAACGGAACCCCTTTTTCTCATGACATTACCCAAGCTTGTCGTTAATTTCGATGAACTTTTTGGCAAATTTGGGCCTCATAGGGTCCTTATCTCCCCGCCCTATAAACCAAATTAAGTTGGTCTTACAAGGCTAGTGCTACAATTCCCCCCGGTGCCCAGACGGGGAGAGGGTATTGTCTTTCTTTGTGTCTTAGTGTCTTCGTGTTGGATTTTTTTTTACTTAACCATTACAAAAAGGACTACCCATGTTCCGTAAAGAACTCAAGGTTTTGGACTGCACTATCCGCGACGGGGGGCTGATCAACAATTACCAGTTTTCTGAGGAATTCGTGAAAGCGGTCTATGCCGCCGTCTGCGATGCCGGGGTGGATATCATTGAGCTGGGCAAGAAACTCGTGGAAAGCGACGAATACCCCCGGGACAAGTTCGGCCCCTGGAACTTCTGCGATGACGAGCTCTTGAAGCGGGTTATTGGGAGCTACAAGGGCGCCAACCACCCCAAGGTCGCGGTCATGTTCGATATCGGCCGCATCGACCTCAACGGCCTCAAGGACCAAAAAGACAGCCCGGTGGACATGATCCGCACGGCCTGCTACGTGCCCCAGATCGACAAGGCACTGGACGCGGTCAAGCGCTCCAAGGACAAAGGCTATATGACCTCCCTGAATATCATGGCGGTGTCGGCGGCCATCGAGACCGAACTCAACGAGGCGCTGGAGGATGTTTCCAAGGCACCCGAGGTGGATTGTCTCTACCTGGTGGATACTTACGGGGCCTTTTATTCGGAACAGATCAGCTATTACCTAAAACTCTACAAACAATACGTCCCCGTCGAAAAACTGGGTTTCCACGGCCACAACAATATCCAACTGGCCTATGCCAACACCCAGCAGTGCATCATCGAGGGCGTAAATATGCTCGACGCCACCATCAACGGCATGGGCCGGGGCGCTGGCAACTGCCCCCTGGAACTCTTGCTGGGCTTCCTCCAGAACCCCAAGTTCGATGTCCGCCCCATCTACAAGGTTATCCAGGAGCATTTCGTGCCGCTCCGCAAGGAGATCGAGTGGGGCTTTAACGACATCTACGGTATTTCGGGCCTGCTCAACCAGCACCCGCGCGACGCCATGAAGTTCCGGGACGACAAGGTGAACCGGGATAACTGCTACGACTTTTACAAAGAATGCAGTAAGTAGGCTTAGGGCCGACAAGGCACCTTGGAAATTTTAGTTTAAGGGGAGATGCATGGGACAAAGACGAGAATTACGGTTCAAGACATTGGATGACGCACGGGCCGAGCTGAAGCGTTTGGAAAAAGGTAAAGTCGTCACGACCGGCAACTGGTCCTATTACCAGATCCTGAACCACCTCCAAACTGGCGCGGTTTGCAGTATGACTTCCTTCACGACCCTGGGGTCCTGGTGGCTGAGGCGTTTCATCGGCCCCATCGGCTTAGGAAAAGTATTCAAGCAGGGTTTTATTCCACCCGGAGCCGGATCGACAAGAAAAGAACCCCCGATGGTAAAAGGAAACGAGAAAAAGGCTTTGGCATCGTTGCGCAAAACCCTGATTGATCTTGAGAAGCACGAGGGCCCTTGGGCCGAGCATCCCTTTTTCGGAAAAATGGACAAGGAAAAGTGGCTTCACCTGACTTCTTTGCACTTGGCCAACCATCTGGGATGGGCCAAACTAAAAACGGATAAATCATGAAAATGCAGATGTGGCATTCGAGTGCATTCCGGGCCTGCTCAATTTGCGCCTGCCCTCTTCTTTCTCGAAAGGTAAACTTTCACAATTTTTCGAAAATTTAAGACATAAACAGCACAATTATTAATGCTATAGATTGTCCGACAATTGAAAAATAATCCTCAGTATCAATAAAGTAGTAAAAACCGGGGAATAGCTACCATTCTGCGTTTCAAATCAATAAAATCCAACGTCTAATTCCTACAACACACCTTGAAAGAGTAAGCCTTGGAAAAAGTTTGTCTCTTTATCGACGGAAGTAATTTTTACTTCTCCCTGAAACGCAACAACAGGCCCACCCGCGTGGATTACTACCAGTTGAGCCTGGCCTTGGTGGGCCCGGACCGCCAACTTTACCGGACCTTCTATTACAACGCGTCCTACGACAAGAACCACTTCCCCGAAAAGGCCAAAACCCAAATGACCTTTCTGGATTCCCTTGACCGGACTCCCTACCTGGAACTCAAGTTGGGCCGCCTCGTCCCCAACGCCACCACCGGCGCCACGGAAAAAGGGGTGGATGTTCTGATGGCCTCCGACATGGTGTATCAAGCCTTCCGGGGGCACTTTGACACCGCCCTGATCGTCACCGAGAATTCCGATTTCGCCGACGTGATCGAGCAGGTCAAAAACGCGGGTAAGCACGTGGAAATAGCCAGTTTCACCGACGGCCAAACCAGGGATTTAATCAGGGCCGTTGATACATGGATTCCCATGGATCAAGTTCTGACCCAATACGCCTCGAAAATCTTCCCTACAACATAAACCAACGCTAGACCATCATCCTGACCAACTAATTACTCCTAATTATCAGTTCACTTGAAGCGGCAAGTCGGATAAACCGAGGTATTGAAGTTGATATTCCCAGTCTTGCTTAGGGGTAGGGCTTTGGGAAAGCTTATCGATCTAGTCGAAGGGAAGAAATACTTTCCCCTCCTTGAGAAACCGGAATTTTCCCCCGGCAGGATTCTAATTTCCAATCTTGCTGGCATAGAACGTCCAGCCATTTTCCCTAATTCTGCTGAATTCCCCGTATTTTCGACACTTTAGTTCGTTTGCTCGTCTAATTAAAAATCGAATTTCATAAGGGTACATATGAAAAATAGTATTTTAAGGCTGTCTTATTGCGTCCTGTGGATGTGCATCAACCCCTGCGGTCTTCGAGCACAAGCAGGTAAGCCGAATTTCCCACCCTTTGACGTTCAAGAAGACGCTTCCGGCCATTTTGACCTGGGCAATGTGGTCGTCTACGGTTTTTCCCATGACGGGCCCGACGAGGACGACCCGCAAGTTTACGAAAAGCTCGTTCCGGACCTGGTCATGCGCGGCTGGCACGCGGGTTGGACGGACAACACCCCGGCTTCCAAGTACAACCTGGGCTTTTTAAACAGGTGCCATGAGAAGCACATTCTTTTCATGGGGGGCCTGAACGGGTCGGCGGTCTACCGCAGCGACGCGGCCGACGACAGGGAATTCCAGGATTGGTCCACGATGGACGCGGAGGGCAACCCCGCGACCCATACGGAATGCGACAACTCAACCTGCAAAAACATGCGGCGGGCTTCCGTGGCGAACCCGAATTACCGCGAGCATTTGATGAAAAAAATCCGCATGCAGATCGACCTGGGGGCGGACGGAATCGTCATGGATGAGATGGACGCGGACGGCTATTACGGAAACGCTAAATTCCAATGCAACGGCAACGAGGGTTTCGACGATTATTTCATCGCCGACTTCAACCGCTACCTGATGGAAAAATATCCCAACTTCCGCGAGGGCGATTGGATCAAGAAATTCCACATGCGCAAAGGCAACGTCCTCCGGCGCGGCGTGCCTTACAACGACCTGGAAAGGAATTTCAATTACCGGAAATACCTTCAAGAAAACGGCTGGGCTACGGACCCCAAGAACCGGGGCTGGGGAGGGAAAAATTGTTCCGCGAACCCCCTGGCGAAGGAATGGGGGGTCTTCCCCGCCTCCTCGCGCCTGAGCCTGGACGACCCGGACTTCCTCGACAAGGCCTTCCGGGTTTATTGGAAACAAATGGTCGTGGAAATACGCAAATACGCCCGGGATAAATACCACAAGGAAATCATCGTCACGGCCAACGGCCTTTTTCCCTACGTGGACCTCAACGAGTTCGGGCTCTGGAACCACAACCACGACGGTGAAGGAGGGACGGAAGCGGATTATATGCCCCAAACGGGTGACGGCCACTTGGACGGGACAAAATCATTGAAAAAGACCTTCAAGTCTCTTTACCAGCGGAACCTCGCCGTCGCGGGCCGCGTCCCCTTGGTGGTGTTCCTCGACTGGCCGACGGCTTTCCTGAATAGTTACTACAAACTGCCCTTAAGCGAGAAGGAGGATTTCTGGCAGATCTACGCGCCGGAAGCCTACGCTTGCGGGTTGTTTTACGCCTTCCACCTGCGCGTCTGTTATGACCTGGAGCCGAGCGCGGCGAAATCGGGCGTGATCGGCTTTATGGCCCGTTACTCCCAGTTTTATAAGGACAACCGGGACCTTTATCTTTACAAGGAAACGGCCGACACGGATATCAAGGCGACGGTCAGCGCTGAAAATGTCGAATATAACCTCACCGACCAGGACTCCCGGAAACGTTTCCTTTTGCACCTCATCAACCACAATTACGACAAGCGGATTTTGCCGAAATCCGATTTCACCGTCACCCTGGGCATCGAGGCCGTACCCCAATCCGTCGAACTGGTTTCGCCGGATATCCAGGGCAAGCAAAAGGTGGAGTTTTCCTATTCGAACAACCGGTTGGTTTTAAAAGTAAAGGCCCTGAAGTATTACGACGTATTACTGATCAATTGGAAATAAAGCCGACGATTTCCCGGTTAGCTTAGCTTGGCATCCAAATGTCTCCTTTGCCCGCAAACTGTTAAACTATTCCCGTTTCCTTTATCACCCCAACTTTGGAGCCCTGGATCCCAATGAAAAAAACGACCATCTTTACCCTTTCCCTCATTCTTTTATTCACGTGCCTATTCCCCATGAGTGTTGATTGCGCGGACCCGCCTGACCCGATCGCCGCCATCGACCAGGATTGCAAGGTGATCCAAGACCTCGCGGACCAAAGGGCCCTGCCCTTCCAGATTCTCGGGAAAGATTCGAACAAGGGCAAATGGGGCATTTTCAAAAGCCAAAAGGCATTGACCGCCTATTGCGAGAACAGGTGTTTCGACTTCGCCAACGTCTATTTCCGCGGAAAGTCCCCGGTCTTGGCGGTCTGTGAATTCATCAACCCAGCCGGGGACCGGGCCCAGAACGCTTCGTTTTTCTTCCGCCCGGATGGCAGCCTGGAAAAAATGACTTCCGATTACCGCTGTGGTGACGCGATGATTCCGGATGTCGAGGACAGCGAGGCCTTTTTGTTGAAGGTTTTAAGAGCCAAATATTACGGCCCGGACGGAAAAATCCTAAAGGAATCCCCGCCCCTCTACTTCAACGTCACCGCCCAGCTCATGATTGAAGGCAAGGTTCAATATATGGATTTTCCCCTGCCCGACTTTATCCATATCCAGGACGCCCCCTTTTATCCCCTCGTCCAATTTTCATTGGCCCAATTGGCGCCGCCCCGCAAGGGCCCCCGGAAACTCACGGTCCACCTGGGATTCAGCTACGGCAATCCCAAAACCATCAAAAAACAATTGAGGGATTCCATCGATCAAATCCGAAAATTCGCCGAAAGCAGCCATATCCAGCTCGCCGATAACTCGGATGAGTCCGCCACGGCCTACACCTTAAGTTGCGGGGAAGATAGCCTGGACCTGGAAAGCCTTGAAACCGCGGACGACTTGAAAAAAGCCTGCGGGATTTTCTTTGGTCTGAAGTAAAGACAATCTACCTAGTTCGAGCGGTTTGAAATCTCAATGAAATTCCCATCCCAAGCCCTTGGTATCTGTTTCTTTCATTAAGGCTTTCGCTTCGGCAAAGGCCCGGCCCGCTTCCTCTTTCCGGCCTTCCTGATCCAAATATCCGCCCAATAACAGACAAAAATAATCGTTTCGGAATCCGCGCCGGAGCCCGTTTTGAAGGGCTTTCACTGCCGCCGGAACATTCCCCGCGCTCATTTGATAGGCTTGAACCTTGTCCCAATAAACCGTCTCCAAAAACCGGTCACCTTGAAAATAAGAATATTGGTTTTTCAAAAGGCGGAGCGCCCGGTCATTCGAGCCGGGTGTTTTCAAATCCAGGGTTTCGTAGAGGGCATCCCTCAAAACCGCTTGGGCCTTTCTCCACCTTTCCAACAAAGCCATATTTTTTTCAGTGAGAAGAAAAACACCCATCTCCAACCCACCCTGCGCCGGGGCAATATGCTCTGAAAGCCAAGACCACCGGCATTCGGACAATGATCGTTTGAGAAAAGGCGCGAAATGGGCGTTGATTAAAAAAGCCGCCCAAGGGGCGTCCCGCGGGGATAGTTTGGGGTTCTCCAAAATATTGAAGGGGTAGGTCGGGATGATGAGCTGGTCGTCCGCCATCGCGAAATCCGTAAAAACGAACCCCGGCCCGCTTTTTTCCTGGATCGACCTCAATTCATCAAAAGCCCGCCAGTTTTCAATGGCTTTGAACCGGCTGGAACCCGGGCCTTGGACGCCCCAGGTTTGGTGGTAGGGTCCCCACAAATGGTAAAAATTCAGCGCCGCGCAGGATGCCAAGACAACGGAAAGGATTAACTTCCGGGGCATACCCGCGTGACATTCGGAGAGGAGCCATCCCAATCCGACGACCGTCAAAACAACCAGCACCGGAAGGGTCAAAACCGAACGGAATGGCTCATAATTATTGGTAAACAAGCCCGGAAGAAAGAAAAAAACCAAAGCTAACAAAAGCCAGTTTTGAAGGGATGAACGCCGCGTCTTCAACGTGAAGGCGATCCCTAAAAACACCAAGGCCGATTCCACTGGATTTAATAATCCGCCCCAAAGGGTCCAATCCCGGGCCCCCCAAAAGACACCCGAGATATGGGAAAGGGGCGCCATCCAATGGTTTTCGTAATAGCCCGAATCCTTCGTGACCCAAATGCTCGCGGGATAATGGCCGTATCCATAACGAAGGGCGTAAACCAACAAAGGAACCACAATACAAAGCCCGGCGCCAAAACCCAGCCAAAGGGGTTTCCGGAACTCCTTGGCTTTCCACCCGGCCCAGAGGGCGGTCAGGGACATGAACGCGGCCCCGTAAATTGAAACGGTGGAAGCGTAAGCCGACATTCCAACGCCCATTCCCGAAAGGAAAGGCCAGGGCCCGGGTTGGTTTTTCCCCAGGGCTCTCCACATCATCCCCAAGGCACCCAACGCCAAGCATTCGAAAAGGACGGCCGTATCCGCGGGGGGTTCGGAAAAACGGCCGCTCCACAAGAGCCAATAATTCACGACACCGAAAAGAAGGCAAAAAAACGAAAAGGACTTCGAAAAATACAGCCGGGTGGCCCAATAACCCAAGACTAAGATTCCCGTTGAAAGAAGCGCCGGGAACAGCCACAGGTGGGGAAGGGAGGGCCCCCACCACCGAAAAAACAAGGCCTGGCCCCAAAAATGGGCCGGGGGGATTTGGTTATCGCTGAGGAGAAGATCCCAGTTCCATTTCTTGAAAAGTTTGAAGACGTAAAGGCCAACCCATCCCTCGTCAAAAGTGGGCCAGGCGGAGAGGGTCGTCAGCCCCGACAACCTTAAAAAACCTCCCCCAACAGCCGCGAGCCCTATGAGAATCCAGGATGGATTCGGGAAAAAATCCATATCCCATGCTTTTTGAACCTGCGATGGGGGAAGGGCGGGCGATCGCACCAGAAGAACCAAAGGCCCGGCGACGAATAAAACCCCAAGAACGAATTTGATCCAAAGCGGCGAGGGAAAATAAGAAATCAGGGCGTTCGCCAGGGTGAGGGTGATAAAAATCTTCCACAAGGGGGTTTTATCGGGAAAACCATCCTGAAAATATTTCTTGAAGCCTAAAACGGACAAAAAGAATCTCCTCAATATTTTCCAAGCCCATTAGCGAACCGCGAAATACTCGCACTCGGGATGGTGGACCACGATGGCGCTGGTGGATTGTTCGGGCACCATCATGAAGGCTTCCGTCAAGGTGATGCCGATGGCCTTGGTGGCGTCGAGCAGCCTGAAATACTTTTCCTGGTCCGACTGCTCCGGGCAGGCGGGGTAACCCGGGCTATAGCGCTTCCCCTGGCCGATGGGCAGATCCCATTCTTTTCGGATGCGGCGGTGGATCCACTCCGCCATGGCCTCGGCGGTCTGCACGGCCAAGCCGTGTAAATAGTAGCTATCGGTATATTTCCCGTCTTTATTCAATTTCTCGATCAGCTCGGTCGCTTTGTCGCCGATGGTGACGACCTGGAATGCCACCACATCCTTCTCGCCCGAGGAAAGGGGTTTGAAGTAATCGGACAGGCACAAGTGCCTCCCCACCCTTTGGCGGGGAAACTTGAAGCGTTCCAGTTCCTTCTTGGGGTCGTTGCCGTCATAGATGATCAGGTCGTTCTCATCCGAATTGGCCAGCCAGAAGCCATAGACCAGCTTGGGCTCGAACCAATTCTTGGTCAAGATCTCATCCTGCATCTTCAAGCGCATGGGCTCGAATTGTTCTTTGATCATCTTCTTGTATTCTTCGGAATCCTTGGCCTTCACACCCCAATTGAGTTTGTAGAGCTGGGTCAGGTCCAGGTAGGGCCAGACTTCCCTCAAGGGCACCTTTTGGATGATGGAGGGCCCGGCAAATGGATTTTTCGGGGTTGAGAGGGCGGGTTTGACCGTGGGCGGAAACTCTTCCGGAGTCGCTTCTTTTTCTTCGATTTTCACGTCAGCGAATCCGGTCGCCTTGGACTTCAAGGCTTCTTCCTTGACCTTGTTGCGGAAAGTCTCCCGGCTGGCCAGGTCCGACAGGGCATTGAGGATATCCAGCCCTTCGAAGGCGTCCTTGGCGTAATAAACTCCGGGTTCGTAAAGTTTCTCGTCCACGAAGCTGATGCGGTAGCCGTAGCGCCGGTTGATGGCCGCCCCGCCCACCACCACCGGGTACTGCAGGCCCAGCTTTTCCAGTTCCTGGACGCAGATGGGCATCTGCTTGGAGGTGACGACTAGCAGCGCCGAAAGGCCGATAGCGTCGGCCTTCACTTCCTGCGCCTTGGCGATGATGGTGGAAATGGGCACCTGCTTGCCCAGGTCGTGCACGGTGTAGCCGTTGTTGGAAAGGATGGTACGGACCAGGTTTTTACCAATGTCGTGCACATCGCCGTAAACGGTGGCCAAGACCACCGTGCCCTTGGTGGTGGCGTTGGACTTGTCGAGAAACTGTTCCACGTAGGCCACGGCCTTTTTCATGACCTCGGCGGATTGGAGCACGAAGGGCAGGATCAGCTCCCCGGAACCGAACTTGTCCCCCACTTCCTTCATGGCGGGCAGGAGGACGGTATTCAGGGCTTCCACCGCTGTCTTTATTTTCAAAACCTCAGCCAAGTCCAGCTCGATGCCTTCGGGTTTTCGGTTCACTATTTTCCAATGCACCTTTTGGGCCGGGGTCATTCCCTCGGTGGGGTCGACCGTGGTCGAGGCGGTGGAAGGCGTCTTCCCCGCGAAATATTCGATCAAGCGCGGCAGGGCCCCAGGATCCTTGTCGAAAATCAGGTCTTCGGCGAGCTGGCGTTCTTCATCGGGAATCGCGGCGTAGGGCCGGATGTCCGCCGGGTTGAGGATGGCCATGTCCAAGCCCGCCTTGACGCAGTGGTAGAGAAACACCGAGTTCACGACCTCGCGGGCCTGCTTAGCCAACCCGAAGGAGACGTTGGAAAGGCCCAGAATGGTGCGGGCTTCGGGGATCTCTTTCTTAATAAGGCGGATGCCTTCCAGGGTTTCCACCGCCGAATGGCGGAACTCCTCCTCGCCGGTCGCCAAGGTGAAAGTGAGGGCGTCAAAGATAAGGTCCTCGGCGGTGATGCCGTATTCGTCCCTGCAAAGCTCGGTGATCTTCTTCGCCACCTCGAGCTTTGCGGGCGGAGGTCTTGGCCATGCCCTTCTCATTCGGCTTGGACTTATCGTAGTAAAGGTCGTCGATGGTGAGGGCCACCAGCGCCGCGCCGTATTTCTTGGCCATGGGGCAGAGCTTTTTCAGGCGCCCGCCGTCCCCCTCCAGGTTGATGGAATTGATGATGGCCCGCCCCGGATAGGTCTTAAGGCCCGCCTCCGTCACTTCCGACTCGGTGGAATCGATCATCAGGGGGGTATCGACCCCCAGGGCCATTTTTTTGACCACCTTGGCCATCTGGTCCTTCTCGTCCACCCGCTCGGTGACGGCCAGGCAGATATCCAGCACGTGGGCGCCGCCCTCGGCCTGGGCACGGCCCACGGCCACCATGCCGTCGTAATCCTCGGCGAGGAGCAGTTGCTTGATCTTGCGGGAGCCTTGGGCGTTCACCCGCTCGCCCACGATGAGGGGTTTGGGGTCCTGGTCCATGGAGACGGCCTTGATCATGGAAGATGCCTGGCAGACATGGGTGGGGAGGCGTTTCTTGGGCGCCTGCTTGCCGATGGCCGCGACCACCTGCCTCAAGTGCTCATGAGTGGTGCCGCAGCAGCCGCCGATCACGTTGACCCCGTATTCCTCGACGAATTCCTTCAGGGCCTTGGCCAAATCTTCCGGTTTGAGGGGATAGACCGCCTGGCCCCCCCGGTTTTCGGGAAGACCCGCGTTGGGGATAGTGGAAATGGGGATCTCGGAATATTGGGAAAGGTACCGGACCGAGTCCTTCATTTCCTTGGGGCCGGTGGAGCAGTTCATGCCGATGACGTCGATAGGTAGGCGGGCGAAGGTGGCCAAAACCGACCCGATGTCGGTGCCCAGGAGCATGCGGCCCGTGGTATCAAGCGTGGTCTGGGCCATGAGCCCGACGGGGGATTTTTTTTCGGTGCGGGCCCGGTGGCAGCCGAAGACCGCCGCGCGCATCTCGAGGATATCCTGGCTGGTCTCAACCAACAGGGCGTCCACCCCCGCGTCGATCATGATGCCGGCCTGCTCGTAATAGATGGCTTCCAGTTCTTCGACCGTGATTTTGCCGAGATCCGGGTCCTCCGAGGCGGGGAGCATGCCGGTGGGCCCCATGGAACCCACCACGAAACGGGGCTGGTCGGGTGTGGAGTACTTGTCCGCCAGCTCCCGGGCCAGCTTCACGGCGGCGGTGTTGATCTCAACGATACGGTCGCCCAAGCCGTATTCCTCAAGCTTGAGGCGGTTGGAGCCGAAGGTGTTGGTTTCCAGACAGTCGACCCCGGCCTTCAAGAAACCCTCGTGCACTTCCCGGACGACCTGGGGCTTGGTGATGACCAGGTAGTCGTTCAGGCCTTCCTTGCCGCCGAAGTCCTCTTTCGTGAGGTTATAGACCTGGAGGTTGGTGCCCATGGCCCCGTCAAAGATCAGGACTTTTTCCTTCAGAGCGTCCAAAAATAGTGGCCGGGGCATGGTTTTTCCTGTTTGTACGGAGTGATCTTGAACCTCTTGGGCTCAAGGACGGTTAGTTTAGGGGGTTCCGTTCCTCCCTTCAAGGTTTGACGCCCCATGGAGGGCCTGCCCTGGCAAGGGGCTTTTTGAGCCAGGCCCTAAGAATGGCGGAACGCTCAAATGTTTCGGAGTTCCCCATCTAGGGCTTGGCCAAGAGGTAATCCAACAGACCGTCGATATTCGGGGAGGTCGCGTCCGGTTTCAACCCCAGTTCCTCAAGCGGCGAATGGAACCGGTTGACCCAGAAGGTCGTGTAACCGAAACTCTTCGCGCCGTAGGCGTCCCACCCCCCGAACGCCACGAACAGGATGTCTTCTTTCTTGAGGTTCAATGTTTTCATGGCAAGTTCATAGGCACGCGGGTCGGGCTTGAAGGTGCCGTTCACCTCCGTGCTCAGTAGGTCCTCAAAAAATCCGGTGATACCCGCACCCTGCGCGTTGGAACGCAGCATTTCAGGGCTGAAATTAGCGAGGGTGATGAGCCTGTAGCCCTCTGCCTTGAGCTTGCGCAGGGCTTCCACCGCGTCCGGCCAGGGTTTCAAATGCAGGTAGGTATTCAGCAGTCGGTCCCGGACGCCGGGGCCGAGTTCCAAATGCATGACTTCCGCAGTGTAAACCAGCGCATCCCGGGTCACTTTGAAAAAATTCTCGTGCCGGTTCGTCAGGGAGCGCAGGAACCCGTAGTCGAACTGTTTGGTCCGCCAAAGTCGGGCGAATTCCCTGCCCTTCCCCGGAAACTCCTTTTCTAGGGCCGGCACGATGGAATCGGGATCAAAAATCACGAAATAATCGAAGGCGACAGCCTTAAACCGGATCGAGTTTGGATTTTGCGCATGGATTTGGCCCGCCAGGATGAAAAATAAAAGAACCATCACCCGCCTTTGGATCAACCGGCCGAGAATCATCGCCGCTCCTTCCCCCGATGGAATCCGCTTTCCTAAAATACGGCACGAGGGTCCGTGGGGTTACCGGCCTCAACCCGGGAAACCATTGTTTTAACACCGGACTGGGTTTAATTTGATCCAACGATCATTCCGTGAAAGGGCCCGCTATGCAAACTATCGGACTGCTGTTGCTATCCAACATCTTCATGACCTTCGCCTGGTACGGCCACTTGAAATACCGGACCTCTCCGCTTTGGATTGCCATCCTAGCTTCCTGGGGGGATCGCTTTTTTCGAGTACTGCCTGCAAGTACCGGCCAACCGCTTCGGGAGCTATGAGTTCACCACCGCCCAATTGAAGACGATCCAGGAAGTCATCACCCTGGTCGTCTTTTGCGGGTTCTCCGTCTTTTATTTGAAGGAAGGGTTGAAGTGGAACTACCTAGTGGGGTTCGCCTTTATGGTGGTCGCGGTCTTTTTCGTCTTTAAAAAGTGGGCATAACAGAATGTTAAAAAAGTCTTCAGAAAAACAGCCTTATTCACATTTATGAACGAGCCACGATAAACAAAAAATTTATAGGTGGCTCGTTTTATCCCATGACTGTTGACAGGATACTATCGCCCTGTAAAAAAAAGGGCGCTCCCTTTTGGGAAACGCCCTGGGCAAAGACGGAAGAACACTTCTCTTCCAACACTTTATAACAAACCAAGCCGGTTACTGAGCCCTCCCCGGCGGAAGCGGCTGGGGGTTCAGCATCGGTTTGTTGGTTTGAAAATCGGCCGACCGGCCCGGCGGCAGGGGCTGGGGATTTAAATCCTCCGTGATCTTGCCGGTGCCGCCCCCCGTTCCCCCGCTGTGGGCCCCGGGAGGAAGCGGTTGGGGGTTGAGGTCCGCGCTCATCTTGTTACCGCCGCCCGTACCCCCTTTTGAGCCGGGGGGCAAAGGTTGGGGGTTCAAATCGGAGCTCATTTGCGTACCGCCGGCTTTTCGAACATGCTTTCCAGTGGCATCAGAGGTGATTTTCCCCGACCCGGCCCCGCTGGTGGCCGACCCGATCGAATGTTTCGACTTGTGAACACTCTTCTTGTGGCTTTTATTGTTTCCAGGGCGATAACGTTCCGTCGTAGAAACGGCATCAGCGGCCCAAAGCATTCCGGCCGTTAAAAGCACCCCGCCGGTCACTAAAATGAGTTTCCGATTCATACGCATCCTCCCCTAACAAAATTGATTCGCAAGACATTGGTTCGGCGAACGTCATGCCCGATATTCAGGTAATTCCAACCTCAAAGGCAAGGCAATGGTGAGTTAAATTTCCCCAAACGCTTAACCCGCAGTAAATCGGCGGGGGTTCAGCCAATAAAAAAAGGGCGGGGCCTTTCGGCCTCGCCCTTTTGCTTCCTAAGTATCTCGCTGCTGAATATAGGACGAAGACTTCGAAAAAAAAGTTGCAGTTAAAAACCACTCAAATCCCTGCGTTTTCTTGGCATCTTCGAAAAGTCCGTGAAATAAAAAAGTTAAAAAAAACGGACCTATCAATGGATCGCGTTTTTAACATCCGGGCCGCTTCCAGTTGCGCCCGGTCAGTGGCGCTATTAAGCTGTGCGGATGAATTTTCTACCCTTCACCCACTTTTCCATCAACCTCGGCCTGTTCGCCTCAACCTTCGGTTTGATTTTTCTCGCCGAACTTCCGGACAAAACCGCCCTCGCCATCATTCTTCTCGGAAGCCGCCAGAAACCTTTCGGGGTTTTTGTGGGCGTGGCGGGCGCCTACGTGGTTCAAAACCTGATCGCCGTGTTTTTCGGGGGGCTCATCGCCCTTCTTCCGCCGACCCTCGTCCACACTTGCGCCGGAATCCTATTTTTAATCTTCGCTTATATCGTCTGGCGGCACCATGACGAGGTGCGGGAGGACACCCGGTTTTCCCCTAAGGAGACTTTTCTTAAAACAGCGCTCGCCTCTTTTTCAGTGATTTTTATCGCCGAGTGGGGTGACTTGACTCAATTAGCCACCGTGACCCTCATCGCCAAATGGCGTGATCCCTGGACCATCTTCCTGGCTTCCACCCTCGCCTTGTGGTTGTGTTCGGCCCTGATGATTTGGATCGGCCGCAAAGCGAGGAAGTTGTTGCATCCTGGATTGTTGCACCGAATCGCGGCTTTGGCCTTCACCACCGTTGGAATTCTGCTTTTAGCCGGTTATTGGAACAAATAGGCCCTTTCCATCGGCCCTTTATACTTGCGGTAAAAAAGCCGTTTTGGGTAATATACTCGTCCTTTCCCGGCCTTTCGGGAAAGTTTCCGATGCGCCTGTGGCTCAATTGGATAGAGCAACTGACTACGGATCAGTAGGTTGGGGGTTCAAGTCCCTCCAGGCGCACCACTTTCTTTATTAGAGAGCATCAAAACTATGTTTTGATGCGTTGTAGTAAGGAAGTGACACTGCACCGATAACATTTAAATGCTTTTGATAAAAGAAATCGGCACGCACCACTTTCTTTATTAGAGCGCATCAATACGGTGTATAGATGCTTTGTAATTTGGAAGTGGCGCTGTACCGATTTCATATTACTAATGGCCGAGGTGTCCGCTGTCCCCCTCCGACGAGATATTCATGCGGGAAGCCCTCAGGGAAGCCGGTAAAGCCGCCCTCAAGGGAGAAGTTCCCGTAGGGGCCGTTGTTGTATATGAGGGAAAGATCATTGGCCGGGGACACAACCTGACCGAAAAAAAACAAAGCGTTTTAACCCACGCCGAGATAGGCGCCTTGACGAAGGCCTCTCAAAAAATAGAAAGCTGGCGTTTGGCGGACTGCGATATTTATGTGACTCTGGAACCTTGCACCATGTGCGCGGGGGCTATCGTTCTTTCAAGAATCCGGCGATTGGTTTTCGGGGCACCCGACCCCAAGGCGGGGGCGGTGATCAGTACGGCCCAGGTTATGGACAACCGGAAATTGAACCACCGGGTTCAAATCTCGGATGGTATATTAAAGGAAGAATGTTCGCGGGTTTTGAAGGACTTTTTCAGGGCCTTGCGGGCTAAAAAGTGACGGTCGTGGGGATGTAGCTCAGTTGGGAGAGCGTCTCGTTCGCAACGAGAAGGTCGGCGGTTCGATCCCGCTCATCTCCACCATTATTTTAGCTTCGGCAAAACGGAGCGATTGAACAATAGAACAGTTGAAGAGTGGGTAAAGGCAATAGCCGTCAACTGCTCTGCTGGTCAATTGCTTATTTTTTTGAGTTCGTGGAGAGATGGCCGAGCGATCGGTGGCTCCGAGGGGGCCGGGCCGAAAGGCTCCATCAAGAATAAAATAGTGATAAATGTTTCTTTCGGC
>CAWKIF010000029.1:0-5789 GCA_963849485.1 candidate division FCPU426 bacterium | reverse complement strand
TAACAAATTCACGAAAACCTGAATCATTTTGTTCCGGTCTGTAGATGCGGAGGCCCCCCGCTCAAATCGGTTTCAATCCGGATCCCCCCTCCTTCAACTCATGACTCAGGAATCGCAGGGCGTGCGAAACCACCTCCTCCAATTCGATCCAATCCTCCCCTCCCTCCATGGTTGGATGGGTGAAGGTTCGCAGGTCGGAAACAATCTGTTGGACCCGGCCCAGGCCTTCCAAAATGTCGGAGAGGGTTTCCATGAACTTTTCCCGGTCCCCTTCCGGCAGCCGGTCCTTCTTACCTTTCAACAGATGAAGAGCTTGGAGCGAGTAATTGAGTGGATTGTTGATCTCATGAATGATACCGGCACTGAGGCGGCCCAGGGAAGCCATCTTTTCATTTTGGACCAATTGGCCTTCCGTTTCCTTGAGCTGTTCGAGCGTCATTTCTAGTGCACTTTTTTTGCGGACCAAGTCCCGTTGAAACCGGTGGGATTCAATCAGGTTTTTAACCCTCACATGCAGTTCGGTGTTGGAAAAAGGTTTTGTCAAGAAATCGCTCGCTCCGGCTTCAAGGGCGGCGTATTTGGTTTCCTCGTCCGCCCTTGCCGTCAATAAAACGACAGGAATCGACTGAGTAGAAACTTGCGCTTTCAGTTCACGACAGACCTGGATACCGTCCTTTTCCGGCATCATCATGTCGAGGAGGATCATGTCCGGCAGGAACTGCTTGGCTTTTTCCACCGCCTGGTTCCCATCCACCGCCTCTAAAACCTCATAGTGCTTTTCTAATTGGGATTTGATAAATCTCAGCATGTCTGTTTCATCGTCCGCAACCAATACTTTCGGCAATTGGCCGTTGCCGAAATTTTCTGGCCGGATGGATTCGGAGAGCGGGGAGAATGAGGGAAAGAGTTCCGCCCTGCGGTAAAGATTGGCTAACCACGCCTCCTCGGGTGGAGGCACCACCGAAGGATGGGACGGGTCGGCTGAGGGCTCCTTCTCCTTCTCATTGGCCGAGGATGCCCCCTGGATCTTTTCGTATGGAACTTTGACGGTCATGGTGGTTCCCGACCCCGGCTGACTTTGAACCGTGACTGTCCCTCCCATGGCCTCGGTCAACTCCTTAACGAGGGCGAGACCAATGCCTGTTCCTTGATACTTCCTCTGTGACGAGGAATCCGCCTGCCAGAACCGATCAAAGATATAAGGCAAGTCCTTTTCGGATATACCCATGCCCGTATCCTTGATTTTCAACAACAGATAGGGACCTTCTTTAACAACAGCTAACTCCACCCGACCCCCTCCAGTGGTGAATTTCAAGGCATTAAATAGAAGGTTCAAGACGATTTTTTCCATTTTATTTTGGTCAATCATCACTAAACCCAGGGGTTCATCGATCCGTGATGAAAGGGATATTCCCTTGTCCTTTGCAGTATTCTGAATGGACTGGATCAAGCCCTTAATTAACATTTCAAGGTCCACAGCCTCCTTTCGGACTTCCATACGGCCCGATTCCAGCTTCGCCAGGTCTAAAAGGTCGTTTATGAGTTTCAACAATCTCATCGCGTTGTTTTCCATCGAACCCAGGATGTCCCTGGATTCCTCATCCAATAAATGTTTTTTTTGAGTCCGCAATACTTGCAGGGGAGAAACAAGAAGCGTAAGGGGTGTTCGAAGCTCGTGGCTGATATTGGCGAAGAATCGGCTTTTGATCTGATCCAATTCTATCAATTTGCGATTGGATTCCTCCAATTTTTGACGGTTCTGATCCAACTCGAAACGCAAAGTGAATTCCCTAACCCTTAATCGATTCGCGAAATAAGTTCCGATAATAGCGAAAATGGAAGTAAGCGATAAAAAGTAAATATTATTAAAGAAAACTCCGCCGAAGTGGACTTCCCCATGGGCCAGACATGAAAGGACATAGATGAATAAAGTGGCGACGGAAATGCAAATGGTTTCCCGGTAAGTCCATGGAAACAGAAGAAAAAGGTTAACATGATCAAGTTCAAGCCGGCGTAATAGGGTGATGTCGCTCCTTCTGTCGCGTAGATCATCCAGGAGATAAAACTCTGACACATCAATGGAAGAAGAGGAAACATAAAGCGGTAATACCTCAAACCAAACTTAGTGTAAAACAAACCCCAAAGCCCGAGCGCTAAAAGAGCGGATAGCATCCTCAACTTCAAAAATGGAAGGACATGGTCCGGATAGATATTGAGGTCCAAAAGAAAACCCGCCGGCATTCCGAATACGACGAACCAACAGGCGAATTTAAATAAACGAATCCGTTCCTGTTTATCGAAAGACTCAAAGGCATTGATGAACTCCGGTCTCATCTGGGGGTTTGGGCTCATTTCGGTTTCCGCACCTCAAGAAAAATGTTAATTCCGGTCGATTCAGTCTTGATATCGCACGAACCATAGGGAGCCGCCTCTGGCTTGAGATGGGCCATTTGCGTGTGATCGCGATAAATCAAATGCCATTCAACTAAACTTTCCATGATATTAATAATGGGGTTCGACGGGGTGACATTGGTCGCAACCAAAAGTCCCCCCGGGGTCAGCAGGCCATAAAAATAATCCATAAGCTTCTTGCAAATCCGATCTTCCAGGTAATCGAATAAACCGGCGATATAGATAAAATCATATTCACCTTCCCGTGGAAATCCGGTAGGTTTAAAAGTTTCTTTCAGGATATGATTGACAGATTTTTTCACCATGTTGATCGGCGTTCCCCGGTGATGCAAACGTTTCAACTCATTGAGGGTTTTGCCCGTGTATTCCAGTGTCTCATCATTGAAGTCATATAAGGTGAAATCGGCCTTTTCGCACAAATCATCCTGAATCAGAAAATTCTGAATCTCTTTCGCTGGACCGCAAGCCATATCTAAAACCCGCAGGGTGCGTTTTTCCCGCGTCACTCGTTGGGTTTCATCGTTGAGTCGTTGGACGAGATACTTAATACGGTTCCGGTGAGCTTCGCAGGGCGGAGCGTTGACGAACCATAGGTTTACGATTTTCGCGAAGAGCGAACTACCTTCCAGCGGGTCTCGGAGCATCATGTTGACCATTTCATAGTCCCCCGCATATCCCAGTGGTTTCTGGAATGTCCGATAAACAAAAGGGGAGCATAAAACTATGGGGTGCATTTGCCTTCGGCTATAAGACCGGTGGAGGGATTGCAACTCCAAAGGTATAGAGGCTGAGTTTTGTTCGAAGCGCTCAAAAAGAGCGCTGACAGTCGGAAGAATTGGTTCTTTCAATTCCATGATGACTTCCCGTTCTGTCTGAAGACGGTCCCCCGACGGATCCGACCGGATTCCCATTTCGACCTGTTCCAACCACCGGCGTAGGTCCATCATAAAGGTCTGCATATCCGCGATTACGACTTTTAAGGTGTCGTTTACTTTCTGGACTTTTTCCCATTCTTTCAGGAACTCGGTGAATTCATGCTGAAGTTTGTCTTTATGGTGGATCGAGGTGAAGAGGTCCACGTCCAGCCAGCTTTCCTCCAGAGTGCATTCGCAAACCAAAAGAATGCCTGTATTTACCAGGGTGCTCACGACCGCTCTACCGGAATAAATCAGCCGGTCGTTCATAATCATCCTGAAATCGTTTAAAACCTCCGACAGTTGAAGGATGCTGTAGGGGTTGTAAACCTCAAAAACGACTGTATAGCGGGTCAAGCGAAGCAAGGTCGCGCGAAACTCCGTGCCCTGGCTATTGCGACAGACGATAAAAGTATCTTTACCCGTTGTGATAGACATTTCAGCCTTTTCGATTGGCAACCGGTTTTAAAACTTCCATTTCAGCCTCCCAGGGAGTCAGGCGAATATCAATTATAGTTATAGTTGGCCGAATCATGGGCTTGCCGGGGTATATTTTTCAGCCGTCAAAGCAAACCACTTTCCTGAAGCGAAATCTCCTCTGGAAATTTATCCTTCCTTAAAAACTTTCACAAAGATTTCCAACCCATGCTGAGAGGCTACGCCTAAAAAGCCTCCCATCATCGCCCCAGTAATTCCATGACCACCCGCATCCGCTCCGACTAAAGCTAATCCCTGAAGGGGGGTTTTGGGACCCAGATATTTCGAATCGTATCTCCCGGGAACACCGGGAAAACCGTATATCCCCCCCTCACGATGTCCCGTGAAATGCTCGGTGGAGAGAGGGGTGGAAAGCTCACTATATGCGACTTCCTCGGAAAACCCCGGAATATGTCTTTCCACAAAACCTATCAACGCTTCAGAGATTCTGCTTTTCAAGGCCGTGTAATCCAATCCCCGATTCATCCAACTTGTTCCAAACCACTTTCGAAACACTTGGTGGTCTATAGGGGCGATGATTTCCGCTGTAGGTTTTTTCGCGGTTGGGTCTTTGATTCCCGGAAACGAAAGGCTACAGGAGGAAACCTTGCCGCGCGCCAACATGTTTCGTTCATCCCAAGTGGCGTCATGGTCAAAACTTTCATACATCCAAAAATTCTGGCCATGAATTCCCAAATGTTCGCACCGTGATTTCAAACCCAGGTACAGCGTGACGACGCCATAGGCATAAGACGAACAAAGGCCGGCCAATTCAACAGGGTTACCAACAATTCCTTTTAAAAGTTTCGCATAGGTTGTTTCTGCGCCTGCGTCAGAATAAATCTCGGGGGCAAGGATAATCTCCCGATTCCCAAGTCTTTCCACCTCCACTCCTTTGACATGGCCACCCTTTGTCAAGATCTGAAGAACTCGGCTTCGGACTTTCAATTCACCACCAGTGGTGCGAACAACTCTCGCTAGAGCATCCACCAGGGAGGAAGCAGAACCTTCGGGATAATACCCTCCCTCCAGATAATGCCTGACTACTCCAGCGTGGACCCCGAAACTGGCAAATTTGGGTGGCAATCCGTAATCCCCCCATTGGGAAGCCAAGAGACCTTTAAGACGTCCGTCCTGAAATCGGGTATCAAGATAATGCCGGAGCGGCTCATCCGCCAGGTCTCGGGAACCCAGAGGCAATTTCCATTGCCCCATAAAGTGGTTGGCCGCTAAATCAACATCTTTAAAATATTGTTTGAGGCTCTCCGCCTCTGCGGGAAAAAGTCGGATCATTTGATCTAAATATATATTTCGATCGGACGAAACCTCGAATTTCAGATCTGGATAGAGGAAAACATCAAAGGGGTCTTTCATTTGGATCCACCGGGTTCTACCCCCAGTTATGAAATCCATAGCCCTGCGCAGGGGGCTTTGGGGGCCCATTTGACCTACGTAATGGAGACCCACATCCCAGTTGTACCCCCCGGGCCGCTGGAAGGTATGGGTGAACCCGCCCAATTTGAAATGCTGTTCCAAGACTAAGACCCGGTAGCCCTTGATCCTGGCCAGGACTGCGGCCGCCGTCAGGCCTCCCATCCCTGATCCGATGACGATCGCGTCATAAGAAATGTTGTCACTCATAGACGCTTTCCCGTTCCAAGGATTGAACTCGGGTCCAAAGATTTTCTTCTTCCCAATGAAAGATTCTAACCAGGGGAAATTCTTTTTCTCCCGCTTCCGCGGCCAAAGCGAGCGTATAGCCTTCCGGGGCAAAATCCTTGGTAAAACACCAGTATTTTCCCCAAGAGAAGCTCTGCGAGAGGGGCAAGGGTACGCTTCCGGAAGCAAAGGCCCCTTTCAATCCGGTACCCATGGCTTTCCCCAGAGCTTCTTTGAGGGTAAATAAATGAAAAAAGCCTCGTTTTTTTTCAATATCCGGTAAGTTTGATATAAAGATGTTTTCCTCTTGGGTGAAAAACCGTCGCG
>CAWKIF010000028.1:0-9208 GCA_963849485.1 candidate division FCPU426 bacterium | reverse complement strand
GAAGAACCTGGCCAATCAGGCGGCCAAGGCCACGAACAGTTCCAGGAAATCGCCAACACGCAAACGATCTCGGACGAGGTTGTTTCCGTGCTCGGCACCATCGATGGCTCGATCGACACCGTGCGGGATTTCGTCTCCGCCACCGCCGCCGCGGTCGAGGAGCAAAGCGCGGTCGCCGAGGACGTGTCGGCCAGCATCGAAAACGCCTCCCGCGCGGTGGAGACCATTTCCGGCAACATTTCCGGCATCTCCGCCGCCATCAGCCAGGCCGCCGCCGCTTTGTCCAAAACCAAGCAGGCCGCCGAGGTTCTGGCCCGCTGACGCGCCAACGCGGAAAATGGGCGGGACATTTCCCACCCGTCTTCCGCTTTTCCTTCCCCAAACGGTCGCTACGCCCGCAAGCGGATCAGCAGCGCTTCGAAATCCCGCGTCAGGGTTTGGGTGCGGGTCGAGGCATCGTCGGCGGCGGCGCGAACGATGCCGGCATTGCGCCCGGTTTCGCCGGTCACGCCGGCCAGGGCATCGACCATAACGGATACCTTGATGCGCGCCGGTCGAGGCGGTTCCAACATTGCGGGCGATTTTGCGGTCGCGGCGCCCTGCTCCTCGATCGCCGCCGCGATGGCCGAGGGATCTGCTCGATCTTGCCGATCGTCGTGCCGATCCCCTCGATGGCGCCGACCGCATCCCGGTCGCCGCCTGCACCGCGGCGATCTGGCCGCGCTATCTTCTCGGTGGCCTTGGCGGTCTGATTGGCGAGGCTCTTGACCTCCCCGGCGACCACGGCGAAGCCTTTGCCGGCCTCGCCGGCCCGCGCCGCCTCGATGGTGGCGTTCAGGCCAAGATTGGTCTGACGGGCATGTCGTTGATCAACTTGACCACGTCGCCATCTGATGCTGGCCTCGGCCAGCCGCCGTCGACCCCTGCATTGGCGCGCCGGCCTCGGTGCCCGCACACCGCGTCCGAGCCGTGCGGATTTGGCCGACTTGCGGCCGATCTCCCGATCGAGGCGACGAGTTCCTCGGCGGCCGAGGCCACGGTCTGCATGTTGGCGGCGGAACCGCCGGCCGCTCCCGGCACCTGCACCGGAATGCGGCTCCGGCCGAGCCGACGACCGCATCTGTCCGGGCGTTTCCTGCATGCGGGGCGGCGGCGCTAATCCCGTCCGCCGAGCCCTTGACCGTCCTCGAAGATTCGGCCACGGCCAGAATATCGCCCTCCGCTCGGCCTCGGCCTTGGCTGCCACCGCCTCCTGTGCGCACCCGCTCGCCGCTTCCAGCCAGTCTGCGCGAAGACATCGACGGCGTTGGCCAGCTCGCCGATCTCGTCAGCGCGCGCCGCGCCCGCACGACCGCATAATCGAGATGACCATCCGCCAGTCGCCCATGGAGCCCCAGCCAGGCCAGCGGCCGGTGATCGACGGCCGACTGCCGCGCCAGCGCCAGGCTGACCAGGCATCAGAACCGCCGATGGTCCGACGCATCACCTTGGTGCCGAGATCGCGAAAGACGGTCTCGATATCGTCGATATAGATCCCGGTGGCAATGGTCCAGCCCCAGGGCTGGAAGCGGACCGCGTAACCGACCTTGGGCATGGGCGTGGCTGCGCCCGGATGGGGAAAGCGATAGAACACCGCGCCACCGCCGGCCTTGGCCACCTCCATCAGGCGGGCGACGTAATGCACGCCGTCGAAATCGGCGACCTCCTTGCGCGTCTCCCCCTCCAACTTGGGGTTGGGAGGCAACAGCAGCAGCGTGCCGTCGTCCTGGTAGATGAAGATATATTGATCCTGGTCAAAGCGCATGGCGCGCAGCACCGCCAGAGCCTGGGCGCCGGCTTGGTCCGCGTCCAGCGTGCCGGCGGCACTAGCTCCTGGAACTCCTGGGCCACGCCGCGCGCGACCTCCGTCAGACGCCGCGCGCTTTCCATTTCCCGCTCCACCATGTCGCCCCGCATTTCCTGGAGCGCCATAGCGCCGCACGGAGCAGCAAGACAAAGAGCGACGATCCCGAGCAGACGCCCGAAAATTCCATTTGATTCGCACCGTGACACTCCGTGGGCTTTCCCCCCCTTGCACGTTCCCCAAGGACTACCGCTCCCGATCCAGCCTCCGCTCCCGATCGGCCAGCACAACCAAGGTTTCTAGCGCGCTGTCCTCGGCCGCCACGGCTCTGGCCTCGTCGAAGGCGGCGGCGGCGAGATTGGTCAGCACATGCCCTGGTGGCACCTCGATGAACAATCGCACCCCCAATTCGAACAGCAGCGCGGTGGATTCGTGCCAACGGACCGGGTGCATGACGTTTCCGGCCAGATCCTCGCGTATCGCTTCCGGATCTCGGCTGGAGCGCGCGCGGCGATTGTCTACATAATCCACCCGAGGCGCAACGATTTTGACAGAAGAGAGCACGTCCGCCCAGGGTATCGGCCACCTTTGCCAAAAGGGGACAATGCGACGGCACGCCGACCGCCATGTGTTCCGCCTTACGGGCCCCCTCGGCGCGGGCCGCCTCCAGCACCTTGTCCAGGCCGGCTTCGGCCCCGGCGATGACGAACTGGGTCGGCGCGTCGAGATTGGCCAGATAAACCGGCGCCGCCGGATCGAAAGCGGCCGCGACCAGGGCGTCGAGGCGGCGCTCGAACACCCCCACCACGGCGGCCAGGCCATAGCCCCGGGGATAGGCCCGCTCCATCAGTTCTCCCCGCAGCCGGACCAGGGGCAGGGCGTCGGCCAGGGACACCGCCCCGCCCACGATGGCGGCGGCATAGGCGCCAACCGACGATCCGGCCACGAAATCGGGCTCCGCGCCCCGCTCCGCCAGCATCCGCGCCACCGCGACCCCGGCGGCGACGGTGGCAATCTGAACCGCGACGGTGGAGCGCAACGCCTGCTCGCCGTCCAGGGCCAGAATGTCCTGGCCCAACGCCGCGCTGAACTCGGCCAGCGTCGCCGCGACCGCCGGATGATCGGGCAGGCGATGCAGGAAGCCGGGGTTTGCGCCCCCTGGCCGGGAAACAGGAACGCGATGCTCATGGCGTGTCATCCTTCCAGGGATTATCCCGCAAATCCGGCCCAGCGGCCGCGCGCACCACAATGCGGCGCGGCCGGGCGGCGTATTCGGCCAGAGCCACCCAGCCGAGCGGCGTCTCCATCTGGCCATCGATCCGCACCGGCAGATCGGCCAGGCGAGCCACCAGACGGGCGGCCAAGGCGATCGGCGGCACCGGACGGGCGCGGATCGCGATATCGATGTCGCTGGCGGCGGTCAGGCACGGCAGACCGCCCGCCAGTTCAAAACCGGCGCTTCCCGCCGGTCCCCACACCAGCCCCGCCTCCCCCATCCAGGCGTCGATGCGGACCAGGACCGCGAAATGGGGCAACAGGGCCGCGCAGGACGCCCCCACCCAGGCCCGCGCGACGGCCAGATCCTCCGGCCGGATATGGCGGCGGACCGCATTCGGGGCCAGCCAGCCCGCCAGCCGCTGGTCGCGGGTCGCCCCCGCGCACCCCCACCGGCACCGCGCCATCCGCCGCCGCCGGCGCCCGCCGGACCACCACCAGCGGACAGCGGCCCAGGAACTCCGCGCCCAACCGGGATCGGCGCCGTCGAAGCGAACGGCCGCCGCTTCGGCGACTTCCAGCAGGTCATCGGGCGCGTTAGGCACATTCCGACACCATCCTCGTCCCCCTTGATGGGCAAGGGCGGCATTTTCTCAAAGGTCAGGGTCACCATCGACTCTTTCCCCAAGGTATTGGGGGACACCCAGGTATGCTGAATCCGGCCCGGCCGTTCGACTTTCGTGAATCGTCCGTAATGGGCGGTCCCCTTGAGGGCCCAGAAAAAGAGCCCGTCGACTTTCGGGTTTAACAGGAACTTTTCGGCCGCGTTCCAGGGGTTGCCGGGAATCTCGGGATCCAGCCAAGCATCAAAAACCTCTCCCGGCGGGGCCGGGATCGTCCGCTCGAACTTGAATTCCAGTGTCTTCGTTGTATTTTCCATCTCGTTATCTCTCCTTTTATTTTTTAAGATTTTCTTTCGCAAGCGCTTCCTTGACCTTTACCACTTTGGGTCCTTCTCCGGCGCCCTCATAAAACGAGAGGTCCTCATCAATTCCGACCAACCGGAGGCATTGGCCTCCCGGCGCCTGGAAATACAGATGGGGGTCCGGCATTTCAAGCTTCCTCACGAGGCCCGACTCGAGGATCCTTTTCCTCATTACCTCCACCTCGTCGGATTTGATCTCGAGCCAGATCGCCCTGGCGGTCCTCACGAATTCGCTTGAATCAGGGACGTCCCCATAGAGGAAGGCGATGTAGAAGTTTTCCCCCAGCCGAAGGAAGTCCCTTTCCGGGTCCGCTTTGGTGATTTTGCCGCCGAGAACATCACAGTAAAATTTTCGGATGTTGTCCCGATCTTGTCTTGGTACGATGACCGACGAATGATTTCCAAATATTACCTTTGCCATAATCTCCCCTTTTCACACGGTTTTACCCGCGTTTAATTGATCTTTAACGACAGGATCACTTCCGTTCACGCCATCCTTGAGGTTCTTTGACGCCCTTCATCGACCCATCCCCGAACGTTTTGACCAATTTATCGAGGAAGTAGTTCCAGCCGTCCTTGTGGGCCTTTGACTTTTCATTGTTGGGCAGCCCCGAATGCACCAGCGTCATCAAAGTGTCTTTTCCCTTCTTCTGAAAGGTCACCGTGACCGTCGATTCTTCCCCGGAGGTATAGCGCGACATCCAGGTATGCTGGATCCGTCCCGGACGTTCGACCTTGGTGAATCTCCCGTAATGGGAAGTCCCATGGATGAGCCAGTAGAAGAATCCGTCGACCTTTGGGTTCAGGATCAACTTGTCATTCTCGTTCCAGGGCGTGCCCGGCGTCTTGGGATTGAGCCACCCATCGAACACCTCGCCCGGAGGGGCTGGGATTACCCTTTCAAATTTCAATTCCAGAGTCTTTTCCGCTTTTTTCATCGCTTCCTCCCCTTTTCTTTTTCACTTCCCTAAAATGCTGCTCAAATTGGTCCAGCTTTTTGTTCCAGAACCGCTCGTACACATGTACCCATCCGGCGACCTCTTGAAGGGGTTCCCCTCGCAAGGAAATAAGGACTTCGCGGCCCTGTTTCCTGCGCTCGATCAGCCCGGCCCTTTCCAGGAACTTCAGGTGTTTGGTCACCGAATTCAGCGCCGTATCAAAGGGTTTCGCCACATCCAAAAACCGGGCGGGCCCTTTGGCGAGCTGCTCGATGATCGCCCGCCGGGTCGGGTGGGATAGGGCGGCCAGCACATCCGTCAATGGGTCCATGCCTAACATTACACCTTTAGGTGTAATAAAAAAGCAAGTCCTATTCCTCTAAATATTTGGGGTTATTTCGGAAACGAGGAAGTTAAGGAGTTGGGGCCATTCGTTATATGAAGGGACAGTCCTTCCCGGCTTGTCCCTTCAACCAGCGGAATCTACTTCCGGGGCCCCGTCAAACCCGTTGAAACATCGAAAACGAACGGGAGTCGGGCGCTCCTTAATAACTGGCCTGGGCGAGAACTTCCGAGAAGGCGCAGGAAGAGGATTGGGCTCCGGGAAACGCCCCGGCCTTGAACTGAACCACAGACATCACCACCGAATCCGAACCCGTGCCAGGGGTTTCGTTGGTAAAGACGCTGTTGATTACGATAAAGGGATTCGGGGAAATCGACGGACCGATATAGGTCAAGGCGGTGTTGGAGGAATTAAGGACCGTGATGAATTCCTTGTTCCCCACACCGGAAGGCCAGGCGCAGGTCACCCCCGCCGAGCCAGCGCCGGAAGGCAGGACGGACGGGCTCGCGGAAAGGCCCGTGACAGAGGAGGAATAGGTGGTATTTCCCACCGACACGTTGAAGGTGTAGGTTTGGCCCGCCGAATAGGTGATCCCGGCGGAATAGAAGGCCCCTGTCAGGAAAGGCGCCCCGGTAAAGGTAATGCCGTGGTCGTTGACGGGGGGGCCGGTTAGGGTGGTCAGGGGGGTGGTCACCCCCGCGCTGGTGAGGGTCACACCCACACCGGCGACGCTGGTGGTTCCCGAGCTATCGGACACAAAGGCGCTCGCTTCGTTGAACGACCCGTTCAAGCCGGCGTAGGCGATGATGATGGGCGTCGAGGGGGTGGGTGTTGCCGTTGGCGGTGTGGGCTGGGAGGGGGAGGTCCCGGGGCAACCATAAAGGAAGAGAAGGCCCGGCAAGAGACTTACCAAAAGGACCGGAGCCGTCAAGCAAATCCGTTTCATCGATAACCTCCGTAATTCAGATAGGGAAAACTTCGAAATGACATTATACCCAGCTAGCCACCGCTGCGCCGTTCCCCGTCTTAAGGCGTTTTTTCGCGTCACTCGAACCTCTTCCTGGATTTCGGCGATTCCCTTTAACGGGAAACCCGTCATTAAAAAATCTGACAGTGATCTATATCAGGAAGTCCCTTTGGCTCGCCGCTTTACCATGAGGCATCGTTGTTTAAGGGATTGGCCATGCCCGTCACAAATAGTTACGTTGAAAAAAGAATCTATCCCCGCGTTCAAGTCAATCTCCCCGTGAAGTACAGGGTCTTTGAGACTGAGATGGATTTAACGACTGTTTTGGAACGAAAAAAGATAACTAAAACCAGTCATACCCTGGATGTGAGTTTGGGTGGCCTTTTCCTGAAGACCGATCATGCCCTCGAAGTTGACCCCATGCTCCGTTTGGACATTTCCCTTCCTGCCGTTTCCCATGACATTTCAGCTTTCGCGGAGGTCGTCTGGTCCAACCCCAGCGGCGCGGGCCTCCATTTCGCGGCCATCCGAAACGAGGATGCGGAAACTTTAAAAAACTTCCTTTCCCTGAATTCCAATTGAAAATATCCGTTCGCTTAAAAAATACCTGACAGCCTAACTCTTCCTGGCCCGTCCTTTAAGAAGCGGACAGTTCCTTCAAATCCGTCTTGGCGGAACTGGTCCAAATCCTCATAGCGTGCCGGTAGTGGGGGGCGAACCGCTTGGCCTTTTTTAAAATATCCCCGTAAAGCGCCCGAGCCTTGTCCTTTTGACCCTCTTGGGCGTAAAGCTTGGCCAGGCGGTAGCAGCCTTCCACCTCGCTGCCAAAACGGCTCTGTAGGTCCTCGAACACCCGGATCGCATCCGCCTTCTTCCCCAAACCCTCCAAGGCCCTTCCGTAAAGAACGTCCCGCTGGGAGGTCTCATAGGCTACCTTCTTCTGTCGTAACCCTTCCAAGATGCCCTTGGCTTCCTGGTATTTGCCCAGTTCCACCAGGGCGGAGCAAAGCCGAACGTTCATTTCCCCATCGTCCTTGAATACCCCCTTGACGCATTCCCGAAACAGTTCCAGCGCCTTTCCCGCTTGCCCCTGGGCGAGCCAATAATCCCCCAGCGCCTTGCGGTTTTGCACGGTGTCCGTTTCCGCCAGGGTATTCTCCAGGTGCCTGAGCTCCATCCCGGGAACCAGGCTGTTCAGCACCGAATCGAGGGAAAACTTCTGGAAACCCGGCAGGAATTCCATGAAAAAATAAGCCGCCGCGCCCAGGAAGGGAAAAATAAAAATGATCCAAAGCCAATACCAACTGCGGCCGGTTCTCAGCACATGGACCGCCATGATGATTTGGAGGAGGGGAATGATCCAACCGACGGAGACCAGCCATTGCATCGGCAAGCCATGAAGCCCGAACATACCTAGCCTTTCACAACTAAATTTCCGCCATCATACCCCACCCGGGGTTCCGGGGCGCCTTTCCCCCTTTTGCCACTGATCATAGTTCAACCGGGGTATCTGGATAAATGCGTCCCGCGTGCGCACATAGTGGCTAAGCCCGTTCATGCGACCGATCGAGTGAAGGTCTTGGGCAAGCACATAGGGCCCCTTGGGGTCGATGAACCGGTCTTCCACGAAAATGGCGGCCACCGACCCCAAGATGATCCTCGCCGGGCCGGGGCCGGGCTTCAGGATGTCATAGAGCCTGCATTCCATCGCGGCATGGGCCTCTTTGATCCGGGGCGTCTTCACGAGGAGGGAGGGCTCGGGGGTGAAGCCCGCCACCTCCGTTTCGCTCACCTCCGGGGGAAAGTCCACCCCGCAGATGTTCATTTGGGGGCCAATGTCCTCGGTCACCACATTGACGACGAATTCGCGCGAAAACTCGATATTTTTGACCGTATCCTTGAGGTTTTCGCCTCCGCCCGGTTTGCCCGCCACCCCCAAACCCAGAATCGGCGGGTTCAGGCAGAGGTAGTTATACGAACTAAAGGGCGCGGCGTTTAAAAGCCAGCCCGGTCCCAGGCTGGTCACCAAGGCGATCGGCCGGGGGGCGACCAAGCCGTTAATGAGGTTGTAAATTTCCCGGGTCGGTGTTTTATTCACGTCAATGTGCATGGGTTTTCTCCTTAGAACCTGTAACAAAACCACAAAGCAAAGGCGATTTTTACCGCCAAGACGCCAAGGACGCCAAGAACAACTAAGGCAATAAAAGTTTAGAATCCTTTAAAACCTGATTGGTTTTTGTCTTTCTTGGCGAACTTTGAGGCTTGGCGGTTCAATAGGTTTTGTTAGAGACTCTTAATCCAGTTTCTCATGATTAAGAAGTAATTTCCAACTAGCCCTGGAACGCCCCATGAAATTCCCGGAAAGAAGAACAATGGAGACAGACTGATCCTGGAAAAACCAGGTGAGGCTTATGACTACATGCTCAGCGGAAAGCCGCGTTACCGGGCGAGGCTGACCACGGTGTGATGTGTGATTAAAGAAGGGGAAAAAAATTACATACCTCACATTCGATCCTAAAACATATTCCGGGCTTTCTTGAAACTTCCCGTTTCCCTCCCCCGTATATAACTTTGACTGACACCGGGGAGAAACCATGAAAAGGCTTATCTTCGCCGTTTTTTTCGCCGCCTTAACGGCTGCCGCTACGGCGCAAAAGAGCGACGCGCCCGCCTTGATGGAGCTTTTCACCTCCCAGGGTTGTTCCAGTTGTCCCCCGGCGGAAAGGTGGCTGAACACCCGGGGGTTGGAACTCTACCAACAGGGCAAGATTATCCCCCTGGCCTTTCATGTGGATTATTGGAACTATTTGGGTTGGAAAGACCCCTTCTCTTCCCCGGTTTTTAGCGTCCGTCAAAGAAACTACGCCTCGGCCTTTCAGGAAAATTCGGTCTATACCCCCCAGATGGTGGTGGCGGG
>CAWKIF010000027.1:0-14183 GCA_963849485.1 candidate division FCPU426 bacterium | reverse complement strand
CACCGAATACGGCCATATGGTGGCGACCTTGAAGAATCGGGTGCCCAACATCAACAAGGCGGTATTGTCCGTTCACTGCCACAATGACCTGGGGTTGGCGGTTGCGAACTCGCTTTCGGCCATAAGAAACGGCGCCCGGCAGGTGGAATGCACCATTAACGGTATCGGGGAAAGGGCGGGGAACGCCAGCTTGGAGGAGATCGTCATGGTCTTGAAGACCCGTAACGATCTCTATCCCTACCAAACTGGGATCAATACCAGGGAAATCTTCAAGACCAGCCGCTTGGTCTCGACACTGACGGGTTTTATCCTGCAACCCAACAAAGCCATCGTGGGCAACAACGCTTTCGCCCACGAGAGCGGCATCCACCAGGACGGGATCCTCAAATACCGCCAGACCTACGAGATTATGACTCCCCAGGAGATCGGGGTGCCCGAAAGCCGCCTGGTTCTGGGCAAGCATTCGGGCCGCCATGCCTTCAGCAAAAGGCTGGAAGACCTCGGCTACAACCTCTCCACCGAAGCCATCGACGCGCTTTTCACAAGGTTCAAGGACCTGGCGGACAAGAAGAAGGGTGTCTATGACGAGGATATCGAGGCCCTGATCGAAGAAAAAATGGATTCGACCTCCAACCAGTATCAACTCACCTACCTGCACACTTCGGCGGGTACCACAACCCTCCCTACGGCCACGCTCCGGCTCAAAAAGGGCGAGAAGGTGGTTGAAGAGGCCTCAACCGGGGACGGTCCCGTCGACGCGGTTTTCAACGCCATCGATCGGGCAAGCGGATTCAAGGGGAAGCTTGAGAACTACTCCCTCAAGGCGCTTACGCAGGGGCGGGACGCCCAGGGCGAAGTTACGGTGACCGTGTCGGTTAATGGCGATGAGGCCAATGGCCACGGGGTTTCCACTGACGTCATCGAGGCGTCCGCTAAGGCTTATCTCAACGCCGTAAACAAGCTTCTCTTAAAACACGAGAAGAAAAGCGCCAAGGCATCCTTTGACATCCAGAAGGGGCTTAAACTCTAGACGGTAGTCCTCGGCCGTTGGTGGTGAGTGAATCACTCACTGCCAACGGCTAACCTTTGTGAGGTTTCTATGAATTATCATATCGTTGTTTTAGCCGGAGACGGAATCGGACCGGAAATCTGCGCTGAGAGCCAGAAGGTCCTCGATAAAGTTGGTCACGTCTATGGCCACAAGTTTGAGTATGAATCCCAGGACGCAGGCGGGATCGCTATCGACAAGTTCGATAACCCTCTTCCCGACCATACCCTCAAAGCTTGCCAAGCCGCCCAAGCTGTTTTAAAGGCTCCCATGGGCGGTCCCAAATGGGACAAGATCGAGAACAAAAAGCGGCCCGAGGCAGGCATTCTGGGCCTTCGCAAGGGATTGGATCTTTATGCCAACCTGCGTCCCGTCAAGCTTTTTAACGCGCTGAAGGACGCCTCGACCCTTAAGACCGAGATAATTGATGGCGTGGACTTGCTCATCGTCCGCGAACTGATTTCAGGCATCTATTTTGGCGAGCCTCGGGGCATCCACGGGGAAGGGAAGGACCGCTATGGTGTGAACACCGAAATTTACCGGACACCCGAGGTGGAGCGAATCGTCAAGCTGGCCTGCGACTTGGCGCGGCTTCGCCGCAAGAAAGTTACCAGCGTGGATAAGTTTAACGTCTTAGAGTCCTCCCGGCTTTGGCATGACGTTGCGGAAGAGGTGTCCAAGGGTTATCCCGATGTGGCTTTTGAGCATCAAATCGTCGATAACGCGGCCATGCAATTGATCCTGAAACCCAAGCAGTTTGATGTTTTAGTGACCACGAACATGTTTGGGGACATCCTTTCCGATGAGGCCTCCATGCTCACCGGGTCCCTCGGCATGCTGCCATCGGCGTCCCTGGGCGGCAAAGTGGGCCTCTATGAGCCTTCCCACGGCTCGGCGCCTGATATCGCCGGAACCGGAAAGGCCAACCCTTTGGCGATGATCCTTTCCATTGGCATGATGCTCAAGTACAGCTTCAAGCTCCAAAAAGAGTCCGATGCAGTGGAAAATGCGGTGGAACAGGTGCTGGAAAAGGGCCTTCGCACAACCGACCTGGTAAAGAAAGGGGAGCCCGCCGTATCCTGCTCCCAAATGGGCGACGCAGTCTGCGCCGGGATCGAGTGATTAGGTGGATAAAAGCCGAAGCTGGATGAAATTACCGGTCTTTGCGGTGATCGTGCTTTTCGGCGCGGGCACGGCCTGGGCCGGATCCGCGCCCGCCCCCACGCCTACCTTCACCGCTTCAAATACGGCAACCTGGAGCCACACTCCTATCCCCACATCGAGTCTGACCCCCACTTACACCCCGACGGTCACCACCACCGGGACCCAACCCGCCACTTACACGCCTACCCGCACCCCGACCCTCACGTTTACTTCCACCATTACTTTATCCCCAACCATTACCAGCTCCCCGACGAAGACCCATACCCCGACGATTACCCGGACCCCCACGACCACTGGAACGCCGACCCCCTCTTTTACCCGCACCCCAACCATTACCCCTACTCCCACAATTACCCCGGGGGTGTTCCTTTTTAAGGTCTCCCCAAAACCCGATCAGGAGAAAAAAATCGGTTTCAAATGGGCTGCCAATCTGGGGGCGGATAGGGTTTATTTAAAGATATTTTCTTCCGGTTTTAGGTTGGTGAGATCCTTTGAGTTCAATAAGATCGAAAGTCCCGATTTCCTGACCAAGGGACCCCATGAATTTAAATGGGATGGGAAGGATGAACAAAACCGACCCATGCCGCCGGGGACCTATTTTTGTTTTATCGATATAAACGTAAAAAAGAAAACTTATGAGGCCACTTCTAAAACCCAAATTCCTTAGGCGCGTTTTTTAAAAGGCGATGGCCTCGTTCCCATTGAAATGAGTTATTCCGATTTTCAATCTTCGGCCAGTATTCGTTGAAAGCCTCAACAAATATGCTATTCTTTGCCAACCCCGGCTGGGCCGGACACTTTTTTAAGAGGATAAGTCATGAAAAAGAAAACCGTCGCTGTCATCGGCGCCACAGGCGTGGCGGGACAACAGTTTCTGGCCTCTCTCTCGGGCCACCCATGGTTTGAGGTGGTGGCCCTGGCCGCCAGCGAGCGATCCGCGGGCAAGCTTTATAAAGATGCCATTACCGACGCCGCGGGGGCTTTCCGATGGTATTGCCAGGAGCCCCTGGACTCTTCGTTCGCCAAGATATTAGTGCAAGACGCCGCCAAACTGGACGCTTCCAAGGTGGAATTGATCTTTACGGCCGTGGAATCCGATGCGGCCAAGGACTTGGAACCCCGATATGCCCAGACCACCCCCGTGGTCTCCACCGCTTCCGCCTTCCGCTACGAGAAGGATGTTCCTATTTTCATCCCGGGGGTGAACGAGGACCACGATCGGCTCATCCCCGTACAGAAAAAAAACAGGGGATGGAAAGGCTTCGTGACCCCGGTTCCCAATTGCACCACCACGGGCTTGGCAATGACCTTAAAGCCCCTCTTTGAGGCTTTTGGCATTCAGCAGGTACTGATGACCTCCATGCAGGCCTGCTCGGGAGCGGGCCGATCGCCCGGGGTCATCGGGATGGATATTATCGACAACGTCATTCCTTACATCCCTAAGGAGGAGGAAAAGGTCGAAAAGGAAACCCAGAAAATCCTCGGCTCATTCGAGGATGAGGGGATCAAAGCCGCATCCTTCCCCGTGTCGGCTACCTGTACCAGGGTTCCCGTTCTGGAAGCGCATACCGAGGCCATCTATGTTTCGCTTAAAAAAGCCGCTACCGTGGACGAGGTAAAGAAGGCCATGAGGGAATGGGGTAAGAGTTTTATCGACCTGAAGCTTCCCACTTGCCCGCCCCACTTGATCGATGTCTCGGAGGATCCTTTCCGTCCCCAACCCCGTTTGGACCGGGACAGTCTGGGCGGCATGGTGACCAGCGTGGGCCGGGTCCGGCAGGACCATGCGCTCGCGAACGGGATCAAATATATGCTGGTGTCCCACAATACCAAGATGGGCGCCGCCAAGGGCGGCATCTTGGTGGCCGAATACCTCATCCGAAAGGGGCATATCTAAGGGCTTCCTCCTTAAAAGACGTTCCTGGCAACGGGTGGCGTGTCCGCCCGTTGCTTTTTTTGTTTTGGGTCTGTTAAAACCTGACTGCCATCTAAGCGACGGAATCAAAAAGGAGAAAAGGCATGCAAGAACGAACAGGAGTTATCACATTTAAAGGCGGGCCATTAACACTCATGGGGCCAGAGATCAAAAAGGGCGACTCGGCCCCGAATTTCAAGTTGCTCAACAACAGCCTTCAGGAAGTGACATTGGACAACTTCAAGGGAAAAACCTTGATCTTATCCGTGGCGCCTTCGCTGGACACCCCGGTTTGTGCCATCCAAACCCGGCGATTCAACCAGGAAATTGGGAAACTTCCCGCGGGAGTCGAGGTCGTGACCATTACAGCTGACCTGCCTTTTGCCCAGGCCCGGTTTTGCGGGGCGGAGGGAATCAAAATCCAGACCCTCTCCGACCACCGGGATTTGGCTTTTGGCAACGCCTACGGCACTCACATCAAGGAGCTGCGCCTGGAGGCACGATCCCTTTTTGTCATCGGCAAGGACGGCAAGGTGAAGCACGTTGAAATCGTGAAGGAAGTCACCGAGGAGCCCAACTATGAAGCAGCCCTCAGTGTAGCCCGGGCGGAAGCATAATCCACAATCCGGTTGAGTCCGTAAGCCCCGCTTATTCAAGCGGGGCTTTTTTTATTTGTCCCGTTGAAAAATGGGTTAGTTGCTGGTTTCGAGGTTGGTATGCCCGAAGATCCGGTAGCAGTTTCGGGTCTGTTTGGCTTGATAAACCGCGGTATCGGCCTTTTGAATAAGCAGGTCGATATTGTCCCCGTCCCGAGGAAATATACTGGCGCCGATACTGCAGTTGATGAGGAGCTCCTTTCCGTCAACCGGTATGGGATGAGTGAAGGTTTTCAGGATTTTTTCACAGATCCGATCCAAGTCCCTTGCGCGGGAGATATGGGTGAGGATGACCGTGAATTCGTCACCCCCTTGGCGGGCCACCGTGTCCCCGGGGCGAAGGCAATGTTGGAGCCTCTGAGCCACCTCACGCAAAAGGAGGTCTCCCACCGGATGGCCCCATGTATCATTAATATTCTTGAAATGGTCCAGATCCACAAAAAGGACGCCCAAAGCCTTGGAAGATCTCACGGACTGGGTCAAGGCCTGGGACAATCGGTCATAAAATAGCAAACGGTTGGGTAATCCGGTGAGGGTGTCGTGGTGGGCCAAATGGTAGAGTTGAGCCTCTTTGCGTTCGGTCATTTCCTTGATCAGGCGGTGGCCGGTCCCGATACCGAGATATTTTCCCTTCTGGGTGATAATGAACCCCTCGAAAAGATATTTTTCCTCCTCGTCGGCGATGATGGAACTCAGGTCATCCAATCCAACGGTGCATTCCACGACCAGGGGTGATTTTTCCATGATGGCGGTGATGGGTTTACGCTCATAAATTTCCCTGTAGAACCTACGTGAAAAACGGTCGATCAAGGCGAAACGGTTGACCAACCCTATGGGGACCCGATTCGAAACGACCGCTATGGATTGGATGGATTTGTCTTCGGCGAAGATCTTATAAACCTCATCACAAAGAACATGAGGCTCGACAGGCGCTACTGGCGCCATGAGACGATGGATCAAATCGTTGATCAGGGGCTTGGCGGTTTTTTGGAGGGTGGGGGAAGGGCGTTCAATGGACCTACTCATTTTGTCACCAACCCTATGAAGGACTGGTTTGATGATATCTTTAGCGTTTCAGCAAAGGTTTCGGGTATGTTAATACTGATGTTAATTTTTATGTCCTGAGGACCCAATAATTTTTTTTATTGTCTTAGCATTGAAATACAATTTTTTTTAAAACCGTGTTTTAAATATTTGTTGTTCGAAATGATTGATTTCTGGTCAAAGAGATCATGGCGTCATTTAATCGCCGGGAAGATCCAAAAAATTCAGTAATAAAACCTCCACCCAATGAGATGACCGAATAATTGTTAGTCCGAATTGGTTTAGGGAAACGGTTTTGAGTGAATGGATGACCTTGTTTCCTTAAAATTTAATTCATTAAGAACAGATTAGGCCTTTCAATCACTTGGAATTTCTAATTATTTAAAAAGAACTGGGGCAAATACCCCTTTTGACTCGAACCGGGCTTGGATATAATCCTCATTCGGTTCTAACCCCTTTTCGAGGAATAATAGGAATGTTCATCCCCTTGGGCCTTTTTCTTTTTGTTTTTTACGTATATTTGCGTACGGTTTGCGCGACTTTCAATATTAATGACTCAGGCGAGACCATTATGGTCTGCGATCTTTTGACCATCAGCCATTCCCCCGGATATCCCCTCCACACCCTCTGGGGCCGGGTGAATTGTCTCTTACCCTTCGGGAAACCCATGTTTCGGGTCACTTTTTGCTCCCTTTTGACTGGAAGTATCTCCGTCTCCTACTTGTTCTTGGTATTAAAGATGATGTTCCGAGAAGCCCTGGCGCCATCAGAAGGGCAAGGAAATGAAGTTTCCCCCCCGAGTTCCGCCTGGGTTTATGAGGTTCCGGCTCTCTTCGGGTCCCTTGTTTTCGCTTTTTCATACCAGCATTGGTTTCAAGCTTGCGGGGCCAAGGGCGGAATCTATACCCTCAATACATTTTTGTCCGTTTTCATGCTTTATTTGTTCTTTAAAATGCGGGAAAAAGGCTGGTTCGTAAAGTCGATTCTCTTGATGGGATTTTTGTATGGATTGAGTTTGGCCCACCATTGGCCCAACCAATTGGTCATGGCCCCCGCTTATCTATGGTTTTTTCTGGCCAGCCAGAAAAGGGAGCCTTTCTGGGGTATCTTTAAAAGCCTTCTCCGCCCTTTTGATTTGATGGAGAAATTGGCAAATGTGCTTTCTGCGGTGGGGTTCTTGAACATCGTCAAGGGAATCACCATGCTGATCCTTTCGCTTTCGGTCTACCTTTTTCTCCCCTTAAGGTCCATCCAACATCCCTTGGTGAATTGGTGGAACCCCAATAATCTGGACCGCCTTTGGGGAACCGTCGTCCGCAAGGGCTACCAGGGCATCGGCGACCAGCGTTCTTGGGTCACGGTTGTCCGCAACCTCAAGCGATTCTGGTTCCATGCCCATGACCAGTTCGGGGTTGTCTTCACTTATCTTTTGTTATTGATGGCCCTCGTGGGATTGTATTGGTTGTTTCAACGATCCAAGGCCTCGGCGGTGGGGGTTTTCCTGCTGGGAGCAGGGGTTTTTGGAGGGGTCGTCATTTTTAATAATCCGCTGGAGGGTTACCAATGGACCTTGGATAACTTCTTCACGCCGGTTTTCATGATGGTATCCATCTACGCGGCGGCCGCCATCGCCTGGTTTTGCCTCTGGGTCTCGAAAAATTGGAAGTTAAACGGCGCGCCTCTTTATACCGGCGCCTTTTGCCTGGGGTGTTCCCTCCTCCCGCTCCAAATCAACTTTCCCTTGTGCGACCAGAGCCACTACGTCTGCTCCTATGACGAGGGCATCAATATGCTCAAGACCGTCAACCGCAACGGGGTGATCCTCTGTAACGGCGATATCGACATCCTTCCCCTCTGGTATCTGCAATTCGTGGAGGGTAAAAGACCGGAAGTGGTCAGCTTTACCATGCAGTTGATACCTTACGATTGGTACCGTGATCCCCTGATGCAGAGATGGCCATTCCTGGCGGTGCCGATGAAAACGAACCCCTATGGCCAGCTGGATATCCGCCCCGAGACGGTGGTGCAGGACATGATCGAACAGCACGCCAAGGACCGGTCTTTCTATTACACCAATATCTTCACGGCCCAATGGATGAGGGAGAAAAACCCCTCCTCCCTGCCGGACGGATTCCTCTGGCGGATTTCGGCCACCAAGGACCTGAATTACGCCTTCACCTCGGCCCGTTTAAACGAGCTTTGGTCCACCTACCGCTTGAGGTACATGGAGCCTGAGAACCGCGGTTATTGGGACGAGTACACCGACGTCATGAAGGATTCCTACGGGATCGGGCATGATTTCACGGGTTATTTTGCCTACATGAACAAGATGTACGATCTCGCCCTCTGGAGTTTTGACAATGCCTTGAGATACCGCCAGCCCCAGACTCTTTCTCGCATTTACCTGATGCAGGGAGAGACCCGACTGGCCCTGGGGGATTACACGAACGCCGTGAACTCCTACCAGGAATGCATCCGCCGGGAGCCGAGAAACCCCTACGCCTTCGCCAAGATCGGGGACGCCTTCCGGCAGATGAACGACATGAGCGACGCCGAGCAGGCCTACCGGACTTCCCTGGCCATCAATCCCCAGCAAAATGAGGCGATGGATGGACTCCAGCTCTTGTCCCATACCCCGCCGGTAGGAACGAGTTTATCCCGTTGAGGGAACGCAACCTGCGGTTGATGGTGGAGTACGATGGAACCGCCTACGCGGGTTGGCAAAGGCAGAGGGAATCTCCCACGATCCAAGGGGTCCTGGAAGAAAAAATAGGCTTTGTCTGCGGCCACAAGGTTGAATTGCTGGTGGCGGGACGCACCGATTCCGGGGTCCACGCCTTAGGCCAGACCGCCAATTTCCACACCACCTCCCCCATGCCGGTTCCGCGATTGAAGGAAGTGGTCAACCAACTCCTGCCGCATGACATCCGTCTTATCCATCTAAAAGAAGTTCCCGAGACCTTTCACGCCACTTACCACGCCAAGGCCAAGCTCTACCGTTACATCATCCGGAACAGCCAGGACTACACCGTTTTTGACCGGAATACCTATTACCATTTTCGCCGTCCCCTGGATTTAAGGTTGATGCGCCTGGCCGCCAAGCGCTTGGAGGGAACCCATGATTTCACGGCCTTCCGGGGCACCCTGGGCAAGTGGGCCGATCCCCTTCGAACCCTTCACCGGGTCACCGTGAGGCGTAAGGGGAAGGATATCCATTGTGAATATTACGGTGTTTCCTTCCTCCACCAAATGATCCGCATCCTCACGGGTACCTTGGTTTACGCGGGGACGGGAAAGATCACGCCAGCTCAGGTGACTTCGATCCTTCAGTCCAAAGACCGTAAAAAGGCTGGGCCCACCCTTCCCCCGACCGGGCTCTTTTTGGTGCGGGTGGATTACCCCAAGACTTTCCCCCCGGTGCGGCCCAAGGCCAAAAAAACGGTGGATGAAGAATGAATTATTCCCTTTGGCTTTTTCGTTTGGGAGGGGTGGGGCTCTTCCTCACTTTTCTAGCTTTGGGAGAGGAGCCGATGGCGGCGACGCTTCGCCAACAACCCGGCACCTGGCCTTCCGCGGCCGTCCTTTTCGGTTTCCCCGTCTTGTTGGGGCTCTTGGCACTGGTTTTATCCGCCTGGGAATGGGATCACCGGGGAGGATGGTTTTGGGGGATCTCGAACGCGGCGGCTTTATTGACGGTGCTTTGGATCGTGCTTTGGTGTTTTGTCTGGCTGGCCATTGTCGCCAACTTGGGGGAAAAGGCCGAGATGTTCATCAAACACATGGCCTACCTGCACCTTTTCGGGGTGGGCTTTACCATGGCCGCTTATTTCACGGGTTTCATGGCGGCCACTTCGGGGCAAAAAATCGGGCGATTTTGGATGGCCTGCGGATGGGGCGCCAGTTACATGGCCTTTTTCAATCTTTATTTGCAGCCTAGCCTCCAAGCGCTCTGGGCCCCGGCGGTGGGAGGGCTTATGCTTTGTTTGGGCGCTTATTTCGTTTCCCGTAATCCGCAACCGAAGGTTGAGCCACCCCCTCCAACAGCGTAAAATACGGGCCTTTCCAGTAAAAATTTTTTAAGGAATCCGATGCCCTATTCTTCTCTAACCGAATTCATTGAGTTTCTCGAAAAGCGCGGGGAATTGATCCGCATTACCGAGGAAGTGGATCCGGTGCTGGAAATGACTGCTATCGCCGACAAGGTTTCCAAATCTACCCGGGGAGGGAAGGCCCTCCTTTTCGAGAAAGCGAAGGGCAGCGCCTATCCGGTCCTCATGAACGCGTTTGGGTCCTACCAACGCATGAGTTGGGCCTTGGGTGTCGAAGACCTGGAGGAACAGGCCCGGGCCATTCGGGACTTGATGGAGCTCAAACCCCCCAAGGGTTTCATGGAAAAGGTGATGCTGTTGCCCAAACTTGCCGACGTGGCCAAGTTTCCTCCTGTTGAGGTTTCCAAGGGGGCCTGCCAGGAAGTCGTTGAAAAAGAACCGGACCTGACGAGCCTGCCAGTCTTGAAATGCTGGCCCCAGGACGGGGGCCGGTTTATCACCCTGCCGATGGTCTATACCCTGGACCCGGAAAACGGCGTCCGCAACATCGGCATGTATCGCATCCAAATTTACGATTCCAAGACCACCGGCATGCATTGGCAGGTGCACCACCATGGGGCGGCGCACCACCGTAACGCCGAGAAGCAGGGAAAAAGGCTGGAAGTGGCGATCGCACTGGGCGGGGACCCGGCCCTGACCTACGCCGCTACGGCGCCCCTGCCCGACGGGGTGGATGAACTTCTCTTCGCCGGTTTCTTAAGGGGAAAGCCGGTGGAGATTGTGAAGTGCAAGACGGTGGACTTGTTCGTGAACGCCGACGCCGATTTCGTTTTGGAAGGTTACGTGGAGCCGGGCGAGCGCCGGATGGAGGGGCCCTTCGGGGACCATACGGGCTACTACAGTTTGGCCGAACCCTACCCGGTCTTTCACCTGACGGCCCTGACCCACCGGAAAAACGCGGTCTACCCGGCAACGGTGGTGGGCAAACCCCCCATGGAAGATGATTTTCTGGGCAAGGCCACCGAAAGGCTTTTCCTTCCCATCCTCCAAAAGATCATGCCCGAGATCGTCGACCTGGATCTGCCCTTCGAGGGTATTTTCCACAACCTGGCGATCATCTCCATCAAGAAACAATATCCTATATAACGCTGCTATTGCCAAGGCTTATCTGCACGGAGATGCCCCGCCCCCCATGCCGCCCGAAGTGCAAGCTTTCAACACCGCTTGCAGAAAAGCGGTCGGCGGTGTCGAGACCCTGACAGAGCTAGGACAGGAGCATAAAGGAGGAGGGATCTGGATCACGAGCATGGATTCCTGATCCTATTTAAGTAGTTGATCTAAGTCGGCAGCATTTTTCCCGATTGGCTCAGAGTGATTTTCATCTTGAACTCTGAGCCAATACTGTCTGGAGACGATTCTCCGCAATTTTCAAGCTTTTTATGGGGTAGTTGACACTCTCGACCGACCGGTCTATTATAGACCTATGCCAAATGTTGCAAACAGCAAAAGGTACTTGGAGGTTGAACCGATATCGGTTCAGTTTTTAGACCAGTGGCGCGTTGGGCCGAACTGATGTTTGAAGTTTTAAACTTAGTCCCGACAGCAGGTAGCCCAAGAGAGAACCGCCTGTTTTTGTGGACCCGGCGATAAGTAGACTGGTCTATTATCGCACATCGAGGAAAACACAACATGTATAACTCAATCCGAATTGCAAACGATTATCTGATCGCAGGAAATACAAAGGCTCCAGTCTTCAGGCTAAAGAGCTGGCACACTCAACTGATCCATCGGTGCGGGCACGCGTGGCTGAGAATGCCTCCACTCCCGTGGCAGTGTTGCTTCACTCTGAACCACGACGATAGCGAGGTGCGAGCCAGCCTCTCACACAATGCGTCGCTGCCAATTCTCTTCCTGATGCAGTTGGCACAAGACGACGATCTGGACGTGCGTTATGTGATGGCTGAAAACACCCTCTTGCCTCATTCGATACTCCAGGCACTTGCCCGCGACGAGATCCTACGTTGCGACTGCGCCACAAAAACACTCTCACATTTAGACACCAGATCCTTTGAAAAAGCCGTCGCATAGACGCAAAACATCGCAAAAATTACCCATTCCGTGGAGGAAAAGATCACATGACACTCGTACAAGATAAACCAAAACCGAAACGAAGAGACTTGCCGGCAAGGTAGCCTTAGTGACCGGTGGCTCGCGCGGCATTGGCGCTGCTATCGCATTGCGTCTGGCGCAAGAAGGTGCCACCGTTGCAGTCACATACACCAGAAACAAGAAAGCCGCCGACGATGTGGTGGCATCGATCGCCAGCCTGGGCACCAGTGCTGCAGCATTCAAAGCCGATGTTGCTTCAGCGAGCGAAACGAGACATCTGGTGGAAGACCTCGATGAACCTTCGGCAAAATCGATATCTTAGTGAACAATGCCGGAGTTTGGGAAGGCGGCACACTGGACCAGATAGATTTAACAGTACCATCGCGTGTTTGACGTCAACGTCAAAGGTACCTTGGCAACGACAATGGCGGCGCTCAAGCTAATGCCAAATGGCGGTCGCATAATAAATCTTTCCTCCGTGGCTGCTGAACTGGCACTGCCGGGAATGGGCGTGTACTCCGCGACTAAATCCGCGTTGATGCCGCCAGCCGCATTACTCACCGGCCTGGCGCAAGAAACATTACAGTGAATGCGGTCGCTCCCGGGACCACAGTCACGGACATGTTTCATGAAGCGCTGCCGGGTGAAGACACCAAACAAGCCATGATCAGCAAAACCGCCCTGGGTCGGCTAGGTGAGCCAGATGACATAGCGGCAGTCGTGGCCTTTTTTGCCTCCAGGGACGGTGGCTGGGTTACTGGCCAAACCATCCGTACCGATGGCGGCTTCAACGGTTAAGTTCAGAGTTAGCGGCTGTCCCACTGCGACCTGGGCAATCCGGTTCAGCGTCCGTGTGCCTTGGGCTGAAATCTGTCGGTCACTCTTGAGCTGGTTGTATGGGCTTGTTCTGCCGCTGAAGGTCCGCCTCCTTGATTCCCTCTTTTGCGGTCAGAAGCTCTTCCCCGGCAGACTGGCTTGTTTCTGCTGCCGACTGAATCTGTTCTCTCTCCGTCATGCCTTCCTCACTCATCCTCACTTGATCCGAAACTCGGTCTTTAAGATCTTGTGAGGCTGTAACGCTTGCGCGTTCCATGTCAGCCGCTGAGTGCAATCTGGTGATGTCGTTCAACAAGAGTTCCACTTCATGTTTCAATCCAACCAGATATTCTTTCATCGCCGGGGACCACTCTTGTGTTTGCAAAAGCAGTCGCAACTGTTGAAGCTGTTCTCGCTGTGATTGAATGTCGACTCTGTCTTGTTGAATCTGTTTTCGCTCCCGGTCGGTGAGGCAGCGTTCCATAATGCGCCTCAGCTCGGCATCTGGATCTGGGAACATTGTATGCATGTTCGGCAAGGTACATCCATGCTCCGAGGACTCTGGTGCTATATTCCAAACTCTGGTGCATGAGGCGCGACATTTGCGTATCGCGCGAACAAAAGCAGATAATCGGTTGACTAGCATTCTTATGGCTCTTCTTCACTTCGCGGATAAGCTCGAACATTTGCGAGTCATCAAAGTGAAGAGAAACTACTATTAGATCAAGATTTGTGATTCGAGCTTGTCCTTGGCTTCGCTCAGCTTTGCAATTACAGTAAAATTGTGTCCATGCAGAATCCGTTCAGGCAAATAACGCCTTCTGGTGAACTTGCGATTAAAACCTGAGCCAATTTACACACCCATGCTGTGGTTTTGAGAAGAGTGTCGATCGATTTCTTCATTATCCCATGTCTTTTCATGCGGTGCCTGCAACGGCTTTTTATCCATCTCGGCGAACGGTCCCCAAAGCGAATCAGGCTTTATCCAGATGGAAGAAGGCAAGAGCACATTTTGTGTATGCTGAGGAACTTTTATTGAACTCAGTCTGTCGTCTACATGAATTGGACATACGGGCGGAGGCTCAGCAAAGGTCCTAAAGAAATAGGCGGGGCCATGAGAACCAGTCCATACGCGGTAGGAACTGCCCTGCCTTTGATATTCGCTACGTTCGTCTGGATCGCATCGGGACAAAAGAGCCTCGCACAGGAACAGAAGAGCATCCACCCGGCGATTCAATCAGCCGGTTGCGCCATAAGCTCAGATTATCCCCTAGTGCCTCAGCGAGCCCTGAAGTCCGTACCTTCAAGGGTGGAAATTTACCAATACGACAAGAGCCCCCTGCAGAACCGCCAACCCTTGTTCCTGATACATGGCTTGGTAG
>CAWKIF010000026.1:0-15483 GCA_963849485.1 candidate division FCPU426 bacterium | reverse complement strand
CCAAAACCCCAAAACCCCAAGAATAAGTTAGTTCAATTGAGAGAGCATTTAATTAAAATAAAAATGAATTTTTAAAATAAAATGGAGATCTAAAGTTACTAGTCATTAGTTCAATCTTTAATGCAGCCAAGAGCATATCCAGAGTAATTACTGAAAGAAGTGGGAGATGATGGGTTGAAGCTAGCTAATAAGTTTTGCAAAAAATCCAATAAGTTTTTTGTTTGACTTATATAACCCAACTAAGATCAAATATGCTAGAGAAAGTATTTCTATTGGAGTTAGAAATGCTTTTACCTAATTTTCAGGATCAAAGATGGGACTTGTCGATTTCATTACTTGCTTTCTTAGTATAGTTAAACACAAAAAGGAGCATGAATTGTATTTGGTGAGTGGGTTGATTGATCTATTTACTGAAATCACTGATTACTATAATAACACTAAAGAAATCTAAATGGGATCACTTTACTAATTTCTTAATTGAAAACGTTATAGAGAGTAGTCTAGAAACAAATGTTGTTAAGTCTAAATATATTTCGAGTAAATTTGAGTTAATTATCTTTTAGAAATGACCTCCTCAAAGTTTCAATCTCTATACAACAGTTCTCATGTAAAAGACATTGCTCCAGAAGTGTTGGGTGGAAGTAATTGTCTCCTCAGAAGGATTGCCCCTTCAAAGAAATAGAATGATAGCAATCATCATAATTAAGGAATAAGAGTGTAATTAATTGATAATAACTAAATAGTATTACGTATTCCCCTGAAATGAAGAGAGTTATTGTGCAAGATAATATTACAGAATTTATCATGCTCTATGACGAGTAGTCCCATTTCCAGAAAAAGCTGATGCCAAACAAAGAAAATCACATCTTAGAAACATCTATCCTATATGTTGCTTATTCTCTGACTGAGAAGAGAGTAAATATTATTGCTGATACTTTAGATTGGTGTCTTGTTTATAAGACTACACTTTAGCTTTCTGGGATATTTCAGATAACTTTAAATTTGAAAAAACGTTTTCAACTGACTTAGACGTTTTGCAATCTTATTATAAAGTATATTGAGTATTGCGGATAGTGGATAACTCATGACTAAAAGAATATTATCTTCTTATGGGATATCGAAAGGGAGTCCTCACTCAAACTCCCACCTAAACATGAGTAAGTTATTCTCTTTAACCTTTAGTTAACGTATTATGGATATATGTGAAGTCCCACATTTGAAGATGATTGCTGTCTGCTCATTAGATAAAAAGCTTGCATTTTATGATCTATATACATAAACTTGTACTCAGATCTTGCATTTTGAAACTGTTTCTGCCCATTCTTTGATTTATGCTACAGATTTCTAAGTTTTATTAAGTGCTGCTTATGAAGACTCAGCTTTAGTTTGGGGTTTTGATGGATAAGACTGCTTTGTGACTGGAAAGTTAAGAGGACATAATTCTTAAATTACTGCCATTAATATTTTAATGGATACTCCATTAGCTATTACTGCTGATGAAATTGTATAAATAAACTTTAACTTTTTAGGGCTTTTTGAAAACATGGGATATGAGAAGTATGAATTGTGTTCAAACTATTCATTATGAAAGGTATTTAAAATATTATAATATATGTAGTCGATAACCATTGCACTCTTTTTTAAATATCAACTCTAAATTATTCTGTGCAGCAGTAAGATTGCATTGGTTTGAGTTTGAAGATGAAATAAAGGTTAATGCAAATGGAATTGAAGTAAAATAATGTATTCATTAATCACTAGATTAAAAACAACCCTCCTTTGGGAATAGAGTACAACTAAATGCTTGAATAGCTAGTTGTTACAACTAAATCTGATATTAGACTCATTGACATAAACAATGGAAAGACAACTCAGATCTTAGCCAATTTAGTTTAAACTGAGGAAGAAATCACTGCCACTAGACTATATTTAAATCACAAGAAGATTCTGATTTCAGACAATAAAGGAGGACTCAAAGCCCACTACCTTCCAAATGGTTAATTCTATTCTAAGAACGTAGGGCATAAGCCCGGAGATCACTTAGATCTTCGTTGATTATGCAAATAAATTAGTATTAACAACAGCTTGGGATTCATAGTAATTTAAATGTATCAATTATTTTAGATTTGCTTGTAATAAGAGAGATAAAAAGAAAGCCACACTTTGAGATAGATGAAAGAATGCTCACTTAGGGATTGAAATCAGTTTCTCTGGCAGTGGACATTAAAATGAATTTGTTTGCTACTTCAACCTCTGGAGTTATATTTGTAAGATTCCATTCATGTTAACCAATTAGATATGGGATTATGAATCTTTCAAAATGGCTGGGGCTTGTTCAAACGAGTTTGAAGATGTCCACAAAATATGTTTCCTTTATCCTTACTAGTCCATAGTTACTTTAGATACATCCTCTTGCTTAGTTTTTTGGTACTGGGAAAACTTTAATGCCTTCAAATTTATTTAGCCTTATCAAAAGATTGCATTAACTACTCCTAAAGGAAGGTTATTATGCTGCAATTAAATGTTCTCAATATATTTTAAGGCAAATGATTTTGCCGAATTAAATATGGAATCTTCAAATTACTCTAGGTAGCTAAAAGAACAAACAGATAGAAAATTAAGCCTAGAGCCTTGTATATTTCGGATGAAAGAGGAGTTGTTTATGGTTTAGATATTGGGCAAATATTAAACTAAGATATTAATCAAGAAGAGGGGTCTTTAAATAGTATCAAGAAAGTCCCTATTACTAAGAATCAAATGAAGAAAAACAATTACTTTCCTTTCAGATCCTAGTTCTAGAGTTCAAATGGAATATTTTTCAGCATGGAGATAAAGCAGTAAATGGAGGATCATATTTCATTCAAAAGCGCAAAGAATACTAATTTCTTTGATATGGAAATGATAAAATGGTCAGCGTCTTCTGAAGTAAAGCAAATATCTTAACTCTTTAGTTTCTTACGATATTCTCTCACTTTAAAATAACTAACTATCAAATTATTACTTGCAATAACTCATCTTTGATTAGAGTAACTTAGTTGTCTAACTATTTAGATCTGGTCTATTTTAGGAGATTTACTCTGCGTTTCAAATATGGAACATCCTTTGCCATACAGGTGGAGAATGACAGACATGAATGATTAAAAGAGGAAGACAAAGCTACTGAATTCAATGAAGGTGCTGAAGGAAATTAAGAAGAGATTTCCTAATTTCTAAGAAAATGAGCATAAGAAGAATATAGTTGACGACTTCAAAAAGGAAAATAAGGTGATCACATTTGCCAAGTTGCTGCATGAGATTCAAGAAGAAGACAAAGTGTTGAGTATAATTATAGTGATAATTAATATAGAAAAATGCAATACTATTTCTTTGAAATAAATTGAGTGAGAAAGAGCAAGAGGATCCATGCTGCGGGAACTACTGACGATTTTATTTTGGTAATATTGCATACTCATTTGTTAGTCTAAGAAAAATAAAAATCTTAATAATATGAAGTTATTTGAAAAGATTACAAGTACTGCTGTGAAACAGGAAGGACCTCCATGTAGGATAAACAATCCTTTGGACCAAATCAGTGCATGATTGAGAAAATTGATATAATGTTTTAACTGGACTAGAAGGAGAGAGAAAAGAAGGCTAATATAATGAAGAAGTTTGACGAGGACTACAAGAAATTGTAAAGACATGGTTCACAGATCTTAGAAAAGATCAATCCAATGGGTGGTAGTTCTGTGCTATTCAAAGTTGAAGGAGGTGGAAAGGATTAGTCTTAATTGAGCAGCATTCACTTTAACGAGTCTTCAATGCAAAAGACTTAGAACAGTGTTCTGAATATATCGAAGTCTTCAAAAGATATATCTAACTTCACTCATATGTCTGGGTAGAAAGACCACAGACAAAGGATTGGATTCAATATGCTGCTCAGCGTGAAGAGACGCTCCCCAGCATTATTAGACACTCAGACATGAAGCATTACATGACAATATTCCCACTCCAATATCTGAAGAATACGATGTTCCGAATCTTAAAGAAGAGAGAATAGGTGAAAGCAAGGAATGCATTGCTCAAAGAACTGAGCGTGATGGTAATATTAAGTCTCATAATAGATATAGGTCAAGCATTCTCAGAGTCAGTTCAAACCCTCTCAGAAGAACACAATAGTAGCCAGTGAGGCCAATTATGACAAACTTGGAATTCCACTCTTCTAATAGAAACTCAACAGTCAGACTAAAGCTCTGAGCTCTCACCAAAATTTCTTCAAGCAAATCACGAGATCAGAGTCGAAGAAAGGAGATATCAAAATCTAAACTAGAACAGAAGTCAGTCCTCACTCCTCACCACCACCAGTTCCCCTCAATCTCTACGAGAGTGAGCATCATTGGTTCAACTTAAGAATATATGTAGTGAATTGAATTAATATTTTTACTTGAATTAAAATTAATATAATATTCAAAGCACTCTCAATGGTTGTAAAATGTACCATTTGCCTTTCTTGAATATCCAAAATTCGTTTCTCTACAATGAGCATCATTCTCTGCGATCAAAAATCTTCTTCCCTACGAAGACATCCTTGCCAAGGGAGTATTCAGCTGCTTTGGCAATGGGTTTAACTTGTTCTCATACAGATATCTCTGATCCTTTTGGAGTTTAAGTTACTCTTGCAGACTGGATGATATCGATTTGGACATTAACATAACGTCATTGATAGTAAGCTTCTTCCCTGCAGTCTTGAAGGCGGCCATAGTTCTTACGTGATTCCTCTGACTAAATGGATCATTATACTGTCGGTCAAGCTCAAACTAAACCCAAGGAATTCCAGAGTATGTGGCTGTTCGAGTCATACTTCTCTACTGAGTAGGGAGAGTGTCATTTAATTTGTATTGTATTAATTCTGCTCTATAGCCTATTCCTTTAAAGGCAAACCTTGCAAGATACCCACTGTCGAGTTTGTTTTGTAACTCTTCAGTTTGTGCAACAGGATGTTCTTGTTTTTGTCAGGCTGCTGTGAAATTCATCTTTTATATATTTTATTAGGTGAGTTCAGCATTTTTATTTTATTTCGCGTAAGGCAGAGAGGTCCTAGAAGATCTTGTAGCGGCCGTTTGAGGGACATGAGATATAGACTTTGCTTGATTGGGCTTGAGTTCTATCTCTTCGGGATTCTTGGCTGACTGATGGAAGGCGCTGTAAATGTTCTAGTATTGTGGCTTGAGGGAATACTTCTAATTTATACAATTTTTCAACTTAAACATCAGTTAGTTCGGGTACATAAACTGCGAAATTCTTGGTCTGCAAATAGGGTCCTTGTTAGTATTTGATGCCGATCTGGTCTCTGCTAGAACTAAGAGGACGACCTTAGTCGATTTACTCCTGACTTGGGTGGTGCAAGTGGGCAGCACTCTTGACATTTCTGAGGACTTTGGGGCCGGGGCCTTAACTCATTAAATAAGGAAAGATTTGAATTATAGTTGAAATAAATTATAATCCTGGTTTGTGAATAATCATTCATTAGGGGTAAGGGGTTTTGGGGTTTTGGGGTCCTACAACTCCCAACACCTTTTCCTATCCCGGAGGCATCGCCCTGGATGAAAACGGGAACGTCTATGTGGCTGATTTCGGAAACGAACTCCTTGAAGAATTCAGCCCCGCAGGAACCCCCTTGGCGCAGTGGTCGGCTTCCGCCGCTTATAGCGGCCAGTCCTATCCTGTTTGGCCCGTTGGGGTGGCGGTGGATCCGTCGGGTTCGGTATATGTCGCGGATGGGGACAACGATTTGATTTGGAAACTCACCCTTTCGGGAAATACCTTCAGCGCTAGCGCCACCTGGGCCCTGCCCACCCCGCCAGCGCAGTTTTCTAACGATCCTCAGTTTTACAGTTTGTCAGTGGATGGCTCGGGCAATCTCATGGTGGCGGATTACGAAGACAGCCTCGTTGAGTTCTATTCCCCTGCCGGGACTCTCCTGGCGGAACTCACGGGAAACCAAACCGGCGCCACTCCTTTTGGCGGCCCCTCGGCCGTGCTTTCCTACAACAACAACCTTTATGTGGGGGACTACGACGTCAATCTTGTCGGCACCACCAACACCGCCGGGAACATCCAATATTTCGGTCCTGTCAATTATTAACCGACCAGCGGGCTGGAGGTTTTTCCCGAATCCTATGATAAAATCCTGCCTCCTAACGATCGAAGGCAGGAAGCCCCTTGTTTCCGCCTTCCGGACCTTGTTCTAAGAAGGCGTTATGCCCAAGAAAAAAAAGACCCGCCGTGAAACCTACCTGGACGCAGCGGCCACCAGTCGGCAGAAGCCGCCCCAAGTCCTAAAAGCCTTGGTCCAATACGCGACAGAGGTCGGCGTCTCCCACGGGCGGGCCGCCACGAAAAGGGGCATCCAGGCCAACGAGTTGGTGTTTTCGACCCGCCAATCCCTTTCCAAGTTATTCAACGCCCCCCGGATGGAGCGAATCCTCTTCACGAAAAACGTGACCGAATCCATCAATACGGTCCTGAAGGGTTTCTTGAAAAAAGGGGACCATGTGGTTCTCTCGGGCGTGGAGCATAACGCCCTCATCCGGCCCTTGAACAAACTCAAGCGTGATCGGGAAATCAGCTACACGATCGTCTCCGCCAACAGCCAGGGAAGGATGAACCCCTTTTCCTTCGAGGAGGCCCTCCAGGCGGAAACCCGGCTGGTCTGCCTGGCCCACGCCTCCAACGTGACCGGCACCCTGGGGCCCATCCGGGAAGTGGGCGAAATTTGCCGGAAGAAGGGGGTGGCTTTCCTGGTGGACGCGGCCCAGACCGCCGGGGCCCAATCCATTAACCTGAAGGACAACCCCATCGATTTTCTCGCCTTCACGGGCCATAAGGGCCTCATGGGCCCCCCGGGCACGGGCGGACTGGTCGTCGGGCCACAAGTGAACCTGGATTCCCTGATCGAGGGCGGCACCGGTTCCAACAGCGACCAGGAGGAACAGCCCTGCCAATGGCCCGACAAGTTCGAGAGCGGCACCCAGAACTACTGGGGCCTGGCGGGATTGAAAGCGGGGGTCGAGTTCCTCCTGAGGACCAGCGTGGAAAAGGTCCGAAAAAAAGAAGAGGCGCTGACCAATCTTTTCCTCGTGGAAGCGGGGAAGATCCCGGGGGTGAAATTGTACGGTCTGCCCCCCTCGCCCGACCGGGTTGCGGTGATTTCCTTGAATGTGGAGGGGAAAGACCCTTCCGAAGTCGCCTATGAATTGGATGAAAGGTTCGGCATTCTTGACCCGTCGCGGGCTCCATTGCGCCCCCCTGGCCCACCGGACGCTCGGGACCTACCCCATCGGCACGGTGCGGTTTAGTTTTGGCTATTTCAACACGGAGAAAGAAATTCTTATTGCCATAAAAGCCTTGAGAAAAATGACAATAAATTAACCACGGAGCCACAGAGAACCAGAATTAGCAAAGGATTAGACGTCGAATTTAAAAAGTGTGGTTTCTGTGCCTCTGTGGTGAAAATAGGGAGATTGAAATTGAAAATCGGCGTTGCCATGAGCGGGGGGGTGGATTCCTCCACCGTATTGGGCCTGTTGAAGGAACAGGGCCACGAGGTGGTGGGCCTGACCCTTAAGATTTTGCCTTGCGAGATCACGCCCGGGGAAAACGGCGCCGTGAGCGTGAAGACGGTAGAACCCAAGGGCCAGCGCTGTTGTTCGGTGGAGGATATCCAGGACGCCCGCAACGTGGCGCTGAAGCTGGGAGCCCCCCATTATGTCAACGAGGGTCTGGATGTTTTCCGGGCCAAGGTGGTGGACCGCTTTTTGGATGAGTATGAGCAGGGCCTGACCCCCAACCCCTGCGTGGAATGCAACCGTTTCGCCAAGCTGCCCCTGCTCCTCAAGCAGGCCCTGTCCCTGGGGTGCGAGAAACTGGCTACCGGCCATTACGCCCGGCTGGACCAGGACCCCAACACCGGCCGTTGGCGCATCCGCAAGGCCGCCGACCCGGACAAGGACCAAAGCTACGTCCTTTACAAGCTCAGCCAAAAACTTATTGGAACATCTGCTCTTCCCCTTGGGGGAGACCACCAAAACCCAGGTGCGGGAAAAGGCCCGGACCCTGGGCTTGAATACCGCCGAAAAACCCGAGAGCATGGAAATTTGTTTCGTCACCCAAAAAAGCTACCGGGATTTCGTGAAGATCCACCGGCCCCGGGCTTTTGTGCCCGGCGACATCGTGGACGTGGAAGGGAAGGTTCTGGGGCGCCATGAGGGAATCGCGGGTTACACCATCGGCCAGCGCAAAGGGCATGGCCTTGTCCGGCGGGCCCTATTTCGTGGTGGAACTCAACCCCGAGACCGCGACGGTCGTGGTGGGGAGGGATGAAGATACCCTGGTGAAAGAATTCACAGTGGGCGAGATGAACTGGGTGGCTTGGGAACCCATCTCCTCACCCCGGGAAGTGATGGCCAAGATCCGCTACCGTTCCCAGGAACAGCCGGCGGTCCTTTATCCGGAGGCGGACGGGAAAATCCGGGTGGTTCTCAAGACCCGGCCCGGGCGGTGACACCGGGGCAATCCGCTGTTTTTTACGAGGGGGATGGGGTCGTGGCGGGGGGGATCATTCAAAAACCCCAGGGAAACGAATTTTCTTGCCCCCTCGTACGGGCGGTCTCCTGCCGGCTTCGATTTAAGCCGGGGTTTTTATTCTTTTCTTCAAAACGATTGCAGGTATAATTTTCGAATGATTTTAAAACGTTCAACGATCCAATCCGCCCTTATCCTCTTTTGCGTCCCTGTGTTTATCCGGACTGTTTATTCCGGCCCTGGTTCCGAAGGCTCACGCCCTTTTTTGGGAGGATGACAACGGCAACAACGATCCCAACGAGGTCAAGACCCGGCCCGACCATTTGGTCTTTTTGACTGGGTGGGGGACTTGGACCGGGACTCCAAGGCCAAGGAATACCGGCAAATGGACAATCATGATCGGGGGCCCAGCGTCAATAATGACGCCCGTTCGATCGAAATCATCTTATCCGGGGCGGTCGGTTTGGGACTGGGTCTTTTCGCCGCAAATGGTTGACCCCTGCCGGCGACGGATCCTATACCGCGAATATGTTCATCGGGGGCGCTCTGGGCTTGTGCGCGGGAATCGTCGCGGGGACCCTGATCATGCCCCACGATTATGAGGTGGACCAAAGGGCCCAGACCGAATTTTTGCGTTCCAACCAGGCCTGGCTTCAAGACCCCGTACGTCTTCAGTTGGCTCAATCCTTCCGCCCGACTCAAACCGCCTTCACCCTCAAATTCTAGTCTTTATCCCCCGGGGGAGTTCGACCCGTTGATCCCCTGAAAGAGGACCCTTTGTCCGTTTACATCCGCGTCAAACTAAAACCCAAGGAGGAAGACCGGCTCCTGGCGGGCCACCCATGGGTTTTCGCCAACGAGGTGGAAAAGTCACCCCCAAGCCTCTCGCCCGGGAACCTGGTGGAAGTGATGTCTTCCAAGGGTATCCCCTTGGGCCGGGGCGTAGCCAATCCTTCCTCTAAGATCCTTATCCGTCTCCTGACCCGGGATTTCAAAACCGAGGTGGATGAGGCCCTGATCCGCTCCCGCGTGGAAGAAGCCATCGCCCTCCGGAGACCCCTCCTCGCGTCGGGCGAAACCGATGGCGCCCGGCTGATTTTCGGGGAGGGAGATGGGTTGCCGGGATTGATCGTGGACGGCTTTGGAAAGACCGCCGTGCTTTCCTGCTTCAGCCTGGGATTGAAACCCTTCCTTCCGACGGTCAGGGATACGCTGGTTCAACAAGGGTTTCCTTTCGTTTATGAAAAGAGTGTGGGGGAAACTTGCCAGAAGGAAGGCATGCCCGAAGTCCAGGAATGGCTGACGGAGCCTGGGACCTTTCCAGTTTCCTTCAAGGAGGGGAAAGCGACTTTCCGGGTTCGTCCCGACCAGGGACAAAAGAGCGGGTTCTACCTGGACTTCCGGGAGGGAAGGAAGAGATTCGCTGATCTATCAAAAAGTAAAAGGGTCCTGGACGCGTTCTGTTACACGGGAGCCGCTTCCATCCTGGCCGCCCTCGGGGGGGCTAGGGAAGTGCTGGGTTTGGAATCCTCCCAGCAAGCGGTGGAGGAGGCTCGGGAGAACGCGAGGGCGAACGGCGTGGAGGGAAAGACCCGTTTTGAAAAGGGCGATAGCTTCAAGGATTTGCGGGAACTACGCAAGACGGGCGAGAGATTTGACGGGATCCTTTTGGACCCCCCGCCCCTAGCCAAGAGCGTCCATGAAATTCCCGAGGGCAGGTTGGCCCTGATCCGTCTCGTCTCCCTTTCCATGGAAATCTTAAACCCGGCCGGTTTTTTGATCGTGGCCACCTGTTCCCATCATTTTCCCTGGAACGTTTTGGAAGGGGTGTTGCGGGAGTCGATCGAGAAAAGCGGCAGGTCCTTCCGCCTGGTGGAGCGTGTCTCCCAACCGCAAGATCATCCCATTCTTTTGGGGGTTCCCGAAACCGAGTATCTGAGGATGGTGGTATTGTCGGAAGCGGCGTTCTAAACGGCCCCGGGAGGATCGTCTTTCGGGCTTTTGACTCTTAAAATAAACTTTTGATAAGGAGCATCACGCGAAATGAAGATCTTGGTGACAGGCGCGCGGGTTTTATCGGGTCCCACCTGGTCGAACGGCTCTTGAAAGAAGGCCACGAGGTCATCGGGCGTGGACGATTTCGATGTTTACTATTCCCGCGCCCGAAAAAGAAAAGAACCTCTACCAGACCCTTCTGCATCCCCAGTTCAAGTTGGTCGAGGACAACCTGGCCACCATGGCCCTGGTGAAGGTCCTGAAGGGCACGGAAGCGGTGGTCGCATCTGGCGGGCCAGCCCGGGGTTCGGGGTTCCTGGGGAACCTCCTTTCACCGCTATGTCACCAATAACCTGCAGGTCACCCAAAGGCTCTTGGAAGAATCCAAGGGCAATAAGCTCAAGCGATTCGTGTACGCCTCCTCCTCCTCGGTCTATGGCGACCTGGCCCCCCCTCCGGGGAGGTACCGCCATCCTTAACGAAGACATGGCCTGTAAACCCCGCAGTCCCTATGGTGTCACCAAGCTGGCCGCCGAGAACCTGTGCCAGCTCTACCACCAGGAATACAAATTGCCCACCGTTTCCCTTCGTTTTTTCTCGGTTTACGGCCCGGGCCAAAGGCCGGACATGGCTTTCAACCGTTTCTGTCACAGCATCCTGCATGACGCTGCCCTGAGGTCTATGGCGATGGAAAACAGGTGAGGGATTTCACTTACGTGGACGACGTGGTGGAAATCATCGCCGCCTCGCTGACAAACCCAGAGGCGGTGGGGCAGGTCGTCAATGTGGGCGGGGGTCGCCGGCCTTACCCTGATGGAGGCTGTGCGATACTGGAAGAGATCAGCGGCAAGACGTGCCCCAAAACCTATCTGGAGCGGCAGAAGGGCGATGTTTTTCCACCCGCGCGGATACGGCGAAGCTCGAGACAGATTTTTGGTGTGAAGCCCCGACACGCCTTTAAGGGAAGGCCTGGCCCGGGAGTGGGATTGGCTCAAAAAATATGTGGAAGCCGAGGACGAGGAACAGGCCATCAAGGCCCAGATCCAGCCCATCACGGGCGTGGACCATGCCGCGATCGAGGCCGCCCAAGCGGACGAGAAGCAGGCCAAAAAGGCGGCCCGCAAGGCGGAGTCGGCCAAGAAAAAAGGGGAACCCAAGAAGCCCCAAGACGAAGCCCCGGCCGAGACACCTGAGGCGCCTCTTGACGCGCCCTAAGTCTCCCTGATGGCACGCCGCCTTAAAATCGCCCATCTCATCACCCGGCTGGATTTGGGTGGCGCCCAGCAAAACACCCTCTATTGTTGCGCCCACCACGACCGGAAAAAATACGAGGTGCTACTCCTGACGGGAGTGGGTGGTTTCCTCGACAAGGAAGCCCGCAAGCTCACGGGCGTGAAGGTGTATTTTTTGACCGAACTGAAGCATCCCCTTTCCCCCGCCTGGGACTGGAAAGCCTATGGCGCCCTCCGGCGCGTTTTGCGGGATGAAAAGGTGGATTTGGTCCATACCCACAGTTCCAAGGCGGGCATCCTGGGCCGGTTCGCGGCGCGAGCCGCGGGGGTGCCCCACGTCGTTCATACGGTCCATGGCTGGGGTTTTCACCCCAGCCAATTTCCCCCAATTCGGGGATTCTACCAATTTCTTGAAAGACAGGCCGCTTTGTTGACCGATCGGATTATCACGGTCAGCGATGAGAATCGCCGGACTGGGCTGGCGGCGGGTGTGGGGAAAGAGAGTCAATATCGGGTCATCCACAGCGGGATAGATCCAAGGGCTTACCACCTATCCTTATCGGGAACGAAGGACGCTCGACATCAATATGGTACCGCCCAACGGCTTGCGGTCCTGGTGCTCTCCAACTTCAAAAATCAAAAATCCCCCCTGGACGTGGTCCGAACCGCGACAGTTCTTCAAAACCCTTTGCCCTGAATTTCTACTGCTTTGGGCCGGGGACGGTCCCCTCCGGAAAAAAGTGGAAAGGGAGATCGAGCAACGCGGCCTGAAAAACCATTTTCGTTTGTTGGGGTGGAAAGAAGATGTCGCGAAGCTGTTGGCCGCCACCGACGTCCTCCTGCTCACCTCTCTTTATGAAGGATTGCCTCGGGTGGTACTCCAAGCGATGGCGGCGGGAAAACCTGTGGTTGCCACCAATGTCTCGGGCACGCCCGAGGCCGTGCGGGGACGGCCAATCAGGGTTCCTTCACCCGCCCCATGATGTCCTGGGCATGGCCCACAGCCTTTCCCGGATATTGAACGACCGGGAATTGGGAATGAGGCTGGGACAGGAGGGCCGAAAGGGTTTGAAGGGCAGCTACCTGATCAAGGAAATGTTGGCCCAAATCGAGTCCCTCTATCAGGAGGTTATCAAGGGCAAACAGGGACGATAAAAGGAGCGTCTTTCCCGGGTGGACTCCTTTCCTGAAAGAAGTAGAATGACCTTGTGACCAAATCCTGAAGGCCTGAACGATCCATGAGAACCACCCCAACCCACCCGACCTTTGCCGCGGACCTGACCGGCCGACTGGTCGGTGTCTTATTCCTGGCCCTTATTCCCCTCGTGACCCTTTTTCCGTTGACCTCGGTGCCGGCATGGTCTTGGAGGACGGTGCCATTCGTTGGGTCACGTTGGCTGTTTTTTTCCTTTGCCTGGGGGCTTCCTGGGCCCGGCAAGAAAACCGTTCCTTTTTTGTTTTGGATTGCCCGACTTCCTTTTGATGCTTTTATCGGGGTGGGTTCTCCTTTCGGTCAAGAATTCCAAACAGGCTTTTGACAGTTTTTACGCGTTTAAGAGTTACCTCTGTCTTTTGCTTTGGTGGTACTCCCTCCGGGCGATGTGGAAATTCTGGCCTGGGATTTGGGATTGGTTCGAGAAGTTCTTTTTCTGGACCGCCCTTCTGGCCGGGATCGATCTGATCGGGTCCACGGGGCTCCATGACTTGTTTGCCGGCCGGTTCGATTTTATTTATCCAAGGGAAGGCCTTTTCCCAAACCAAAATATCGCCGCAGGATTCCTGGGAGCCGCCCTCATCTGGTTTACCTTGAAAAAAATACGGGGTGGGAAAGTTTCCTTCTTATCCTTGTGTCTTTTGCTGCTGGCTTGGGGGTTGACCGAAAGCCGGGGCTCCCTGGTGGCGATGGTTTTGGTGGTTGTCCTGTTTTGCCTCCTTCACATGGAGGAGATCGAGGAATCGGATGCACGGGTGGGACAGCCGCCATTGGATCTTATTCGGCCTTTTCATCGTTTTTCTGGCCTTTTGCGTTTATTCGATGATCAATCGCTTACTAAACGCCCAGGAAATGGACCCGAGGGCTTTTTTCCGCTTCGACCTCTGGTCCGCGGGATGGCAAATGGCCGTGGAACAGCCCCTTTGGGGATTCGGCCCCGGCACCTTTCAAACCGTTTACGCCTCATTCCGGCCCGAATTTCTTTGGAACACCACCACACCCGCAGCCCACAATGAGTACCTGCAGGTGGCCGCGGAGTGCGGCTGGCCGGCCTTGGGATTTACTGTGTTGTTCCTCTGGGCGGTCATCCGGCGCTTTTGGGACCGGGTCCGGAACACCGGCGCTTTTCAACCCTTGTCCACGACCGCCCGCGCGGCGGAAACGGCTTTTTATCTGATGCTTTTTGAGTGCGCCCACAATTTCGTGGATTTCACATTCCATGAATGGTCCCACCGTCTGGTGGTATTCGGGGTCGTGACCTACGCTTTGATCGAGAAGCCTGAACCCGAGGATTTACGGGCGGAATTTCGGTTTTCCCTCCGGGCTTTCCTGGCGGGGAGCGCCATCCTATTGGTTTTCCTGTTTTGGAGCCTGGGCGTGGGAAGCTACCGCGATTATTCGGCGGGAAGGTTGGACCGGCAGGCTTCCTCGCTTTTTCAAGCGGGGAATGGGACCAGGCCGAGCCCGCGGAGAACAAAGCCCTTTATTTAAGGTCCAACTATGGGCAAAGCTGGAACCTTTTAGGGGTGCTCAGGACGCGCGGGCAAACAAGAACCGGGTGCTCCGAAAGGGAAAAACTTTTCTTGAGGCCCAAAACGATTTCCAGAAGGCCATTGATTGTTCCCCTTATGATATGAATTCCGCAATAACCAGATCCATAGCCTGGTCAAATCGGGGCAACTGAGAGGAGGCCTTGGACCTGGAAACCCAGCTTTTGAAATGGCCCCCGCCTTCCCATGGCTTATACCAATCAGGCCTGGCTTTTGCTCCAACTGGGCCGACCGAGGGAGGCCATCGGCCCTGCCCAGCAGTGCATCGATGAGTTTCCCAATTCCTGAAAGCTTATCTCTTCAAGGCAGAAGCACTGGAAAAATGCGGCAAAAAGGCGGAGGCCCTCCTGGCCTACCAGGCGGCACAGGACATGCTCAAAAGTTTGGGGTTAACGACCCTTCCGGGCAGGTGGAGTCCGATATCGAGAGGCTTGAAAAGGCCCCATGACCCTTCCCGCCCAGGGCGCGCCCGGCCGACGGGGGGAGAACGATCCTTCTGGCGGTCCTTTTTCCCGGCCTTCTTTCCTCGAATGGCTTCCTGGTCTCCCCCTTTTCGGCTGGTACGACTCGGGCGAAATGATAGGGGCCACCGCTTGTTTGGGGATTTCCCATCCTTCGGCCAGGTGCTCTTTCATCTTTTGGGCAAGTGCTTCCTTCTGCTACCCTTTTACACCCCGGCCTGGAGGTTGGGTTTTATGTCCGCCTTATGTTTCCGCCCTGGCTTCCTTTCTTTTCTGGCGGTTGGCCTGCCCGGTTGTCCCGTCGCGGCACGCATGGGTGGATGGGCCTCCTTACGGTGATTTGGAGCCTCAGCCTTCCCTGGTGGCGTTATTCGCTCGTTCCCTGGTTTATTCCCTGTACCTGTTTTTGGCGCTTTTCCTCCTTTGGATTTTGGACCTGGAAGGGGACTCCAAGTGGTCAGCGATCCGTC
>CAWKIF010000025.1:0-24690 GCA_963849485.1 candidate division FCPU426 bacterium | reverse complement strand
GGCCGGAATCGGACTGCTGAATCCCGTGTTCGTTGCGACCGCCGTGCTCCAGTCGTAAGTGCCTGCCTGAAACCCGTTGGTGCATGCGTTGTCCATGGTGACGTGGGCGCTGATCGTGCCTGACATCGCGGCGGGGTAGGGTGCGCTGTCGGCAAACAAACTCACACTGAACTGGCCGCTGATCGCGGCTGAGACGGCGAAGACCGTCCCGCCGACCGTCACGGGGAACGACACGGAGCAGTTGTCGGTCGTCCGGGATCCTGCACACAGTTTTCCCGGAGCCCACGACCACGGATGCCTGGAGACACTGTCCCGCCTGGCCGGAGCCTACGTAACCCATGTCGCAGCTGCACGTGTTGGTCCCGGGCCCCGTGCTCGTGCAGCTGGCGTGGGCGTCACACCCGCCATCGTCGGTGGGGCCGCCATCGATCGGCGTCGCGCTGAAGGTGACTAGGCACGCTCCGGCAATCGAACCAGTCGTGTATTCGGATCCTGACCAGGTCCCTGTCGGACAACTGCCACTTACAGTAGAGGGAACCGCGTAGCCGGAGCTCGCCGTGACCGTCACTGTCGCGCTTGAGCCGGTGTCGACCATCTGGCTCACAGGCTCGATCGTCTCGCGGCCATCGCCGGTGGCGATCACCACAACCGCCACCGCCGTGGCGCTGAACGTCACGTCGCATGTCCCGGTGATGGGACCGGACGTATAGGTCGCGCCGGACCAGGTCCCCGCCGGACACGTGCCGCCCACTGTCGTCGAGAGCGTGTAGTTGGCATTGGCAGTCACGGTGAACGACTGCACCTGCCCCGGGTCCACCGCCTGCGGCCCCGCGGGCGCGATCGTCTCGTCACCGTCACCGACGGCCGTCACCTGATACGTCGTGACGGCGCCCAGGACCGTCGACGCGCAGCCTGTACCTGCAGCGTCGACGAGCGCCTGCTGTGCGACAGCGCAGACTTCAGGCGACTCGAGCGCCGCGCAACTGCTCGTCGTGATGCAGTCGTCGTAAGCGAGGAGCGCGTCCGCCGCCCCCGGGCAGGCCGAAGAACCCTCGAGCTGAGTCAGAGTCTGGTCTGTCGTCGTCTCGCAGTCGGACTCCGACGTAAACGGCGACAAGGTGCTGCAGCGCGATCGCTGCTGGCACGCAGCCGCGATGCGGTCCTGCGGCGTCACGCCGCCGCCGTCCGGCTGGCTCGAGGGGATCTTCGGCACAGCGTGATCTGGGGGAGGTTGACGGTGTCGCCCGCGACGACGACAGAGGGGACGGACACGCTCTCGTAGCCCGGGGCCGAGGCGGTCACCGTGTAGACGCCGGGCGGGATGAACGGCAGCGCGTAGAGACCCGTGGAGCCGCCGGCGGTCTCGGTGATGGGCGGCTGGCCAGGGGTCGTCAGTGTGATGGTGGCCACCGGCGGCATCGACGTCGCGACGGCGCCCTCCAGCACCGCGATGCCCGCGACGCTGCCCGGTTGGGCCGCAGCCACCTGGTCGAGGACGAGCGGGACGGCGGTCGTGCCCCGCGGAGCGACATGGATGTTCATCGGAGGCAGTGCGACGGGCTGGTACCCGGGGGCTCGGCGTAGAGGGACACCGTGTAGTCACCCGGCAGCACGTTGTCGAAGACGAACCCAGTCTCGGTCGGGTTCGTCTGCGTGATGCCGGCGAGCGCGACCGTGGCATGGGTGACGGACTGGCTGGCCAGGGTCACTGTTCCATTGATGTTGCCGAACGCGCCGATGGCGACGCTGCCCAGATCGAGCGCGTCGCCGGGCGCAATCGTGAGGCCCTGCGGCCGGCAGCCCGTAGTTTGCCGTCGCCAATCCGTGGAGCGCGGCCGTCATCGTCATGGCGTACGTGCCTGCCGGCAGGCCGGGAAAGGCGAAGGTGCCGGCCTCGTCCGTGTCGGCAGAGAGCGAGCTGTTCTCGATGACGACGTGCGCCCGTGGTACCGGGACGGGCGCGGTCGTGGTCGAGCTGATCACCACCACTCCCTTGAGCTCGCCGGGCGCCGAGGTTCGATCGACCGTGAAGGTGCAGTGAGCGGCAAGGACGGCAGACGCGATGATTGCGTGTCGCGCGCAGTGCTGCGTCATCGAGGGCTCCATCGCGGGTACCCGCGTGAGTCAGGCAGACGATGTGCTCGCTGAATAACACGGTTCCGGCGGACGAGGTTCCGTGGTGTGTGCATCGGAGATGGTCTGCAACCTGAGTGGATCGTCGAGCCGATTCGGGTGCATCGCGCTGGACAACCCTGTGGTGCGCCAAAATCGGCGCCCGGCCGGTTTCGCCGAGGAATCGTCATGCGCCCTCTGGCGCTCGGCGATGGAGACCGACTACTCATGGGAGTGGCACGACCTCGTCGTCCTCCGAGGAGGGCCGCTCGAGGGCACGCGCCGTCGGCGCATCCTTCTCAAGTCCGAGGTACGTCCAATCCTGATGGTAGTGGACGACGAAGTCGCGCAGGAGCGAGCGCGGATGATGCTCATTGAACACCCCAACATGGTCCAGCACCTCTCCGCGCACCGTCTGAAATCCACCGCTCCGCAACCCCGTTCTGCCATGGACTGCGGAACGCGATGCTCCTCGGCTCGAGCTGGAACGACTTCACGGTCTTGAGCACCCGCAGGCCGAGTGCGAGTTCCCGGCCTGAACCACTACACACATCACGCCTCGGTTGCGGGGGCGGCAGGGCGGAGCCATCTTGCTCATCCTGGCTGCTCAGCCAACGCACAAGGTGTGACATCGCTCCGGCGTACGGCCGGGCGAATATCTCTCCGTTATCGGTGACTGCACCGTGCAGTACGCTGGCTTCGCCGGAGGTGAAAAAATTCTCGACCGTGAGAGTCGTGCTCTGGTGTCCTCAGGGCTTGATCTTCCCTGTTTTGTCGACAGTGCCACACAACCATCAAGGAGTAGTCGGATGAGCGAGCAGAAGCGCACGGAAAAGGACAGCCAGAATAAGGGAAGTGAAGGGGGCAAGCCGGAGGACCAGAAGGGGCATTCTCCTCGCGAGCGCGAGCTGGAGCTTGAGGAACTATCGGGGGTTGCCGGAGGTATCATCTCGCCTGCTGCTGAGGATGAGGCGCCGAAGGAGGAGTAAGGGAGCGTCGACGCCAGGGCTGAACTGCTGACCTCCACCAGTCAGTGCGATGCCAGGGTTGGCTGAACGCGGAGCCCACGAGCGTTCAGTCATTCGCTGGACCATCCCTGACCGGCGAAGTCCCTACGCGGTGGGCAGCACCTCAGAGATGCGGCTCTTCGCGGCGAGGGAATCCTCGAGCTGGACGCGCAGCTCGCTCGCCGGCGCATACGACGGGTCCGCCGCCAGCGACAGGTGGACGGCCGCGAGCGCGTCCTCGAAGCGACGCTGGCGCTGCCGGCACCGCGCGATGTTGAAGTACGTCGCCCTCGACTTCCCGTACAGCCGAATCGAGGTCTCGAAGAACTCCAGCCCCGCGTCGTCGAGCTGCAACGCATAGCACGGCGCCCGACTGGAGAGCGCCAGGTCGAACGTCTGCCCGAGGTAGAAGTGCGCGTCCCACACGCGGCGCGCGGTGCTGAGGATGTCCAATCTGTGCTCCGGCGTCGCGTTGCCCGCCGTCTGAATGAGCGCCGGCACCATGTGGCCGAACAGCGCCAGTCGTACGCCGCGAGCCGCGCGAGCGCTAGCAACTCCTCAATCGTCATCGTCTCGAAGTGGCTCTTCAGGCCTTGCTTCAGGGTGAAGAAGTCGTTCGGGCTCGACCTCTCGATGGACCGGTTGAACGCGAGCGCCGTCTCCTCGAACGCGTCAGGCGCCGGATCGAGCAGCCCGACGCCGATGACCAGCGCCCAGAGCCCGTCTGCGACGAGAACTCGGCGCGACCACCCTTCGCCGGAACCAGCGCCCGATGGCGTCGTAGTTCACCGGCAGCGAGAAGCTGCCGTGCACGGTCAGCGCGATAGCCACGGTTGAGCAGCGCCTCCTCACGGTGATCCCCTTGTCCGCCGTGACCAGCAGCGCGCGCCCCGACGCCAGCGCCGCGAGGCGCCCCCAGCGTACGAATCGAGGAGGTCGGGTACAGGATGGCCGTCGAGGACAGGCGCTGGGCGTACGCCTCGAGGATGCCGTCCTGCGCAGCGTCGCCAAAGAAGGGCGGCGTCACGTCGCGCCGTGTGTAGCTGAGCTCCACCTTGTCGAAGGAAGGCGGACCGCCGGGCTGCCTGGCGGTGACCGTCACCCGGCCTGTTTCAGCGTGCCGTCGTAGAACAGGTCCATCGGCAGGCCGTCGAAGACGTAGTTCGCGACGACTGCAAGCGGGTTGCGCAGCGAGCCGGGACTGAGCGTTTCCCGGAGCACACGAGCGTAATCGAGGTGTCGTCCTCCGCGTGAAGCAAGCGAAGTCGAGGACTCCCGCGGCGATGTCGCTCTGCAGCTGCGGGTGAGCGCGGGAGCGCATGAGACATTTTCGAGGTGAAGTCGGTGAAGACGTAGCGGACACGGGGCAACGACAGGCAGAGCGAGCGGATGGCGGCGAGGCGGCGCAGGAAGTGGAACGTGAAGCGACCGGACCCGCCACCCAGCTCGACGACGTAGACGGGCGCTTCGGGATCGAGTGGTGGGGTCACCTCATTCCGCGACTCAGCGAGATCGCGCCAGTAACCGACAACCACGTCGACGTAGGCGCTCGCGATGACCGGATTGGTGGTCACGTGGTAGGGCACGACGCCGCGTCGCCAGGCATCGGCGCCGTTCCGGTCGAACCACTCCCGTTGAAGGCGCCAGAGCACGGAACGGGAGAGCGGCGGTATGTCGGTTTCGAGGACGACCGGCGAGGCGGTCACTGATTCACTCATGGGGCTCTCTGTTTCGCAGAAATTCGGTCTTCCGTGAACCTCCACGTTCACAGCCATATGCTCGCGCTCGACGGCGCTGGCAGCGAGCCGGCTCTCCCTTGGGCCACGACATCACACAGTCAGTATCCCTGTGTCTTCGCGCCTGCCCACCGCTGGGCGCCGAACGGGTCGGGTCCGCGCCGAGGCGGAATCCGTCGCGCTCTACCCCAGAAATCCGCAGGATTGGTTGGGTCGATCTGCGCAAGAGTTTCGTCGGGGATGTTTTGACGTGTGCGTGTGGGCCACGCAAGGAGTGATCGCTGCGCTCCCGCGGGGCCCATCGCCGAAAAGATCCTCGAGCGCCTGTGACTGCCGGCAGAACACCTATTGCTCGGACGTGCCCGGCCTGGTCCCCCAGCAAGCCCCAGGGAACGCTCTCCTGCTTCGACCGAGTGCACTTTCGAGGGTATCTGCCGGTCGAGAGTGGCGGGTTCATTTCCGACTTCCCGCGGTCACAAGGGATTCGGGCAGGTCAACTCCAGATCTTTATCTCTTCCCGCCCGGGCCGATCGGCTGGTCAAGCACGCACAGTGGTTCGCAGCGTCCGCCGGGACAGCCCTACGAGCACCTGCGAAACGTCAATCAAGATGGAGGACGATGGCGTGTTTGGCGCCGAGTCCGTCGAGTCTGTCCCCCCAAGCTCGTCGCCTCGTACGATGGCTTCAACCTCCACGCGGCCACGGCCTTCGAAGGCACGAGCGCATGGCCATCGAGCGTTGGTGTCGCTACGCGCGTGCGGGGGCCGCTGGCGGCGTGCCTGCGACGGCGTGAAGTAACTGCGGGTCCCACGGTTACTCACGGCAAAGCCTCTGAGAGAGGTCATGTCCCGCCGCGCTCGCCGCGTGAAACGGGTGGCATCACTCCATTGGCTGCACGACCCTGTCCGCGAACGGGGATCGTCATGCTCGCGCCGCAGCGTGCTAACTAAACGCGGCACGGTATCATTGGCTCGAATAGAACCCCGCCAGCGTCGTATTCGCTCGCGGCCATCGCGATTGGCACCGCGAATTGGCGCCCGGTTGACCAGTATTCGTTGAAGCCCTACGGTGCGATGGATCAGACGCTCCCGGTTCTTCCTCATCACACTGCTGCTGGGCTGCGGCAACTCTTCCTCGCGAATTGATGCGGGACCCGCTGGAACGGGCGTCGACGCTGGCGTTCCTATCGGCCATACGCTCGGTACGGATCTGTACGGCGTCGCGTGCGATCGCATGGGCGCGCAGCTGCTTCTACAGGATGCGACCGCCGCCAGCTATCGCGGAGTCTGCCACGACTTCGGATGGGGCTTCGCCGACAGCGTCGACACTGACGACCTTCCGCCCGATGCGGGCAGTGCCCAAGTCGCCGCCGTGAGTCGCATGAATGCGCTGGCGGCACAACGCGCTGATCGCCTTCGACGACACCCTCCCGGTGATATCGCCCACGGGCGCGCGGCTGCACAGTGAGATGCTCGATCTCGCCCTCGCTGCGTCGCCTCTGGACATCGATGGCGGGCTCTTCGAGAACACGGCTGCGGAGATTGCGAGCACTCTGGCGTCCCTGGGCACCAATGATGCGGGCGCGTCGGCCGCGTCACACGTGTCCGGGCGCGTCGGATACCTCCCCCCGGACGCACAAGGCGGACTCCTGGCGGTCTTCGCGCGCGAAATGCTTCAGCTCGCGACGATGCTGGCACCGCTGATCGCGGACCTCGACACGGCGGACGGCGGACAACTGGACAACGCCGTCGCCGCCGCCCGGGGCGTGCTGGCGTCACAGACCGTGACCGAGTCGACGCTGCCCCTGGCAATCGATCCCACGACGGATCAACCCAATCGCCCACGCTCCGGCCCCGAGCTCGCGGCCACGCTCTTTTCCTCGGACCCGACCTATGCCGAAGACGGTGGTTCGAGCATTTCGGGTCGTCCAGCGTGACTCGCGTGGTCAGGCGCTGACCGCCGGCGTCACGGCGCCGTTCGTAGACCAGAACGGTGATGGTCTCGCGGATGTCGATCGGTTCAATCGCTTCGTGGGCGGGACGGCCAGCCGCTCGATGCCTACCCGTTCGCGCCGCTCGGCGTCGACGCCGGGACCGTTGACGATGCGGGACGGCCGACACCGCTCTTGTTCCAGTACACCAATCTCGCAGACGGCGCTGGGCGCACTCGCGGGCAGCGCCGTGGCGCTCGATGACCCCGCCGTCGACGCGGGCGTAGGCTCCGAAGGAGAGGGCCTGTTCGACGCCGTGGCGGGCCTCGAAGTCCTGGCGGGGCCACGGACCGGCTTCTCGTTCGATGGCGGTGCTGGGAGCGACTACGTTCAGCCCGACCGGAGACCTCTCGCCGCTCTCGGACTTGGCCTACGGTGTCGGGCAGATCCTCGCCGACAGCCAATCGGACCAGCTCTTCCTCGCCGCGGACGACCTGCTGGCAAATCACGAGGAGCTGGTGGGACGCATCGTCGCGGACCTTTACGCGATCGACGCGATCGACCGCGCGCATGACGCGCGGGCGGACGCCGGGCTGGAGGCGCCGGCCAACCTGGCGGCGAACATTCCCGTGTGGGACGAGCTGGCGCAGCCGCTCGGCGACCTGGCGGGCCGCCCGGGTGCGATCACCGCGCTGGTCGCGTCGCTGGGCAACAGTGCTCTCGTGACACCCAACGGCAGCTCCGCCCACCTGGGAAACGCTCTCGCCACGTTGCTGCGGAACCGCGACCGGTCAGAGTACAACCAGCATGGGACGCACTACGACGGGACGGCGGGTGGCATCAACGGCCCTCCGGTGAACCTGACGGTGGATCCGAGCGGTAATGATCCGGCGGCGACGATCAAACCGCAGCCTGGCTGGTGCGGCGCAACCAAATCCGCGACCGCTCTGGCCTCGTTACATGGACGCGGTACCCGCTACAACGGACCACCGAGCGCGGCGAAGATCGGCTCCGTCACCCTCCAGTGGCCGATTACCGGGTTTCCCGTCTACGCCAGCCCTTACGGTGAGTGCGCTTTCTCCAGATGGACTCACTCGCCACGTTCTACGCCGACGCGCTCTTGCCGGCGAGCCACCCCGAAGCGGTCGACCCTGTCGATCGAGGCGAGCGACCTCAACGCCCTGATGAGCTTCCTGGGCGTGTTTGTGAGCGAGGATACGCTGCTGACGGAATCGAGCGACATCGCGGGATTCACGTCGCAGCCGACAACGGACGCGCTCAATCGCTTCCTGTTCTTCGGCGCGTCGTCAGCGAATTTTCCGAACATTCCCGATCTGGACTCTGTGAACGCGGCGTCCCAGGTCAACTCATTCGTGAGCGACCTCATCGAGCCCGTCTCCGACGTGCAATGCCCGCCCGACATGAGCTCCGTTCCAAGCTGCGCTGATGAGAGCGGGGTACTACGCGTCAGCGACTACGGGGCGGCCTTCGGGCTCGAGCCGGTCGGGATCGGTCCGTTCGTCGAGCCGGTGGTCGAGGCGGCCGCCGACGTCACTTGTGATGTCAGCCCCTGCACGGCCGGCGAGGGCGATCTCACGCAGGCACTGTCGGTGCTGGCGTATCACTGGCCCGGTCCGGATCACGGCGCGGAGTGCACGGACGGGCACCCTCGGCGCCCTCGGCGCGTGTTCAGGCGCAGCGCTGAATCGCTATGAGCCGATCCTTGCCGACGTCCTTGATAGCGACTTTGTCCCTGCCCTGAACGATCTCGCTCAGACGCTGGCGGTTCTCCAGCAGATCGTCATCCAGCGTGGCCCGATGGCAGGCCAGACCGTCACCGGCGCGCAGGTCGTCGAGAGGCTCGTGCAGATCATCTTCGATCCCACGTACGCCCAGGCGGTGGGCATGACCGACCGCCATGGCAACACAACCGCGACGTGGCCAGACGGGACAACACGATCACGGGTGACGGGCTTCACGCTGCTGCGCGACGCTCTCGACGGCATCGACAAGACGTTCGCTGCCGCAGACGCGACAGCGGCACAGGCGCGCTGGCAGCGGGCTCGGCGGCTGTTCCTCGATCAGTTCTTCGCCGTCGATGCGAGCAATCACTTCGTGAACCCGGCGACGGTCCCACTGCTGCTCCGTCTCGGCCTCCGCGTGCTGCGCGAGCAGGTCAACGCGCAATGTCCCGATCGCGAGACGACGGGGCAGTGTGCCTGGGGACAGACGGGTCTCGGTGACGAGTGGCGACAGGCGCTCAGCGGACCCTGGACAGCCGCGGCGCTCGATCTGCTCGGCGTCGTTGGAGCGGACGAGTCTCTGAGGCGCGCCGTCGAAGGTTTCATCAAGCAGGCGCTGTCCGGCGACGCGCCGCTGCTCTCGTGGATCGGCGATTGGATTCAGGCGGAGTCGGACGATGCCGATCTGGTCCCTCAGCGGCAGGCCATCTCGGTCGCATTTACCCCGGGAGGCGCCGTTCGATCGGGTGTCCACGCGCTGGCTTGGATGCTGTCGCGGGATACGGACGGGCTGGGTCCAATCGTGGTGCAAGCGCTGCTCGGCCGGTCGAGCGCCTCGGATCCAGCACCGGCGATCGATCGGTTGGCCGCGGCGCTTCTCAGCGTGCAGCGTGTGGCACCCGGCGCCGCCGATCCGCCGTCCGCTTCGGACCTCAAAGCCGTCGCGGCAAATCAGAGCAGCTATTGGTCCGGCCCCACGCCGGATTGGGTGACTCTGACACACCTCCTCCAGCGCCACGGCGTCCAGCCGTGAGTCTCTCCGCAATACCGTTCACATAACAAACGCGCGGCGGAGCAAGCGGATCCACCTGACTTGCTCGAAGAACCGGTTCGCGGCCTGATTCGGAGTGGCTCTTCCGACGAGCGCATCCAAACCACGACCGTCCGGCCGGTGGATTCGGGATACGCGTGCCGGCGACGTCGAAAGCCAGCGTAATTAGAGGTACCCTTGTACTTGTCGCCGGCGTTCGAGTGGCCGCGCCACACGACAAAACCTGACAAAATGTGACGGATTCAGGCACTCGACGTTGGGTAGCCATTACAAGACGGATGCCTCGACGCTCTTGGTGCTCCAAGACGCATCGCCAGCGATGACCTGGATCCATGGGTCGTATGTTACACGTGTATGAAACATAATTCAACACGATCTGACCAGCGGGCTGCTCTCCTCGCCGATGCAGGCCAGGGCGCGCCCGTCGGACATGCGGTACCTGTGCGGCTCGCATGACGCGGATTATTAATCACTGTTGGGGTGACATGCGCATCGCCTGCTCGAGCCCGAAGGTGCCCACCACGTGCGCCGCGGCCAGCGATTGCGACGGCGGCAGCGGACCGTGCGTCGAGGTCGCGTGCACCAATGGCGCGTGCGGAACCAGCTTTCTGCGCGGCCGGGACACCGGTCGGGCAACAGATCGCTGGCAACTGCCAGATCGTAGCGTGCGACGGGGACGGGGGTCAGACCAGCCAACCGGACAACAACAACTCCCCTGCCTCCTCCAATCCAGCAATACGTAGCCTGCTCACGCCAAACCGTTCGGTTTCGTATTGCTCCGGGATTAGGGTCGACCGACATCCCCGCCATCATTGCGAAAGTCGCCCCAGCGCTTACTTGGTAAGCAACCACCAGGGTGGCGTCTCCCCCGGCGGTAACGCCGGATGACCCTCCCGCCAAGGCAGGGATTTGCATGTCACCCTGCACCGTGAAAGCCGTGCCAGAGGTGCACATACTTATGCCACCGCTATTCCTTACCAACAAGGGATAATCTGTGGTTCCGCCAGGATTGTAGCAAGTCCCTCCTTGCAAGTAATTGTTGCCGTCAGGCCCCGCGACTACGGTGAGACCATCCTGTGTGGGGCATGTGCAGGTGGCGCAAATATAGCTGTAAGTTGCCCCTCCCAAACCAGTAATAGCGCCATCTGACGCGCCAACCGGACCATAATTGCCCCCATCGTACCATTTCAGGCTTTCTCCGTTGATATTGTAGCTGAGGGTATAGGTTTCCGTTTGGCCAGGCGCCAGTACGGCGGCCGATTGGGTCTTTTGCAGGCTGAACCCCCCGCCATTCACCGTGGCCTTGGCGGTATTCGTCGTGGACGCAGTCCCCCCCGGGCTGAATCGTCGCTTGATTGGAAATGACGGTGCCGGTCGGTGTGCCAGCGTTAACTTGAACCAACATCCAAACTTGTCCCGTTTGGTTTACCCCGCTGCCGGGAATAGTCCAGATCACAGGACCCGCCGTTGAAGTCACGTAAACGCCAGGGCCCGCTGACACCAGAGTCGTATTCGCTGGGATCGCGTCGGTGATAGTGTTCGCGGTGGTATGATCGAAATCGTAATTGACGGTGAAGAGAATATCGTCGCCAGGTGCAGCGCCGGCGCTATTGTTCATTTCCCCATCCACCGTCTTGATGGCAGATCCGGTAGATGAAGTAGCTTGGGGAACAGTAACGCAATTTTCAACGGTTATAGATCCACTCGGTGGATTGCCGCAATAGATTCCATCCGGGCCAACTAACGCCGTGAAACAGTAGGTGACTCCGTAGGTATCGGCTGGCAATGTGTAGTAATAAGTATGCGTGACGTTTACGCATGTTGTCTGATTGCCTTCATAAGGGTTAACGAGGTATCCCACCTGGGCTCCGCCCGTACCCATACCAGTATCAGTACAATTACTATTAATGCCGTTGGAGTCCACCAGGAAACATTGCCCTGCGGTCCCAACCGCACAGCTTTCGATAGCTGGCACACCGTTATTGTTGACTGCCAAAAATATTGCCGTGGGTACGTATTGATCTTCAGTACAGTAATTTAAACTAACTGTTACCGTCTGTCCCGGAACCGGATTTGGGGGACTAATAGTGAGGGAGCCATTACTTTCTTGGCCAAAGGCAATGGACACAAAAAATATCAAAAACAGGCTTAGACCAACTAAGGGTTGGATTATTTGTGATAGGTAGCTTTTAATATTTTCTGATTTCATTTTTTTTACAAACCCTTTTTTTCTCATAAATGGACAGACATTAGACCTTTATAAAAGCGCTTTATCAATTACATTTTCCATACCTTTTTTTCGATAAGTAATAACGGAAATCATAACAAAACTAACGGAGTTTCACGGAAAAGCAACTAGTGATATTTGTTGAAATCTTGTTTAATTGCATGATTTGTTTAAAAGTCATCAAAAACTATTAAATGTTGTCAGTTTTAAACCAAAAAATTTATATCCCTAATCAAAAATCCCGGAGAACCTCAGTAACAAAGCCCGGAAGCCAAGTAACGGCACCTGCAAACCCGAGTAACAATGTTGGGAAGCCAGGAAACGGCACAGGCAAATCCATCCGAAACCTGTGTACCGACCCCCTCAAGCTGTGTACCAACCTGGAAAACCTGTGTACCGGTCATCCCGAACCCGTGTACCAACTCGGGAAATCTGTGCACCAGATGCCCAAAAGCTGTGCACCAGACCTTCAAACCTGTACGCCGACCACCCTGAAGCCCTACACCAGCATATCCCCAACCAGGTCCCCAACCCGGTTCGGTGTTATTTGAGTTAAGCATTCCTGGTGGGTGTGACCTCCCTGTGAAGTTTCGTGTGGAAAAGGGCACTCATTTAAATCGCAGGGGCCGCAATCCAAGAAATGTTGAAGGTGCCGGTGCCGCCGGTCCCCCGGTTTAACCCAGCTGATCCCCCAATGGGGCCCGCAAAGGGTCAGGCTTTTTACTCCCAAGGCCTGGGCCAAATGCTGGGGTGTCCCATCATTCCCAATGACTAGGTCCAGCTTTCCAATAAAAGCGGCGGCTTGGAGCAGGTCCGTTTCGGGTTTGACCTTCACTAAACCCTCCATGCCAGAAACTATTTCTTTGATCAAATCCATATCCCGGGGACCTCCTAACAGGATGGGTTGGATCTTCCAGTTCTCATGAATGAGCTGGATCAATTGACGCCAATAGGAGGCCGGCCATCGCTTGGAAGGCCAGGTGCCAGTAGGGTTCAGGCCTATCCGGGGCCCCTTTGCAGACCATTCTTCCTGTTGGAATAGATCCTCCGCCCAAGCTTGTTCCGGCCCGAAATAAATCTCCGTCTGGGTTCCCTCGTCAGGCACACCTAAGGCCCGGATCAGGTCCAGATTCACATCCGCCTGGTACTTTCGAACTTTGTTCTTGGGGATGGGATGGGTAAAGGCCCATTGGCGAAACCGGAAAGCATAACCGGCTCTTAAAGGCGCGCCGGTAGCCCAGGTCAACCAGGCGGACCGGGGTTCGGCGGCCAGGTCAATGACCCAATTGAACCTTTTCCGACGAAGTTCCAAAATAAACCGGAGTGTTTCACCGAGGGAGGCGGACTTCGGGGGAAGAACCCAGACCTTTTTCAACCGGGGGTTATGCCTCAGGATAGGCTCGCAAAAGTCCCGTGTGAGAAAATGGAGTTCACTCTCGGGATATGTCTTCTGGAGGGCCCTCAAAAGCGGAGTGGAGAGTACGACATCCCCGATCCCCTTGAGCCGTATCAGCAAAATCCTGTCGGGTTTGGGTAAGGCCATGTTAGGCGACGGGCGTCAGCCACTCGAACCGATCGGGGGTTTCCCCATGGAGAATATCAAAGAAAGCTTTTTGGACTCGGGCGGTAACCGGCCCCCGCTTTCCTTCCCCTATCACGATGTTGTCGATCTTAGAAACCGGAACGATCTCAGCGGCCGTCCCACTCAAGAACACCTCGTCTGCGATGTAAAGGCTTTCCCGCGGGAGGACCTGCTGGCGAATTTCTATCCCCAGTTCCCTAGCCAAAACAAAAATCGAATGGCGGGTGATACCCGCCAAAATCGAGGAGTTGGTGGGGGGAGTAAAGATAACTCCATTCTTCACGATTAAGACATTCTCTCCCGAGCCCTCGGAAACGTAGCCATAGTGATCGAGCGCGATGCCTTCGTCAAAACCGTCCTGGACCGCCTCCATTTTCACTAATTGGGAATTGAGATAGTTCCCCCCCGCCTTGGAGAGGGTGGGGAAAGTATTTGGCGCCGGACGTTGCCAGGAGGAAATCCGAACCGAGATGCCCTTGGTCAGGGATTCTTCTCCCAGGTACGAACCCCAATCCCAGGCGGCGATAGCCGTTTGAAGGGGATTTTTCAGGGGATAAACCCCTACCGAACCATAGCCCCTGAATACGATAGGGCGGATGTAACAAGCCTTCAGCTTGTTGGTTTTCACGACTTTAAGGATCGCCTGGTTGATCTGCTTCTTGGTATAGGGGATATCCATGCGATAAATCTTCGCCGAGTCGTACAACCGGTCCACATGGGCCTCCAACCGAAAGACCGCTGGACCCCGGGGAGTCGAATAGCAGCGGATCCCCTCGAATACGCTGGAGCCGTAATGAATCACGTGGGACAAAACGTGGATCGTGGCCTTTTTCCAATCGACCATTTTTCCATCAAACCATATTTTTCCTTTTCCAAACAAGGGACGTCCCTCCAGCGGGTAATAAATTTGCGACATTATAAGAAGAAAAGGCCGTGATTAAAAAGAAAAGCGGTGTAGAGGCCCAGTCTGCCCCAATGAGAAGTTTAAGTCTCAGATCGAAAGCCCCCACTAGCCGGAGGCCGGTTCCTTGACCATGCTTAAGGCCATTTGCGCGACATCCTTCACCTCTAAGTCCCTCATACAAGCCATAAGGGGGCATCGATCCAAACCGCAATGGGAACAGGGAACCTCATGGTAAGCGGTTCGGTGGGGGTGACCATAAGGGAACCATATTTCAGGCTCACCGGGACCGAAAATCCCCAAGGTGGGCGTATCCACCGCCGGGCCGATATGCATTGGCCCGGAGTCGTTCGCGATCAACAGATCGGCTCCAGCGATGAAAGAAACTAACCCCCTGATCGAGGGCTGGTGGATCAAAAGCCAGCTCTTACCGGCCTTTCCCTCAAACTCCCGGGCCAGCTCATCTTCTTTTGGACCGAAAATAAAAACGGGTCTTAACCCTTCCCTTTCTAACCTTGCCGCTAATTCGATAAATTTTTCCAAGGGCCAGCGCTTCGCGGGCCAGCTGGCCCCGGGGGAATAAACTGCCACCCTCTCATCCCGGCGGATTTGGGCCCTTTCCCAAACTTTCCGTACTTGTTCCCTTTCCTCATCTGAAACGGCAAGCTCGGTTCGATAGGGGTCGGTCAAGGGTATACCCAAGGCCCGGATCTGATCCAAATAGGCTTCTACCACCCTTCTTCGGCCGGATGGCAGTGGATCCGAGGAAGGGGAGGCGGGGCGGTTATAAGCCCAAGTCCGGCCCCGGCCCGCAAACCCAACCCGGATCTTAGCCCCGCTGAAATAGGTCATCCGGGCGGTCAAAGGATTCCCAAAAAGATCCAAAACCGCGTCAAACCTGTGCCGTCGCATTTCCCTTCCCAGGTTCCAAAGAACCAGGGGGTTTCTCTTGCGGGCCGTATCCAGGGTCAAAACCCCTTTCACAAAAGGATGGTGTTTCAAAACCTCATCAAATGGGGTTTGGGTCGAGTACCAGATCTCTATATCCCGGCCGCAAGTAGCGAGGATTCTGGGGAGGCCCGAAGAAAGGATGACATCCCCCAAGAAACGGGGACGGAATAAAAGAATTTTGCGGGGGAAAGACATCAAAAAACCACGGTTCTCTTCAAGAGCTGTTTCAAAACGCTCAACACCTGCGCCGGTTCCAGTTTCTTCATGCACTCATGCTTTCGCTCAACGCAAACCGATAATCCGCAGGGGCGGCAGGGCACGTCCATCAGGGCCACCGGGTGCCGGTTCGCCCCATAAGGATGCCAGCGTTGAACTGATTCAGGCCCCCAAACCGTCAGGGTGGGGGTTCCCACGGCGGCGGCCAAATGCCTTGGGCCCGAATCCACGCTCACCACGGCGAGGGCCTTTTGATAGAGGCCCATCAGGGGCGTCACCTTGCTACCCGCGTAGGCTGGTAAGGTTTTATCCATAACATTAAAGATCCTCTCCAGCCCCTTTTTTTCCAAGGGCGCGCAGGTTGCAAACGCCTTGATCCCATTTTTCGCCAGTTCACCCACCAACGCGGCCCATTTCTCCGGATACCATTCTTTGCTCTCACAACTTGCGAAAGGGTTAATGGCCACCACCGGATCCTGCATCTCAAATTTCCCGGCCTTCCAAAAGGTTTCGGCAAATTCCTTGGCCTCCCGGGGCACCGTGAAATAACCGTCCGGTCGGTCATGGGGTTCCGGCGTAAGATCTATTAGTTTTAGGATGCGGGCGTCCAACTCGACCGCGGACACATTCATTTCGTCTTCCCCCCTGGCGGTCAACTGATAAAAACGCTTGATCGGAGGAAGGCCCAACCCCAGCATCATTCCCGGCCTCGCGCGGGAGATCAATTGGGCGCTGCGATGGGCGGCCGAGAGATCAATGACTAGATCAAACCTTCTTTTTTTAAATTTCGAGACTAGCTGTCTATTTATCAAATACCGTGAAAGGAAATTTTGACGGTCGACCGAGCCCCGGTGATAGGTCAAAATCTCGTTCACCCAGCCCGAATGTCTGTAGAGTTCCTGGGCGGGGGGCTGGAGCAGGGCGGTGATCCAAGCCTTAGGAAAAGCTTTACGGATGGCCTCAAAGCAGGTTCCGGCCAGGATACTGTCTCCCAGGGGCCTTAATTTCGCCACGAGTATCCGTTTCAAATTCCCCTCCCTTGCGGAAACATCCAACCAGCGACCGGCTCCTGAACCGTGAGCTTCCGGTCAATTTCCTGATAAATCTCTTGAACGCCGATTCCCCTCAAGCAAGGATATCCGATGGGGCAGGTTTTCTGGAAGCAGGGGCTGCATTCCAGGTTCATTGACACAACACTGTGGCCTTTTCCAAAGGGTCCGGTCCATTGGGGCGAAGTAGAGCCAAATAGAGCGACCACCGGGGTCCCGGCCGCGACCGCCAAGTGCATCGGTCCCGAATCGTTCGTAACCAGCAGGCGGGCCTTGGAAAGCACCGCCGCCAGAAGAGGCACATCGGTTTCTCCTACCAGATTTAAAACTCGGTTGGATTGCTCCAGATTCCATCCCTCCAGGAGAGGATTCAACAACTCCTTCTCGTCCTTCGTTCCCAGAATAACCAAAGATTCCGGGCGCCGGGAAAGCAGTCGGCCCATCAATTCTTTCCAATGTTCAAGGGGCCAACGCTTGGCGGGGCCATAGGTCGCTCCCGGGCCAAGGGCGATGAAACCCCCGGAAGCCGTAGGACCCAACCATTGCCCGGCTTTTTTCAGAGCCACCTCGTCCAGACCCGTTTCCAGAGAATAGGTTTTATTTTGGGGAGTCAATCCAAAAGCCTTTTGGGCCAGTTCCAGATAATCCCAAACCAGGTGGATTTGCCGGTCCTTTTCATGGCCGAAGGAATGGGTCAAAAGAAAATCCCGGCCCTGCGCGCTCCAGCCAATTCGTACAGGGATTCGAGCCATGTAAAAAAGAAAGGCGGCTGAAAAAGAGGCGGGAAAGGTTAATGCGGTGTCAAAACCGGCGGAACGCAACTGAACGGCCAGTTTCACGAAACCTTGAATCCCCTTGGGTTCACAGGTCATTACTTGATCAATTCCAGGGAACGCGGACCAAAAACTTTCCACCCGTCGATGAGCCAACAAGGTGATGCGGGCCTTTGGAAAGCTATTCCTGATTTCCCTGACCGAGGGAGTCGCCATGACGGTGTCCCCCAGCCAATTCGGGACGCGGATCAATAAGTTCGGGTCAGAAGGTCGGAATGGGGCGCTGGGGCTTCGCACAAGAGTTCATTGTAGGTATTCCGGAGGAATTCAGTAAGCACTTTTGAGGAAAAAAGGCTGACGGCCCTTGCTCGGACCCATTTTTTATGGGCCTCCGCAGGCTGCCGGCGTTGGATTTCCATTAATTTCCGCAAACCCTCGACCGAACCCTCTTTGAAGATCAGTTCCCGCTTGCCGATGACTTCGGGGATCGCCCCGCTATCCGAACCGATCGCCGGAACGCCGCAAGCCATGGTTTCCGCAAGGACGTATCCGAATTGCTCCTTCCACCTTTTACGGGTCAGGCTGGGTAGGACCAACAGATCCGCCAGCCGATAATAACGGGGCATTTCCTGGTAGGAGATAAAACCAACCCGGTGGACGGAAGATTCCAGATGAAACGATTTCACCCAGCCCTCGACGCCCTCCTCATCCTTTCCGACCAACAATAAATGAAAGCTTGAATCCGACTTGCGCATTTCCCGGAAGGCCTCCAACAAGGTAAACACTCCCTTGCTCTTCGCCAAACGGCCGACATAAATAATAGCAAAGGCATTGGGTGGTATTCCAAGGGATGACAAGAGCTTTGGATCTTTAGGCCCCGGCTTAAAATGGTCCGTATCGATAGAATTGGAAATACGTCGTATTTTCCTATCCGAGACTCCTTCTTGGAGGAGAGTTTGCCGGGCCCCCTCGGAAGCGGCCAAAAACAGGTCCGCGTTTTCACGAACCGTATTTTTGATGTGGCGCTCCATAAACTTTTCCTCGTTCAGAAAAGGGATATTCTCCATTTGGGTGACAACCAATCTTCCCCCAAATTGGCGGCGGGCGAGGGCCGCTTCAAAGCTGAAACAGAAGGATTGGTCCTTGATGTGGTAGAGGTCAAAACCCCTCAAGCGGTCCCGAAGACCGCAAAAGCTGAAGGTCTCGCCCAAAAAACGATCTCGGGTCGCCTGCCATTGGCGTCGGCCCCTTTCAAAGGGAATTTTTCCGGCAATGGGGCACCAAAGGGTTTGCTTGAACAAGTCAATCGTCTCGGTTTGAAACTGGGTGACATGCGGCTTGAATGCCGTGATCTCGAATTCATCCCGCAGGGGTTCATAGGACTGCATCTCGAAAGAATTGAGGAGGGGCCCCCGAATGATGGCGACTCGGTATTTTCTTCGCATGAGACTCCTAACTTTCGGGATTGATGAAGAAACCCATAAACCCCGGTTCACCTTGTTTTTGACGTTGTATACGATTCAAAACTACCTAAGTTAATTATGCAAATCACACTATTTACTGTTTTTCTTCCCCACTTCACGCATATCCCGCCGACGACAAAACCCTGGAATAGATTTCAGCGATATGCTTTGACAATTTCTTCGAGGAATAATGGTCCAATGCCCTTTTCCTAGCAGCCATTTTTTGCGGTGCTTGGGGTTTTCCCCGCCAATAAAGAATCAGTTTTTGTAATTCTTTCGCCGAGCCAAACGGAAAGATCCTTTTTATGTCCCCGATCACCTCCGGGATCGCCCCGCAATCGGATCCCAATACGGGAAGTCCGCAGGCCATCGCCTCCACCAAAACATAGCCGAATTGTTCCTGTTGTCTTTTTTCTTTTAAACTGGGTAAAACCAAAGTGTCGGCCAATCGGTAATAACTTGGCATTGCCTCATAGGGTACCAGTCCTGTCAGGTGGACCCTTTCCGCAAGGCCCTTTCGGGCCACCCATTCGCCCACTCCCTCCTCATCCCTCCCCACCAAAAGGATATGGATATTTTCGTTGAGTTCCTGAAAATGCCGGGCCGTTTCCAACAGCGTATAGACCCCCTTGCTCTTGGACAAGCGGCCCACATAAAGCAAGGTGTAGGCGCTTTGGGGGATGCCTAATCTTTCCCGTAATTTCTTATCCGGGGGCCCTGGAGAAAAATACTGAGTTTCCACGCCTCCCCGCAGGTCACAGATCTTCGATTCGGGGACTCCTTCTTTCAGAAGAGCTTGTTTGGAAAGATCCGACATGGCGAGAAAAAAATCCGCCTGTTTCTGGACGGTTGCTTTGATGTGCCGCTCCATGAATTTTTCCTCGTTGTGATGGGGGATATTTTCCCATTGGCTGACAATCAATTTCCCGCCGTAGGCCCGTTTGGCCAAGGCCGCCTCATAACTGAAGCAAAAATACTGGTCCATGACGTGGTACAGGTCGAATCCCTTTAAGCGGTCGGCCATCCCACAAAAGGAATAGGTTTGACCGGTGAGCGCGTCCCGAAGGGCCTGCCATTTGCGCTTATCCCTTTCTAGAATGATCTTGCCTTGAATGGGACACCAAAGCCTTTCCTGAGGGATGGAAATGGAAGACGTATCCAGGTAGGTCTTATGGGGCACGAAAGCCACCAGGTCAAAATGCTTTCGGAGTGGCTCGTAAGACTGCATTTCATAGGGGTTCAAGAGGGGTCCCCGGAGAATGGCCACTCGGGGCTTGCGTCTCATCGGCTCCTCCGGATCGAGCGTTTCACCGCGCCCTCGGCCAATTCCACGGATAAATTTTCCATGCACTTGAAGTGCCCCAAAGGACAGGAGGATTTTCCATGTACGTCGCAGGGCCGGCAGGCGAGCCCGGCCACCTCCACGACTGAATGGGGGCCCCAGGGCTCAAAACCGAGGGAGGGCGTCGTGGAACCGTAAAGTACGACCACCCGGCAGCCACGGCCCGACGCTAGATGGGTCAACCCCGAATCATTCCCAATGAACAACTCGCATCGCGACAAGAGGGCCAGGCCTTGTTCGAGGGAATAGCGTTCGGGCACGCATAAGCCCCTTTCCAGGAAGGTGCCCCTCATCCGGTTTTGGATCTTCTTGATCAGGGGAATCTCCCCCTCGCTCCCAAACCATAAGAGTTGACAGCGGTAATCTTCCACCAACCGGGATGCCAGCTCGGCGTAACGATCCAACCCCCAGCGTTTGGTAGCCCATCTCGCTCCGGGACCCAATCCCACCACCATCTGGGTGGTTGTGATCTTATACCGGTCCAAGAATTCCCTTAGGAACCCCTGCCCCTTTTTGGGGGAGTAAATCTCAAAATGTATGCGGGGGGCGGGCTGGAACCCCAGGGGTTCCAGGACCTTTAAATACTTGAGGATCGTATGGAGACTCTCTCCACCTCCGGCATTACGGACCAAACGGCGTCGTTGGAACGCTTGCTTGTCATAGATCAAAACCCTGGCGTTCCTTAAGAACAGGGACAACAAGTGGGTTCGGAGGGAATCATGCAGGTCCAAGACCAGGTCCGGCCGGAAGGCTCGCAGGCGGGAAAGGTGGCTGAAAAAAGCCCCCCAACCCGTTCCCTCCAAGGGGATCACCCCGTCCAAACCCGGATGGGAGGCCACCACCGGAAGATAGGCGTTTTTCGTCGCGAACTGGATTTGCGCTTCCGGCCAGGCCTGCCAGATCCGGTCCAACAGGGGATTCACCAACGCCACATCCCCCAGGGATGAATAACGCATTACCAGCACCCGGCGGGGTACTTTGGGTGTAGGGGTCGGAGTCGAGAAGGTTTTAGGCAATGAAGGGTTCCATTACATTCAGGTTTTCGAACAGGCGAGGGAGATGTTCTTCAAGACCGTTTCCCAATGGTTTTTGCCGCCCGTGACTTCCCATCGGATATCCAGTGCCAGGATCGGTATGTCTGATTTGAGGTCATTCGGCAATTTGACGGCATCCTTTTGAGTGGTAATCAGGCACCCCAATCCCCTCATTTTGGCGTCATTTAAAATCCCCTCTAAACTCTCCCGGGTATAGGGGTAATGGTCCCGAAGGGTATAGGCATGGCGCACGAGAACCTTGATCTCCGCCAGGGTCCGGATGAATGAATGGGGATTGGCCACCCCGGAAAAAGCCCCCACCGATACCCGGTCCAGGGAAGCGGGCCTGACCTCCTTGCCCGATTCCAAATTGCGCAAGAGGGTGGGGTGATAACGAGATTCCACCAAGTAAGCCCGGGGGTTGTGATGCCGCAAAACCGTCTTGATGTCTTCCGGGCTTCGGGCCTGGTTGACCTTGTTCAAAACCAGCACATCGGCTTCCGCCATGGCCTCCAAAGGTTCCCGAAGCAATCCAGCGGGTAAAACCCATCCCGTAGAAAAGGGATTGATTCCATCGATTACCAGTATGTCCAGGTCCCGGTGCAATTGAAAACGGCGCTGGTAACCGTCATCCAGGATGATCAGGTCCGGCTGAAAGGCACGGATGGCTTCCAAACCCGTCTTAAACCGGTCCACCCCCACGATGACCGCGGCCTGGGGACAACTTTTGGCTATCAAAACCGGCTCGTCCCCCCCTCCTCGGGTGTGGCCAAAAATTTCCGGCCGTCCGAAACCCAGACCAAGCGCTTTCCCTTGGCCTTTCGGCGGTAACCCCGGCTCAGGATCGCCACCCTTTTCCCCTCACCGCAAAAATGCTTCGTCAAGGCGATCACTAGGGGGGTCTTGCCCGTCCCGCCCGTGGTGAGGTTCCCGACGCTGATGACAGGACAAGCGAGACGCCGTCGGGAAAAAAAACCGGACCGGAATGCCGTTTTTCGAAACCACCAACCAGTTAAATAAACGAAGGAAACGATTTTAAGGGAATTCAAAAGAAGCCTCTGCGGCCATCGACGAGGCTTCTCTTGAAGAAGCTTGATATAGAAGTTTTCCAAATCCATTTTATTCCGATTCAGGCGGGCTTGTGCAGCGGCCAACGATCCACAACCGTATTGACCGTTCGATGGGTGGTTCCGCTTAAGGACCGAACGGCTTCGTAAGCCTTTTCGCCCAGGCGGCGTGAAGTTTCCTCGTTCGACCAATCCGAAAAAAGCCGCACCAGCTCCTCCCCGCGTTCCAGTTGAACCCCGCCCCCCGATTGCAGAAGCGCCCCGGAGGCCTCCCGGACATTCTGAAGGTAAGGTCCAAATGCGACCGGAACCCGGCTGATGGCTGGTTCCATCACATTATGCCCTCCCACGGAAACCAGGGTCCCTCCCACGAAAGCACCCCGGGAAGCGGCATAAGACAAAGATAACTCTCCCATCGTATCCAGCACAACCACCCGTATGTTCTTGGGCATGTTTTTCAATTCTGATCGTAAAACGCTTTCCGTTCCAAACTGGCGAAGTTTTTCCACGAAAACCGGTGCGTTTCTCAAATGCCTGGGACAGATCACCAGCCGGATTCGGGGCGAAAGCGAAAGAATTGCCGGTATATGGGGGAAAAGCTGATCCTCCTCCCCTTCCCTCAGGCTTCCCAAGGTGAACAAAATTTCCGAGGAAGACAGGTTTAGATCCTCTTGAAACCTTTTGACTTTTTCCTCGTCGGGGGCATTGAGGTCGTATTTCATCTGACCCACCACCAACACCCGGACTGGGGAAACTCCCAGGGTGGTCAGTCTATCCTTATCCAGCTCCGTTTGAACCATTAAGAGATTAAAACAATTCAACGCATTGCCGAATAAACCTTTAAAACGCGAGTAGGAGGGGAAACTTTTATCCGATATCCGGCCGTTGACCAGGATGAGGGGAATGCCGTTCTCGGCGGTCCTCATTAACCAGTTGGGCCAAATCTCGGTTTCCGCGACCAGTACCATGATGGGTCGGAAAACCTGGAAAGCCCGTCTTAATGGGCCTCCCGAATCCAAGGGGGCCAAAAAAACACCGTCGGCGATTTCTTTTTCAGAGGCCACTTTTTTTCCGCTTTTGGAGGTCGTGGTGATAATGATCTTCACACCCGGCATGGTTTTTCGGAATTCCAAGCAAAAGGGAGTAATGGCATTGACTTCCCCCGCGCTGGCGGCGTGAACCCAGACGTTATAACCGACCGAAAGACCGAGAATCTCCTCGGATGGATAAAAGCCCAGGCGTTCCTTGATGGATTCATTTCTTATAAAAATGTTGACCCATTGAATCACGCCAACAACTAAAAACATAAAAAGTTGGTAGAGGTAAATCATCTATGTCCTATTCCAGAAATTCTCAGCCATCTCGGTGACCCGATCCAATCCCTTTTGGATCTTTTGAAGGTACTCCTCGTCTTTCCCGCCATGGGCGGGGATGTGTATCGGCTCCCCGTAAACAAAAACAGCCCGGGTGAAGGGTTTAGGAATAATAAACTTGTCCCAGCTTTTCAAACACCAGGCCCGCTTCGCCGCAAAACCAAAAGGGACCACCGAACAACCCGTCAAACGGGCGATTTGGACCGTTCCCATCTTCATCTGGCGCCGGGGCCCGCGGGGCCCGTCAGGGGTGATGGCGCAGGGTTTGCCTTGCTCCAGGTAATCCACCATTTCCTTGGTGGCTTCCCTCCCGCCCCGGGTGCTGGATCCCCGGACCGCTGTGTATCCCAAAAAATGGGCCAAGGTAGTGATTAATTCCCCGTCCCGGCTGGAGGAAATCATCACGTGAACGTCCCGGTGGCGGTGCCACCAAACGCTCGCGAGGATCGTCTCATGCCAAAGGGGCCATAACACCTTTTCCTTCGGCCGGGACCGGGGGCCCCACTCCTTCCGCCCGGCTTCCTCAATCCGCCAGGTCCAACCGAATAGGTGGATTAAGGGGGTCACCAAGGCGAGGATCAACCAATCCACAATTGAAAGATAGTATTCCTTGAGGGGGCCGCTCAAGTACGCTTCCTCAACAAGTTCATGATTTCCAAGGCCGCGTTTTTCGAGGGAGACGAAGGCTTTTGAATCAATTTCCTGATTTTCGCGAACCCCTTCAACTGGGATTTTCGTCTTTCGACATTCTCCAAAAGGGATAGGGATTCCGCCGACAACTCCACGGGATATGCTTTTTCCTGCAAAAGCTCGGGCACCAGGTTTTCATCCGCCAAGAGATTCACCAGTGAAACATACCTGATCTTGAGGAGACGCTTGGCAAGATAAGCCGTCAGGGCCGCCACCTTGTACACCACCACCATGGGTGTTTGAAGAAGCGCGGTTTCCAGGGTGCTGGTCCCCGACTTCACCCAGGCCAGATCGCAGATTTTCCGCAGGTCGTAAGCCGGGGCCTCCACGAAATAAACCGAATCTTCCGGGCGCAATCCTTGGTAATCCTCAAAAGCTAAGCCGGCTGGTTTTGGAACAATCAAGGTCACGTCCGGATACTGCGTTCTCAAGAGGCGGGTATCGG
>CAWKIF010000024.1:0-27283 GCA_963849485.1 candidate division FCPU426 bacterium | reverse complement strand
TCATTGGCCGAATCCGTGGCGTGATGGAATGGCACAGGAAAATCACAAGTAAAATGCCGAAAGGAACGGTTAGAAAAGGGTTCTTCTGAATGGAAATCAAGGTTTTAGGTGAGCTTTGAGCCGTTTTCTCTTTCTGGATGAAGCGACAGAGGGGGCAGGGATGATTGCCGTCAAAGGTTTTCGTGAGGGCCTGGCAAAGGGTCTGGTTTTGGGAATAATCGCGAACCATGTTGACCCAGGCCACCGATTGCAGAAGAAGCCACTGCCCGCCGGCGACCCAAAAGGCCAGGGCTAGTAAAAGTGATGTTTTCCAAACTTTGCTCATGGGAGCTTTATAAGGTCCTCGACGAGCGAAATTCAAGAGAGGGAATTGTTAGATGTTTACTGAAAGAAAAGTAGTTTCCCGATCGCCTGGTTTTTACGGTCGCTGAGGATGACGTAGTAGAGCCCATTGGCCAAGGCTGACCCGCTTTCAGAGCCCAGAAGAAGTTGTAATGTTTGGCTGCCGGCTGGCAAATTGTAAAAAGTGGATTGTCGGACCTTGCGGAAAGCGGTGGTGAACAATTTAACGTCCAGGGTTGCGGTGGCGTTTTGGAGAACAAAGGTGAGGTAAACGGGACCCGGCCCCTTGACCGGGTTGGGATAAATAATGGGCGTGGAGATGGGACCGTGGGCGATAAAGGTGGAAGTCGGGGTGGGTGAGTGTGTCGGTGTTCCCGTGGGAGTAGGGGTCCCGGTGATGGTGGGAGTGCGCGTCACGGTGGGGGTGGATGTGACGGTGGGACTGAGGGTAGGGGTATAGGTTGGAAAAGATCCGCTCAAGGTCATCTCGTAAAGGGTAGCGGAACGGAAGGGAAGGGTGTCCGAAAGGGTGTTGGCTGTAGTGACGGGAAGGATGCTGGGGGTATAAAGAATGGAGGACCCGGAGTCGAAGCGGAATACTCGGATCCCTGATATTTGTTGTCCTGTCTCCAAATTATTGAACGTGACCGAGGCCTGGTTGCTATTGGTGTAATCCTTATTTAAAAGGATGACATTGATTCGGTTGGGATGTGAATTATCCCTGGAAGCGTAAATAGATGTTTCAGTGACAGAACTAGTGGTGGCTAGGATGGAAGTTTCGCCGAATTTAGAGAATGCCCCGTCGTAATTCAAGTACATATTGAAGGCAGCGGCTACGTAGCTGTCATTCGTCCCATCATCCCATCGACAAGCGGCGGCCCCATATTTGCCAAAAATGCCCAAGGCATCGGCCTGGGCAATTCCGCCGGAAATGTCTTCCCCTGCGCCATATTGGTATTCGGAAAATGAAAGTTGGGTTCCGGGATAATATTGATTCACCGCGGCTTGCAGACGGGGAATCAGGGAGATGGGGCTGTTGCCGAGGGAATAAGAGGCAATCCAACTAGTTTCAATATAAGAAGGGTCCCAAAGGCTTCGGGGTGCCTGCATGCGGGCGATGGCCACCCCTTGGGAGATGTCATTGTTGGTGATCCGAACGGCAGTCGTACCATCCGAACCCGTGGCTTCCGGGTACCAATGCAGGTCTAAATAATGCAAGAGACGGTGACCTGCGGAGTTCGAAGCCGAGTTCATCGTAGCTAGGTAGTAATTCAGGTAACTGATGTTATTTCCGCTGTTATACGGCCCCAAAATCGAAGAGTCAGGCGCGTTTTGGTTGTTGACGTATTCGGACCAACCATAGGCAACTGGGCCAAAAACTTGGGCACTGGGATCGGCCGATGTTATGACTGTGGAGAGGCTGACGCCTTTCCAAGCCACTTCGGAGCAGTAGGCGGGGGAAGGATGAACCATGGGATGGGTGGAATTCCAGATGGCTGGCTCATTGTCCAGGTCGTAAAACTTCGCCCCGCCCGAGTTGGCCCCTCCCGCTGTCGACAAAAGATAAGCCATTTCTTGGTTCATGTAGACCACGGTGCCATTGGTCGGTGGGGTGCCTGAAGTAGGGCCGCCAGTAAAGCTAACAGCAGCCCAATAGGTGTTGCTTGAATCGGCCGGACCGGCAATAGTTACGAAACAATTACAAATTGGATTGATCGAGACATACCCGGCCATTTGAAGGGTGACTAGCGATGCAGCCGATACCGCATTGCATCCCTGGATGAATGCAAGCAAGGTGGTGGCGGGCGCGTCATTTCCGTAGCCCACTCCCGGTGGAAACATGTAATTGTCCTCATGGCTGCAGATGGTGCAACCGGAACAAGAACAATAGTCTGCTCCGCTATTAGAAGCGTTGTTTTCCCAGTTGTAGGCGGTCATACGATTCCCGCCTTGTCGATAGAGAGGGATGTTTTGTACGAGGATGGTGGTTGGGGTCGCCGGGGACGTGGGGTTGTTGGTAATGACGTTATTTGACCCGTAACTGTAAGGGGAAATCGGGCTGTTATTTTGGGTGGGGTCCACTACAAAAGAAATGAGAGCGCCGTGCAAACCGGTTCCATAACAGAGTACGAAGAGTAAGAAAGAAGATTTGAAAAAAGTACGTATAACGAGGCTCCGGTTGATGGATAGAAGGGCGAGATTCTATCAGAACTTATAGAAAAGGAGAGGATCCTTTTATGGAACTGTTTTTATCTACTGGAAATCGCTTTGAAGGGTGTTCGGTCCTGGGTCAAAAGAACTTGGTAAAAGGCTTGGAGCTCCTCGTAATCCTTCCCGGGTGAGATGACCCTTAGTTTGAGGCCTAAGTCCCGGTTGAAAGACATGGAGCCGAATTGAAGCTTGGAGTCGTTCGTGAAATCCGCGACCGTATTGGTATAGGTAATGCCCTTGGGAGGGTCATCCCAGGTAAAGCCGGCTGGCAGATTGATGACTTCCCTTGTAATGGAATTAAAGTTTTGCGGGGAAATTACGGGATTGGAACGGGTTTCGCCTAAACTGGCCAAGAACTCTTCCACATCATCGAAAACCACGGGATAAATCTTCCAGCCCTGTTTGGGAAGGGGTTCGGCATAACGGGGAACCGTAAATGAATAATGAATATTGAGAGGTTGCGATAGATCCAGATAATCCCCGGTTTGATAATCGTTCAGAGTCACGCCTTGATATCTCTTGGCTAAGCCCCTGACCACCAAGGCTCTCCTGGATTCGGAGGTGGTCTTCCGGAAGAATTGACGTAAGGCTAGATCGCTGGAACCGTAGCCGTTCAAATCCACGGTACATTGAACCGAACCATCGCTCAATAAACGGGTGGTGACATCCCGTTCCTTGCGGTGGTCCTTGGAGACGAAGGGCGGGGTGTTTCTCCAGGCCAGGGGGGACAACACGGCCAAGGCCTGGCGGTCCAGGGCCTCGAGCGGTAGAACCCCCGGATTGGCGAGGGGTTCGGCCGGGTCCATCCAAATCAGGCTTTTTCCCGGTCCCTCCACCGCCACCAAAACACCATCCAGTTGGGATAAAGCCGGAAGATCCCCCACCAGGCTTCCCGATCCCGACTTGCGGTATAAATAGACTTGGGGGTTCAACTTCATTTCTTTCATAGCGCAGGCCAATAGCATGGCCAGATCATGGGCGGAACCCTTCCCGCTCTCCAGGATGTCGTTCATGCTCCGGTCGGGGTTTAAATAGATGGGCAAACCCGTGTCCACATATGCCACTTTGCGATGAATGGCTTCCTTCAATTTCGTGAGGCGATCCGCCAGGGCCTGAGCCGTGTTTCCCGAGGCATCGGCTAATTGATCGTTGACCGCCTTCGGGTCGCTGTTTAAAAGCAGTTGTACCCTTTTACGATAGGGCAAAACCGTTTCCTCCCAAGTTTTGTTGAGTGTGAATCCAGTAAAGGGGGCCAAGTCCATCCGGGGAGGGGCGAAGGGTTCCTGGACCAAGGTGCTGGGGGTGGATGCCGGGAGGGAAAAACTTAATAGATGATTGGGGCCATCGATTGAATCCTCCGGTTGATAAGCGGGGGGAAACCTCAGGTTGACCGCGTAGAGCCGCAAATCCTTGGGGAAGGAAACGGTTAAGGCCCGGTTCATTGCCGGGCCATAATCATCCCAGGTGAAAGCGAAAGACCCCTCCGCCCGGACGGGATGAAGGAGGGGAGGGCCTTCAGAGACGGGCTTGCTCGGGGGAAGATTGATGGTTTTCGTTTGGAGGGAATAGGACACTTCCAAAGCTTCCCCCGCGTTCAGCTCGGGAAGACGGACCACCGTCACGCAGGCTAGCCCCGGGGGAAGGTCGGGGGCGGCAGGTGAAAATTGGCATTGGCTTTCCGGGGAGGAGGGGGTAACGGTTCCGTCCGAGTTGAGGCTATACAGCTTCAGGGATTCGATTTTGAATTCCTGCGAATCGGTATTCAAGGTGGCTAGCGGAGGGAGGGGTTGGCTGGGTTTGACCCGCATGGCCCAAATTTCATGAACGGTAACTTTCAGGCTTTTGTCGATCTTCCATTGGGCCGAAGCCTCGTCCGAAGCCCGCACCCATTCGGGCGCATCCGGGGCCGATAAAAGGGATGCCGCCTGGGAAAGAAGGGCGAGGGTCGGGTTGGTTTCGACTTTTGTCGTGGGAAGGGGCGGGACCGTGGCGCATCCGGAAACCAATAGACAATACATAACCACGAAAGAACAAAGAAGTCCGCCGAATAGACTCGATGGAAAGATGAAAGGCCGTTGGTTAATTGGGAATCCAGAATATTTCATAGTTGGTTTTTCTTTGAGCCTTTGTGTTTAAGGCTTTATTCCGGCGTTTTTCAAGGCGGCTACAGCTTCTTTCATGCCGGGGGCCTTGAAGATGGCAGTGGCGGCTACCAAAAGGTTCGCGCCTGCTTCCACGACTTGTGGCGCGGTTTTGCCTGAAATACCCCCATCCACAGCGATGATCGGGTTCAGCCCCTCCTCCCCGCACCATTTGGAGAACCGTGAGATCTTAGGAACCACTGATGGGATGAAGGATTGACCCGCAAAACCGGGGAAAACAGACATGAAAAGGACATAATCCAGTTTGGAGGCATAGGGCTTCACGATTTCCTCGCTTGTGTCAGGGTTGAGCACCATCCCTGGCTTGCATCCATAGGAACGGATTTGGGAGATGATCGGCAGGGGTTCCAACACCGCCTCGGCATGGAAAAGAATATAAGAGGAACCGGCCTGGGCGAAGTCGGCGATATATTTTTCCGCGTTTTCAATCATCAAGTGGCTGTCGATGGGGACGGGCACCTTCCCCTTTAGGGATGCGATGACGGGCGCCCCAAACGTGAGGTTGGGGACGAAGTGCCCGTCCATCACGTCCATGTGAAGCATATCCACTCCCGCATCGACGGCCTTAAGGGAATCGGCCAGCAATTGGCCAAAATCCGCAGATAAGACGGATGCGGAGACTTGGACGGGTTTCATGGAATCCTCTTGATAGGGTTGGGATCGGGTAAGAATAAGCCCATAGTATCAGAACGAATGGGTGAATCCTATCCGCTGAAAATCGGGTTTTACGATCACTGGTCTGGGTTGGCCAGCAGGCTTCAGGATTATGATTTATACTGTCATGGCTCTAGTATCATTTGTTTTCTTTAAATTTAATGTCCATTTGAATTAGGAATGGATCCCAATGGCACGCAATTCAAAACCCTCCTCCCGTTCCTCCCAAAGTCTTCCCCCTGAAGACTTGCCGGCACAGACCCGCCGAAATTTACTCAACCAGTTGAATATCGCCTTTTGGGCGGTTGACAAGAAGGGAATCCTCCATATCGCCGAGGGTGCCGCCTTGAATTCGATGGGTTTTAAAAAGAAGACCTTGATCGGGCGGAATATTTCAAAAGTGTTTATGGGCGATCCAGAAGCCCGCCGGGCCTTTCGCCTAGCTCTCGAAGGAAAAAACTTCACGGCCGTAATCCCCTTGAATGGGTTGTTGTTTGAGACGCGATTCACCTCATGGATCGATGGGTCAGGAAAAAAAAGGGGCGCTCTCGGTTTTTCCAATGACGTGACCCAGTCCTTTAAATCGCTACAAGAATTATGGAAAAAGGAAAAAAGAGAGGAGATCCTGATTCAATCCTCCCAGGATCTCGTGACCTTTTTTTCCAAGAAAGGCCGGAGAATTTATGAAAGCCCTGGGGAGGAAAAGATCATCGGTTTCAAACCGGGGGAAAGGGCGGCCTTGGGGCCTTTTGACCACACCCATCCCGAAGATGTCAAAGCGGCTAAAGCCGCCTATCGGCGGGCACTTGACTATCCGGGTGTTCCGGTACGGGTGACGGTTCGAATCCGCCATAAGGATGGCCATTGGATCCATGGGGACGTGATCCTCACGAATTACCTGGATGTGCCCGGGGTAGAGGCTGTGGTGGCCCAGACCCGGGATGTTTCCGATAAAAAGAATGCGGAGGAGGCTCTCCGGCTTTCGGAACAACGGTTGAGGGGATTAATTGAGAATTCCCAGGATCTCATCACCGTCTTAGACCGGGAAGGACACCGACTCTACGAGGCTCCCAGTATCCGCAGGATTTTGGGTTTTGAGCCGGGGGAGAGGCGGGGCACGACCTGGGACAACCATCCCCCCGAGGATGTTCCCAAGGCCCGGGCGGCCGTGGGGAAAGCACTAAAAAATCCGGGGAAGGCCATCCCCGCCCTTTTGAAGGTGCGGCGTAAGGATGGGAGTTTTATCGACGCTGAAATGACGATAACTAATTTGCTGGGAGACCCCTCGGTCAAGGGTATCGTGGTCAACTCGCGGGATGTCACCCTAAGAAAGAAAGCGGAAGAAGAATTGCAGGGCCAAGAGCGCCGTTTCCGTGCCCTGATCGAGGGTACTCACGATGTCATCAACCTTTTCGATGAGGAGGGAAAAATCATCTATGTCAGTCCCTCCGTCCGAAAGGTCCTGGGATACGACCCCACTGAACTAATCGGGAAAATGGGTTGGGAATGGATTCATCCGGAGGAACTGCCCGAGATGAGGAAGATTTATATGGAACTGGCCAAATCACCTGGAAAGACGGCGAGCTCCGAGATCCGTTTACGACATCGTTCGGGCGCTTGGGTCCCCGTTGAGATCAACCTGACGAACCTGCTAGAAAACCCGAACGTGAAAGCCGTCGTCGCCAATTACCGCGACATCTCGAGCAAAAAATTGGCGGAAGAAACACTCCGGAAAAGGGAAAGCTATTTCAGAGCATTGATCGAAAACGCGCAGGATGTGGTGGCCATCGTCAATACTCACGGCCAATCAACTTATATCAGCCCCTCCTATGAAAGGATTGTGGGGTATCGGATAGCTGAGCGTTTGGGCCGTTCCTTTTTCGAGATTATCCATCCTGAGGATCAGCCCCATATCCGAAAATCTTACGAGGAGCTCATTTGCAATCCAAACACCACATTTAACGGGAACTTCAGGCTCCGGAAGGCTACGGGAGAATGGCGGTATTTTGAAGCTTCAGCCACCAATCACCTGGAAAACCCGCTCGTGAGTGGGATTATCCTGAATTTCAGGGATGTGACCGAACGAAAAAGCATGGAGGATGCGCTGCGGCAGTCCGAAGAAAGTTTCCGCACCTTGATGGACAAGCTTCCGGGGCCGATGGTCCTACACGACGGGGAACGGAACCTCTATATGAACGAAGCTTTCCTCAAGCTTTTGGAATATGAAAAAGCGGAAGAGCTGATTGGTCGATCGCCCCTATTGGACATTCATCCGGACGAGCGGGAAGAGGTTACCAAAAGAATTCTTAATTTAAAAAAGCCGGGTGTCATTAATCCTCCTGTTGTCAGAAGGTTTCTTCGGAAGGACGGAAGCGCGGTCTGGACCCAGACGGTTAGCATGTCCATTATGTTTCAGGGGAAGAAAGTTTCAGTGGCTCTCCTGCATGACCTGACAGAACAAATTAACTCCGAGAAAGCTTTAAGAGATTCGGAAGAAAAATTCAGGGGACTCATCGAAAACTCACATGACATCATCTCCCTGATTTCCCAGGTTGGTAACAATCTCTATGTCAGCCCCTCGATTGAGACGGTCATGGGTTACCGTCCCGAGGAAAGGTTGGGAAAACTTTTTTTTGAGATTGTGCATCCGGATGATCGGGCCCAGTTGGCAGGGCAATTGAAAGATTTGATTCGAACCAAGGGTGCCATGCTTCATTCCAGGGCTCGAATTCTCCATAAGGATGGAAACTGGCGCTATGTCGAGGGGACCGGAACCAACCTTTTGCATAATCCCGCCATCGGGGGAATCGTGCTCAACTACCGGGATGTCACCGAGAGGTTCCAGGCCGAGGAGGCTTTGAGAAAGTCCGAGGAATATTTCCGCAGCCTCATTGAGAATTCTTATGAAGTGATGATTCTTCTAAGCCGGGAAGGGAAGATTCGCTATATCAGCCCCTCGATTCACCGGGTTCTGGGTTACGACCCCTCTGAGAGGATCGGCGTGGATTTCCGTGACCGAATCCATCCGGATGATCTGGACAGGCTCAGCCAAGAATTCAAAACCTTGATTAATAAAACCAATCCTTCCTCGGTGACGCGGATGCGCTTGAGACACAAGAATGGTACTTGGAAATACATTGAGGGTTCAGGTTTCAACATGCTGGATCATCCCTCCGTCGGGGGGCTGGTCTTCAATTACCGGGACGTCACGGAGAGGGTTCTGGCGGAAGAGGAACTCCGAAAATCGGAAGAGAGTTTCCGGAATTTGATCGAACGATCCCCAGACGCCATGATGATTCATAATCAGGAGATGGCCCTTTACGTGAACCCGGCCTTCCTCCAACTGCTGGGCTATGACCGGCCCGATGAACTGGCGGGCGAAATTTGGTCAAAGGTTGTTCCTCCCGAAGAGAAAGAAAATGTCCAAAAAAGAATTCGTTCTTTGGAAGATGTTTCCGCAGTTAATCCTCCGGTTGAAAGAACGATCCTGAGAAAAGATGGCGTCGCCATCCCAACCGAGGTCATCAGTTTCGGCATCCTTTTTGAGGGCCAGCTGGCCGCGGCGGCAGTGTTCCGGGACTTGAGGGAACGCAAGAACGCTGAGCAAATTATGATGAAATACGCCCGCCTGGGGGCGATCGGTGAAATGGCCGCTGGGTTGGCCCATGAAATCCGCAATCCACTCTCAGGGATTGGCCTCTCCGCTCAATACTTGAAACGTAAACTGAAAGAACAACCGGACGCCGAAATCCAAGTTCAGAATATCCTGGACCAAGGCGAACGATTGAAACAACTGGTGAACGACACCTTGGACTTTTCCCGGGACACCACCACCCAGGAGATCGACGAGGTGGATGTGAGGGACCTGATGGAAACCTCGCTGAGGTTCGTGCAGGTTCAATATGGCCCCCGCCAATCGCGGGTTCAGTCCCGATGGACTTTTGAAAAGGACAGGTATTTTATCCGGGTGAACCCCAACCGCATCCGGCAGGTCCTGGTCAATTTGATCTTAAACGCCTACCAGGCCATGGACCAGGGCGGGACCTTGACCCTGGGGTGCGCAGAGGAGGGGGACCGGGTGATGCTTCGAGTCGAGGATACGGGTCCCGGAATTCCTCCCGAGGTTCAATCCCGTCTTTTTGAACCTTTTTTCACGACAAAAAAAAGCGGGTCCGGGTTGGGGCTTTCCGTCAGTAAAAGAATAGTGGAAGTCCATGGCGGTGAATTACGGGTAGAGAGCGCCGAAGGAAGAACCGTTTTCCTGGTTGAACTGCCGGCCGGGCAGGGGCACAATGAGATGCCTCCTGAGGGGCAGTTACAATGAAAATTCTCTTGATCGACGATGAGAAATCCATGCACGTGGCCTTGGGACCTTTCCTGGAGGAACTGGGCTATGATACCGCTTCCGCCTATACGGGTGCGGAGGGTCGGCAAATGGCCCGTGATTTCAAACCCGATCTTATCCTGCTGGATCTTTACCTACCCGACATCAACGGACTTGAGCTTCTGGAGCATTTCCGGAAGGATCACCCCAATGTGGGGGTGGTGATCATGACTGCGGCCGCGGCCATCAAAACCGCCGTGGAAGCAATCCGGTCCGGCGCGGAAGACTACCTTCAAAAGCCGCTCAACTTGGACGATCTTCAGATCGTTTTGGCCCGCTCCGGCGAAAAATTAGGGCTCAGGAAAGAAGTTGCTGTCCTGAGGCGATACCTTCAGGACCAGTTCGCCCATGAGTACCTGTTTCTTTCCGATCCCGCCATGGCTCAGGTTTACGATAAGATCGAACAATTGGCACAATTGGACAAGGTCACGGCCCTGGTCCTGGGGGAAACGGGCACGGGCAAAGAGCACGCTGCCAAGCTGATCCATTACCTCTCCCCCCGGTCCGCGAAGCCCTTCGTGGAACTCCATTGCGGGGCGTTGCCCGAAACCCTGATGGAGTCCGAGTTGTTCGGATATGAGGCGGGTGCTTTCACGGACGCCCGTAAGCAAAAATTGGGGCTCTTTGAAGCCGCTCAGGGTGGAAGCCTCTTTCTGGACGAAGTGGGGGAAATGCCTATATCGACCCAGACCAAATTATTGAAAGTCCTCGAAGACCACAAGTTGCGCCGCCTGGGAGGGTTGAAAGAAATCACCCTGGACGTGAGGATCATCGCCGCCACGAACCGGAACCTGGAGCATGAGATAAAGGAAGGCCGGTTCAGGGCGGACCTCTATTACCGCCTGAACGTCATTCCTTTGAAGCTACCTCCCTTGAGGAGCCGACCCAACGATGTGGCCGAACTCGCCCATTTTTTCTGGAAAGAAGCCTGCCAAGCTTTCGATAAAAAGCTGGACCCCCTTCCCATGGAAGTCATTCAGGAATTGCAGGCTTATCCCTGGCCGGGGAATGTCAGGGAATTAAAAAACGCCATCAACCGGATGGTGATCAATACCCGGGGTCCCAAAATCTCGGTGGGTGACATTCCGGATGAAATCATGATGTTTGAGGAAGAAATTCTCAATAAAACCACCGAGGAGGCGGAACAAGAACCTTCCAGCCCCGATGAGAAGGATAGGATTGAAAAGGCCCTCGTGAAAACCAAGTGGAACAAGTCCCGGGCGGCGGAAATGCTGGGAATATCCCGGAAAACCCTTTTCAATAAGATTAAAAAATACTCCCTTTAACAGGATGCTGAAAAAGTCCGAGAAACGGATTTTCCCCCATTCCCCTTTGAAAAGAAATAACAAAGGGCATGGGGACGTCCCCATTTTCATTGTTGTATTTTCAAAGAGAAATGGGGGTTCATATTTACGAACGAGCCACAAAGCATAAAAACCATATTTTAAGTGGCTGGTTCTATCCCATGGCTGTCGACAAAGTGCTGAAAAATACTTTTTCAGCACTTTGTTAACGGTTTAAATCTCTTCATTTCACTTATCTTTTCCCACTCTGTTTTACCCAACCTGAGTAAGTGTTACTTGTTTTGAGTCATTCTCCCTCCACGCTTTCATAACTCTTCCATAAAAGCGGCAATCTTAACGTTTTTTCAAAAGAATTCTTGGCATCTGCCTTGCCTTAAAGGAACCATGGTCGTTTCCCGGAAATTAAAAACCGTCCTGAGGAAAACCATGACCGACTCCAACGCCCCTTACTCCTCCGATAGTTTGGACAATTCTTCCGTTCGGGTTTATTTGCCGAAAGGGGAGGATCTATTCCAGGTTTTTGAGGTCGTTTCCCGGTCTTGGTTACGCCTCCCTTGCCAATCCCTGGGCTTGCCCGTTGATGGCCCCTCAGTTATGTCCCTTGAGAGGTGCGCCTATTTGGCAGGGCCTGTCCGGAGTCTGCTCGTGTTAAGGGCCCACAGTAGTTTGGGCGGAATCCTCCTAGAAAGATGCCAGTCCTCAAACCGGTATTTGCAATCCAGTGACGAGGCTTTCCGGGAGCTTTTCCAAGTCTATTGCGGCCACCTTCTGACCTCTTTCTGGAAGATGGAAGGGGGGCAGGCAATTCCTTCGCAACCTGGTACGCCCAAATCCTGGCCCAAGGGAAAACCCCAAGCGGCCGTGGCCCTGCTACTGGACGAAACCCCCATTGAGATCAGGTTTTGGGTGGAATCGGGGAGAACTTCATGACGCAAAACCTCGATTCGCTGATCCGGCGTTTGGACAACCAGCTTTATGCTTTGGGAATGCGGATCAGCCTTTCGGGAGGAAAGGAGAAGGGAGAGTTGAACCGGCATATCGCGACTTTTACGGTCTGGGTACAAGACGCCTCTGCGTTAGGAGAATACTGGACTGCTGAATTGGGAGAAAAGCTCCATGGGATGCGCGAATCCATCAGAGGGGGACGGTCCGAAGAAGAGTATTTATGCCCGCTTTTAAAATGTGTGGTGGAGGCTTCCAGCCGCATCCGACTTTTAATGTCGGAAATGAAAGAGGCAGAAAAGGTCCCTTCGTCCGGGTGATTTCGTTGTGGGTCATCGGGAAGATTAGGATAAGAAAGGCATGATTTAGAAATGACGCTCAATGTATTAGTCGTGGATCCAAACCGAGAAACTCATACCGAATGGCGGGAATCCCTGTCCCGAGCCCTGGGTGAAACAGTTGTCTGTGAGGCTAAAGATGTAAGGGCGGCCCTTATTGAGATGGAGCGCCAACCGGTAGAGCTCATCATCGCCGATTTGGAAGCACCCGGGTTGGATGGGGGGGAACTGCTGGAGGCCTTACGTTCCCAGCGGGATGCTGACCACCAGGGGGTGGTGGCCCTTTCGAGAAGGATCACCCCGGAATTGCTTGCGCATTACAAGGCCGACCCTCGAGTCTGGTTTTTCCAAAAGCCCGCAGCCCCCGGAGAAATCGCCGATCTCGCCGAACAACTTCTTAAAGACTAAGAAACTGTAAAAATCATTTCACCACCAAGACACCAAGAAAAACAAAATTAGATTTAGTTTTACGTTTTTTACAATCTACTTACCAATGTTCTTGGTGCCTTGGTATCTTGGTGGTAAAAACTTAGGTTTATTCAGTCCTTAAATTTGACCATCTAGAGCGATGCGTTCTATTCCTCCCGGAAATGTTTCTTTCCCGATCCCTACGTATAACTCCCCTTCATTTCTTGTGATTTCCCAGTGGTTGTCCCTTTCCAAGAGGGCCCCGATGGATTCTAAGAACCTACGGTCGAGGGAATAGAGGCCTATTTCCTCAAGCCGGTGGACCTTTTCCTCGACTAATTCCTTCGCTAGTAATCGCGAGTCCTTGTGGGTGTAAATCAGAACCACCTTGGCGGATTTAGAGGCTTTGTGGATTCTTTTCGCGGTTGGGTTGCCGATGTCGATCCACAGGTCCAGGCCGCCGGTCAGTCCCCGTATGAAGAGGGCGGGGTCATCGGGGGCGCTGATTCCCGGTGAAAATTCCAATCCGTCCCTGAAATTGAGGCAATAGGCCAGGACGCGCGTGATGAAAAATGCCGTTGATTCGGAAGGATGCATGGCCGCCCGGAATTCGAGGGTTTGGTAAAGGTTTCGCTCGACATCCGAAAGGTCGATGCCAAAGCGGTAAAGGGTGGAAGTTAAAGCCAAGGGTCGCCTTTTTTAAACATCAAGTAAGTGTCTTTGCGGCAGGGTGGGGAGGAGTGCTTATTCGATCGGGACTTCCTTCACAAATTCCTGGTTTAAGTAAATCTGGGCGGAAGCCTTGCCTGTGACGCTGACCTCGACTTCGACGTGATCCAAGGGGCTTTGCATGCGGTTATAAACGGTCCGGGTGCCGGTCGAATCGAAAAGGTCAATCTGGAGGCGGTGGGGGTTCCCCGGGGGCATGTCGAAATCCACCTTGGAAAGCCGGGCCTTGAGGGCCGCGTCGGAGCTTTTGGCGCTTACGACCAGCGACACCGTGTCACCATGAAGGAGATGGGAGCCTGGGGCGGGGGTTTGGGATAGGATCGTCTCCGAATCCAGGTCGTCATGCACTTCGATTTTAATTTTCTGGAGGGTGATGCCGGATGGCCTCAAGAGCTTAAACGCCGTTTCCAGGGGTTGTTGGGTGAGGTTGGGCATCAGGTAACTCGGGTTGGACGGCCCTGCGGAAACCAACAGGTCCACCGAGTCGAAGGCCCCGGCGATCTCGCCTTCCCCGGGAACCTGGGCAAGGACGGTATCCTTGGGTTCCAGGTGATCGGTCAAAATAGACTCATGTCCCACCCGCAGACGTTTGGAGGCCAAAAGGATCTGGGCTTCCCGGAAGGAAAGCTGCACCACGTCGGGAACATTAACCTTTGGGTTGCCCTTGCTCACGACTACCCCCACTTCCTGGCCCCTTTTCAAGTAGGCGTTGGCCCGGGGGTATTGCTCGCTCAAAAGCCCTGCCTCCACATGTTCATCAAATTGTGCCCGCAGGATTTTCATCTGGAGCCCCTTGGCGGCCAGGGTTTCCTGGGCTTGGGATTGGGACATGCCAATAATCTTGGGAACGATCATGGGCTGGTGGAGCTGGGTGAAATAGAGAGCGACCCCTCCGCAAGCAAAGGCCACCAGCGTGAAGATTCCAAGTAATTTAAGGGCCTTTTGGATGAGATCCTTTTCCTCCGAAGTCAGGGGTGGGTGGGCCGATCGGGAAAGTTCCTTTCTCATGGCAGGATGGCAACCGATCCGGGGGCCTGGTTTTCACGGAAACCCAATTGACCGCATGCCGCGTCGATATCCACGCCCTTACGTTCCCTTAAGAAAACCATCAGGCCCTTTTCGCGCAAGGAAGATTGGAAGGCCTCGGTTTCCTGTTCACCCGGGGACTGGAAAGGAAGGGTAGGGACAGGGTTATAACGGATCAAATTGACCTTGCATAAAAGGTCTTTGCAAAAGGCAGCCAGTTTCTGGGCGTCCTCGGGCCGGTCGTTCACTCCTTTAAGAAGGATATATTCCAAAGTGACGGGCAGGCGGCGTACAAAGGTGTATTCCCTCAAGAGTTTCTTGAGCTTGTCCAGTGGGTTGGAGCGGTTGACGGGCATCAAGCGGCTGCGGATTTCCGGGTCGGCGCTGTGAAGCGAAAGGGCCAGGGAAACGGGCCAATCATCCTTGATGAACCGCTTGAGGGGTTCCACCAGGCCAGAAGTGGACAGTGTCATGCGGCGCCGGCCCAGGTTGAGCCCCTCGGGATCATGGAAAAGACGCATGGCCTTTTGGGTGGGTTCGTAATTATCCAGCGGCTCCCCCATTCCCATGACGACGATGTTACTGAATTTTCGCTGGGAATCCCTTTCCATCCCCAATATTTGCCCGACGATCTCGGCGGTGGTAAGGTTGCGTCCAAACTTGGGGACCCCGGTGGCGCAAAAGGCGCATTTCATCCGGCAACCGGCCTGGGTGGAGATGCAGGCGGTGTAGAACCCAGCTTCCCCTTCCTCATCCCGGGACATGGGAAGCAAAACGCTTTCCACCTGCCCGGGGAGACCCTTCTCATCCGGCGGAAGCGACCAAAGATACTTGACCGTCCCGTCGGTGGAAGACTGTTTGGCGGCGAGTTGAAGGGGGGTGACCCTCACCCGGGGGATCAGTTTTTCCCTTAAGGCCAGGGAAAGGTCGGTCATCTCCATCAGGGAATCGCATTTTTTCTGGTGAAGCCATTGGAAAACCTGCTTCCCGGTATGGCGGGGCGCGCCCTCATCGGTCAGGAATCGGGTTAGTTCCTCATGGGTCAGGTTGTAAAGGTCCAGTGGCGCGTCCAAGGTCGGCCTTTCCAGGGATCAAGAATGGCGGCTAGTCTACCAAAAGACCCGGTTTGATTTAAGAACCACGAAAAGAACAGTTTTACCGCCAAGGCGCCAAGACCGCCAAGAACAGCGAAAGAAAAAAGTTATAAAATTCTTTGTACCCTAATTGGTTTTATTGCCTTTCTTGTGCCGATTTACCATTAAAAATCTATAAGGCAATCGGTACTATACCGAACTCTTTAAACTTTTTATTGATGGTCGGCATGGCGGACTTGGCGTCTTGGCGTCTTGGCGGTGAAAATGAGGGTTTGTTCAACGAAACAAAGGTTGCCAAAGACAAGCGCCTTTTGTTAAATAAGCAGGCCTTACCACCAAAGAAGAGGAAAACCCCATGTCTAATCTCCTGAAGCTCGGGCTGCCCAAAGGGAGCCTGCAAGAATCAACCTTTCATTTGTTCGCCAAGGCCGGTTACAAGATTTCTTCCACTTCCCGTTCCTATTTTCCCAATATTGACGACCCTGAAATGAAAGCCATGCTCATCCGGGCCCAGGAAATGAGCCGTTACGTGGAGGATGGCACCCTCGATGTGGGCATGACCGGCAGGGACTGGGTCATGGAAAACGGGTCGAACGTCCAGGAAGTGGCCGAACTCATCTATGCCAAGGCGGGCTTAAGGCCCGTGCGCTGGGTGTTGGCGGCACCGGCCAACTCCCCCATCAAGAGTGTCAAGGACCTGGAAGGCAAGAAAATCGCCACCGAGCTGGTGAACGTCTCGAAGGCCTACCTCAAGAAAAACGGGGTCAACGCCCTTGTGGAATTTTCCTGGGGCGCCACCGAAGCCAAACCTCCCGAACTGGCGGACGCCATTATCGAGGTGACCGAGAGCGGTTCATCCCTGCGGGCCAACAACCTGGTGATCCTGGAAACCCTCATGGAATCCAACACTCTCGTGATCGCCAACCACAAGGCCTGGACCGATCCCTGGAAACGCAAAAAGATCGAGGACATGGTACTCTTACTCAAGGGCGCATTGGCGGCCGAGGAAAAAGTGGGCTTGAAGATGAACGTTCCCAAGGCCAAGTTGGAGAGTGTGCTCAAGGTTTTGCCCTCGCTGAATTCTCCTACCATTTCTGAGCTTTCCAACAAGGATTGGGTGGATGTGGATACGGTTGTCAACGAAAAGACAGTCAGGGACATGATCCCCCGGCTCAAGGACCAAGGCGCGGAAGGCATCGTGGAGTATCCCCTGAATAAAGTGATCCCTTGACAGGCTGCAACACCCATTTCCTCGGAAATGGGTGGGAAAAATAAAAAAGGCTACAAAGCAGCCTGCTCACCCCAAAGATTCCGCAGGAATCGTGGGGTTTCCGAAAATGTTGTAAGTTGAAAAAGTCCGATTTAAGGGCTTTTACAACAAACAGTAAATAGTGAATGGACGGGTTGCATGACGGAACCTTCTGACATCAACAAACAAGCGGTTATCCTTTATAAGAGCCAGGACTTTACCGGTGCGGAAGAACTCTACCGGCAAGCCCTGCACATCGACGCCAATTATTTCCCGGCTCAACTAAACCTGGGTATCCTTTTATTCAAGACGGGAAAGTATGACGATTCGGTTAAGGAATGTACCAAGGCTGTTGCGCTCCAACCCCAACATCCTTCAGCACATTTTCACTTGGGAAACGCCTATTACGCCAAGATGTGGTGGGAGGAAGCCCTCGTGGAATATGAAAGGGTCATGCAGTTGGACCCCAACCATATCGACGTTCATTTCTCACTGGGCGGCATTTACCTGAACCGGGGTAATAAGGATCGGGCGGTGGAATGCTGGAAGAAGTACCTGGAATTGGCCCCCAGTGACACCCCCAAGGCCAAATTGGCGCAGGAATACGTCCAGGGCGCGATCGCCAACCAGGTTCATATCGGCAAATACATCGCGGAATAAGTCAAAGCTTTGATATTTGCTTTCCCATTGGTTCGAATTTTTTTAGGCTCCCCGGGTTGGACTCGAACCAAGAACCTAGATTAATTCCATTTTCCATCTTTTGGGTTCTCGTTAAGCCGGTAAACCGCGCCGGCACCGTTTCCTTCGCGGATGAGCTTCCCGTCCGCGAGTAGTTTGTTGAGGGTGCGGATTACGGATCTCCTGGAACTACCCAATATTCCCACCAGCCCGCTGGTCTTAGCTTGACCCTTTTGGCGGACATAGTCCAATACCTTCGCTGTTAAATCGGCATTATTGGAAATGGCTTGGTTTTGTGCGGGTAGAGCTGAACTTTGCCCTTGATTTAAGGTTCCGTTGCCTGCGGCCTGGGCGGTAGGTTGGGATGAATTTGGTTTAGCGGGACTAGAGCCTTCCATAAAGGCTTTTTTTATTTCATCGAACTTCTGAAAGAACCTAATCATTAAATGTTGGAAAATCCAAAGAAGAATACAGACAACGAAAGTTTTATTGAGCCAATCTGGAACAGGGTAAGTCACACCATCCCCATTTCCCACATGGCCTGCGATCCACAAAATTGCCCATGATATTAGTGCGACATGGCTGTATTTAATATTGGGAAAGGGGGTGGGTGGCACGTAAGACTTTTGGCCACGTAACCAGCTTTCCCAAATAACGTTGATGGCAAGAACGACAACATAAAACCAGAAAGTCTGGGAAGTAGGGCCATTTCCGAAGACAGTTACCCAGTTAGGGCCAAGCTCATATCCAGGGGGTAGTTTGGCGGTTGAAAGAATAGCCCAGACAGTCGAACCGGCATGGACAATGGTAGAGCCCCATAGGAGCGTCCAAAGGATTCCAGATGTATCCTTGAGATTCTTATTGGAATCTTTTTCGTAATTCTCTTCATTGGTATCGACCATATATAACCTCCCATAATCATTGGATTGGGCCCCCCTTTGTGCCAATCGCTTGTTTATTGTGCCATCGAGGTCGAATTGTGCCAAGACTGCAGATTTTGTGGGGTTTTAGCGGGTGGGGGTTAAAAACCCACAGGTTTTTTCTAATTTTTTCCTGATCTTGGAAAAAATTAGAAAAAACGCGCTCCCCGTGATCGTGCCACCCCCGTGATCGTGCCACCCCCGTGATCGTGCCACCCCCGTGATCGTGCCACCCCCGTGATCGTGCCACCCCCGTGATCGTGCCACCCCCGTGATCGTGCCACCCCCCGTGATCGTGCCACCCCCGTGATCGTGCCACCCCCGTGATCGTGCCACCCCCGTGATCGTGCCACCCCCGTGATCGTGCCACCCCCGTGATCGTGCCACCCCCGTGATCGTGCCACCCCCGTGATCGTGCCACCCCCGTGATCGTGCCACCCCCGTGATCGTGCCACCCCCGTGCCCCAATTGCCCCTTGCAATTGGGATCACCAAGGCTTGCCACTCGGCTTGAGGCCTCGTGTCAGATAATCGTGCCCTTCGACCCGCCTTTGGGGGCTCAGGGCAGGCCATATATCCGGGCTATCATGCCAAGCTCTTTCCGTAGTGTGGAAATCGTGCCAACTGTTGGACTTTCCCTGTATCCCTTCGAGGGCAGGCAGAGGGTATAGCCTAAGCCGGGAATGGTTCTATACACATAAATGTGATAAAATGGTGTATGAACAGGAGGAGCCATGGCACGCACGAACATAATTCTTGATAATGATTTGATCCGGAAAGCCATTCAAATTACTGGGGCGAAGTCCAAACGTCAGGTGGTTCAAATCGCTTTGGAACGCCTTGTCCAGCAGGGAGACGTCATGAAAGCCCTGCTGAAACTTCGTGGAAAATTGAAGTGGGAGGGTGATCTCGGCGATATGCGGAAAAACCGCTCGTGAAAATAGTCGATTCCTCAGTTTGGATCGCCTATTTCAACGGGAAGTCGCTCCCAGAGACCGATGCCCTGGCTCAAATGCTCGAAAATAACGACCAACCGGTATTATTTCCGGTAATTAAATTGGAAATCCTGGCGGGCTTTAAGGAAGATTCGGATTTTAAAAGCGCCCGTTCGGTTTTTGAACGGTTAGTAACGTTGGACTTGCCTGCCGATTTGTATGTTGAGGCGGCCGCACTCTATCGCGCTTTGCGCCGTAAGGGGATAACCGTTCGCGGCGTTACGGATTGCCTGATCGCCCAGGGATGTATTTACTACGGCGTTTCATTGTTAACCCTGGACCGTGATTTCAAAACAATCGCACGGCATAGTGATTTGAAACTGGCTTAGTTGGTTTAAACGTTAGTTATTAGTTCGAAGGTGAATCTATTACTCTCTTTTCAACTTCGCCAAAGCTTGGCTGTCATTGCCGGTGATCCATTTCACGTGATCGTTCATATAAAAGGTCGCCCCGGTTTGGGACTCGTGATTGAGGCAAAGGGGGACAATAAACCATTTGCCATCCGGCTTACTGGGTTTTTCAATCCGGGCGCCTATTTCAATGGGGTTCATGCATCCATCGACCGGGCAAAAAGTTGGGGTTTGCCCGCTGAACCGATACCAATGGAATAGCCAGTCCTCGCATTGGCAGCCTTTTTCGTCTTTGTTTTTTAGGATTCTAATTTCCACAGTTCCTCTTTTTAAATTTGACTCCCATTTCGCAGGACGGTTCCTCCGACCTATATGCCGGAGATATTACTTAAAGTCTCTAACAAAACCTATTTCACCGCCAAGACGCCAAGGCCGCCAAGAACAACGAAAGGCAAGAGAGTTGAATAAAAGCGAAAATTCTTATGGTTTTTTGTCTTACTTGGCGAACTTTGCGTCTTGGCGGTAAAAAATGCTTTTGGATGAAGGCTTTGATATGGGTTGTTAATCATTTTTTGAATCTGAACCGGTCAGGATTTTCAAAAAAGCGGGCCCATATTTCTTCAGTTTAGCTTCGCCCACCCCGGGGATCTGGGCGAATTCGTTTAGGGAGGCGGGGCGTCGGGAAGCCATTTCGCGCAGGGTGCTGTCGTGAAAGACCACATAAGGGGGCAAATTTTGCTCCTTGGCCAATTGGAGGCGCAGGGTGCGTAGGGCCTCGAAAAGGGAAGTATCCTGACTGGTCCATTCGGAGGGGGGCTTGGTCGGGGTTTTGTCCCGCCGGGTGCCCTTGACCTTGACCCGGGGCGGTGGGTCTTCCCTCAGCAAAACCTTTTGGCCTTCCTTCAAAACCGACCATGATTTTTCGTTCAGTTTGAAGGTGCCGTAGCCCTCTAAATCCACATCCACGTAATCACCCGCCACCAATTGGCGAAAAATCGAATCCCAGTTCCTTTTTTCCAGATCGTTGCCCACGCCGAAAACGCTCAACTTGGTATGGCCAAACTGGATGGCTCGGTCAGTTTCCTTGCCTATTAATAGATCGATCAAGTGGCCCGCGCCGAATCGCTGGCCGGTGCGGTAAACGCAGGAAAGGGCCTTTTGGGCAGGGATGGTGGCATCCCATGTTTTGGGAGGGGTTAGGCAGTTGTCACAGCCCCCGCAGTTTCCGGGGTGGTCCTCACCGAAATAGGTGAGCAGGGACCGGCGGCGGCAGGCCACGGTTTCGCACAGGCCCAGCATGGCGTTGAGCTTTTGGCCGCCAAGGCGTTTGTGGGCCATGTCGCCCTCGCCGCCCTCGATCATACGTCGCAGTTTCACCACGTCGTCCAGGGAATAGGCCATCCAGGCCGAGGCGGGTTCGCCGTCGCGCCCGGCACGGCCCGTTTCCTGGTAGTAGGATTCTACGCTCTTGGGGATGCCCAGGTGGGCCACGAAACGCACGTTGGGCTTGTCGATGCCCATGCCAAAGGCGATGGTGGCCACCATGACCAGGCCCTCCTCGCGCAAAAAGCGCTCCTGGTGTCGCCGCCTTAAAGGGGCCTCCATCCCGGCGTGGTAGGGAAGGGCCTCAACGCCCCTTTCCGAAAGCCAGGCGGCGGTTTCCTCGGTGTTCGTCCGGCTAAGCACATAGACGATCCCGGCCTGGCCTGGGTGGTTCGTGCGGATAAAGTCGAGCAACTGCTCGCGCCCCGCCTCCTTCACCGTGATCTGGTAACGGATATTGGGCCGGTCGAAGCTGGAGGAAAAAACCGGGTCATTCACCAACCCCAGCCGCTCGCGGATTTCCTTTTGGGTTTGCGGGTCCGCCGTGGCCGTCAGGGCCACCAGTGGTGTGGCGGGGAAATGGCCGCGCAAGTCCGCGATGAGCAGATAATCGGGCCGAAAGTCGTGACCCCATTGGGAGACGCAATGGGCCTCATCCACCGCGATGAGGCTGAGGGGCAGGTCGCGGATGAAGGATTGAAACCCGGGCGTGTTCAAGGTTTCAGGCGCCACGTAAAGCAAGTCCAGCTTGTCCTGATGGGCTTGTTTGCGAATCTCGTCCTTTTGGCTCCCATCCAAGGTGGAATTATAAAAAGCGGCGGCCACATCGTTTAGAACTAGGGCACTCACCTGATCCTGCATCAAGGCGATGAGGGGGGAAATGACCAACGCCAGGCCGGGACGTATCATGGCAGGGACCTGGTAACAAAGGCTCTTGCCCCCGCCGGTGGGCATGAGCACTAGGCAGGAACCCCCACCCAGGACATGGCGGATAATACTTTCCTGCTTCCCTCGAAAAGACGGGTAGCCGAAAACACGGTTGAGAAGGGAAAGGGGGTCTTGGTTGGTCGAGGCTTTCAATGGTTTCAGTCAGTCATTTCAGTTAATTGTCGGCATAAGCCGGTCGTAAAAAAGGGGTTACCTTACCCAAAAGAGAAGTTCGTAAACCCCGCCTTAGGGTTTTGGTAAATCTTCTATCCAAAGGATATGTTCGGCTTGGGGCCCGGAAACGAGGCCGTTGTAAAAGCGCCGGTCAGCGGTAATCATTCGGCCTTCAAGTTTAACCGCCAAGGCTAAATAGAGGGCATCATATAAACTACATCCCGTTTTGTCGGCAAGCGAATAGGCTGGGTCCAGGAGCATCCTATCCGAATGAACCAATATAGGAGTATGGGCGATTGCAACGCGAATTCGCTCGGCCAGGGCACGGGAAATTTCTTTGCGCCGTACATGTTTAATTAAAACGTTGTTGATTTCAAGGAATAGAAGGCTAGGGGCGTAAAGCTGATATTCCTTACTCCGCAGCCTGCCCGCCGCTTCGCTATGCCGTTCCGGGAGAAACCATTGGACGGCGACGCTGGCATCAACGACGTAATGGCTCAACGTTCGCGGTCTTCCCTAATCAGGGTGGTACTATCCAATAGATTCCGGCCGCTGAGGGACCGTCGAATGGTTTCAGCTTTGTCAAAAAAGGCTTTCTGATCGACCCGATTTGAAGCTTCTTCCAGGATGGTTTTTACTTCCGATTGGAGTGATTTCCCCCCGGCTTTTGCCTGCTTCTTTAAGCGGTCCACCACTTTTTGCGCTAAGTTCCGAACCAGTAACTGGGCCATAAGCACCCCCCTTTCATTAAATGATATCATTATGCTATCACTCAAAGGATTTGTCAAAGGGATAGGTCGCGGCGATCCATCGCCGACAACTTACAGAACCGTTATTTTGGCTTGCTCAAAAAACCGGCGTTGATTCTTTTGGTTATCGGATTCGCCCAAATAAAGAAGGCGGGGAAGTGATTTCCCCGCCTTCTTTAACTTAACTTGCTGAAGAGACTTACTGATTACCGGTCTTATCCTGCTTGATCTGCTCGGAACGGAGGTTCTCCTGGGATTCCAGGGACTTGCGGTCCGACTTGTCCAGTTTCCCGCCATCCTTGGACAGATCCGCCTTGCGCTCCTGGTTGATATCCTTGCCTTCTTGGGCCAATTGCTTGTGCTGGGATTTGCTGATCTTTCCGCTCTTCACGCCATTTTGAATGCGCTTGTGCTGCCTTTTCAGACGAGCCTTGGGGCTCATCGCCGGGTTTTTGCCGTTCGCGTCTTGCGCCAGGGCCAATCCGGTCGCACCGAGGAAAAAGAGACCGCACAACACGACGATTAACTTTTTCATTTGTATCTCCCTTGGGTTTACTAAATTTGTAATCTCTGAAGAAGTCGGCTTACGCCGCCTTTTTCAGCAAACCTTATAAGTAACCCACGATTTCCTGCGGAAATCTTTGGGTAAGACCTCTGATTGTCGCCTTATTGGATTTTTTCAGAGGTCTCAACTTCAAATAGTTGGACGGACGCCGGAAAGAAAAAGTTGCAGTGATTTATCAGTTGAGAATCTTGCGATTAATAGGCTCCACTGTCTATGTTGACGGTATGCTTATATATAGAGGTTCCCATGCCCTTGTTTGAGAAAATTTCGGAAGTTCCTTTCCCTGTGGAAGCGGTTTTCCAATGGTATTCCCGGCCCCAGGCCCTGGCGAGGTTGATGCCCCCCTTTGAAAAATCGCGGGTCATCGCAAAAACAGGCGGCGTAGAAAATGGCGCCAGGGTGATTCTGGAAGTCGGGCCGTTCCGCCAATGGTGGGAATCGGTTCATAAAGACTTTATTCCCGGACGGCAATTCCGCGATGAGCAAGTGAAGGGGCCTTTTGCACGGTGGGTGCATACCCATGGGTTTGAACCCATTAATTCCCAAACGAGCCGTCTTTTGGATCAGGTGGATTACGCCCTCCCCTACAGATTTTTAGGAAAAATGGCGGCGGGGAGCTGGATTAAGAAAAAACTGGTCCGCCTTTTCGAGTTTCGCCATCAGCGTACTCTTAATGATTTGAAAAGAACTCATTCCCGGGCCAAAGAGCCGCCCCTCAAGATCGTGATGGCGGGTGCCTCGGGGTTGGTGGGGAGTGAATTAAAAAGCTTCCTGCGTTGCGAGGGTCATGAGGTGAGGACTCTTGTACGCCATCCTTCGGACCTGCAAAAGGGGGAAATCCATTGGGATCCGGTCAAGAGGGAGATCGATTCGGCTTCATTGGAAGGGGTGGACGCGGTCATCCACCTGGGCGGCGAAAACATCGGCGCTTCCCGATGGACCAAAGAAAGAAAAGAAGCTATTCGTGTGAGCCGGGTTCAAAGCACCCGGTTTTTGGCCGAGACCCTGGCGAAACTTCAAGCCAAGCCCAAGACCTTCATTGTTTCCTCGGCCATTGGCTTTTATGGAAACCGGGGCGAGGAAGCGTTAACCGAGGAGAGCCCGGCAGGCCAAGGTTTTCTTCCGGAGTCTTGCCAGGAATGGGAAAGATCGGCGGACCCGGCCCGTTGGCAAAATATCAGGGTGGTCCATGTCAGAACGGGGATCGTATTGTCCCTTGCGGGTGGCGCCTTGCCCAAGATGCTTCCGCCTTTCCTCATAGGGGCGGGGGAATCATCGGCTCGGGTAAACAATGGATGAGCTGGATCGCGATGGAAGACCTGGTTGGAGTTTTCCACGAACTGCTTTACCGGCAGGACCTTTCGGGGCCAGTGAATGCCACGGCGCCGGGGGCGGTGACGAATAAGGAATTCACAAAGGTGTTAGGGAAAGTTTTAAAACGGCCAACGATCGCCCCCCTGCCTGGATTTGTGGTGAAAGCTCTCTTTGGGGAGATGGGGGAAGCACTATTGTTGGAAGGTCAGAAAGTCCAACCGGCAAAATTAGAGAAGATGGGTTTTGAGTTTTTCTATCCCGATCTGGAAAGCGCGCTTCACTGGCAATTGGGTCGGCTGGAACAACCCTAGGGTTTAGAAAGAGATTTTATCCGGGCCACCTCGGGCCAAATTTGAGTGACCGCCAGGACAACCAAAAGGCTGCCAATTCCTCCCAGGATCACCGAAGGCACCAAACCCACCAATGCCGCTACAGCTCCGGACTCAAACCCACCCAGCTCATTGGATGAATGGATGAATATGTAGCTGACGGAAGTAATGCGTCCCCGCATTGAATCCGGCGTCAACACCTGGACTAGCGTGTGCCGCACGATGACGCTGATGTTGTCGAAAGCCCCCGCCAGGAACATCATCGCGAAGGAAAGCCAGTACCAGTGGGATAGACCGAAGATGATCGTCGCGATCCCGAAGCCCGCCACCGCCCAGAGAAGGGTCACCCCCGCCCTTTTCATGGGCAAGTGGGCCACCAAGAATGAAGTGGAGAAAGCTCCCAGGGCGATGGCGGTCTGCAACAACCCGACCCCCACAGCCCCACAGTGGAGAACTTTTTCGTCAAAGGCGGGAAAAAGGGCAGTGGCCCCTCCCAGGATGACGGCGAAAAGGTCCATGGTAATGGTGGCCAATATCAGCTTGTTGTCCCGGACGAATTTCAGCCCCTGAAGGAGCGAATCCAGGCTTATCGGTTCCTTTTTGTATTGAACGGATTGGTGGACGGTCAGGATGAAAATGAAAAAAAGTATTTCAATCGTAATGTCGATCCCGCAAACCCAGGTGAAACCCAGCCAGGAATATAGAAAACCGCCCAGGGCGGGCCCGGCCACGGAGGCGATTTGGAAAATATTACTGTTCCAGGCGATGGCGTTGGTGAAGTGTTCCTGGGGTACCAGTTCGGGAAGGAGGGCGTTTTTAGGCGGGTCGCTGAACGCCCGGGCGATGCCGATCATGAATAAGAAAATAAATAGGACCGTGACGGGGTGAGGAAAACGGTCCGCGACGGCCAGTCCACAGGCGCAAAAGGCGAAAAGAAGGTTGCAGGCCAGGACCAGTCTCTTCCGATTAAACCGGTCTGCCATCATTCCGCCCGGAAGCATGAATAGGAAGATGGGAATCCAAATGAACAAACCGATGAGCCCCGAAGCCATGAGGGAATGGGTTTGGCGCCAGACCTCGAGATTAACCCCTACCCGAAGCATTTGCTGGCCCATGACGGACAGAAAATTGCCCAGGGTGTAGTAGCGGTAATTGGAATAGCGGAAAGCCGCATAGGGGTCGTTTGGGGTTGGAGAGATTATGGTTGTCATGGACGCGCATTTTATGGGCGGGCGAGGCCAATAATAAAGTGGGCAACAGCGAACGGGGTTAAAATAGGGCATCAGTGAAGGGAGGCGGGAATGGCCAAGGAGTCACGAAGACTTGCGATTTATTCCGACGCGGTCAGGGAATCGACTCTCAAAACCTTAAAGGCAGTGCCACCCAGCAAGGAAAATTGGAGGCTTCGCCCGGATTCCCTGAGCTTCACCGATCTTGCCCAACATTTAATCGACGCAGATCTTTGGTTGATGGAAATTATGGAAAGTGGGAAATTTGTTAACGCCGAGGCTAAACCGGGCATGAAAACCGTTAGGGACCGCTCGGAATACGATGTGTTGATGAGCAAGCTGGTGGAATCCCATTCGGCGAGGCGAAAGATGATCGAAGAAATATCGGATGATGAATGGGAAAGAACTATTGAAGACCCTAAATTCGGGTCCATCACCGTTTGGTGGGCGATCGTTCGGGGAAACCTGGACCATGAGATTCACCATCGAGGCCAAATAGCGGTTTATTTAAAATCAGCGAGCTTGGAATAATTCATATGCCATTCATCCAAACTAATCGGGGCAGGTTCTTTTACGAAATATGGGGTTTCACTGGCCCCCTGGTTTGCCTGCTTCACGGGTTGACCTCCCAAAACACTACATGGAATAACACCGCCGAAATTTTGGTGGGGAAAGGTTTTCGCGTGTTGGCCCCGGACATGCGGGGACATGGAAAAAGCGATAAGCCGGATACGGGTTATACGCCCGAGGACCATGCCCGTGATTTGGCCGGGATACTCGATGCCTTGGATATCCCACAGGCCCATATCATCGGCCATTCCACTGGCGGGCGTAACGCACTGGTGTTCGCAAGCTTGTTCCCCGGGATTGCCTTGAGCCTCACGATCA
>CAWKIF010000023.1:0-5593 GCA_963849485.1 candidate division FCPU426 bacterium | reverse complement strand
AAATGACCGAGCGGATATTGGCCCACCAGAGGGTATTGGAGACGGCGGAAGGGTTGAGGCTCAAGCGGGAGGGGGAGCGGGTATCCAGGCGGCAGAAGAACGCCCAAAGGCTCTTGAAGCCCCTATGGGTGGTGAATCCCTACGCGCCGAAGCTGACCTTTCCGGCCAATAGCTTGAGGGCACGGCGGGACCACAAGAAGTACCTGGGGCTTATCAAGGCGGTGGCCTTCCTGCACCAGTACCAAAGGGAGCCCAAGACCCTGGAAGAGGGTGGGGAGAAGGTGGAATACATCGAGGCCACGGGGGCGGACGTGGAAGCGGCCAACCGGCTTATGGCCGCAGTCCTGGGGCAGACCATGGGGGAGCTATCGGCACCGGGAAAGGCCTTGCTTGCCAAGGTCAAGGAGATGGCGAAGGGGAAGCCCAAAGCCTACCGATTCACCCGGCGGGATATCCGGGAGTTTAGCGGGTGGAGCGACTTCCAGGTGAAGACCCATATCCAGGAGCTAACCGACCTGGAATACCTCTACTCGGTGACGGGGAAGAAGGGCAAGGAGTACGTGTACGAGCTAAGGAGCCAGGAGGCCCCGGAGGTGAACCAGTCTTGACAGGGGTGGTAATACCTAATCCCATTTAGCCATGGAAGGGGCCAAAGCCCTTATGGTGCCTGGGATTCGGGGAGAGAGCCGCGCCCGACCCCGCCCTCAACAGTATCAAGGACGAAGCCGGGACAGGCGGCGGCCAACACTCATGAAGGGCTAAAAGCCTTTCTGTGAAACGGTTTGAGGCACTTCCCATGGAACTGGGAGTTCCGCGCCATGGAACTAAAATGTCCGACAGTCGGACATGAAAACGCAGGTTTTACCGGGGTAAATGGCCGACTTCCGAAAATTCCTATGGCGAACCCCCCTATCCGAGCATCAAGGTTGGGTGGTGGTTTGGGTAGTTTGGTGGTGGAAGTGGGTATCAGTGGAAGGGTGAATTATTTTCATCCGGTATGAAATGAAAAAGTGAGTTTGAGTTAGTGAAATAACTGGTTTTTGGAAAGTGTGATGGCGACCCCGCCTATCTGAGCATCAAGGTTGGATGGTGGATTGGGTAGTTTGGTGGTGGTAATGGGGTTGAGTAGGTGAGCTGGTTTGGTTCAATCCATTTGAACTGGAAAAGTGAGTTTGAGTTAGTAAATTTGCCGATTTTTGGAAAGAGCGATGGCGAACCCCCCTTGATCTGCATCATGAGTGGGGTGGGTAAAGTGTGTGGTGGTGAGGTTCTTCTAAGGTGAACTGGTAGTTGAATCCTATTCAAGAATTTTTGGTGTAAAAGCATTGTGATTGTTTGTTTTGAGTGAAGTAGCGACGCCCGACCTCCCTGTGTCTGTATCAGTTTTCTAGGCTGGTTTGGTGGTGTGGGTGGTTGGCGCGGGCGTTGAAGCGGCTGACTTGGTGACTTGGAGGGTACTTGGTGGTCACTTGGCGGCGGTAGTGCGAAGGGCTAAACCCCTGGTTCCAGGCCGGGACTAGGGCTATTGGGGGGCCACTTGGTGGCTTGGTGGCAGAAGGTCTACCCCCCCTCCCTGGAAGCTGTCATACCTGAAAGTGTTCATTCCGTTTAAACACTTTTTCCCCCGGAAACCCTTACCCCACAAAGACTTTGGACGATTAGACGCTCCCGACCCCACTCATTCCGCATCAGTGTCGTTTGACACTCAGAGAAAGAGCCAGCCGTACCCAGCCTTGTGAACCAGGGAAGGGAAAACTTTGTTTGGAGGTGGCCGTATGGAGAGTATGGAAAAGCTGTTGGAGGAGTACCGCCGATGGATGGCGGGAAAGGGGTTTTCGGAAAGGTCGTGGGTGGCCTACAGCCTCAACTTGAAGCCCTTTGTCGTCTACCTGACCCGGAAAGGGGTGGAGGACGTCAGGCGGGTGACGGCGGACGAGCTTTTGGAATACCGGGTGGAGGTGGTGGAGGCCAAGACCTGGCTGGGGAAGCCCTACCGGTACGGGACGGTGGCCTTGCGGATACGTTCCGTGAAGCGGTTCTTCGCGTGGCTTGAGGAAACGGGGCGGGTCCTGTTGAACCCGGCGGATCGGCTGGAAGAACCCCGCAAGCCCAGCAGGTTCCCCGTGACGGTGCTGACCGAGGAGGAGGTGGAAAAGATGCTGGTGGTGCCCGACACCTCGACCACGACGGGCTTGAGGGAAAAGGCGGTGTTGGAGGTGCTTTACTCGACCGGCATCCGCCTGGGTGAACTGTTGGCGCTCCAACCGGAGGACGTGGATTTTGAGGGCGGTGTGGTGAGGGTGAACCAGGGCAAGGGGGCCAAAGACCGGGTGGTACCCCTGGGGGATGCGGCCAGCCGGTGCCTCAAGGCTTACATCACCCAGGGGAGGCCCTACTTGATGCCCAAGGACAGGGAGGAGAAACACCTCTTCCTTTCCCACTATGGAACGCCCTTGAGCGGTGTTTTGGTGGAAAGGATGGTGAGGTGGGCGGCGAGGCGGGCGGGGATCGAGAGGCAGGTGACGCCCCATACCTTGAGGCATACATGCGCCACGCTGATGGTGAGGCATGGGGCACCGATCCAGGCGGTGTCCCTGCTCCTGGGGCATACCGACCTGACCAGCACGCAAATCTATACCCATGTGGCCGGGGCGGATTTGAAGGAGACCCACGGGGAAACGCATCCCAGGGAAAGGGCGGCGGCGGTGGAAGTGGCCGAGGCCCCGGTGGCGCTCCATGTCTGACTTCGCGCACTACGAGGAAAGGCACAAGGGACTCTTGCAGGTGAGGGGCTTTTCACCCCGGACGCTTGAGATATACGGCCACTACTTGAAGAAGTTCTTCCGATACCTGGAAGACGTGGGGGTAACCCAGGTGGTGGAGGTGAGGCCCGACCACGTGCGGGACTACCTCATGCAGGCGGTGGAGCAGGCGAGCGAGAAAGGGCACTCCCACCTTGCCAGCGTGCAGATGAACCACCTATCGGCGGTGAAGTCGTTCTTCCGGCTGTTGCAGGCGGAGGGGTTCTTGGTGGCCGATCCGGCCCGGCATATCCCCTATCCGAAGCAACCCCAAAGGCTTCCCCGGTCCATCCTCACGGCCAACGAGATGAAAAAGCTCTTGGAGACGCCGGACACGGGGACGGCCATTGGGTACAGGGACAGGGCCATGATGGAGGTTTTTTATTCCACGGCCTTGAGGGTGTCGGAACTGGAAAACCTGAAGATCGAGGAGGTGGATTTGCGGGACGGGTTCGTGCGGGTGAACAGCGGGAAGGGGGACAAAGACCGGGTGGTGCCCCTGGGGTCGGTGGCTTGCCGGTACGTGGAAAGCTACCTGAAAGGGGTAAGGCCCATGCTGATGAGGGGCCAGGGCCATTCCTTCCTGTTCGTGAGCCAGTACGGAAACAAGATGTCGAAGGGGTTGGCGAGGCGGCAGATCAGGGAGTACACGGCCAAGGCGGGGCTGACCAAGACGGTTTCGCCCCATACCTTCCGGCACACTTGCGCCACTTTGATGATGAAGAACCGGGCGAACTTGAGGCACCTACAGGAAATGCTCGGCCACTCGAAGCTAGAGACGACGCAGGTTTACGCCTCGGTTTCGATACGGGACTTGAAGGAAGCGCACAAGAAATACCATCCAAGGGAAAGAGAAAGGGGGATTGTATGATGGAGAAGTTGAAAGACCAAGGCCATGCGGCCCGGTATTTGACCAAGGCGCTGGAATACGGCGACCCGGCCAACTTGCAGGGAGCGTTACTTGACGTGATCCAGGCGAGGGGAGGCTACCACGTGGTAGCCTCCAAGAGCGGGTTGAGCGAGTGGCGGTTGAAACTGATGTTATGGGATGAGGAAGAGTCGTGGAAGCTCATCCGCTTGGCGAAGCTGTTGAAGGGGATGGGGTTGAGGCTGGTGATTGTGGCCGTGAAGGAGGTGCAGCCCGGAGGGCGCTGAAATGACATTGGGCAGGGAGTTTACCCAAGGGTAGACTCTCTGCCTTTTGCCGTTTCGGGTCGTTCGACCCTTCCGGCGAAGTTGGTTGTTTGGTCTTGAAAATAGCGATGGAAAGGAGCGGGCGTGTACAATGTGAATATGAAACCTCTGCGGGTATACTTGGATACATCGGTGTTTGGCGGTTGCTTCGACAAGGAGTTTATGGCGGATTCCGTCAAGATTTTCGAGGCGGCCACCGAGGGCCGGGTGGTGATCGTGTTGGGCGAGTTGGTGGGCTTGGAACTCAAGAACGCGCCGCCCAATGTCCGGGCTTTGACGGATAGCGTCCCTTCCGGGAACATCGTGGAAGTTGAATTCAACAAAGAGGCGAGGGAATTACAAAGCGCTTACTTGGAAGCGGGCATCCTGACTTCCAATTCCGCCACGGACGCGGGCCATGTGGCGACGGCCACGGTTCACCGGGTGGATGCCATTGTGTCGTGGAATTTCAAGCACATTGTCCAGCTTGAAAAAATGAAACTGTACAATCAGATTAACCTGAAGAACGGGTACGGGTTTTTGGAGATCGTTTCGCCGAAGGGGTATTGAACGATGAGTAAATTGAATATCAAGCCGATTGAGGGCTTTGACTGCATCGCGTTCAAGCGAGAAGTGCAGGAGAAAATCTACCAGGAAACCAAGGACATGACGCCGGAGCAATACCTTGAGTATGTTCACCGGAACTCGCAGGAAAGCGAGATATGGCGGAAGTTCCAGAAAAAACCGGCGACGGCGTAAAAGCCGGAAGCAATGAGGGGGCGTGGGATCCACGGGAGTGGATTTCACGCCCCTTTTTATTTGAGCTTTTTTTCTTCAAGGCAGGTCAGCGGCGTTAGGCGAACGGAAACACCAAGGAGCAAAGACCGTGCCGCCTTTCCCCCGCCTTGGTTTCCCCCTTTGGAATCCCCTTTCCGAGGCGCCCCCTTTCCAAGGTACGCCCAAAGGGGGAAACCCATCCTTCTCCACCGCTGGAATCGAAATCGGTGGAGCCTCTTTTGGGGGAAAGGCGCAGACCATTGCGTGGTCTGCCCTTTGGGTCACGGTCTTTGAATTATTTGTTATCACCCTGGCCGTCGGCAAGAGCGGCCGCGGCCTGCCCCTTGTGGCCGTCTGGCCTGTTGGGCCACGTCCTGGGGGCGACGACAGAAAGAGGTGGCTTTGGATTTCAGGGCCCGGAAGTGCGCGGGCCTGAAAGCCAAAGGCTTTGTGATTTTTCCCCCGCCCGGGCATTCGCACCCCCATGCCACAAAGCCGCTTACGTGGTGGACCAAGGGCCACTCCAGCGGATTTGTGGCCCCATCCGCCCCAAGGGGGCTCCCATGCGACAAAAAAACAACGAAAAAAAGAGTGAACGCGAGAGAGAAAAAGCCGGGTGGCCGTGAGCCGGCAGGATAAAATGGGAACCGTCCAAATTTCAAAAAGGGTCTTTGTGGATTTTTTTTGAAAATGAAAAGTCGTAGGTATACAGGACGCATATGACAGCCACAAAAACACATCCGGTTTTGAACAGGGCGGGGAGGCGGCGCTTTGCTAAAGGCAAGGCGGCGAAAGGGTTTTGGGCCGTGGGCGGGCGAACGAACGCCGCAATTAAATACCCC
>CAWKIF010000022.1:0-4692 GCA_963849485.1 candidate division FCPU426 bacterium | reverse complement strand
ATATTTCCAATCCTCCCGAGACGAAAACCTTGCCTGCCCCTTCGGAAGGGACAACCGCCACCTCTGAGGAAGCTAAACCCAAAGGCCGTGTCCGGACCAGTTGGCCTGTTCCTCCCGCCCAACCGAACGTTATTTTCGGGGCATGGATTCGCGGAAAGGGTAGCAACCCCACCGCCCGGATTGCCTGGGCTTCCCAGGAAGTATTGAATGCCCTGGTTTTCAAAGGATACAAGAACCTTTCTGACGAGGAAAAAGGGAACTACGAGGGCCAGCCGGGGGACCTGTGGCGTTCGATGTTCTTCATCGCGCCCAAATCCAAAGTGAAAATTCAGGTTTACGTGAAGGCTGAGGCGAAAAAGGTTTGGGTAAGGGTGGGACCGGATGAGCAACCCGCCGGGGAAAAGATGGCCACTGTGGCTCAGCTTAAAAAGGAAGACTGGAAAGCCCTGCAGATTCTCCGCGCCAAAATGAAGGGCAGGCTACTGCCCCATGAGATCAGGGTCGTGAGGGATTGGACCGCCCCCTTCCACCGCCCGCAAGAAACGGCTGACGAATAAGCTTGTTTCCAGTGGGGCCTTTTCGCCTTTCCTTTGTCTTTTATGGGATCGGAATCGCCGGATTATTGTTCGCCTTGGGGCGGACCTATTACCGTCTTTGGAAACTCAAAAAACAAAGGGAGATTGATTCCCCCCGGCTGAGGAAAAGAAAAGGGCTGGGATATCTCCCTGATAAGAGCAAGTAAGATTCTCCAAACCTGGAAATCAAAATTACAATTCGAGATGATGTGTTTTTGGGAGGCGTCATGGCGACCCGTAAACAAATAATAAACAAGGATTTTTTGCGGGAAGTCAGCCTGTTTGATGGGTTGACGGACTCCCATCTGGCGCTTCTTTTCAAGCTTGGGCGAGTTAAGAATTTCAAACTAGGGGATATTATTCTTAAAGAAGGCCAGGAAGGCGGAAACCTTCACATCATGATAGAGGGCAGGGCTGAAGTATCTAAATCGGGCAAGGAACCCCAGTCCAAGGCCAAGTACCTGGCGGATTTGAACCGCGGCGCCATCTTCGGGGAAATGAGCGTTTTCGATGACGCTCCCTATTCAGCCACGATCAAGGCCTGCGGGGATTGCGCGGTCCACATCATTCGCGGGGACGATTTCAAGAAATTCCTGAAAGCCAACCCTGATATCGCCTATGAAGTGTTCACCACTCTCATCCTGCAGTTCTCGGCGAGACTCAGGCGGACCAACCTTGCCATCGCGCTTCTGGATTTTGGATCGTAAGTTTTTTTACGGTTTATTACCGCAACCTTTTGGGGAGTAAAAGGTTTTGACAACCAACCTGTGGGAATGTTAGATTTTGCCCAATCGTGTTGGACTTCATCATCTTCGGCTGTTCGCCTTTCCGATTTCGTCCCAACGACCCCAATCGACACCTAATAACACTCTTGGAGAATAAGCTTGTTCCTGAAAAAACTGGAAATTTACGGGTTTAAATCCTTCGCCGATAAAACCGAGCTCATCCTGGAGACTGGCATCACCGCGGTGGTCGGGCCCAATGGATGCGGCAAAACCAACGTCTCGGACAGCATCCGGTGGGTCATGGGGGAACAATCCGCCAAGGGACTCCGGGCCTCCGAAATGACTGACGTTATTTTTAACGGCACCGACCAACGCAAGCCCGCCAGCATGGCGGAAGTCACCCTCACCCTTTCCAACGAGGACAAGGCTATTCCCCTGGAGTTCAACGAGATTTCCATCACCCGGCGGGTCTACCGTTCCGGGGAGTCGGAATACCTGATCAACAAGGCTGTTGCCCGCCTGAAGGACGTCCGGGAACTCTTCATGGGCACGGGCTTGGGCATTTCCGCCTATTCCATCATGGAGCAGGGCAAGATGGACCAGATAGTCACCTCCAAGCCCACCGAGCGCCGGGCCCTCTTCGAGGAAGCCGCGGGCATCACCCGCTATAAAGCCCGCAAGGTGGAGGCCACGCGCAAGCTGGAGGCCACGGAGCAGAACCTTTTGCGGGTCGCGGATATCGTCGCCGAGATCAAACGCCAGATTTCCACCCTGGAGCGGCAAGCCAAGCAGGCCGAGAAGTACCGCAAATACAAGGAAGAGCTGGCCAAGTTACAGGTCCTCCTGCACCTGGACAAGACCGTTAAACTCAAGGACAAGTTGAAGGACCTTGAGCATAAGACGGCCCAGGTTCGGGGGAGAATGGAAGAGGCCCAGGCGGAGACCCACCGCTTGGAACAGGACGAGAAACACCACCGCTCCCGCCTGGCCGAGATTGAGGAAGAACTTCTCGGGCCCGGGAGCAGGCCTATAAGGTCCAGAGTGAGGTCGAGCTGACCCATGGCCGCATGGAGGGAACCCGGCGCCACAAGAACTTGCTGGCCGACCAGCGGGTCCGCAATGAACAGCAGGTGGCGGAAGCCTTGGCCCGTGTCGAGAACCTCAAAACCTGGATTGCGGAGCGCCGCCAAGCCGTCGCCTCCAAGGAAAGCCAGAAGACCGAGAAGGAGACGCAAAAGCGCGCCTTAGTGGAGAAACTCTCCGCCCTTGATGGGGATTTGAACGCCAAGAACCAGGACTTGGAAAGCAAGAACAGCGCCGCGGTAGATTTGGTGACCAAGGCCGCCCAGATGCGGGCCGAGCTGGATTCCTTGAAATCCCAGGACGCCGAAACGTCCCAGCGGATCCAAACCCTTACCAACGAACTGAACCGGGTGGAGGCCAGCCTCGCGGAGGCGGTTCGCTCGCTGGAGGAATTCCAGCATTCCAAATCCCAGGCCCAGGCCGAGGAAGTGCAGACCGTCGAGGCCATCCTGGGTCACCAATCCTCTCTTTCCCAACTGGAAACGGTTTTGGAAGAGACCAACGCTTCTTTGCGGTCGCTCAATAATTCCTATTCCGAAGTGCGCTCCCGTTATGGTGTGCTCCAGGAACTTCAGGATAAGTTGACCGGCTATGACGCGGGTGTGAAGGCCGTGCTCCAAGCGAAACAAAATGAGCCTTTGATGTGGCAGGAAGTTCTGGGAGTGGTGGCGGATCTGCTGTCGGTGGACCAATCCCTGGAAGGCGCCGTGGAAAACCTCCTGGGGAGCCAGCTCCAGTCCCTGGTAGTGAAGGACCGCTCCACCGCCGACAAGGTTGTGGAATTTCTGAAGGCCGAGGGACAGGGCAAGGTTTCGCTCCTGGTTCTGGAGGAGCTGGCCGGATCCGCCGAGTCCCCGGTGGCGCCGGGAGAGGGCCATTTGGGCCCCCTGCCTGCCTCAGTGAATTTCCAACCCCACTTGGAACCCATGGTGAGGTTCCTGCTGGGCGATAGCCACTTAGTGGAGGATTGGACGGCAGCCGGAAGACTGAGCGGTCAGCATCCGACCCGCCGGTTCGTCACCCGGGAGGGTGACCGGCAGGGGCCGAAGGGTTCCTGGAAGGCCGGTTCCAGCGTCAGCGGATTGTCCCTGTTGGGCCGTCATCGTGAAATGACGGAGCTCAGCGACCGTCTCAAGAGCCTCGAGGGTGAAATTCAATCGGCGGAACAAAAGCTTACCGATGCCAAGAAACGGCGAAAGGAAATCGAGGATGTCCTCTTGGCCGCGGAAGCCCGCGACCATCAGTTGAAGATTCAGTTGGCCGAGACCGAGAAGGAATTGCAGGGCCTGGAGGAAAATCGTTCGCGTTTGGCGGGGGAAAAGGTCACATTGGAAAAGGACCGCCAGGGCCTGGAGGCCCATTGGCAGGCGGACAAGGAAAGGCTGGACCAACTCAACGTCCTTCTGTCCCAAAGCGAGCAGGCCCAACACCTCACCCAGGAGGAAATCTCTGAAGCCCGCAAGTCCCTGCAAAACCTGCAGGGCCGCCGGGAAGAGCTGTCCCGGCTCGTGGTACAGGCGGAACTGGAACTGGCTGCCATGGATGAGATGGCGGCCCGGGCTCAAGAGGAAGCCGACCGGTACCAAACCGAACAGGATCAGCTGGCCCATTCCGCTACCCTGAAAAAAGACGAGAACCTGCAGCTTGAAGACCAGGACCGCCAGCTTTCGCTGGACCTCAACGACCTGGAGCAAAAAGCCGGCGGCCTCACGAATTCCAAAAAAGAGGCTGATGAGAAAGCCCAGGCCGTTCAAGCGCAAAGGGAAGCGGTGGCCGCGGAAACCGAAGAACGGATTGAAAAGGTCAAGAAATCAAGGCTTAAGCTCGACGAGGTTCAAAAGGAACTGAACAGCCTGGCCGTCCAGGAAGCCCAGATCCAAGTGGAAATCCGCAATTACGAGGAAAAACTCCAGGTGGAATACAAGGTGGACCCCGCCAATCCCCCCGTCACCACGGAGGAGGGTTTTGACGCCGAGGCCGCCGAGTCGGAGTGTATCGACCTGAGGGCCAAAATTGAGCGGCTGGGGCTGGTGAACATGGTGGCCATGGAGGAATACGACGAACTTTCCCAAAGATTCAAGTTCCTCACCGAACAACAGGAAGATCTTCTCAAGGCCAAGGATGACCTCCAAAAGGCCATCAACAAGATCAACTTGACGTCCAAGGAACTCTTTACTTCCACCTTCACGACGGTCCAGGAAAATTTCAAGGACGTCTTCCAAAGGCTTTTCGAAGGGGGAAGGGCGGAGCTGATCTTGATTGACGAGGGGGATGTGCTGGAATCGGGCATTGAGATCGTGGCCCGCCCG
>CAWKIF010000021.1:0-63353 GCA_963849485.1 candidate division FCPU426 bacterium | reverse complement strand
CATGGCGAGGGCTCGAGCTGGCGGTCACTAACGACGTGCCGACGTCGAGTTCCAGCACTCCGGATCTGGCCTTCGAGAGAAGACGACGCGGTTCGCGAAGACCATGAAGTTGTCAGCAGCACTCGGAGCGTCAATAGGACGCGGGAAGGAACCGGACGTCCCATGTTTCCCCTCGAGCAATGCCGGCGGCAGGGGCTTGCGGAATTCCTTGATTTGCTGGGCGATGGCCTTGAAAGTGGCGCAGGCAACGCGGATCTTGTGGGCGGCCAGGGCCAATCTCGAAATCATCGTCGGTGTTCTCGATGCCATCCACCTCGATTTTCGCGAGATGCTGCAGCACGTCGAGCACGCCCGAGATGCAGTCGGCCGCCGCTCAAACCGGGCATCGACGCCAGCCGCAGACCGTCCTTGGAATCAACCATCACTGGCACAGCGCTGGCGAGCTGGGCAACGCTCCGGAGCTGCTCGACGCTGGGGCCGCAGGAGTGATGTAGTCGAAGCCTCCGACGCCATCGAACTTCACGGCGAGCGCTGAGGCGGTTTCGCCGATGCTGTTGAATAATTTGCCGGCGAGTCGAGGACGGGGGCCGTCTCGATGATTTCCGCCGCTTCGGTTTCGGTTGTGTTCATGGTCATCTCCTCCGTTGGTTATGCCACTTCGATCTCGGCCGCATCACGATTTCCGCCGCGGCCTCGGGCTGGTCAGCGCTGTTCGCCTGTCAGCCGGGGTGAATCAGCTTGCCGGTCGCGGGCCGCTGCTCGGCTGAGCACCACAAGCCGGACGGTTGCTTTCCTTCGACGCCCAGCGAGCGGTATCCAGCTCCCTTCGGCCTCGGTGAATATCGGGGCGATGCTGAAGCGTTTCGTCAGCACAGTATTGGCCTTGGCCTGGACGTCGCGGACAGCGGCGCCGATCTGCTCGTCCGTGAACTGATCGAGGTTCTCCATGGCAAAGTCGAGGAAACGGGCCTCGATTTGGAGGATGTCGAGCAGCTGCAAGTCGACCGACGGCGGCGGATCCGCCAAGCAGATAGCGGACGATGGCCCGGGCACAGCGGGCGAGCGTGCGGCAATAGGCGATGCCGGCGCCAGCGGCCAACCAGTGCAGACCGGTCAAGATAGTCTCGATCATGCGGTTTCCTCTTGGTCGGCCTGCGCCTCGACCCAGCTCTCGGGCATCCTGCCGCAGCTTGCGTTTTTCGGCGAGTATCCTATCGAGCACATGCGACGGACGGCCGTTCTCGCGCACTTCGCGGGCCTGCTCGGCGAGGCGGTTGTCATCCCAATCCTCGTGGGTGACCGTGGCGTCGGTTGGGTCGTGCTGGCGGATCGTCTCGCGGGCCCGGGCCAGCAGCACGGGCAGGGGCAGCAGGATCCCCGGCGGCCCAGGGCATGCACGCACCGGGCAAGCCTCCAGGGCCCGACCAGGGCTTCCCGGAGCAAGTCGGCTAGTGGGCCTGTACCTCAGCAGAGCCTGCCGCCTCGCAGCGTCTGGCGCCGATGGCTTTGGCTCGCCGACCTCGGCGCCTCGATGGCCCGCCGGATTTGGCTGGCTGTTTTTTCATGTGCTCGCCTGCTCCCTGTTTCGCTGCTCAAGGGCTTCCAGCCGCTTCGTCAGGTCGTCCAGCTTGTTAGGGAAAAGGTCCAGCAGCTTCGCCTCGGAATCCGCGATCGCCAGCGAGCTGTTCGCCAATCGCCGCTCTCCAACGCTCTCGCGTACAATCCTCGGCGTTGGAGCGCGTGACGACTGAAGTTTTTCGCCCTGTCATCTTCCTGCTGCCGCACCATTTTGAGGCAATGGCTCTGGTACTTCCTGAGCATGCGCCGGCCGATGTTCCAGCCGTTTCGGAACTATGTTGAAACAAATCTTCGATCTCGGCTCCGAGCAAAATCAACCGGCTAATCGTGTCGATCCGCTCAATAACCTCGCGTCGCGTCGCCCGCTTGCATTCTTTGCGACTGCGTTTGGGCTTGGGCTTCGGATTGTCGCCGGGCTCCGTCATTTCTTGTCCGCTGCGTGCTTCGTGATCCGTTCGTCTATCCAACTCGAATGCCAGTCGTGGAGGGCGTCATCGCGCACCAGAAACATAGCCTCGATATTTCCATTGGCCCTGAGATTGGCGGACCTGCCAACACATCTTTGGCCTCGGCAAACTCAAAAGTCTGAACCTTGGCATGCGTCCGGCAAGCGGCGATGCGGAAACCTGGATGCTCCGCCGAAAACGTTTGCAGGTCCTCGAACAGCTCCACGTTGTGCGACCGGAAAAATTCGCTAACCAGCATCGACAACCGGGTAATCTTTCCGTCTGCAACCCATTGCTTTATCGCCTCGGCGTTGCGGCCGTTCAGGGTCAACGTCGCGATCCGGAGATGCCGGCAGCATCCGAGCTTGCCCAGCAACGCAGCAACCGTGTCAGCCAAGTCATATCTGCCGCTGAGCAACCAGTGCAAGGCCTCGCCCGGGCCTGGGATGTGGGCGAGGATAGCGGGCATGGCCTCCTTCAATTGGGCGAAGCACTCGCCTGGTCGGCCGGGCGGAGCAACGGTGCCGGCACGGTTTCGCCGTCGTCGGCCTGGGCTTCCGCCTCGGCTTCATCGGGCGGTCGAAGCGGAGGGGCTTCGAACATGGCCTTGAAGTCGGGCATTAGCTACCTCCGCCTTTGCTCGACTTGCCTTTCTTCGGACGCACATTGAAACCGAAGTTAAAATCGGTGCCGGCGTGGCTGGCCTTGGTCTTGGTTTTCGCCTTACCGCCCGCCTTGAAAGCCAAGCCTCTTTTGAACTTCGCCATGGTCATTCCTTTCGGTTTTCACTCACCTATCGCTCGGGCGATCGCATCCAGCTGGTGCAACTCGTCGTCGCTGCACGCATCCACGTCGACAACCAGTTGGCCGTCTCGATCGCAGCGGGCGGTTGGGGCCATCGTGTCCAGTTCCACGGCGCTGCTCGACGCTCAACTCGTCGACGGCGACCAGGTCCTGGCCGGGCCGGACTCCAGCCATTCGAACACGCTCATGCAGTGTCCTCTTTGGTCGGGGCTTCGCCGCAGTCGAAGAGGCTGGTCTGCGTTTTCCCGCGGCGATCGACGGCGGCGCGGCTCGACGGTCGCTCGCTCAAGCCCGTCGGCCAGGATCTGGACGCGACGGCAGAACCATTTCCCGGTTAGGGCGCTGGCCCCATCCAAATACCTCCAGACGAACCCGCCCGCGGATCAGGTCGGCCGATTGCCCGGCCAGGCCCGGATTTTCTTCACGCGGCTGCTGACGTTAGGTAGCGATGTTGTCTGGATTAACCACGTCTGCCGCTCTTTGGGATCGACGGCCAGGATGTCGAATCCGCCGGAAAAGACATCCTTTCTAAATTTCACACCCTCGGCAGTCGTCAACCAGCACTGAGCGACTTCGCACCGGAAATGCCAGGCGCAGAGCAAGCGAAGCGTTCTGGAGGTTGGACTGGCCATCTGTCGTTCCTCTGGTTGACAATCATTCTGATACCCGTTGGGGGTGTTCTGACGCTTCAATTTGCAGGGGGTGTTGACTCCCAAGAGGGGGGTGGTCTGGCCCACCCTTTGCGGGGCCAGACCACCCCTCCCCCGTTCTGGGTGGTCCGGAGGGTGGTCAGAACACCAGAACACCCCCCCTAACTGGCCTCCTTAAGCCGATATTCATCGCAAACATTTCCGCCCACGATGCTCTCTATTGACTCGACCCGTTTGGTGCTAACCAGATCGGCCAGCAACCGCTTCATACGGTCGACCCCGATCCCGGTGAGAGTCCGCAGTCTTCGCTCTGTTGTCGGGCCCTTTTGCAGCACTAGATTCCTGGTCACTCCCTCCTTGGTCGCGCTCACGTTGTTTCCGCTCTTGGGTGGCAACGGCCCTTGAGCTTCGAAGGGTCGGCTCCATCCTCGGGCGTCCAGAGCGGAACGACCAGCGCAATTAAGAGAATGGCGCGACAGGAGCGAAAGACCGCAAGGCGGCGTCGGATACGGCCACGCTGTCGTCCTCGTGTTCGCGCAGCACTATGTGGTGTCGGCGGCGCGCGACTCAGCGCCGGCGCCAACTCCGACGTCGGTGACACGCTTGTCGGCCGGTTGCCCTTACTCGCGTGGTGGATGCTGGTCATCACGGCTCTGGTACGGGCGGCATAGTAATCCAATTGGTTATAAAACTGGGCGTCGCCGGCGTTGTCGTTCTCGCTCGATCCGGGCGCCGCCATCCCATATTAGCGTCGAAAACAATCATGCGGAAGTCGCCTGGCTCGATCAGGGCGAGGTCCTCGCCAATCGTGTACCTGGGATGCCACCCAGTTCGCTCCAATAGCACCAACATCCACCGGCCGCTGTTACTCCAGCTTCGGCGATACTCGGCCCTATGCCGCGAGATTCTGGAATATGCCGAGCACGAGTTTCCTTCACGCTGTGCCAAGCCACGAAGATACGCTTCCCCTTGTCGCAGCGGGTCGTTTTCTGGTAACCCGTGGATCACCTGGAATATGCGGCAACGCTTCAAGTGCTGTCGCACCGAGTCCTGCGACATTAGCATAGGCCGTGTCGAGAGCCTCTGAACCAGCATGGTAACCGCGGCGAAGTGCATCCCAGCACGCAAGGCAGTGAAGCATCCGTATCCACAAAAGAGCCTTTTTCAATGGCCTGATCCACGAATTCCTGGGCTTCTTGTTTGGTTTCAGCCGCTACTTTCACCTTGGCAAATCCGGCTTTTTCCTTCCGTCGGCCTTGTTCGTCCACCCACTCCCGGCTTTCCACCGCAATCAGCACTTCGACCTGGTTTTCCTTGGCTTTTTTACCGAAAGCCGCTCCATCCACCTCCACGATGCCCTTGAGAGGATAGGTTTCATCCCTTTGCCGCAGGCCTTCCCGTATCTTTTGCAATAACAACCAGGCGGTCGGCTCCGAGACGCTCAAATGGCGTTGAAGTTCCGAAGCCGAAATACCCCGTTTGCCTTGCCTCATCGAACCGATGGCCCTTATCCACGTGAGCAAGGGGAGCTTGGAATCCTGGAAAATCGTACCCACCCGAAGCCTAACGGCCTTGCGGCAAGTGTCGCATTCCCTAATTTCAGGCTTGGCTTTGTGTTGCCAGAAGCTTTCACCTCGCATTGAGGACAGATAAAGTTTTTCCCTCCAAAACGGGCCTTCCACACCCATTGGCGGGCTTTTTCCTCGCTGTCGATTTCCTTGTGAATTTTGACGCTTTTCATCCGCTGGTAGTCCATGAGACACCTCCCTCAGCGGATAGTATACGGGTGTATTCCTTTATTTCAACAAACGCTTTCTTGAGAAGCCTGAAATTCTTATATAGAATTGTTTTGACGGGAGGAAAACCGTGAAAACAGTGACCATCAAACTTTCTATCCCCAAGGATCTGCTCAATCAGGCTGACAAACTCGCCAAAAGGGAATTGCGCAGCCGGTCCGAGTTGATGCGGGCGGTCCTGCGGGTTTACCTGGAGCGGAGGGCCGATTGGGACCGATTTTTCGCTTATGCGGATGCCCATACCAAAAAGATGGGTTTAAAACCTGAGGATGTTGAAGAAGTGATCCGGGAAGCCCGACGAACTTGAATAAGGCCTTTTTCCTGAACTGGAGGGCCCCATTCCCGAAGAACCCCAAGCCCAGGAAGCGCCCGCTCTTTACCGGGTGAAGGGGAAGAAGAAAAAGCCAGCCAAAATCCGCAAGACCTAAACCAACCTTCTCCTTTTCAAGGGTTGGAAGCTTAAAACCCGCATTTCAATCGTGAAAATAGCTTCTTTTTCCCGAGCGGCTGGGGATAGAATAGGGCCCATGAACCTCGAAAAGGCTCTCGGTTGAACCTCCCCAACCGACTCAAACCCGTTTTAGAAGACGCCCTCCTGAAAGCCATGGAAGGGCTGGGTGAGGGTGTATTCGTTTTCGAGGAAGACCGGTTCCTTTTCGCCAATGAAGCTTTCGCCGAACTTTGCGGCTTCCCCCCCGAAGAACTACTCAAATTTTCCACCTTAACTGAAGTTTTTCCCGATGGGCTTAACGAAATATCCGGGAACCTGCCTGGGAAAACGGCGGACAGGGAGGGGTCCCGTCTCGAAAAAATCACCCAACTGCGGTGCAAAAACCAAAACCTAAAGACGGTCGACCTGTCCTTGAGCCCCTTAAAGGAAGGCTTGGGGCGCCAATGGCTGGGTGTGGTTTTGGATTTCACGCATTTCAAAACCGCCCAGGAAGAATTAAAAACCAGCCAGGACCGCCTTCAAGCCATCGTCCATACCGCCCCCATCATCCTTTTCGTTCTGGACGCGAACGGGAACTTCACTTTCTCGGAGGGAAGCGGCCTAAGGGCCTTGAATTTGAAACCCGGGCAAGTCGTGGGCCAATCCGCCCTGGCGATGTACCGGGAATACCCGGAGCTCATCCAAAACCTGCGCCGGGCCCTCCGAGGGGAAGCATTCACCGCCACAGAAAAAGTGGGCGATCTCTCGTTTCAAATCCAGTACAACCCGCTTTACGACTCGAAAGGTAAGCTCTCGGGGGTTACGGGTGTCGCCGTGGACGTCACGGAGCACCAGCGGATGGAGGACGCCCTCCGCCACAGCATCGAGTTTGAAAAACTGATTTTTCAGCTCTCTTCCCATTTCATCAACCTGCCCTTGGAAAAAATCGACATCGGGATCCAAAACAGCGTTGATTCCATCGCCCGGTTCATCGGGGCGGACCGGTCCATGCTTTTCCTGACCAAGGGCGACCGCATCGAACATCCGACTTATCTATGGGCCTCCTCCGTGGAGAACGAGGGGAAGGCCTGGAACTCCGATACCTTCCTTTCCGACTATCCCTGGTTCACCGAGAAACTGCAACGATACGAAATCGTTCACGTAGAGAACCCGGAAGAATTGCCGCCCCAGGCGGGAAATGAAAAAAGGTTCATGCAGGCTCGGGGAGTCAATTCCATGGTGGCGATCCCCATCATTTCCGGCGGGCACTTGATGGGCATCCTGACTTTCAGCACGACCCATACTTCCCGGCATTGGGCCCCCGAGGACATCGCGCTTTTCAAGATCGCCGGGGAAATGCTGACCAGCGCCTTAGAACGGAAAAACGCGGAACTGGCCATCCGGGGGAGCGAGGAAAAGTTCCGGGAACTTTTCAACAACGCCAACGACGCTATTTTTCTCTACTCGGTATCGTCCGAGGGCATTCCCGGGAAATTCGTCGAAATTAACGATCTGGCTTGTCAAAAGACCGGCTTTACCCGCGCGGAACTGCTTCAAATGACACCCTTTGACCTGGCGATCCCTGAGGATCTCAGCGACCTTCCCAAACATTTCAAAAGACTGGTGGAGGATGGCCACGTCACCTATGAGAAAGCGTATCTTTCAAAGGAAAACCACAAGATCCCCTTTGAATTTAATTCTCATCTTTTCACTTGGAACGGCCAAAAAATGGCCCAATCGATCGCCCGGGACGTCTCGGACCGGAAAAAAGCTGAGGAAATCATCCGCCGCCAGGCCTATTACCATGTCCTGACCGGTCTGCCCAACCGTACCCTCTTCAAGGACCGTTTGGAACAGGCCATGAAAACAGCCCTGCGAAACCAGCAGACCCTTTGCGTCATGGTGCTGGACCTGGACCGGTTCAAAACCATCAATGAGACGCTGGGGCACCATATCGGCGACAAACTTTTGGTGGGGGTCGCGAACCGATTGTTGGGCATCCTGGCCGACAATGGGACCATCGCCCGTTTTGGGGGCGATGAGTTCACCCTGCTGCTGCCCTTGGTCAACAATCCGGAGGAAGCCACCCAACAGGCCCAGCGCACCATCGAAACCCTCGCCGCCCCCTTCAACCTCAACGGGCACGACCTGCACGTGACCACCAGCATCGGAATCGCTTTCTACCCCAACGATGGGGAGAACGCCGAAGTGCTCTTGAAAAACGCCGAGACCGCCATGTACCGGGCCAAGGAGCAGGGAAGGAACAACTTCCAACTTTACGCCTCCGTGATGAACGTCAGCGCCTTCAAGCAGCTTCTCATGGAAAACAGCCTCCGACGGGCCTTGGAAAAGGAAGAATTCGTCGTTTACTTGCAGCCCCAGATCGACCTGACGACCCGCCGCATGATCGGGGCGGAAGCCCTTGTGCGCTGGCAGCATCCGGATTTGGGATTGGTTTTTCCAACGGAATTCATCGGCTTGGCGGAAGAGACCGGATTGATCGTTCCCATCGGGGACTGGGTTTTGGAGAGGGTTTGCCGTTTGGGCAAACTTTGGAAGGACCGGGGGATGGAAAGGGTGACCATCTCCGTCAATCTTTCAGCCCGGCAGTTCCAGCAAAAGAACCTGGTGGCCCGTATCGCCCAGATCCTTCAAACCACAGGATTGGACCCGGAATACCTGGGCTTGGAAATCACCGAGAGTATCGCCATGAAAAACGCCGATTTCACCATTTCGGCGTTGAATGAATTTAAATCCATGGGCATTCACCTGTCCCTGGATGATTTCGGCACGGGTTACTCTTCCCTGAGCTACCTCAAACGCTTTCCCTTGGAAACCCTCAAAATCGACCGTTCTTTCGTTCGGGACATCACCACCGACCCCAATGACGCCGCCATTGTTCACGCCGTCATCGCCCTGGCCCACAGCTTAAAATTAAAAGTTGTAGCCGAGGGAGTGGAGACCGAGGGGCAATTGAGTTACTTGAAAACGCACGATTGCGACCAGGTTCAAGGCTATTACTTCAGCCATCCCTTGTCCGAGGACAATTTCCAGAAGATCCTTCGGGAATTTCCACCCGCCGAAAACACAAAGTCTAAACATTAAAACCCTTTAAACAGACGATTTGGATGCCCCCCTTTTTTCCCTCAGGCCAACATCGTCCTAATTCCTTAAAATGAGAACCTTCTACTTTGTGAATAACGCTACCTCAGTAACATGGGAATAATGATCCAAACTAACCTTTTATTAAAAGAATTAACGCCTGAACGGCGCGGAACTCCCCCCATTAGCTAGTTACAGGCTTTAAATGCTTTGATAAAATATAAAATGTTGGCTTGTTAGGGTTTTGACAGAGCCGTTTGTCTTTGTGCAATTTTTATCGGGGACCATGAAATGCTTCAAGGCACTATCGACAAATACAAGCTGATTGAGATAAAAGGCAGTGGAACCTTCGGAACGGTCTGGCTGGCGGAAGATACCTGGATCGGCAAAAAGGTCGCCATCAAGATTCCCCATAACCAAAAAGAAGAATTTACCACCCTCATCGCCGAACCCAAGCTTTTAGCCTCCCTCGACCACCCCAATATCGTGCAGATCCTGACCGTGGATAAGGCAGAAAACATCTTTTTCATGGTGATGGAATATGTGGACGGCAAGAACCTCGCCCAACTCATCCAGGAAACGACCCTCACTTACAGGGAAGCGGTCGATATCATCATCCAGATCCTGTCCGCCCTCCAATATGCCCATGAAAAAAACGTTATCCACCGCGACCTCAAGCCCGGCAATATTCTCCTGACCGCCGACCGAAAGGCGAAGATCACCGATTTCGGGACCGCCATGATCCAATCGGGCAAGAACGGAGCCGGCATCGGCGGGACCATCTACTACATGGCCAAGGAACAGGTCCTGGGGCATCCCATCCCCGCCTCGGATGTCTATTCCGTGGGCGTCATCCTGTACGAAATGGTCACCGGCAAGCTGCCCTTTTCCGACGAGGTCCCGATGGCGGTCCTGAATAAGATCTTGAAGGACGACCCTCCGCCGCCCCATCAATGGAACACCCTTCTTCCCAAGGAATTGGAAGCGGTCATCCTCAAGGCCCTTCAAAAGGAAATCTCCAAGCGATATCAATCCGCCTTGGAAATGAAGCAGGATCTGGAAAAAATACCCGCCAATGTCCTCACCAATCCGATCCTGGTCGGGAACCAAAGCCAGGAACTGCTGACCCATACCTTGGTCCAAGAGGCGGTTAAAAAGGCGCCCAAGGAGTCGGGGGACATCAATACCCTTCGCTACCAGGGTTACCATTACAAGCTGATCCGAACTATCGGAACCCGGGGGAAGGAAGAAGGCAATTTCATCTCACCCGTTGCCGTCGCGGTCGACGCTCAAAAAAGAATCTATGTTTGCGATTCCATGAAATGTAATGTCCAGGTCTTCGATTTTGAGGGGAAGTTCCTTTACGGCGTTGGAAAATTCGGGAAAGACACGAACGACTCCAAAGACGTCAATTTCCTCATGCCCGTTTCCCTGGGGGTGGACCTGGGGGGCAATTTGGTGGTCCTGGACGCCAAGACCTGTACCGTCCAAATTATTGGGAAAATGGGCCAGCTCATCGCCAAGTTCGGCGAGCCGGCTTCCCCGACGACAGGTAAAATTGAAATAGGCACCGGCGGGTTTTTCCACCCGCAAGCGATCGCGTTGGATGACAAGGACAATATTTACGTCTCCGACACCGGGAACCACCGGATCCGCGTCTTTAACCCCGCGGGAAAAGTAATCAATAAGTTCGGGATTCAAGGCGCCCGCTTGGGAGAATTTAACAACCCCGCCGGGTTAACCCTTGATTCGGCCGGTAATTTATTGGTGGTGGACGAAAAAAACTACCGCGTTCAGATCTTTTCCGCCCGGGGGGTCTTTAAGAATAAATTTGGGAAAAGAGGGAGCGGGAGGGGCGAATTTACAGCGCCCATTGGGGTCGCGACCGATACCAAACGCAACATTTTTGTCACCGACCGCGATTTACGCATCCAAATTTTCGACTCAGAGGGATATTATTTAACGGAGTTTGGGACCCCCACGGGGAACTACAAAATCGCGCCTAAATACTATGGTTTGGCCACCGACTTTGAAAACAATCTTTATGCGACCGATATCGCCAACTGCAGCCTGTTAGTTTACGCCCTGAAGAAATGAGGATTGGATGAGCGAAGCCCTACCCAGTGAGTCGACCCCTCCAGGACGGATTGTCCTCACTCCACCCAAGTCTTCAGGGAAACCCCAAATCACCTTGGCGGTCCTGGCAGGGCCGGAGCAAGGCTCCGTTTTCAAGATCAACCGCCCGACCACGACGATGGGCCGGTCCAATACCTGTGAAATCGTCATCTCCGACCCCCTCGTCTCCCGGCAGCATTGCCAGATTCTCTTGGGAATGGGCGGGATCAGCCTCCGGGACCTGGGAAGCACGAACGGAACTTTTCTCAACGGGCAAAGGGTGACGGAAAACCCCCTTCGAAACCAGGACGTGATTTCCATCGGGGGAACGCGCATCCGTTTCGCGCTGGAATTGAGCAAGCCGGAAGGGGATGAAAGGGCGCTCAAAATCGATGAATTGGCGCATAAAAAACTCCTCACCCTCTATGAAGTCGGGAATATCGTCAATTCCGTCCTTGAGCTTAAAACACTGCTCTCGATCATCATGGCGATGGCCATCAAGGTCATGCAGGCCAACCGGGGTTTCCTGCTTCTTCGCGAAAAAGGCGGGGAACTGAAGCCGGTCGCGACCCATGCCTTGACCGTCGCGGAGGCTTCCGCCCCCTACAGCCAAACGATCGTGGACACCGTATTAAAAGAACGGGTTCCGGTTCTCGTTTTGGACGCTTCCCACGATGTGCGCTTCTCCAACCGGGACAGTTTAAAGGCGCTCCCCCTGTCGTCCGTCATCTGCGTTCCCATTTGGGAAAGGGATACCATCGTCGGCGTCATCTATGTGGATAAGGCCGAGGGTACGGCCACTTTCAACGAGGAAGACATGTATTTCCTGTCGGCCTTCGCGAACCAGGCCGCGGTCGCCATTACCAACGCCAAGCTCTTCGATGATGTCCGACGCGAGGAGCGTTTGAGGACCTCCCTTCAAAGGTATCTTTCGCCGAACCTCGTGGATGACATGATCAAAAAGGGTTCCGCCAACCTGGCTTTGGGCGGGGAAAAGAAGAAGGTCGCGGTTTTGTTCTGCGACATCCGCGGTTTCACGCCCATGGCCGAGCGGGAACCGGTGGAGACGGTGGTCGGGCTTCTCAACGAGTATTTCAGCGCCATGTCGGAGGTCATCTTCTCGAACCATGGCACCCTCGACAAGTTTATCGGCGACGCCGTGATGGCCATTTATGGCGCTCCCCTGGAACTGGCCAACAGCTCCTTCCAGGCCGTTAAAACCGCCATCGAGATGAAGGAAAAGCTCGCCGAGTTAAACCAGAAATGGAAAAAAGAAAATAAGCCCCAACTCGAAGTGGGTTTCGGCATCAATACGGGCGAGGCGATTGTCGGCAATATCGGAAGTGAGCGCCGGATGGAATACACCGCGATCGGGGATATGGTCAACGTGGCTTCCCGCATCGAGGGGGAGACGGAACACAACCAGATCTTCATCACCGAAGCCACCATGAACGCCCTTGAGGGAAAAGCCGAGGTGAAGAAGCTTTCGCAGGTTCAGCTGAAGGGAAAAACCTCGAAAGTACAAATCTACGAAGTGGTTTCCTTAAAGCCCTGAAAAAATATTCTTCCGCCGACTGGACATCCCTTCCCCCAGATGAAAATATGACCCCCAACCTCCATGAATAAGATCAAAAAACTTACCGAAAAAGTCATCAATCAAATCGCCGCCGGGGAAGTGGTCGAACGGCCCGCTTCCGTGGTGAAGGAATTGGTGGAAAACGCCCTGGACGCGGGAGCCCAATGGATCGAGGTCGAGATCCTGGGCGGCGGTTTAAGGCTGATCAAGGCCTCGGACGACGGGGAAGGCATGGGGAAGGAAGACGCCCGCCTCGCGGTGGAAAAACACGCTACCAGCAAGATCGAATCGATCCAGGATCTTTCCAACATTCATTCTTTCGGGTTCAGGGGGGAAGCCCTGTCTTCCATCGCTTCCGTATCCCATTTCGAAATCAATACCCGCTTGAAAGGCCAACTTTCCGGCACCCAATTGAAGGTGAAGGGCGGCGGGGAAATGAAGCAGGTTGAGAGCGGCCGGCCGGAAGGGACGACCTTTTCGATCTCCAACTTGTTTTACAACACCCCCGCCCGCTTAAAATTCATGAAAAAGCAATCCACCGAGGAGAATCACATCCTCTTGGTGGTAGAAACCTACGCCCTTGCCTATCCCGGGGTGGGTTTTCAACTGACGATCGAGGGGAAAGAGGTGCTCAAAGCGCCGCCGGGTGATTTCAAGTCGCGTCTCACCCAGGTTTTCGGGAGAGAATCGGCTTCCCGGCTGGTGCCTTTAAGTTATGAGAACGGACCCCTGAAAATTACCGGCGTCGTGAGCGCGCCGACGGTTTCCAAGCCCACACGGGAAAGCATGCTGTTTTTCGTCAACCGCCGGTGGGTCATGAATGCCTCCCTGGGGCACGCGGTAATGACGGGATTCCATACCCTATTGCCGACCCGGCGTTTTCCCCTTTGCGTGGTCTTTATTGAACTCCCCGCCGATCAGGTGGATGTCAACGTGCATCCCACCAAAAGAGAAGTGAAATTTTCGAGAGACCGGGATATTTATGACGCCATCGTCAAATCGGTCAGGAACGCCGTTTTAAACAATACCTTTCAACCGGCCCCCACTATTGGAACAGGGCCCATGGAAGGCCCCTTTTCCCCGGCCGGCTCCAACGATACGGGAAAACCCCTATTGGACCTCACGTCCCAGAACTCCTTTTTACAAGAAAAGGTACACCCCTACGCCTTTGCCCAGGCTCTTCGGGTGGATCCAGGCAGCCACACCCGATTCCCGGCGGAGCCTCTCACGGACAGCTTACATGCGAGAAAAATCGATCCCGAGGTACCCCTTTATAATTTCATGCAGCTCTTTAATACCTTCATCATGTTTCAAACGGATGATGAATTATTCATCGCCGACCAGCACACGGTCCATGAACGCTTGAACTACGAAAGACTGATGAACGGCATGAAAGATAAAAAGTTGGAAATTCAACCTCTCCTCATCCCCGTCACCCTTGAATTGAATCCCAAGGAAGCCCTTTGGTTGCGCAACCGGATGGATGTATTGATGGAAATGGGCCTGGAAGTCGCCCCTTTCGGAGGGAACACCTTTGTGATACGCTCGGTTTTGGCGGATCTCGCGGGTAAAAACCTTTCCCTTTTGTTGAAGGAAATGATCGAAGACCTTTCCAAGAAAGAATCGGATGGAACGGGGGGGCCCAACCGTATCGAGCAAATCCGTGAAAGGGCCCTTACCTTTTTTTCCTGCCGGAGCGCCGTGATGGCGGGGGACCGGCTCAATGAGGACCAAATGCGGGGCTTGATCGAGCAAATGAGACGGGAGAACCTTCCCTTTACCTGTCCCCATGGGCGTCCGACGCTTCTCTCCATCCCTCTCTCCGAGCTCTATAAAAAATTCGACCGTCACTGAGGGTCCACCCATGAACCCCACCATTCCATGGCCCTGCATCGTGGGTCCCACGGGCGTGGGGAAGTCAGAAATAGCGTTTAAAATCGCAAAAAAAACCGATTTAGAGATTCTATCTTTCGACGCTTTCCAGGTTTACGAAGGTTTACCCGTTAGTACGGCTCACCCCCCGTTGGAATGGCAAAAAACCTTAAAACATCATCTGGTGGGCGTGAGAAAGATCAGGGAACCATGGTCCGCGGGGGATTTTGTCAGGGAAGCCCTAAAAATTCTTAAAGAGCGGCAAAAAACAGGACAAGGGGTCCTCCTCGTAGGCGGATCCGGTTTTTACCTTCGGGCCCTGATCGAAGGCCTGCCTCCCGGCCCTCCCGCCAATAAAACGATCAGGTTGGAAGTCCAACAAAAAGTGGATTCATTGGGTTTAAAAGCCGCCCACGAATGGCTCATGTCCTTGGATGTAAAGGCTGGGGAACGGATTCATTTGAACGATCGTCAACGCGTTTGCCGCGCCATTGAAAAAGCCTTGGAACCCCACGAGAAATCAACGGAGCCCGGGCCTCCGTCCCACCCTACCCTACTCCTTGGCATTGAGTCCACTCGGGAGAATTTAGATCAAGTTTTGATGAATCGGTGCCAAAAGATGTGGGATGATGGATTATTAGCCGAAGCGAAATACATCCAGTCACTCGGATTACCCGAGGATCATCCCGTTCAAAAAATCATAGGATTGAATGAGGCCAACGGTTATTTAAAAGGGAAGATGGATCAACCCCAGGCTTTGGAAAAAATGTTCCGGCGGACAAGGCAATATGCCAAAAGACAATGGACTTGGTTTAGAAATCAGCATCAAGTTCAGTGGCATTCCAAAAACCCCGAAGATAAACCGGATGAATTAGTCGAGCTATTAGCGGTTAAAATCCTCGGATCGAGAGGGGAATCATGAATCAAATCAGAATTCGGGTGGCAGGAATATTGGTCCATAATGATCAAATTCTCCTTGTCCGCCATGAGAAAAACAGAAAAAGTTATTACCTATTGCCGGGTGGTGGGATGGAGTATGGCGAAAGCGCAAGCCAGGCGCTGATCCGTGAATTTAAAGAAGAAGTCGGACTTAATGTGGAAATCGGTAAATTGGTGATGGTTCAGGATTCCATACCCCCGAACCTGCACCGTCAGGTTTTAAATCTTTACTTCCTCGCCCAAACCTCAAGTCATGAGCTCCATGTTACCCAGGATCAGGTTCTGAAAGACGCTGCTTTTTTCCCTTTGAATCAATTCTTGAAAATGAAGGTTAATCCCGATGTTAAGCAGGAAATTATCGAAGGCATCAAGAATAACTGGGAAGGAAACCTAGCCTATTTAGGGAACCGATGGAATGATTAATGGGAGTTTGTTGAACCGCATTGTTGAAAAGGCTGAATTTACAAAGATTGCATCGGTTTTAGAGGTTTGTTAACATTTAAGCCTTATGTCTGAACAACTCCCTCGCCCTAAATCTAAAAGTCTTGTATATGTTTTTGTTGGATTGGGGTTGTTTTTCATTATCACCATTGGTTTTGTTTTTTATTCGGCTCAAAAGGCCTTTTCCCACGGTAATCCAGGAATCTTCTCGGGCGACGATGAAATCACATTAATTGATATTAAAGGACCCATTTACGAAAGCGATGATATCGTTCGACGGATTAAAAGGTTCAAAAAAAGCGAGAAAAAAGCTCTTCTTATCCGTTTAGACAGTCCCGGGGGAGCCGTCGCGCCGTCTCAGGAAATTTATTCGGAAATCCTTCGCGCCAGGGAAAACAATAAAATTGTGGTCGCCAGTATGTCGAGTTTGGCGGCTTCGGGAGCCTATTACATCGCTTCCGCTTGTAACCGCATCGTAGCCAATCCCGGCACCCTGACCGGTTCGATTGGCGTTATTGCGGAGTTCCCGGACGCCTCCTCATTATTAAAAAAAGTTGGGCTTCATTTTGAGACGATTAAAAGCGGCGCTTTTAAGGATACCGGTTCGTTCAGCCGCCCCATGAATCCCCTGGAACGCGAATATTTGCAGGGGACGATCAACGAAGTTTATGGACAATTTTTGAAATCGGTCGTCGAGGGCCGAAAAACAGCTTTTCAAACAAAATTAGCGAAAATTCTAGGCAAAAAGACTAGTTCCATCACCGAAAACGAGATTTTAAGTTATATTAAGCCTTGGTCAGACGGCCGGGTTTTAACCGGGGAAAAAGCGTTTCAATTGGGTTTTGTGGATCAATTGGGAAATTATGAGGATGCGATCAGTCTAACGGCGCAATTAGCCGGAATTAAAGGAGAGCCGGTCGTGAGGCCGGATGCCCCAAGTAAATTGGACCAGTGGGTAAATAGCCTATTACCCTTTTCCTTTTTTTTGCGTAACAATACGGGGTTTGAATTGGAATACCGATTTTATTGATCGCTTTTTAACATGGAGGGTAAATTGGCAGAAACAAACGCAAATCCAGCCCAAACACCTGCCGCCGTGCCGGTCGTGGCACCCGCAGCCGCGGTTTCTGTTCAACCTAAACCGGAAAATACCTTTCTAAAGACCGCCTCCCGTTTGCTAACGACGACTTTTTATTTAATCGCGGGTTTTGTATTTGTCATCTTCGGGATATTATTCCGGGTTCAGCCTAAGGATCTCGGCCCTTTCACTCAGTTGTTAAATGACCACCAGTGGAAACTTCATTATTTACTGATTGGGATAGGTCTCATTCTTCTCGCCCAGGCGCGAATTCATGTCTACCGCCTCTATTCCGAAGAATTGCGGAAGAACCGGACTTCCGCCCACGGATGGAAAATTCCGTTGGTGGTGGTTCAAATATTACTTTTGCAGGCCGCCGGCCTCTACGGCCTTTTAATCGGATTTCATGTTATCTCTGAACCGTTCAGAAACTTGATCTTCTATTTCTCAATCGGCTTCATTCTCATCATCTATCTTTTCTGGTATCTCATCGCCCATTATCAAAACCGGTACAAGAACTTGGCTGGATTGCATATCGCCCGAACCTCATTAATATTGGCCGTTATTTCCTTTTTCGCTTGGACCTTAGGCCAATTCGTTATTTTGAGTTTGTTGGCGGGATTTTTTTCTCTTGTATCCCTCCTTCTTTCGTTGGGTCTCGCCCCGTTAAGCAAGGAAGAACAAAGAGGGAATTGGCTGCGTGTTTACTTCCTGATGGGCTCCATCTTGCTTTTGATCCCTGTGGGCTTGGCATCCAACCCGTTTAATAAAGACGTGGCGAGTTTGGTGAACTTGGGACCCGCAATGCAAAATCTAAATGGAAAAATCGATAATTTAACCTACGCACCCGATAGCAAAAAATTGGTTTTCACGCAAAAAAATAGTGAGGGATGGTTTCTATGCCTTCTCGATCCGGAAGCGGCGGATAAAAAACTCGTTAAATACCAAGCCGGCGATGGCGCCTTTACGCCTATTTTTGTTGAGCAGGGATCATCACTGATCGTGGACCTTTTAAAAGAAAAGAATCGCGATTTATACCTTTTAAATATCGAAAAAGGGACCTTAAAAGCCTTAACCCATTCGGGGGTTGAACCCCTCCAAGGGGGCATTCCTTGGTCCGAAAAGAACCGACAATTTTTATATGTCACCAAAAGCGCGAAGGGTTACGAACTGAATTCGATTAACCTTACGACCACAAAATCCACAAAACTTTTTACAACTCCCAAGCCCATTCTTTCACCTGCTTGGGTCGGTACGGGTTATCAGATCGCTTATACAGATGGAGATTGTGAACGTCCCTATGTTTATGACATGGAATTAAAGGCTACCAAGGCTCTTTTTTCGGATGATGAAAAGGCTCAAATTACCGCTTCCGGCGGAAAGTTAAAAATGGGTTTCCCAGCCTTTGAGGTCCTTCCGTCCCCGGACGCCTTCCGATATTTATTCAAATGTAAAAAAGGTGATGCCACCGTGATTGAAACCGCTTTGGCCGACGGTTCCAAAGCAAACGAAATGTACCGTGCCGACCAACCCATTGAACATTTGGCTTGGATGGATTTGGGCCAAAAAATCGTTTTCGAGGAATCTGGCCGTCAAGCCATGTATTTTATGAAATCCAAACAAATCAAAATCGAAGATGCTAATCAAGGGATCATTGAATCCCTGATTTGGCCCCAGTTCTCCCATCAATCACCGGCAGCCTCACCGGATGGGGTGAAAGTAGCCTTTGTAAGCAGTTCTGGTCTTTGGTATCCGGCCCTTGGGCTATCTGAATCCTCGGGTATTTGGGTAGCTGTTCTTCGATAAATTGAGGTGAGTAGGCCTGGGGAGAAGGCTTATGGGGCGTAAAATACAGTTTCAACGCCTTGCGTTATTTTTATTAATTTTATTTTCGGCCGCTACCTCTACCCATGCACTTGAATTGGGCTATAACAAGGTCCGGTATCATGAAAGAACCTGGCAGATACTGGAAAGCCCCCATTTCCAAATTTATTACTACTCACCCTGTGAACCATTAGCAAAAGTCGCAATTCAAGACGCGGAAGACGCTTTTATTCCCACCTGTCAGGCTTTTGATTATGTGCCGAAGACCAAAATCCCCCTCTTCATTTATGCAACGGGTCTTGAATTTCAGGAGACCAATATAACCCCGGAAATTTTAGGGGAAGGGGTTGGGGGCTTCACGGAAGTATTTAAAAACCGTATCGTTTTACCGATGGACGGCTCCTATCACGAGTTTGAAAAGGTCCTCCACCACGAATTAACCCACGCGTTTCAATATGACGTTATTTATGGTGAGGGTTGGAGATCCCTTAACCTATTCAAGGCGGTATCTGTCCCTACCTGGATGATGGAAGGCATGGCCGAATGGAATGCCCGTCATTTGGACGCCCAGGGTGAAGTGGTCCTTCGGGACGCTATTTTAAACGATCAAATCATGCCGCTTTCCCTTTTGGATTCATTTGACCATTTTGAACAGGTTTATATGGCTTATAAGGAATCCCAAAGCATCCTGGACTATATTTCGCAAGTTTACGGCAGGGATAAAGTTCCACAGCTATTTCATAAAATGGCGGGCAACCAACCCCTGGATTCATCTTCCCAAACCCTATTGGGAATTAAACTTCAGGATCTTTACCAGCATTGGCTTTTTTACTACAAGAGTCAGGCCTGGTCGCGGGTCCGGGGAATGCCGGAACCGGAGAAATATGGGGAAAAAATCCACGAGGAAGTCGGAAGGGCCTTTTGGTCACCTGATGGCGGTCAAATTGCGTGTATTGAGGGGGATAAACTTTTTCTTCTCAACCCGGATAACCGGAAAGAACAGACTCTATTAAATCGGCATTTTCAATCCCGTGGTAAAGCCTTGGCATGGTCCCCGGACGGTCAATCATTGGTTTTCGGAGCCGTAGAAGAAGGAGAATACAGGCTTTTTCAATTTGACCTCATCACGCATCTAGTGAAACGTTTGGGGTTTAAGGATTTTCCCGAGGTGAATTCGCCCGCCTTCTCACCTGATGGAAAGTTTCTTATTTTCTCGGCTTTTAATTACCGATCCACCGATATTTACAGACTGAATATGAAGTCGATGACATTGGACCCGTTGACGGACGATGATCACACCAAAAGTTGGTGTCAATACGATCCCTCGGGTAAATATATTTATTATTTGGATGAATGGCAGGGTCAAACAACCCTCAAAAGGTTTTTGCTGAACGAATTGGGTCTTCCGGGAGGGGAAGCAGAAATATTAAATTTGCCGGAAGGCGCCATTTCTTCCTTTGGAATCATGGGTCACACGCTCTACTTCACATCCAACACCAGCAAAAAAATATTTAACCTTTATCAATCGGATTTGGACGGAAGCAACTGCACGCGCCAAACCAATAGTTACGCGGATGTATTGGAAGTGGATCCGGCCAAGGACCAGCTACGAATGGCGGCTGTCCTCTACCAGAAAGGAAAAGAATCCCTCTATTTATTTAACGGTGAACAATTAGAAAAAAACAGCCCCATGACAGTCTCTCGCGATATGAAATCTTCCAAGGATCAATATTTATCTGACTCATTCGCTGATGCTGGAAAAATGATTTCGACTCTTGCATTAAAAGAAATTAAATCAACGCCGACCCCGGGTATCAATAGCGGGGAAGGGATCCAATTTGGAAAAGGAGGCCAACCCAATATCATTCCCGCGAAAGTTGATCATTTGGAAGTCGTGGATGCATCTAGTTTGGTGGTATTGAAATGGGCGCCTCTTGACCCGGAAGTCGTACCGGTGGATGGATACCGTATTTACCGTTCGGTTGAACCAGGCGGCCAAGTCTCAATGATCGGGAAGATAGAGGGGACCAAGCTATGCCAATATGCCGATTATGACGTTTCGCAAGGTGTTCACTATGAGTATTTTATTTCGGCATTCAACACCGCTGGGGAAAGTCCGAAATCGAACCCTGTCACGGCCACCCTTTCGCGAACCCTTGTACATAAAGATTATGAATTTTCATTTACACCCGACATCATGCTTTTCTTGGCGGGATATGACAGCTCCCTAGGATTTGTCGGCGGAGGGCTCGCCCAAATGAGCGATTATTTGGGGAACCACCGGCTTTCCGTAATGGGGGACACCATCCCCAGTGTCCAAACGGGTTTGGAAATTAATTATGAAGATTCCCAATGGCGAACAACGGTTGACGCCGACTTTTATTATTTTCAAAATTATTTCCAGGTCTATGACCTTCAAAACGATAGCATCGTCAACCAGTACCGGAATAACGAAAATGGTTTTGATATCAACTTTTCATACCCATTGGATTTTAATACGAGAATTGATTATGGGATTGGAAGCCAACGATTTCAGGGAAGCCCCCTTTATCTTCAGTTCTCGGAAGGCATCTCAAATTACTCGTTGGATTCAAGCCAATGGGATGTGGCGAATTTTTATGTTTTATCTTTTGTAAAAGACGAAAGAAAAGCGAGTCATTTTTGGGCTTCCAGCGGCTACGGCCTTAATTTTACCCTCCTACAAGCCTTGCCGGTATTGGACGCCAATGTTCAATTTGCGAACCTGTTATTTGAAACGCAAGCTTACGCCGACCTTGGATTCTTAAATCATCTCATCTGGGCCAACCGATTCATCGCGATGACCTCCCAAGGGCCTAACCCTCAGACCTTTTTTATCGGGAATGATGCCCCCTTCCAAGCTTATTTCACGACCCTTCGGGGATACGGCGGAACCACCTATTTTGGTAGCAACTTAGCCTTACTGAATACTGAGTTCAGGTATCCCTTGGCGGTTGATATGAATTTTCCCCTTCAACCCTTATCTTTTCTATTGCTCAAAGACATTGAATTGGCCGGATTCATGGATTCGGGGGTCACCAGCAATAACATCGAGAACCTAACGAGTTCAACTACCCTGTGGAGTATTGGAACAGGACTTAGGTTTTATGCGGCCGTATATCAAAGGGCCATCGTGATGTTCCGCTTTGATGTGGCTTGGCGATTGGACGGGAATTATCCCCCTACTTTTAATTTTAATCTTTCGCCTATGTTTTGAAGGGTTAGTTTAAATTCTTTTGCCCGTTGAACTGTTATTGTTATAATAAATGTCTTCAACGCTTATTAACCCTTAAACGAGGCTTTTCAGTGAAAAAAACCATTTTAATCATCGCAATATTATTTCTTGGGCCGATTTTATGGGTCTTGGCTGAACAAAGGGATTTGTTTTTTACCCATTACGAGGATATGCGGCTTGGATTTTTAAGAACCCAATACACTCAAATTAATGACGGGCGTCCCATGCGTCTTGAGGGGTATTTTAAGAGCTATCAGTGGAAGTCACCCACCGCCTATCGGGAAAGGCTCGCAAAAGCGGGGTTAAACATCGATAAATATAATGTGTTGGAAATGAGTTTAAGGGAATTGGACAACGTTCATTTTTCATTCCCGATTCTCCTCGTCCAAACACAAATAGGCGATCTGCATGAATTGTCCAATCTGGTCGAAGGTCAAAAAGTGGCGCTTTATGGTAAATATTACAAACTTGAAAAATCTGAATATGCCTTTGAATTGGACGTATTAGAGGGGACCTCTCCCAGCCGGGGAAGCCATGAGGTTGGAATTGTTATGGACGCGAGAGTAGCGTTCTCGCCCACTCCCACCCCGACGGTTACGGCTACACCCAAGCCGAATGTGTTTCAACAGGTAACCAACTGGATTAATCCGAAAGAATCGGTTACTCCAGGTTCCACTACTACCCCCACAAAATAATAATTCCTTCATGCTGTTTTTTGATTCAGGAAGAGGGATTTACTTTATCTAAACAAGCGCCTTGTTTTCACCAGTGAATTAAAGTAAAAACACAAGTCTTAAAGTAAACTTTTCAAGAAGCTGGATTAGTCATCGTTTTACAGGTACATAAATGAAACTCCATTTCACGACCATCGGCATAGGTCAACCCATCGTTTTGTTACACGCTTTTCCTTTGAACCACGAGATGTTTTCTTTAAAGGAAATCGATGGTTATCAGATCATTCTTCCTGATTTTCCAGGATTTGGTCTCTCTAACATGGAAATGACCGATTACTCCTTAGAAACCCTCGCAGGTTCACTCAAAGCCCAACTGGATGGCTTTTTAGGTAAACCAAGACCTTGGATTTTAGGCGGAATCTCTATGGGCGGTTATTTGGCTTTTGAATTGATTCGACAATTTCCCCAATCGGTTTCAAAATTAATCTTAATTTCGACCCGCGCTGGAATTGATACGCCGGAAGCCAGGCAAAACCGCCTAAATATGGCTGAAAATGTTCTAAAGAGCGGGATAGACAATTTAGTGGAAACCATGCCCCAAGGCCTCTTAGGGGCTGCGACTAAGGCTTCCAAGCCAAACGTCATTCAAATGGTTCAAAATCTCATCCGTCAAGCCAACCCTAAAGCTGTTTCTTTGGCCCAAAGAGCTATGGCCCAGCGCCGGAATCAAACAAGCTTGTTAGAAAGAATAAAGCAAAAAACATTAATATTAGCGGGTTCAGAGGATATCTTAATTCAACCTGCCGAATCAAAATCCATGGCCAACTCCATGCCTAATGGCCAACTCCATCTCATAGAGGGTGTCGGTCATTTAATCCCAGTGGAAGCACCTGAACTTTTCGAAAATCGAATTCGAGGCTTCAAACTCGAAAATTCATAAAAGAATTAATCCTCAATTGAGATTATCATTGAAAAAAACATTTGGGATAATTACAGTTATCCCAAATTATGACCCCACAACCAACATCCGACCCGCAATTCGAATCCGAAAATTTGCTCACCCTGGCGCCTTACGATGCATTTCTTACCCTGTGCAAATCGGTAAATACCCAAAAGAGTTACCACAAAGATCTGCGTGTTTTAAAACAATTCCTCGATGATTCAAACCTAAAAGCGCCTGGAGACGCACTTCCAGAGTTGATGGCTCGATTCGCCGGCTCTCTTACCAAGCCTGGAAAAACTCCTACGGGTAAGGTAAGGTCGGCCTATTCGACCCGTTCCATCAAGCGGATCCTAGCCTCCACACGCTCTTTTTACCGTTACTTAGCTTCCGTCCAGCATATCTCGACTGATCCCACGGCCGTATTTCATAACCTGGCGATCCGAAGCCCTCAACGTAATCCACGTCCTTTAGTTCCCCATCACCGTGATAAACTGGTGAGTGGCTTGAAAATAACGACCCATGAGGATCAAAGGATCAGTTTAACCGTCCTATTTGGATACCATTGTGGACTCCGGGTCTCCGAGATTGCCCATTTGAGGATTAGAGATTTGGATATCGACCGAGCCTTAGTCACTGTCGTAGGTAAAGGGGATAAGGAAAGATCGGTTCCGATGACAGATCAACTCGTTAAACTTTTAAGAACCTATCTTGAGAATAAAAGGGATGACCATGGTGAGTTTCTGTTCCCAAGCCCCAGGACGCCATTAAAACCCATTCATGTGGATTATTTGGAAACCTGGGTAAAAAAAGCGGCCGAATGGGCCGGATTGGATCATCCGGAGGAGTTAACCGTTCATGTTTTGAGGCATTCTTTTGGAACCCAACTAGCCGAAGCCGGGGCCAGTGTTTATGAAATTAGGGATTTAATGGGTCACTCCAGCATTATGGTCAGTGAGAATTACGTCAAACTTGCCTCAACAAAGTCCCGAGAAGCCCACCAAAAAGCTTTTCCACAGACATGGAAAGCCATGGCTCTTCAACTTCAAACTTTGTCAGGACCATTTGAGGTTTTAAAGAAATTGAGAACATTCAAAAAATAATGGGTGGTCTATTCGGATGAAAAGCTGATTACTTTCGAGTCCAATCGCTAAGTCGTTGTTTATCAGCCGGACAATATGCGCTTTGAAGGCGATTCAACCCTATAACTGGTGAGTTGATTTTTTTCCACTCAAAACCCATGTTTTTACATTTAAAGGGCATTTATTTGGAAGATAATTAAAAGAATGTCTTAATGCTCGTTGCTTCAAAGCGGCTAATTTTGACCCGCTAAGCATTTATTCGTGTTGGTTTTAAACTGGTTCTGTTTAAAAAGTGAACCTGTCTGGTGGTAACCATGAGACCATCTGGCTATGAAATTGTGTTATTTCATTAACCGATAAGTTTTCCAGAAACCATTAAAGTATTACTTGAGGTGGAGAGATGGGTCTATTTTCCTCAAAAACCCCTTTGGATCTATCCCCAAATGGCATTTCTGAAAGATTAGAGTCTGGAAAGAATAGTGAGATTATTCAATTAACTGAATCGAACCCAACCCTTTGCGGCTTTCACTATCCAGAAGGGTTACTCTTAAAATTATCTGATGAAAGCAATTTGGTTTATAAGCCTCAACCCAAAGGCATGCTCAACGCCCGAAAAGCAGTTCGTGATTATCTTAGCAAAAGAGGGTTAGTTGTTTCCGAAGAGCAGTTGATTTTGACCGCCAGTACCAGTGAAGCCTATTCTTATTTGTTTAAATTACTGGGAGACGCTGGGGATCATGTCCTTATTCAACGCCCTGGATATCCGCTTCTCGAACATCTAGTTCGAATGGAATCATTGGAACCCCTTCCCTACCTATCAAAAAAAGAACCAGGATGGCCGCTGGATAGGGCCGATTTTCAAAATAAACTATTGAGGAAGCCAAAGATTTTGGTGAGCGTGAACCCACAAAACCCGACTGGAGTCTCCTTGTCACCGGAGGATTTGGTTTATGTATTGGGTGAATGCACTCAGCGAAATATACCTTTTGTATCCGACGAGGTGTTTTGGGATTTCCTAAGCCCGATAAAGCCTTACCGTTCCTATGCGTCCTCTGATGTTCTATCATTCCGATTAGGCGGGATCTCAAAATCCTTGGGTTTGCCTCAATTGAAACTCGCGTGGATTGCCATAGAGGGGCCCCGCCTATTGGTGGAAGAGGCCGTGGAACGTCTGGAATTTATCGCTGATACCTATCTTTCGGTCCAAACCCCCGTTCAAACCGCGCTACCCCATTTATTATCAATGGCAGATGAACTTCAAAAACAAGCTCTGGAACGATTTGAATTGAATGGTAAGTATTTATTGAAGGCCGTTAGTTCACTTGGATCGAGGGTCCGTTTATGGCCCTGTGAAGGGGGATGGTACCGCCTTTTGGAGGTTCTTGATCCTCCCTTCAGTGATGAGCAATGGGTCTTAAAGTTGCTTCAAGAAGAAGGTATTTTCATCCAGCCGGGTTGTTTTTATGATTTGGAGGGATGCCTGGGGGTTATCAGCTTGTTACTACACCCTAGTTTATTTGAAAAAGGGGTGAACGCGTTGTTGAAGCATTTAGGAAAAATGTTATCCGTTTAATTCGGCTAAACGCTGATCCGCTTCCTTGCCCCAGTTGCTGTCCGAATATTGTTTAGAAACCCATTTCAATTCGGCGGTGGCTTTATCCTTGGCTTTGTTCTTGAGATAGGCCTCGGCTAATCTCAGGTGGATTTCCGGGCTCATGAAACTATTCGGCTGGTCCTTTAAGAGTGCTTCCAACAAGGTAATCACCTGGATCCATTGGTTTTGGGCTTCCAGACAGAGGATTTTTCCCATGGCGGCCTCTATTCCCAAAGGAGTTTCATTTAATGACTGGGAAGCCGCATCAAATCCAGCATAAGCTTGAGGATATTGGCCCAAAAAATACTGGCATTTTGCCTCGAAATATTGCCCAACCTTCGCCGTTTTGGTACCCGCATAATCGGTGGTCATACGGTGAAAGGCTTGAAGCGCTTGCTGGTATTTCTCCGCATCGGTCTTGAACGGTCCATTTTTGGGGTCGACTGGCGATTGGAGATAATACTGGGCAAGATTTAAAGTGTTTTGTGCGTCTTTCTCACTTTGTTCTAAGCTATGAAGGTAATAAGGAATCCCAACAGCGATCAAAAGCAAAAGGATGACCCCGACAAAAACCATTTCCTGATGAGCCTTAGCCCATTCCAATATCTTTTTAGTTCGGTTTTCAGGTGAGGGAGAATGCGTTCCTGGCATGGGGTGAATAGCTTGTGTCATCCAATATCCTTTTAAAGTCGTATTCCTGAATGCGAAGCCTTCCAGCGAAGGAAGGCTTCAAACGGGTGGTACCCTCGACGCGAATCGAACGCGTGACCTACCCTTTAGGAAAGGGTCGCTCTATCCAACTGAGCTACGAGGGCCCTTCGAAGCTTAAATTCGGTAAGAAGTTGAAAAATTAGTACCGGATTATAGAAAAAACAGGGGTGTTTTTCAATTTTTGACTGCCATTCAGGAAGGAAAGCTCGATTAGAAAAGTGGCTTCCATGACTTTTCCGCCGGCTTTTTCTACTAAACGAATAGTAGCGGCAGCGGTTCCCCCGGTTGCCAACACGTCATCCAAAACGATGACCTGATCCCCCGGGGTAAGAGCATCTTGGTGGATTTCGAGTGTATCCTTCCCGTATTCCAAATCGTAAGTTTCGCTATAGGTTTTCCAAGGCAGTTTCCCTGGTTTTCGAACCGGAACGAACCCAGCATCAATCCGGGATGCCAAAGCGGCGCCGAATATAAACCCTCTCGATTCCATGGCGACTACGGCATTGATCTTTTTACCCTTGTAACGGTCTTCCCATAACCCTAAAACCGCATTCAAGACTTCGGGGTTTTTTAAGAGCGGGGTAATATCCTTGAAGTTGATGCCGGGTTTTGGAAAATCAGGCACGCTGCGGACAAAAGATTGAATATCCATAAAACCTCCAAAAACGAGGGGAATGTCTTTATGATTTTAAGAATTGAGGATTAACGGAGGTGCATTCTACACAAATTCGTTCAACAGTTCATGGTATTCTTGATGGCGGGACTTGATTAAAGCGCGGATTTTATGAAGAGCTTTCTCTTCGATTTGGCGGATCCTTTCCCGGGTAACACCCATGGATTGACCGGTCTGTTCCAGCGTGTGGGATTGATCCAAATCAAGCCCAAACCTCATCTGGACGACCTTTTTTTCTTTATCTGACAGTTTATCTATTAGTCTTTGGAGTTTTTCTTTCCTCAATTCATAAAAGAATGATTGAGCCGGATTCACTGTGTTTTTATCTTCTATAAAATCACCTACGCTTTTACCCCGGTTGTCGTCCCCGACCGGGTGCTCCAAAGATACATCCCTCTGCGCTAATCGGTGTAATTTATGGATCTTATCGAATTTAATTTTGGCCGATTTGGATAATTCCAGCAGGCTGGGATCCCTACCCAGTTTCTCGGTCAGGTTGCGGGTAATCCTCTCAACCCTACTGATATCTTCTGAAACATGGACTGGCACCCGGACGGTCCTGGAATAATTGGAGAGGCCCCGGGTAATGGATTGGCGGATCCACCAGGTGGCGTAGGTGCTGAATTTGAACCCCCGCCTCCATGAAAATTTCTCGCTCGCCTTGATGAGGCCCAAGTTCCCTTCTTCGATCAAGTCTTGGAAACTCAACCCGTGGTACATGTATTTTTTGGCCACATTGATGACGAGCCGTAAATTTGAGGAAATCAGGATCTGTTTAGCCGACTCATCCCCTTTTTCAATTCTTTTAGCGAGATCAATTTCTTCCTGGGCGTTCAAGAGGGGTATCCGAGAAATCTCTCGGAAATACAATTTCATACTGTCGGTGGTCACGCGCTCGTTATGGGCAAGGGTGGGGTGGTTCAGTCGGTTAACGATAATTGGTGTTAGTTGTTGGCCAATTTCTTTTCTTTTTTTCACTTTGATCATAGGTTTTTCGCCCGATCTCTTGGCCATTTCAGTACCTGATGGTAAACTTAGTAAGTTCTTCCTTTTGAGGCAGCCATTGGGAATGGAGTTCGGAAACCATACTCCCCAAGGGACCTTCTTTTAAAACTAGCATAAACTGTTCCAAATCCGATTCAGGGCCATATGTCACTACTTCCACCCTTCCATCGCCTAGATTTCGAACCCAACCGCTAATTCCCCTTTCTTCAGCCTTGTTTTTAGTGAAATATCTAAAGCCAACTCCTTGCACCCTTCCTGAAACAATGATGGATATACCTTGATTCATGGCCCCCTCGAAGCTATCAAATCAATTTTTTTTGATGTTTTGTCAGTTTTTTGTAAGTCATTGTTAGAATTTGACGTCAATTTTGATCGAAATTAAATGAAAAATGAATGTAATCATGGATCAAAAAAAGGAGGGAAACTAAGAAAACAAAGAAAAAATGGTCGGGGCGGCAGGATTTGAACCTGCGACCTTTTGCACCCCATGCAACTGCGCTACCGAGCTGCGCCACGCCCCGACAAGCCGACCATAATTAATTAATTTTAAACTTCTTTTAAGACAGGATATCCATGGTCGGGGTGAGAGGATTCGAACCTCCGACCCCTTGGTCCCGAACCAAGTGCGCTAGCCGCTGCGCTACACCCCGTCCAAAGATACCTTGCCGACAAAAACTCAACATGCGGCGAAGAAACTAAATTTAAACTTAGGAAGGCACATATTATTCGAAATAGAAGATGCCTTCAAGAAAAAGGGTGGTCTTTTTTAGTCAAGCCAAGTTGTATTTACGAAGAATTTTACGGATATCTTCCAACAATGCTTTGAATTCATACCCCGTTTCCCGATCCAAAGTTTTGATGGATCGCGGGGCCGGAACCTGGGTTGATCGTTCGAAATTTGATACGGTTTGGATTACAGGTCCTTCCATTTCATGTTTAGGGAAGGAAACGGCCTCGGTGGGTAGATGCTCCAACCCGCTCTTCACAATTTCCTTCAACTTTTGCTTGGCGCCCGCAATGGTATATTTTTCAACATAAAGCAGTTGTTTGATCAACTTGGATATTTGCACATCTTTGGCCCGATAAACCCTTTGGCCGGTTTCGGATTTTTGGGGGTTGAGCTGGTTAAATTCCGTTTCCCAATAGCGCAAAACATAGGGTTTTACTTCTATGAGTTGAGCGACTTCTCCGATGGTGAAAAAGAGTTTCTCCTCGGCCATTCTACTCTCCGGGTAAATCTTGTCTTAAAGCCTAACTATTAGCTTCTTCTTGAGCGTCGGGGCCGGGCTAAAGGCCAAGACCTTGTGGGTTTTTAAACGAAAGGTCTTCCCGGTCTTCGGGTTCCTGGTTTTCCTTGAAGTCCGCATTTTCCAATCCCAGGTACCTAATCCAACTATAGTTATTTTTTTACCGGCCTTCAAGCCGTCCAAAATGCATGAAATAAAAGCTTCCAAAGCCAACTGAGCCTGGTTTTTTTTTAGTCCCAGCGCCATGAGCTGTTTCACAAATTGATCACGCTTCAAAGGGGCGGGTTTAGTCATTTTCAGGTTTAGCCGACCTCGCCAAAAGGCTTTTGATGGCCTCTTTAGGAGTCTTGTGGTTGAAAAGCACGTTATAAACTTCCTGGGTAATGGGGATCTCCACCCCCGCAATTTCAGCCAAATCCAGCGCCGCCTTGGCTGTGAACATTCCTTCCGCCACCATGGTCATCTCGGCCAGGGCTTGTTGGAGGTTCTTCCCTTGCCCGATCTTTTCCCCCAAGAGCCTGTTGCGGCTGTGCCGGCTAATGCAGGTAACGGTTAGGTCTCCCATCCCGGTCAGACCCGCGAAGGTCTGAGGCTTGGCGCCGAGTGCCACACCCAGGCGGCTCATTTCGGATAAACCCCGGGTCATCAAGGCGGCCTTGGTGTTGTCCCCCAAGCCCAATCCATCGCTTATACCGGCCGCGATGGCTATCACGTTTTTTAAGGAGGCACCCAGTTCGACTCCCAGAAGATCAGAGGATGTATAGACCCTGAAAAAATCAGAGTGAAACACATCCTGGACCGTTTTTGCCAATGCGGAATTAGAGGAAGCCGCTACAACGGTAGTCGGCAGCTTACCCACCACCTCTTCGGCATGGCTAGGCCCCGAAAGGACCGCCAAAGGGGTCTGGGGAGGCAGGGTTTGGGATAGAACCTCCGATAATCGAAGATGGGTCTTGGGCTCCAATCCCTTACTAACGCAAACAGCCCAGGTCTGGTGGGGCCAATGCGATGAAGCTGTTTGGGCGGACGATCGAATGGCGCTGGAAGGCACTGCGAATACGACCCCTTCCGCCCCTTCGAGGGCTTCGGTGATGGAATCGGTAACGAGAATTTTAGAGGGTAATACAGCTTCGGGAATCAAAGTATTTCGCCGAGTGGTTATTAATTCCTGGGCTTGCTTAGGGTCAAAAGCCCACAAGCGTACCTGGTGTTTAACATTATGAAGATGAATAGCTAAAGCAGTTCCCCAACTACCTGAGCCTAATAAACAAATCTTCAAGCCTTTTCCCCTTTTTTCTTACCAAAATTCACCTTGTTTTCGGTGCCATCGGCGATTCTTTTTAAGTTGGAACGGTGGGTATACCATGCCATGACCACTCCGACCATCGCCAACCCTGTCGACCAGGGGTGTTGTCCCTGCCCCAAAAACAAACTCAATGCGGCCATGGTGGTAACTCCCGACAAGCTCCCGACTGAAATCATCCGCCAAACCGCGAGAGCAGATATAAAGACGAAGGTTCCGATAAGGCTGGGCAGGGGTAAAAGACTGTAAAAAACCCCGACACTGACACCAATGCCCTTCCCTCCCTTAAAACCCATGAAGATCGAAAAAACATTTCCAAGAAGGACAATTAAACCCGCGGCCACCGCCACCCAGTCCAGTTCCGGCTTCAAATAGTGGGCACCCTCCACTGCAATCACCCCCTTGGAGATGTCCAAAAGCAGTGTCAAGACACCCCAGGGAGCGCCTACCACTCGCCAAACATTGGTCATGCCGATATTCCCGCTACCCTGGGTACGAATATCGATGCCTTTTACTGCCTTCACCAACAAATAACCCGTCGGGATCGATCCCAATAGGTAGCAAGACACCAAAAAAATGGCTGACGGAATCACTTTTTTCTGCCTTTCTTACCTTTTTTTTCCGCTTTCTTCTTCGACCGGTCCTTCCAAATCTTCAAATTGGGGTTAAAATTCCGTTTAAAAGTCGGTCTCGCAAATTCTTTATCATCAGTCTTTTCTATCAGTGCAATATGCAGAGGTGTCCGCTCCAACCCCAGGTTCTGTCTTAATTCATCCTCTAGAAACCGCAAATAGGTCGGGGCCATGCATTCGGCGTGGCGGACAAAAACTTCAAAAGCCGGGGGATGCCCTTTGCGTTGATAGCCATAAAGGATTTTAACCTGATTCCCATTTCGAAAAGGCGGATTTTGCTTGGAAAGCGCCGCTTGGAGTGCCGCATTGACCTTGGAAGTCGGGATCTCCTGGCAGCTCTCCTCAAAAACCGAGGCGACCATTGGCAAAACCTTTTCAAGCCCCTGCCCGGTCTTTGCCGAAATGAAAATGACCGGGGCATGGTACAAAAGCCGTAATTCCCTCTTCGTAATTCGTTCCGCCCGAGCCTGTTCGGCCGACAATGGGTGGATATCCCATTTATTGATCAAAATCAATACCGGCCGGAAGGCTTCGTGAATAATCCGGCTGATGGTCACATCCTGGTGCGTGATTCCCTTCTCCCCGTCCACGATCAAAACGGCCACCTGGCAGGTTTGAAGCTCCAACAGGGCCTGCTCCACACTTAACTTCTCAATTCGGCTGTCCTGTTTTTTATTCAACCTTATTCCGGCCGTGTCCACCACCGTCAGGGGCTTATCCGTGGTTTCGATAATGACGGGAATGGCGTCATGGGTTGTCCCGGGCAAGTCGTCCACGATGAGTCTTTTTTCACCCAGGAGCGCGTTAACGAAGGATGATTTCCCCACATTGGGCTTCCCTAGAACCGCCATGCGCATGAGCCTTGGTTCCGGTACTTCTTCCGCCCCTTCTGAGGATTTCTTGGGCAATCGGGCCACTACGTCATCCAATAGGTCGTCAATTCCGATGCCGTGCATGGCGGAAATGGGGTAGATATGCTTGAAACCGACCCCGGTAAAGTCGGAGACCAATTCGTCTTTTCGTTCATATTCGTCGATCTTATTGATGACCAGGCTGGGCAGGATGCCCTTTTTTCGCATGTAGTGGATCACCGTCTCATCGGACCCGGTCAGGCCCTCTAAAGCGTCCACCACCATCAGGACCATGTCGACGGATTCCACCCGCTCTTCGAGTTTCTTACCGATCTTATCGGCGATGGATTCCTTCTCGCCCGGCACCCATCCACCCGAGTCGGTCAGGATAAAGTGGGTCCCCTGCCATTCCACCTCGTGGCTTTTGAAATCCCGGGTGGACCCGGGCTGGTTGTCAACCAAAGCCAGGTTTTTGCCGACCAAGCGGTTGAAAAAGGTCGATTTCCCCACATTGGGACGGCCGATGATTAATATTTCCGGAATTTTCATTTGCGGTAACTCATTTCATGACCGCGAAATTCCGCAGTGGAAGCTTCGTGATCTTGCCCGTCTCCTGATTAACGATCTGAACCTGGTAGTAGTAAAGGCCCTCGGGTACGCTCTTGAGGCTCCACAGGATATCAAAAACCTTCTCCCCCACCTGTTCTATCTTGTCGAAAGGTTCAAGGTCGTGGTCGTAGATGCGGATGCGTATCAAGGCGGGGCTGGGCAGCATCACCCGAAAGGAAACCTTTTCCCCCCAGGCGGGGTTAGGAATCACGGTGACGTCCGGCTTATCAACCTTGGCGTCCAGGCCGAACTTGAAGGAGTCGGTCGGCGTGGGCTTGCCGTGATCCCAGACGGTAGGTCTGGGGGTCGGGGTCGTGGTGAAAACCTGGGTCGCCGTAGCGGTAGCTGTATCAGTCGAGGTTCCAACTGGGGCGGGATCTCCCCAACAAGGAAAAGACAAGACCCAAAGCGTGAGTATCAAAAGGGTTGGGCGCATCATTACCCGGTTACTTTCACCGTGGTGGAGAGTGTTTTAGCGTCTTCCACGTTGGTGTTGCGGGTATCCACGTCGATCTTCTTAACCATGGTGGTGTAAAGCCGGCCGGGGCCAATTTCCACCCAGGTGCGAAAGCCCCGGAATATCACCGCCTTGACCGTCGCGACCCAATCGATGGGGCTGGAAAGCTGCTTGACCAGCACTTCCCTCACCATATCGGGGTTGGAAACCATTTCCCCTCCCCGCGCGTGGTGGAAGGTGATTTTCGGGGTCTTTAAGGCCACCGCGCCCTGACATTCGCCCAAGAGGGTTCCGATTGGGCTTTCCAATTCCTGCGCCAGGGGGGTGTAAAGCGGCCCCCTAGGTAATTGAAGGTTGGTCTTGACTTGCTTGACACCCTGCAACTCCGACTGAAGGGCCTTCACCGAATCTCCCGGACCCCAAACGATAAAGGTATCGGGAGCCAGGTAGTGGGTGATGAGGATTTCCCCTTCCTCCCTTTTCAAAAGGGGGCCGAGCTGTTCCAAGGTGATCCCGGAGAGAGAAAGGGAGTTACCGCCGTGTTTCGTCGCAAAATCCGCCAAGAGTTTCGCCCGCTTGGAAACGAATTGAACGGCGGCCGGGAAAGGGATGGCTTCCGATACAACCAAAGCCGCGATTTCACCCACCCCCACACCGGTCACGGCCTCGGGCTTGCGGCGGTTTTGAACCAGCGGATCAAAAAAGGCCACGTCGTTTAAAAAGGTCGCCAGCTGGGCGTTATGAAGGATGTCCTGATCCTCTTTGGGACCCAAGAAACAAACCTTGGCGATCTTGGTATTCAAAAGTTTTTCGGTGTCGTCGTAAAACTTCCGGACGGATAGGGATTTCGAGTAGAAATCCTTCCCCATCCCCACGTACTGGGAGCCTTCGTTTGGAAAAACCGCGGCAATGCGAGCCATGTTGTCCTCTTTATAACCGATGACAAAATCAGAATTTTTACCACTAAGTCACCAAGACACCAAGGAAAGCAAGTTGATAAACCCTTGTACCAAAACTTTTGTTGTTCTTGGTGTCTTTGTGTCTTGGTGGTGAAATGGGTTTTTAACCATAAAAGCGGCGTTATTTTAGCACAGCCCCTAAGAATGACTATCCGGGTATAACTTATCCATTTTCCTCAAAAATTCCAGAATCACAGCTTTATCCGGCGGGTCCGGCACCAGGGAAAGGTAGTGGAGAAACATCTGCCTTGCGAACAGGGGGTTGTTCTGCATGTTACAAAAGCCCAAATTCCGGTAGGGATCCGGAAAGGAAGGGTTCAAGTGGATGGCTTCTCCCCAATGGTTCTTGGCCTCTTCCAGGTGGTTGCTTTGATAAAGCAAATAAGCCAAATGGGAATGGTATTTGTAATTATCCGGATCGAACTGGGCCGCCCTCTGGTTGTCCTCAAGGGCTTCCTTTTGATTCCCTTCAGCGGTCTGGATATCACCTAAGTCAAACCATCCCAAGGCGTTTTCTGGGTCGTTTCGCAGGGCCTGCTTTAGGATATTTTCGGCCGACTCGAGCTGGCCGTGGTCCTTTTCCCAAACTCCCAGGTTGACCAACAAGCGGGCGTTATCGAAGGCCAGGGTCTTCACCTTTTCAGCATCCAGAAAGGCCGATTCGGGATCAGGGTCCCGGCTCAACCGGAAAAGATAGAATCGGGCTCCCGTTTCCCGCGAGAGATAATCCTGTCCGGCCTCAATCTCGGGCGGCTGGGCATACTGCCAAAATCTTTTATCCCGCCAAGGGTCGTTGGTGTTGAAAACCTCGAACAAAAGACCAGCCAAGGCCAATTGCCGCGACCCTTCCGTAGGCTTTTCCGAATAGAAGATTTCAGAAGGGTGATTGTCCTTTTCCCATTTTTCTTCCTGGAATGCCACGGGCATGTTGTAGGTATCCATCGGAAAAGTTTTAAGAACCCCGCCCATCAGGTCGAATAGGTTAACGTCGGCGCGGAGACCCCTTAATAGTTTTAGATATTCCAGGGGAAAGGTGATTCCATCCCCCTGGCTGTAAAGAACACTATTGGCCGGTAAGATCATCAGGTTGTCCCTGCCGGTCTCCTCGACGCTGAAATTCCGGGATTGGTCGAGTCTCGAATAGGGCCAGAGGATAAAACAAGCCAAGGTCAATCCCCCGGCCAAGATCCAGAAAAGCGCCTTAACCCGAAGCTTGTCCCGTAACCATTCCATTCCCTTGAGTAAACCTGGTCCGCACCAAATGAAAAAAGGGCCCATAAAAGGTGTGATGGTCGAGTTGCTTTCCGGCGTAAAGGGGGTTCTCAGCAAAAGGGGGGGAAGAAAGAAGCTGACCAAAAGGCCGATCCAATAGGCGATCGGCCATTGGCGGCGCGCACTCCACCAACCCAATCCGGCCAAGACCGCCAACACCCCCCAACCGCTCAAAGTAAATATTTTCAAATAGAGCCAAAAGTCATAGAGGGCGTTCAATATTTTCCCAGGTGGAAAATCTCCACCATATTGAAGCCTCTCCAAATCGCTCATGAACCGGCTGATGTTGTCGGGATTTCCCCAATTGGCCAATGGGTTCAAGGCGGCCCTCAAGGGGAGCAAAAGGTAGACCGATAATCCCACGACGGCAAAGGTGAGCCCGAGGGCCAATTGTTTATATTCCCGCCAAAATTCCCGATAAGCCCAAAGAAGCGCCGGTATCAGCAAAAATGTGAGGTGTTGGTGGGCAATTGAAAGTCCCGTCAGGAAACAGGCAATAGGCCAAGTTCTTTCCGTCGCGTCAAAGACAAAGTAAAGAATCAATACTGTGAAAAGAATGTGGAGCGCGAAAACTTCCGGGCTCAAACTTTGACGAAGGATGACGGGAGATAAAAATACGATGAGGGTTGATAAGAGGGCGGAGGTTAATCCTTTGGAATTCTTATCTTCAGTCTCTTCAAGCCCACATTCCAGGTTGATTTTAGTTAAAAACGACACCAGGAAGAAAAAGGCAACCACAAAAATCAAAATTGAAAAAAAGGTCATCCGAAAAGCGGGGGTTCCCAGGGGCAAGAACATGAAAAGCTTCCCAAGCAACACATAAAGTGGATAACCAGGTGAATGGGCAGGCCCTAAGAGATAGGCGGCCGTCGTTAGTTCAGGCGCATCCCCAGCCACGATACCCGGGGCGCAGTGGGGTAATTCCCAAGCGACCAGTCCAAGCGCGGCAAAACAAGGCCAAAACCATTGTCTTAGGGGAAGATTCATGGGGAAAGTTTAAGTGAAAAAACACAGTAGGCTCTAACAAAAATCAAACTGAAGGCAATTTTTACCGCCAAGACGCCAAGAAAAGTTATAGAAATAATTTAGGATAAAATCCAATGGTTCTCTTGGCGCCTTGGCGGTGAAATAGTTTTGTTGAGTTTACTAATTTTTTAGGCTGAAGCTGAAGGTCACGATGCCGGTTTGGTTCACTTGGGGGATCTGCGGTGCTAAAGGGTCAAATACCCATTGGATTAAGGCTTCATAAACAGCTCGGTCCAGTTCGCGGTAACCTGAAGTCTGCACCAGTTCCAGATCATTTTCTTTCAAGTAGCCGTTGGGCAGTACCGTCACGTTGAAGCGAATAGTGGCTTCCACGCCTTGTTTCTTGGCCCAACCGGGGTAAACAGGGTTCACCTGGGTCTTGAGGTTTCGGGCCGCCAGTTCCCCCTCGATATTGGCGCTCCCATCCGGTGTGCCCGCAACTCCCACATGGCCCAAACCGGCCGTCGTCTTGATGTTGGTATCTACTTCCTTCGGAGGCGCGAATCCGATGGGGGCGGTTTTACGCAGATCTTCCAGGTATTGTTCCTCAGTTTTAGCGCTGGAATGAGGCCGGGGCTTGAGGGGTTTTTTAACCGCCACTTCGGGTTGGGTATTGTTGGCAACAGGGGGGTTCGCCTGTGCCTGTTGGGGCGTGTTGAAATCTCCCTCCGTTTTTGCGGTGGGCAAGGACCCAGCGTTCGAGCCCGGCTGGGCGGAAGGCGATCCCATCCCCTGTCCCTGCGACATTTGGCCGATTAAAGTTAAATCCATTAATAGGGGCGTAGGGGTGACGAGAAAGGAGTTATAGACCCAAATAAATAGCAACAGCAATATCAAATGCAGTAGGGTCGAGTAGAGAAGAGATTGATTGAACCTGCGGTCCATGTTTCTCCTTAAGGCGTCTTCACTTGGTTTGAAGCGTTGGGTTGAGGCGCTGCGGCTGGCGCTGAAGTCGTAGCGTTCGTCGGTGCGGTAGTCGCGTTCTCGTCCCCGATTTCCACGGCGATCCCCAGCTTGTTGACCCCAGCTAAGTAAGCCTTGGACATCACTCCGGTCACCGTCCCGTGCGAAATATTCTTATCGGCGTTAATCATCACGAGAACGCCAGGTTTTTGATCCACCAATGTTTTAAGTGCATTGGTGAGGTCATCGAGTGCTGTTTCCTTATCGTTCAGGTAAATTTTATCGCCCTGGGTGACGGTCAGGGTGATGGTTTCGGGCAGGTGGGGCGATGGTGCGGCAACTTTCGGCAACTTGACCTGAAAATTCCCCTGAAAAAGAAAAGGCGTTGTTACCATGAAGATCACCAACAACACCAGTACCACGTCCGTGAATGGGACCATGTTGATTTCGGCCATCAAACGGGGCCGGGGCCTGAGTCGGCTTTCCATCTTATTTCTCCAGTTTCTCGGCGATGTCAGAGATCAAAATTTCAGCTTCCTGGGCGGCCCGGTTCAGCCTGGCTTGGAACATGTTGTAGAAAAAGACCGAAAGGATGGCCACGAAAAGGCCGGTGGCCGTGGCAAAAAGAGCCTCGGCAATCCCCTGGGAAACAACTGCCGCGCCTCCCGCGTTGGCCTGGGTGAGGTCCCGGAAGGCCTGGATTATGCCTAGAACGGTACCAAACAGGCCGATAAAGGGGGCGATACTCCCAATGGTCGCCAGGAAAGGCAGACGGCGTTCCAGTTCCAAAAGCTGAAGCTTGGCTTCCCTATCCATGGCCTTCACAGGATCAGCCTTTTCCATTTGAGCCAATATTCCCGACCGGGCAATCTGACTCAAAAAGCCTCCCCTGCGGTCGCAAACCTCAAGTGATTCTTTATAGTTAGCTCGGTTCAATGGCGGCGCCAAGGCTTGCAAAAGTCCCTGGAGGGAAACGAAGGCTTTCCGGTAAAAGCCGATCCGTTCCAAGAATACGGCCAAAACCAAAATGGAGAGAACCACCAGCAATCCAATGGTCCATCCGCCCTTGGATAGGACCTGTAACAGGTTGAAATCGTGCGTCATGCTTCCCTCCCAGTGTTATTTAGAGCCTTTGAGGCTCCACATCATCAACAATTTAGCCCATTCCCTTTAAAAAATCAGTTCTACTCCGCCTCGGATATGGTATTGGGGCTCCACATAGTTCGGTTGAATCTGGTAGTTCTCGCCCAAAAGGTTCTCGCCTTGCAACCAAAGCGAGAAGAGTTTACTCAAATGATATGTCGCCGAGAGGTTCAGGGTGTTATAAGCCGGCAAAGTGCCAGCTGTGGAGGCAAAGGCGTTGACGCTGGAAACCATCACCCATTCCAGGCGGCCTTCCCAGGTGTCGTTGCCCCTATAGAGGGATAGTACGCCCCTGTTTTGCGGAAGTTCGGTGATATTCAACCCGTCGCCACCCGTGTTATCAGCTTGGGCATATTCATAAAGCCCGCTCACCTGCCAATATCGTGCGAAATCCCACTGCAAGTTCACTCCGGCCTTCTTCAATTGCACCTGCGACACCGAGGCGTAATCCTGGATAAAGGTCGGCATCGCATCATTCAAATCATTCCATTGGTGGTACTCGTTGATTTGGGCGGTGGAGGCGGAAAGCGAGAGGATGATGCGCTCATTCAACTTCTGGGTCAGGCGAGCGCCCCACTCGCTGGCCACTTCGGTAGGTGAGGGGAAACCCGTATCAGGAGCGATATGTTCTTGGCTCATGTAGGTGTTGTGGAATTGATCCACAAAACGGTCGCTACGCCAATAGACATCTAATTGGCTTGTACCAAAAACCCTCCACATCAAATCGGCCACTGGGTAGACCCTCAAGGGTAGATTCAAGCCGTCGCCGCCTTGGGCCTGTGCCTGCAGGTTCAGTGAAAGGTTCTCGCCCGAAACCACTGAAGTCTTCAAAGTCGCCCATTCCCAATCGTAGGAACCTGTGACGGTCGTTGGGAAATTCGACATCGCATGGCGCCATCCCCCATTCAACGAGAGCATTCCCAGGAAAGGTGCTGGGTTTTCGACCGACCATTGGGCCTTGGTTTCTAGTTCCTGCGCTGTTGAACCTTGCAGGCCCTGTTCCCAGGCATTTAACTGAGTGGTTTGGTAGGTCACCTTCAAGGTCGTCTCGGAAAGTTCAGTGTTCTTCAATTGAGCTTCTGCGCTTAGGTCCATTCCCTGCCGGGTTTCCGAAAGGTTGCCCTGATAGGGCAGGTTGGCTTCGTTGTAGTCATAACCAGCGCCCAGCCTGAAATTGAGTTTGTCCTCGGGAAAAAGGCGCAAGCCTAAGTTGCCCCCAGCCATTTGGTCCCCATCCAAACCGGGGCTGGAAGTTTCTCCTGCCCAGGTAGAGTAATAGCCCGAAAGAAGCGCCTGCACGTCCTTGAAATCATGCCCCAAGAGTCCCCAGCCCCCGTAGGTACCGGGTACGCCGCCGCCTAGATGCAGAATCATGGCTGAATCCTGCGAAGGCCCCGCCTCTTCGGTGGAAAGGGCGGTCATGGTTTTGTTCAAGCCCGGTAAATCGTTGAGGCCCCGTTCCACACCGGTTAAATCGTGGCTACCTAAAGTGACGTCGTTCTCTCGACGGTCGAGACGGCTGGCCCCAATGGTTAATTCGTTCTCGCCAGTTATGACCACTTCCGGCAGGGAAAATTCGGGTACCGAGACCGATTTGGAGGATACCGGCGCCTTCTCCCCTTCCCCTTGCGAGGGTACCTGGCCCGGACCGGGGGCCTGGAGTTGCAGTGGCGCCTCGTTGGGAGCGGGTTCAGGCTTGGAAAGCCTTCCCAATTCGGCCTCAGGAATCTTTTCTGGTTCGGCTTGCGAAACCGCTTCGGTATCGGCCGTTTCGTTTTTCGCTGAAGGTGTCGCCTCCTGTGCGAAAGCCACACCGGCCAATACCAAAAACCAACACGAAGCCACAAAGATACGAAGGAAACCAAAGTTAGAATTAATTACAAAATCCAGGCCAAAACTCATGTTTAAGTCGTTCTTGGTGACTTTGTGGCTTCGTGTTGGTAGTTGGTTCCTCATTGCGCCGCCTCCGGGGTTGTCACCGGTTTTTTGGTCTTATGGGGCTTTGTTTTCTTTTGCGCCGCTATAATTTTCTTCAAGATCGCCATCCGTTTTTGGGCCGCCACCCGGTACCGTTTGATCTTTGTAAAGTCCAAAATGCTTTGGTAGGTCTTATAGGCCTCGCTGAATTTCTTCTCGTTCTCATAGCATTCCGCGACCCGGGCGAAAGCCGTGACCGACCATTGGTCTTGGTCCGGGTACCTATCGATCAGGGCGTTGAATTCTTTGATGGCATCGTCGTTTTTCCCCATGTTTTTCAAAAGGTCGGCGTGGTAGAAAGAAGATTCCGCCGCGATTTTCAGGTCAGCGGATTTCATGCTAGCCGCATAAGCCACTAAGGCCTCGTCTTTGCGGCCCTGGCCCTCCAGCAAGATTCCCGCGTTGATGCCGGCTTCCTTTGAAAGCGGGTCGTCCGGGTAGTTCTTGAGGAGCAAATTGAAATATTCCAGGGCCTTGTCAGGGTGCTTCAACTGCTTCTCGCAGACAGCGCTGTTAAAGAGGCAGTGGGGGGCCAGCCGGTGGGTGGGATAGTTCTGGTAGATCTGCTGGTAGGCCTCCAGGGCCCGGGGATAATCCTGCGCCTCGAAATAAAGCGAGCCAAGGCTGAATTGGCCTTCCAGCGCCAGCGGATCTTGTGGAAATTTTTCAAGCAACTGCTTGAAGACGCCCATGGCATCTTTTGTCTGATCTTGTTTCACCATGGCCGTCCCCAGCCAGAAAAGAGCGCGGGGCACGACTGACGAATCGGGGTGCTTGGCAATCAAGTCTTGGAATGCGGCAATAGAATCCGGGTATTTCCCGTCGTGAAACAAGCTTTCCGCCAGGCGGTACTGGATATCAGCCGCGAATTTGCTGTCGGGGTATTTCTGCAAAAAGTTCTTGGAGACCTCCTCCGCCTCTTCCTTAAGGCCCATCTTCTCGGCGGACCATTGCAGTCCGTAAAGGGCGTCAGGGAGCAGGGGGTGGTCGGGGTAGAGATCAATAAACGATTGGTACACCGCCTTCGAATCGGGGTACTTCTGCAAATTGAAAAAGCAATCCGCTTCCCTCAAATGGGCTTCAGGCGCCAGTTGGTCCTTGGGAAATTGCGTTTCCACCGACTTGAACTCGTCAGCCGCCTTCTCAAACATCTTCTGGCGGAAAAAAGCCCAGGCCGTCCAGTAAAGAAGCCGGGCGTTGCGGTCGGGGGCCACCGGCTTTTCCAAAAGCTTGTCCCATTCCGTCACGGCCAAGTCGAATTTTTCCTTACGGTAATCGCACCAACCCACCTGTTCCTCGGCGTCCAGGGCGGTCCCGCTGTCCTTGGCCACCGAAAGGCACTTGCGGTAGGTATCCTGGGCCTTTTGATAATCGTGCTCGTTGTAATAGCAGTCCCCCGCCCTCAACCAGGCCTCGGCGGCCAGGGGGGTCTTGGGCAAAAGCCCGGCGGCCTTGGTGAACTTTATTGAAGCAGTATCGAAATCTTCCTGTTGGAAGGCACACCAGCCCATACCCGAAAGGTCCTGTTGGGAAAGGGTGGCGCTGGGGTTCTCATCCAGCGAGCGGCCGTAAAAAACCGAGGATTGCTTGTAATTCTCGGCCTGGTAGGCCGATTCTCCAGCGGCCCAGAGGGCCTTGGCTTTCAACTCCCCCTTTTCCTTTTCCCCCAGCAGGCGGAATTTTTCGATGGCGTCGTCGTATTTGCCCAGGGCGTAATCGCACCAGGCCTGCCAATATTGGGCGGCGTTACCCAGTTCGCCTTCGGTGTGGCCCACCGAGTCGTAATCGGCCAGGGCCTCGGTGTATTTGTTTTGCAGGTAGAAACACCCGGCCCGCAAGTAAAGGGCGTCCCACTTCAGGTCGCTTTCAGGCGTGAAATGAAAGACCTGGTCAAATTCTTTCCCCGCCTCGTCATATTTTTGCACCGCGAAATCCAACATGCCCAAGCCGAAGCGCAACAGGTCGGCGGGCGGGGCGGTGGGGGCCAATTTCAAGCCCGCTTCGTAATCTTCCCGGGCTTCCTCCGGCAGGTTCAAGGCGTCCTTGCAAACCCCGGCTCGAACCGCCGCCCATGGTGCCATAGGGTGTCCCGAATTATCCGAGAGGATCTTTTCATAGGTCTTGGCGGCCCCCGCCAGATCCTTCAACTTTTCCAAGGACCATCCCAGGCCATATCGGGCCGCTCCCTCGAGGAAATCGCCGGGGTAGAGTTCCAAAAACCTCATATAAGCTGTACAGGCCTCGGAAAAAGATCCCTTGCGAAAGAGGGTCTCCGCGATTTGGAACTGGCAAAGTTTCTGGAGATCCGGGTCTTTGGACTGGCCCTGGGCATCGATAAATCCGTCGAATGCCTTCGAGTAATCCTTTTGTTGAAAATAGCACCAGGCCAAGAGGTAATGAACAAGAGGCAGGTAGGAATCGTTCTCTTTATGGGCTAGGACTGAGCGGTACTTCTCGGCGGCATCGGGATACTGCTCCATCTGGAAATAGCATTCGCCTTCCCAGAAATAGAGGTCGTTCAAGAAATCCGTCTCCTTGAAGCGGCTTTCCAATCCCTGAAATTTCGTAAGGGCTGTCTTGAAGTCCTTCAAATAAACGAGGGAAACGGCGGATTTGAATTCGTATCCCAAGGCCCCGGGGGCGAGGGGGTAAAGGCGAAGGGATTGTTGGTAGGCCTGGTAGGCAGAGGAATAATCCTTCTCGCGGAACTGGGTTTCTCCGATCAGGCGAAGGGCCAGGGCCCTTTCCATGGTGTTTTCGCTCTTTTCCTCGACGAGGAGGAACCTTTCCATGGCCATGCGGTAGGCCCGGGCCTTGAGCAGAACCCTTCCCTCATCGGTGGGTGAAGGCGGTGCGATTCCCGCGCCATAGGCGGCGGGGGCCAGGAGGAGGAGAAATAAGAGGCTATTTTTGCGCAATTTCACTCGCCTTTTGATGAAATACCCGCAGATGTTACACGGTTTTAGACGCAAAGTCAGCCGAAGGGTTTTCACCTTCCACTAAGTAGCCGTTTCGGGCCGCCTAGCGGTCGGGAAAAGGTTTTTGGTCTAACAAGAGTAAATAATATTTAAGGCATGGTGATTTCCAACTCAGCCCGGCGGTTCTGGGAACGGCCTTCCGGTGTTTCGTTCGTCGCGATGGGGTTGACGGCCCCCATTCCCGTGGCGGTTAGGCTACCAACGGTTGCCCCCTTGGCCGAAAGTTCTTCCTTGATGGCGTCCGCCCGTTTTTGGGAAAGCTTGAGGTTGCGTTTCGCCGACCCGCTGGAATCGGTGAAGACCTGGATTGCCACCTGATCCTTCGGGAATTTAACGAGCACATCGGCAACCGCATCGATTTTCAGTATGCCATCCACGCTTAATTGAGTAGTGCCCGGTTTAAATAGAACATCCCCTTTTATGTTTAACTGCAGGCTCGTAGGAGAAACCTCCGTCTCGACGATGGAGCTGAAATCACTCTTTTGCCGATCTTGCCAAATCATCGTGCTGGCGTCAGCGCTTTTCGTCTGCGTCGTACCGCATCCCCCCAATATCCATAGACCGCTCAAAAAAAGCGAACCAATCACGAACCTTTTCATGCGATGCCTCCCAATGGAATTTACAAACAAATGCTTTGACTAACTCCTAGGCCCAAAGAATGGGGCTCGCCAGGGTCGACGAGTCCCATCTCGAGCCCTCTCGGCCGTACCCAAACGGCCGGAACGAAAAGTCTTATTTCTTCGTGGTGGGCGTGGCGTTCGCCTTCATTCCTTTCTTCGACTTGGTGTGGTTTTTCTTGTGCTTCATGCTTTTCGCCGTGGGCGTAGTGGACGAGGTAGGCGGGGCTGCGTAAAGCGATCCCGAAACAACTGCAAATAACATCACGGCTAGACTAGCGGCAAGCATCTTCTTCATGACTCAACTCCTTATATTGAATTACGGGGAATTCCCCGTCCAACTTCCACGCTGGGGGGAAAACCTTTCGGCTTTCCCCTTTCACGCGGAACGGATGAAACGCCCGGCGTTGCGTACCGGGCGCCAGCCCGGCTTGGCCGGGCACTTCAAGGAGGAGTTGAATAATCCGGTTCTCCCCCTGATCCATTACTTAAAAGTAATCCAACGGCAGGGATTCCCTCGGGGAGGAATGGGGCACGAACTTCGGCGTTAACTGCGCCATTTGTTTCGCGTGGTTCCTCTCCTCCTGCGTGGGATCCCGATCAACCCTCAAATCCTGGCGGGGGAAGATCAAGTCCGGGTCCTTGATCTGGTCCCGGTTGGCCTTGAAAAGCTCGGGCCAGAGAAATGAATCCCCATAGATGCCGGGTTTTCCCGCGATGGCCCAGAGGTTATCGTGCCTTTTCACCCTGTAACTGGCGAAACGCACGGGTTTCGGCGCCTGTGCCACCGTAGGTGCGTTCCCCGGGGCCGTTTGGGGCACCTGGGTGGTCTCGATCCGCTTCTGGCCACAGCCCACCAACAATCCGATGGACAAGGTCAAAACCGGAAACAAACAATGGGTCTTCGTAAATTTCTTCATGTTCTTCCTCCTTGAATTCGATTTAAATTTGTTTCCTTAACCTTTTGGGTGAGGGTCGAAGCAATCTGAATTCTTGATTTAAGGCTTCACCCCCGCTGCATAAAGCTGGATGAACTCGTCGATCCGGTCGAAGAGCCGCACCAGTTCGCTGCCGCTCAAGGGCCGCTCCAAGAGCTTTCTTAAAACGCGGATGGCCTCGTTCGAAAGCAACCATCGAAGCGAGCCGCACCATTTCTCGTAATCCAAATTCCGGTCCGCATTCATCTCGTCAAGCAATTGCTTGATCTTCTTGTTTTTGGCCAGTTGTTCCCGCCGGAGGTACCAGCTCGTAAAAAGGGATACGGCGGGAAAAGCTGGGGCATCCCAACGCGGCTGCCCGAACCAGGAAGGCTCCCTGTCCGTTGGTTCATAAGATGTAATGAGGTCGGTATCCTCTTGGGAAACCGAAGTAAAGATTGGATTTTTTTGTTGTTTCATGGAATCTCCTTTCAATGTCGCGCCGTTGAATGGGTTCAAGGACACGTTGAATAGATCACCGCCGGAAAGGGAAAAACCCAATCCGTCAGCGACTCACTTGAAAGGAAAATCTCAAATTCTAAGGATGTGGAAAGACCTGCAGGTAGGAAAGGGTGAAACAACTGGGTGCGCCCAAGAAGGGCCCGAGTCTTGGGATAGATAGGACTTGGCATACTGGGGCGTAAGCGACACAAAACTAAAAGATTCTTTAGGAATGAATTTCAGGCTGGAAAGGCTGACGAATCCTTTGGAAAATTCAAACCCGGATAAAGGAACCCTTGAGGAATAGGTTGGGATGGCGGAGGAAGAGCAAAATCCCTTTCCCAGCGTTTAGCCGTTATTGCTCACATCCACCATCACCGGCCGAAGGGCGACCACCGTCATCAGGAGGAAAAAAACACCTTTAAATGTTGTTCGAATCGTGTTTTTCAATGCCCCCCACCTGGTTTGAATGAATTATTTCAATCGTAAAATAGTTCGCGGGACGATTTCAATTCCCGCTGATTGATAGGACGTTTAATTTCCAAAAAAAGTTTCGAAAGCTGGTTCAAAAAAGTTGTTGAATGGATTATTAATTTTATGACTTTATCACTATTTGGCTGATGGTCATTTCGTTTCCATCCCAGTGACTTTATCAAGAAATAAAAACCCCGATATTGAAATAGGATTCGTTTAAACTCTGATTCTTGTCTTAAGAAAGAACAAAAGAGGAACCGGTGTCGGAAACTAATAACAAATCAAATCTGGGTGAAATATCGGCCTCCCTGAACAAACTCGGCAACGGGATCTCGGACGCGGCCAGGGATTTAAACCCGGTCCATCCCCAGTCTTCCCTTCAAGTTTCCCTTCTCATCGCGGCCGTGGTCGTAGGCTTTTGCGCCTATCTCTACGCTCAGGTCATTTCCTTCACCCAGCAAGCCTATGATTTTTATTTCCAGGGGCATCCCTATTTAACGGCCGCCTTGGGCCCCCTGTTCTTCCTTCTGGCGGCCTGGCTGGTCGTGCGGTTTGCGCCCGAGGCGAAGGGCAGCGGCATCCCGCAGGTGCTCCAAGCCATCGATCAAACCTCGCGCGAACCTGAAACCCCTCTCACTAGCCCCCTAGTCTCCATAAAAACAGCCGCTTGGAAGGTTCTTTCAAGCCTGGTCGGCATCCTGGGCGGCGCTTCCATCGGCCGGGAAGGTCCCACGGTGCAGATTTCCTCTTCCCTCTTCGCCTTTACTTCCCGCTATGCCCGGAAATATTTCGGCGATGTCGACTTGCAGTCTTACCTGGTGGCGGGCGCCTCGGCGGGCATCGCGGCGGCCTTCAATACGCCCTTGGCCGGTATTACTTTCGCCCTGGAGGAGATCGCCGAAAATTCCTTCGGTCATTTCAAGCGCACGGTCATGCTGGCGGTTATCGTGGGCGGCATTACCGCCCAGGCCATCGGCGGGAATTACCTTTATTTCGGACACCCGACTGTTTTGGCGCCTCAATTGGGCATTATTCCCATGGCGGTTGGGTTAGGGCTTCTTGGAGGAACCTTGGGAGGCCTCTTCGCCCGGTCCATCAGCAAGACCCGATGGACCCTTCTTCCCACCTCATCCTGGTGGGCCCGGGCCCTCTTTTGCGGGGTGGTTTGTTCCCTTTTCGGGTTACTTTCCAACGGCGATACGGCGGGTTCGGGTTACGAGGTCACCAAAAGATTCATGGATAACCCCCACGGCGCTTTGCCGCCACTTCTTTTCATCGAAAAGCTTCTCTGCACCATCTTTTCTTACCTTTCGGGCATGGCGGGAGGCATTTTCTCGCCTTGCCTGTCGATAGGCGCGGGGATGGGTTTCACTTTCGGGCAACTTTTCCACTTTTCAGGGTTAAAAGCCTGCGCCCTTCTGGGGATGGTGGCTTTTTTCTCCGGGGCCGTTCAAGCACCCCTGACAGCGGTGGTGATCGTGATGGAAATGACCGACCAAAGCGCGCTCCTGATCCCCTTTATGATCGCGGCCTTTCTGGCCCAGGGCATCGGGAGGCTCATCATGCCAACGCCCCTCTATCGCTACTTGGCTTTCCGGGGAAAGGATCCAAATAAAGCGGGGGGATAAATAAGCTGGATTAATTTCCGGCGTAGCGTGGAAAAAATCCGGTATCTAAGAATAAAACCGGGGCGCGGAAATAAGAAAAAAAATCCGGTAGGTCTTCAGCTTTTTCCGCAATTAAAAACTGGCGGAAAACTCAAGTCCGAAGAAGAGCCCGCTCAGGTCAATATCAAAGGGCTTCGTTCCAGAGGGGGCGCTCCCAACCGATCCATAAGTGATGATAGGCCACTCATTCGTCCCAGGATTCGTGATGAGATACATTTCAGCCGATTGTCCGCCGACTGTCGCTGTAAAACCGCTGACATCCGCGTACTGGTAACCCAGGAAGGGCCCGACGGAAATGAAATCCCCCAGGCTGTAATCCATCCCTAATTGGATTTCGGCCCCGATGCCCATCGCGGAAGGGCTGATCGAGGTGGTCCCCGCGCTGGAGGGTGAACTCAAACTGATCGGAATCACCATGGGCCCGCCGGCGATGAAAAAGCGCATCGGCGCCGAACTGAAATAGTAGCGGCCTTCCAAACCTACTGAAAAGGCTGAGAAATTGACGGTGGTTCCCTGGCTGGAATTGCTCAAACTTGAGGTGAGGCCTTCGTTGAACGAACCCAACATCCCGTAACAGATCGGTAGGCCCAACTCGAAATCCGACCCCAATTTATAGAAGGGCTCTATCGTGAGGTTGGCGTAGCCGCTGGGGACCGAAGCGTTGAAGCCGATCGAGTAATCGGTTTGTTGAAGATAAGCGGCGTAGCTTTTCCCGGCCTGGGCCTCGGAATTCAGCGAGTCCATGCTGATCAAGACGAAGGAAGGCATCAGGCGCACGCCAAAGGGATGCGCCGCCCAGTTCTTGTTGCCGGCGGCGGCCGTCGCTGGGGGGGCCGACAACTGGGCGTTGACCCATTGTTGGTCGGCGGGGCTGAGACGGGCCATCAGTTGGTCGACGTAGGATTGAAGGGCCGGACTCGGTTGTTTCTTGTTGGATAGAGCGAGGTCCAGAGCGCCATCCCGGCTGTCGCCGACCCACATTTCGCTAAGCCCCTTGTAGTAATAGGGCTTGTTGTCGTTCGGGTTTAATACGGAAGCTTGCTGGAATAAAGGAATGGCGGCTTGGTATTGCTTCTGTTGGTAGAGAGCGACTCCCTGGGCGAAAGGATCGGCGGCAGCCCCGGGGGCGGCCGGCAAGGCTGGAGCGGAACCCACCTTGGCTTGCAGGGCCTGGACAAACTGGGAAAGCTGGGCGTTGTTGGGGTTTTGGGACAGAACCTTCTGGTAATCCGCTAGGGCGGCGGGATAGTTCCCCTGGGCGTATTCGCAATTGGCCCGGCCCTGCAGGGCCGCGGCGTTAGTGGGGTCCAATTGCAGGGCCGCGCTGAAATACTGAACCGATTGGTCGTAATTTTTCGCGTTATAAAGGGTCAGCCCGGCCTGGTAATAATCGTCCGAGGTTGCGGCTAAAGCACCGGAAGTAAGAAACAAACAGGCGGCTATAAGTATCAACTGAACAGAAAATAAAATTCGGGCTTTCATCTTAATGTCCTCGTTTTCTATTGGGGTAACCTGTTACTCATAACAATAAAGTTCAACAAAAACGAAACACTGAAGGCTTCCCCTTGATTAAACGACGAACTTTTAAGGTGTCGTGAAGTTCACGGCGCTGATATCGGTATTCCAATTTTCGTTATTATAAGTCCAAACATAGCAGGTATAGGAAGTCCCCGACGCGAGGCTCAAAGCGGGGGAATAGGTGATGCCGTAAGTGTTGAAACCATAAGCCACGCTGGTAAGTGCTGCCGCTTCCTCCCCCCACATCCATTCAAAAGGTAATCCGCTGATGGTCGAGACGCTCCAAACCCTTCTCACCCCTCCTGTAACCGATCCGGTAAAGCTGAGGATAGGAGAAGCGCTGTTACTCACACTGACAACCAAGTCAAAGGTGGTGGTCGTTCCCGAAACCGCGTGGACGACCCGGGAAGGGGGGCTTTCAGGAAGGCTACCGGTTTCGGTCAGGTAATAATAATAGTTAAAATTAGTACCGGCGGCGTTATCGTTTAAAACGGCGTAACCCCCGGCGGGCAAGGAAAACAGGGGGGCTGAACCAAGAAGTGAATAATTGGTCCCATCGGAGCTCCGGTAGAAATTATATCCGGTGATATAGGGGTTCGTATCCTTGGGGAAAAGAATTTGGGGAATCCCTGTCGAGCTCCTAGTTCCCAAAATACCTTGGGGAATCGGCATAGTACTTGGAGTCGGAGTGTTCGTGATGGTGGGAGTCATCGTTATCGTTGGACTATTGGTAATCGTCGGACTGTTGGTGATGGTGGGGGTGGAAGTCGCGGTCGACGTGGAGGTGAAAGTGCAGGTGTTCCCCGGATAGCCGCAGGGATAGGGGGTGGGGGTCGGGGTGGCTGGAGGAGCCGGCAAGGGAGCCAGCGTCGTGGATTTGGAGCAGTTCCAAGTCAACAGGGAAATACCAAGTAGGACGTAAAGAACCGCGAGTTTCTTCAACAAACCTTTTTTCATAATCTGACTCCAACATACGAGTAATCGGACTTAATTACTCAAAATGATACAACTTTTTCGGCCTTAACTCTTGGGATAATTAAAAAGATAAATTTGCTAATTTTCCTGCAATTATTCCATTTCTTAGATGTCCATAAATTCAACATTTCAGACCACGATTGAATCGACCAAAAGCTTCAAGGATTGCCTATTCTCCCCTTTTTTCAATTCACACTACCTTAAAGAAAGCGCAAGGCTTTCAGACCATCCCATTTTATGGGTTCGGCGTCATCGCCTTGGTCATCCTTTGTAATTCCGCTTGGGGGTCGAGGTTAAAAAGACCCATCTGCCATTTTCCATCGTGGAGGGTGGTGGTCACGATGATCTTACTGGTTCCCTTCTCGAAATCCGCCTCGACGGAATAACCGGCAACGAGGGTTTTGTCCGGCCCTTCAGCGGGTTGACCCAAAAGGGTCGCGCCCTTGTAGGTCTTCATCGAACCCAGGGCATCCTTGAACGATTGAAGCCCGGCCTCAAAAACCTCTTTGTTCGTGTCGGCGTAATTTTTCAGGTCCGGATCGGCTTCGGCCAAAATGAGGGTTTTGTCCCAATCCTTGAATATCACGGGCGCCACTTTATCCACATAGGCTTTGCTGTCCGCTTCATTATTCGAGCTCGAGCATCCCAAAAAATGGAAACCCATGAGGCTTAATATTAAAAACAAGCTGATCTTCCCTAGAGAATTAAATCTACCCACACTCGGCCTCCTTAATAATCTGATCCTATATCTTTAACAACTGTTCCCCTTCGTAGCCGAAATTGAATCGATTAGCTTTTTAAGACCGAAATCCATGAAGCTTTAAATAGGCCTTGAGGGCCGTCGTATCTTCCTCGCTAATGATGAGAAAGTGGAGGCCGGCTCGATTTCCATCCACCCAAACGACCTCGGCGCTCGCGATCAAAGGCTGGGCGTTTCCCGGCAGGGTGATCTCAAAGGCCAGGACATCCCATACATTAAGGGGTTGCTTCACCTCAATCTGCATTCCGCCCAAACTGATGTCCCGGACCAAGGCGAACATATCTTTCTTACTGAATTCCCGAATGGTGTCGATCTCATTTTGGTCGTCCACGCGGCAGAATTTGACCGGAATATTGATAAGAAACCGGGGATGGACCCGCCTTTCGATAAACATTTTCCCGTCTTCCATTGATGCCTCCTCGTCGTGAACGGATCCTAGACTTCAAAAGGTCATAGGGTTCCTTAAATCAGTGGCCCCAATACCCGTCCCAGACCCTCCGCCAAGTCTCTCAGGGTGCCCACCCGGAAATCGGATTTCCCAGCTATTTTAAATTGGCTCTCAAACCATTGTTCCAGCGCCGAAAGCGGTTCTCCTGGCCGGATCAACAGGCCCACTTCATAATTATAAAGCAGGCTTCGCATGTCGAAATTGGCCGAACCCAGCAGGGCATATTTGTCATCCACTAAAAAGGCCTTGGCGTGAAGCATTTTTTCCGACAATTCCACCCGGCCCCCGGACCTCAGGATCTGCCGCAGGTAAGTCCCCCGGGCCAGGTCGGCCAGCCCATGGTTGGATTTCCGGGGAATCAAGAGCCTTACTTCAACGCCCCTGCGGGCGGCCAGTTCAAGCGCCTTAATCAAGGATTCGTCGGGGATGAAATAGGGTGTCGCGATCCAAATTCTTTTCGTAGCCTGGAAAATCATCGAAAGCAGGCCGTCATAGAGCGGGTCCGACATGACGTCCGGCCCGCTGGCGACGATTTGAAGCTGGCAATCCCCCGGCGGGACGGCCCATTCGGCCCTTTCCCAGCCCGGGTCTTTTCCCGTGGCGAATTTCCAATCCTCGCTGAAGACCCCTTCCAAATCGCCCACGCTGGTCCCCTCCATCTCCAGGCAAAGGTCGGTCCAGCGTTTGGGATCGGGATCCGGCCCGATGTATTCTTGCGCGAAATTCATTCCCCCCAGGATCGCCCGGCGGGAATCGACGATCAGGAACTTCCGGTGATTGCGCAGGTTGGCCCTGCCCCGGGCGGGAAGGTGGAGGACGGGATTAAAGTAAACCACTTGCCCCCCCTTCTCCCTCAGTCGCTTGAAGGAAGGGCGTTTGGCCCAAAGGGAGCCGAAGGAATCCAACAAAAGGCAGACCGAAACACCCTCCTCCGCTTTCTTTTCCAGAAGCCCGATCAGGCTGTCCGCCACCGGATCACGGGCGAAGATAAAAGTCGTCAAATGGATCCGGCTTCGGGCCGAACCGATCAGTTCGGCGATTTTGCCGTAAGCTCCCTCACCGGTCGTGATCAGCCTCGCCCCCTGGGCCGGCCTCGGCGGCGGAACACCGATACCCGCCAGGAGTTTTTCAACAGACCCCTCCCACAATGCCACTTCCGAGGGACGGGGTTCGTAAAGGGCTTTCTTTCTTTTAAAGCGGGTTTGAAATTTCCGGTCGCTCAAAAAAATATAAAACGGAATCCCGACGTAAGGGGCCACCAGGACGAAAATAAGCCAGGCCAGGGTGTTTCCAGGGGGTCTTTTGGATCGGAGGATGAAGGACACGAATAGGATGGCCAATAGGAAAATGAGGATCGATAAGATATGGCCCAATGACCAGGAAAACACGATCCGCATTCGGCACCCCGGGGGATTTTCAGATCCATCTTATAGGTAATAGTTCAGGCTAAGCAAACCCACAGCCAACACGAAGCCACAAAGTCACAAAGAAAGAGAAAACGAGTCCCGGTTTTAAACTTTTTTCAAAATTATTCCTTTTTTGCCGTTCTTTGTCCCTTCGTGACTTTGTCACCATTTGCTTCGCAGGAGCAAATGAAAGCGGGACTATACCGACTTCTTTAAAAGATTCATTGAAGGTCGGCATGTGTTGGACGTTTATTTAAGCCGCGCTGAATAGTTACTCTTATAGCCCCCTTGAAGCCAAGGGGCCTGATAGCACTACTATTCGCCCAAAGGCCGGGGATTACAACCCGGCAGCATCCCGAACTTCAGTTGGAGGCCATCCACTCCCCTGCCGTTTTCACTTCGCTAAACCTCATGGCCTGGGTAATCAGCGCGGCCTTATGCAGGTCTTTATCCTCGATCCGGCCTGCCTTATTTTCCACCGTCATGGTGCCCGTGGCATCGGATAAAAAGATCACTTTGTAGCCCAGGTGAAGGGCTTGTCGGGCGGTGGTGTCACAGCACATTTGGGTCATGTAACCGCAAATAACTACCTTTTCGATCCCCCGAATTTTCAGCCAATCTTCCAGGTTCGTACCGGTAAAGCTTCCCGGGAGGGTCTTTTCGATGAGGGCGTCCCTATGCCTTTTTCCGATCTCAGGGTGAAGTTTCCAGTTTTCACTGCCCTTGGAAAAACCACCGCCCAGAGCCGAGGCCCCATGCTGGATCACCACCACGGGAATGCCCTTGGATGAGGCATGGTCCATGACTTTTTGAATATTCTCAAAACTTTCAGGAGGGTAGGTGATCTTCAAAGGGCCTTGAAAATAGATATTCTGAACGTCGATGACCAACAACGCTTCTTTCATAACCGACCCTTTCTCTCCCCTTATTCATAAAGTAGCCGAATTTTAAAATTGTAACCTCTGAAAAACTCAAAAATTTCACCGCCAAGACGCCAAGTTCGCCAGGAAAGTCTTTAATTTTCAACGAAAACCAAAAGGCGGAAGAACATTAAAAACCCTTTTTCAGAGATTACAAATTATAAACTCAAGGCAAATAAGACGGCTTGTCGGGTTTCCGACATTTTTGATTGGGAGAGGGTCGTTATGAGGCCCCCTAATTTCGATTTTGAAACAGTCTGAAGATGGTCACAATTGACGGCGCAATCCCTCGCCAATCCATCACCTCGGCCCAGCTGAACTTCACTGGGAATTTGGCGGATCGTGGAGGTGACCGGGGCCACCGTCACTTCATTCAGGTATTCCATGATGGAGTTACGGGTCAAGATCAAAACAGGTCGTTTTTTATCGGGATGGGAGAATCTGTACCAGCGTACTTCCCCCCGTTTCATTCGTCACCCCAGGCTTGTTCCTTTTCCCAGACCCCGGCCTCTTCCCGGGTGGCGGGACGGGCGAGGTAACCCTGGCGGTGCTGTTGTTCCAATTGTTGGATCTTCAGGTTCCGCAGGGCTTCCTTGAGCGCCAACCGGGTGAAAGCCGACCGGGTCGTGCGCAATTTCTTGGCCGCTTGATCCACGGATTTTACCAGCGCGTCCTCCAGCGTCATTTGAACCGTCCTCATCCATTTCCTCCTATAGCTATAATAATGACTATAATTATATCCATGCAGGGAAAAGCATCAAGACGCTCCGGAGTCCTCGGCCTGCACTTTTAATAGGGTTCCATTCCGTTTCCTGATGGCAGGGCCACCCCGGCTACGATCCGGTTAAAAGCCCATCGGGCGGATTGCCAGATAAAAAGGTCAGGGTCGCCCATGTTTTCCCGTACGACCCTCAAGGCGGTCCGGGCCTCGGGCCCCATGGACCCCAAACCTCGGAGGGCAAAACCCCTTTCAAAATTCTTTCCATGCCCTGCCAATTGAATGAGCAAAGGCAGGATCTCCGGATGGACCGGCCCCATGACACCCAAACTCTCGATGATTTTTCCTTTGACGATAGGGTCCGCCTCGTTTTTAAGCCTGCTTATAAGAAGGCCGGCGGTTTCCCGAGTCGGCGAAAACTTTCCGAGAACCACCGCGGCACTGCCCCGAAAGAATCCGCTTTCGATGGAGTTATCTTTACGATTGAAAGCCTTCAGCGCTTCCCCGATCACCTTCCCTTTATCGGTCCGGTCATAGATATCCAAACGGAACAAAGCCTCATCGTCTTGGCCCGGAGCGGGGGGATCATCAATCTCAATTTGAATATCCACCCTCTCCGACATGCGGGTTTTGCCCTTACCACCGTAAAAAGCTTTTTTCAACCGGGCGTAAGCGGCGGTGCTTTCACTCAAGGAACATAAATTTCCCCCCAATTGGCTTCCCACCAAGATACAACCCAAGGAATCGGTGACATGGGTTCCGATATGGATTTGAACATTGCTTCGGTTGGGAACCCGGTCCAGCTGAATCCTCCAATGGTCGGGTTTGTCGTACCTTAAATGGGCCGGGTAAATCCCAGCGGGGATGGAGCTGAAGTCGTCCAGATTGGCGACATCCGGTCTCTCCAGGGTGTAAGCGATCACTTTATTTTCAACCGACAAATAACCCGATTCGCAAGTATCGGATCTGAACTCCCGGTAGATCTGAAGATAAATGCTTGGTTTGGCTGGGACGACGGTCGCGGCGGGAGGCTTCTTAGTGTCCTGGGAATAAATGGGCGAGATACCCATCATTAGGAAGATTGTGATTATGGTTATTCTCAAGTAGATATTCCTACTCTCTTTACTACATGAACCTTGTCCTCGATGGGTCCCGTAGGGTCGAGAACTGGCGAGGTGATGTGCAGGTTGACCCTTGGCCTGTTTCCCCGTTTCCGGTTCCGTGCCCGTTTAGGATCGTCCATCATCCCTTTTCCAGCTCCCGCCACCTCGAACGCAACGTGCGGATTTCCCGCATTGCGCTCTCCTGTTGCTTTCGCGTCAAAGTTTATGGTGCCTATCAAAACCGGCAGTGCTTTCTGGTATGGTTCGTCTATGAACTTTCCACTACTCCACCTGTCCCGGCTGTCTAAGCTTTCCCTTTAACGTATATCCCACGTCTCAGGTCTTGCGAACTAATGGACAGTTTTCTCAGACCGTCCCCGCCTCCCTTTTTGCCGAGAGATTACACAACAGCAGGGCTCCTTTGCTCCACGGGCATTACCCCGCTTCTTAGCTAACTCGAACCCGTCCTACTCCCTCTCGCCTTCGACCGATTTCCCGTTCCGGTTATACGGCCTACCCTTTTCCAAGTATTTCTACCTGGGGCAAAGAGGGTCTCTCCAGTTGCTCGATGTGTCCTTGTCCTCATGCCGTGGCTAGCACCCCGCCAGTGTGTTCCAGCGCATTGGCCAACTGGCCGCTGTTCCATGTTGCCTTCATCCCACGACGGAGGATTCGGCCACTGGGGCTATTGTTTTCGGGGCCACCTATGCCTTCACTTGCGTTACGGCCTGACGACTCGCTCACCATCCCGAAGATGGCTTTGTCAATGGGCTTCAAACAGTCGGTTTCCCTTCTGCCTGCCATTCAAGCTAATGGGTTTTGGCTATTACCCATGCAAGTCTACCTCTTGCTGAACACACCCGCCTTTTCTGGACGCACCATCGTGGACGACCCTTCTGCCTTATTCGAACAAGTCAGAATGCGTCCGGTTCTCTCAAAAATAATTTCGTTGCCGGTAAGCTTGTAAATCAAGAGCCAATCGGGTTCCAGATGGCATTCCCAACGTTCCTTGTAATTCCCCGAAAGTTTATGATTCCGCAACCGAGTGTCCAAGACACTTTGGGCGATCAAACGATTGGCGACTTCTTTGAACTTTTCTGCCGCTTTGCCGCGCCGAAGCATTAACTTTAGGTCTTTTTGAAATTGATTGGTATAGGAAGGATTGAGCATTAGATGCCGAGTTTACGGAACATATCCTCGGCATTCTTGGTTCGGACCAGATGCCGACCTTTATCCGTAGACTTGAAAACGGCCTTCGTTTTCGCATTCGGCAGGGTGACATCGAAAGGAAGCCCGCGTCTCAAAAGGATTTGACTGTAAAAAATCGAGATGGCCTGGCTGGCAGTAAGCCCCAATTGGTGTAGCAATTTTTCCGTATCGGCCTTCAAATGCGGTTCCAACCTCGCGCGGACTGTCGCTTCTTTCGCCATGTCGATCTCCCTCTTATGGAATCAATAAAATGTAGCACTATTGGGCTACATTTTCAATCCGTTGAGGTGTCCACGATCACTGCACCAAGCCGGGGGCTTGGTGCTCCCCGTCGTGGACTACGAATAAAACCGGTTTATTTTATCATTTACCGGGCCTTGGCGAGTTGGCATCGGCGGGTCATTCTGGTTAGAATCCTCCCCCGACGGGGAGAAATGAACTTGATACAAAAACAGCGCCCTCTTTGGCAAAAATTTATCTTTATGTCCTGGGTAGGGGCCATCGTCCTTCTACCTTTGATGGCTAGAGCCTTTGACTTTGCGCCCGACGCCTCACGCATCCTTTCCGACCCTTCCTTTTTGCCCGTGGGGGGCCAGCTTTTTGGCAGCACCCAATTCAATATCAGCCAATTGAGTTATAACAACTCTAATTACCTGGGCACGCCGCAAGTCTCGAATTCCACCGAAACCACCACCCTTAACCAGCTCTTCGAGTATGGGGTGACGGACGATCTTTGCCTGCGGGTGAGTGATCTCTACCAGGTACAGGGCGCGACCAATAATTACGCCTCGGCCGCCAGTACCGTCACCACTTCCACCGGGTTCGCGCGGACCCAGTATTCACGGCTATCTGGCGATTCCTGGACGAAAAAAACAGTCCCTTCAATTGGGACATACTTGGCTCCTACGCCCCTAACTTGATCAACGCCGCGACCGGCACCCAGGACCAATTCGGTACCGTGGCGCGGGGTGGGGCGACGGCGGCCGCGGGCTCGGCCCTCAGTTACGAAACCAAGGGATGGACGGTCTATGGGGAATTCCTCTCCACTTACATGGACAGCCGGGATGTCTTGAACCAGGCGAACAATGTCACCACCAGCTACCAACCCAGCTGGCAATATTCACTCTACTTTACGACCCAAACCCGTTTCGCGGAAGGCTGGTCCCTCAACGCGGGCGTGTCCCAAACCTATGTCGACGACACCGAAGCATCCTTCGTCAGCACCACCGGCAAGCTTTTCCAATTCACTAGCCAGCCGGGCAATTTGACCATGCTGGCCGCCTCGCTGAATTACCAAGTGACTCCCGGATCTTTCGTGGCTTCCCTGCTTTATAGCCATGACTTTTACGGTGACGGCGGCAATGACTTTCCTGCTTTTCCAAAAAGCGACACGACCACCAGCGGCAAGCAAGCCGACATCTTCGGCGCGATAGCTCGGTATGCCTTCAATTAACGGCCGGGAGGCCCCCCTGGAAAAGGTATTGAAAACAAGAACCTGGGCCCTCCTAGGTCTTCTCCTCTGGGCCGCAATCGGGCTCGGCCCCCTTTGGGGTTCCGAAACCCGGGTGGATTCCGCGGGCGGGATCACGGGCGCGCTCGACGACGAGACTAACAACGGGGACCTTTTCCTGGATGGCAACCCAGCCGGATTGGTCCTGTTGAAAACCCATGACCGGTTCGACCTGGCGGGCCAATACACCGACGCCTACAGCCTGCCTTCTGGGCTGGGGTCCAACCAGCAGGTCATCACCACCTTTCCCCGCCTGTCCAACGTCTCGGTCATCCGCTACGAGGGGCTCATGCTCTTCCCCGACCCTCACTGGGCCGTCCAGTTAGGGGGAGACCTCCTGGCCGGGTATAACAACGTGGCCGGGTAATTATTACGCGGACACCTACAACAACCAGCAGTATTGGAATCTTCTGCGGGTGTCCTACAACGCGGGGCCCTTCGCGGCGGGTTTGGAAATCAGTAACAACTCGATGGACAACCAATATGCCGCCGGGTCCTTCGGCGTCACAGTGGGACAGTCCTCAGGGTCCAATACCGAGGATCGAACCCGCCTCGGGCGGCGGCCTGATCACCACCTTCCCGGAGAACCCGGGCCCGGATGAGGCACGCTGGCAGTTGGGCGGGGTTTTCGAGACCCAGTTGGGGAGCGATGTGGTCGATTTCCAGGGTGATCGCTTTGAACTGGCCGGGCCGTCCTTCACCCTCCAGCAACACAACGCCATGACCCAATATGTTTTCTTTCGGCCCCGAGGTGCATTACGTCCCCGGGACCCTCATCCTCCGCTTCTATTCTTTCGTCACCAACGATTACACCACCTTCAGCCAGCAGGTCACCCCGCCCGCGCCGGGATACGGGAACCTTTCCCCTTCATTTCCTCCCATACCAGTCGATGAACAATTTCGGCTCCTTCCGCCTGACCGTGCCCCTATCCAAAACTGAAAACCTCAAGATGGGAACTCTCACGGAATTTTTGTACAACGTGGACATTCTTGGTACCGGTCAAAACGTCACCACCGACGAGAACCGGGAACAGATCAGCGGAGGCTTCGGCATCGGCCTGGAAAACCCCGGCCACTCCACCTGGGGGTTTCAGTTGAGCACCCAAAACTACATTTACGACCACCAGGCCGTTTCTACCGACGTCCTGACGGCTACCGACTACAACCTTTACCAGGTCGCCCTGGGGGCGGGGGAAAATTGGGTTTCCCCCAATGTCGCCCTCCGGGGAGGGTTGATCGTGGAGGAGGATGTCTACAGCCAAAGCGCCAATCAGACGATCCTCAATACCTCCGCGGTGGCGGGACTGGGTTACGAGGACAAGGGCATGAAGCTGGATACCAAGTTCCTCATCGGCCAGGAGGCCAACTTGAATTATTTGGTCGATAACACCTACACGCTTTTGCTGGATGTCGAAATCCAGGGGACCCTCTTCCTATGAAAAATGAGTCAAAGGGATTTCTATGGAATGGGTTGTCCTTATTGCCCCTTCTCGCGGCGGCCCTTCTTTTTTGGGGCTTCGCCGCCGGGTGAAAGGCCGAAAACCTGGACGAGGGAGTGACGGAGGATAAGCCCGTCACCGCCGAGCAAACCCCCGGCGGATGAAGCAAAGGAACCCTTCTCCCCCTATTGGGTGGGCCAGGTGGCCTACAGCTTCAGCAACCAATCCGCCCAGTCGGGTCCGGGGGAGACCACCCAGGAAATATCCCTGACCGGTAATTTTTATTTCAGCGAAAGCGGTCATTTCTTTTCGATGGTGGCGGGCGGGGGCCAGGAAACCTTGGAAGGCGTCAACAGCAGTTTCGGCACCTTTTCGCTGGGGGGCGGGCTGGGGTTTGGGATATTTCAGCCGAGCTTCACCCTGGCTTTTGAGCAGGGGTCCCAGGCCTTGAATTCAATCGACGCCAACCTGACCTTGAATTTCCAATTTTCCAAGCCTTTCGCCTTAGGGGTCATCCTCGAGGGCAACCCGCAAAACCACCAGGGGGCCCTTTCCACCGTGTTAGGCGGCAATTCGGACCAAATCGACGAGATCGACAGTGTGGATTGGACCGGGGGCCTGGAAGCCACCCTCGCGCCGTGGGATTTCCTGACCTTGACGTTGACCCTGGAGACGTACGATTCCACGACCACCCAGTGGCAAAATATCCTTCACACCAGCGCTCACACCTTGAACCAGACGGAACAGATCCCCTCGGCCCAATTGGGGGCGGATATCAACCTATTGAAGGATCTCACACTGAACCTGTCGTTCCAGGTGGGCGAGGAAATCCTCCCCGCCGGGATCAGCTACAACCCCATCCTCAAGCAGACGCAGAATAATTCCGAGGCCTCGAACCAGTCATTTTCGGGTTACACTGCGGGCCTGACCTATAATTTGTGATCATGGCGTTTTATAGGTTTTTCGCCGGTTTATGCCTTCCCACCCTTGGAAATTGATCCCTTTTCTTGTCTCTTGCGAACATGGAATTGGCAACCTGAAAAGGTCATAACTCCTTTACTTAAAGGCCTCTTTGGGTTGGTCTAGGCAAAACTAAGGAATTAAAGCCACGTTCTAAAGCTCATTTGCACTATCGGTAATTCTCCGTTGAACGGACCCTATTCCTCGTTGAACAGGACGGTATTTCTAGTTGAACGAACCGTTTTTTTCAATCAAACCAGGATATTTTCTCGTTGAACGGCGGTAATTCTTCGTTGAACGAATTAATTGACCATCGTAAACATCCTGTTTTTCCGTTGAACAAACGTAGTTAATTTGACGAATATCCAAATCTTCGTTGAACGTGAATTGTATTTCCGTTGAACAAGCAGAAGCTTCCAGATGACAAAAATCATATTACCGTTGAACGGATTTTTATTAATTTATTCAAGTTTCGATTTAACCGTGCCGACTATCCTCGGCTTTCAAAGCATATGGTTTGGCACCCATCACCAAGATTTTATGTAGTTAAAAATATTCGGTTTTTGGAGCAAATCATGGCCAAAATTGGTCCTGAATCCATTGCATGGTTAGATAAATTACCCGCCGTAGCAACCGAACTGGAAAAGCAAACCCCTCCCAAATACGAAGAGCTAGCAAAAGCATTTAATAGCAGTAATGGGATGATAGCTAACCTAGTCGCTCTTTATCCTCTTTTTGGCCCTGTGGCAATAGCGAGGATTCGTCAAGAAGCTGCGGGCATCCCCCCAATATCCTTTCTTTACGCAAAGCCCTAGCCCTGGCCAGGTTGAATGGCAAGGTTTCAGACCTTTCCAGGTCTGTCAACGAGGCCCTTGAGCTGGTCTTTACCCGTCACCTGGATACTCGTCATATCGAGGCCCTAGTCGACCATATGATTGCGGGAAAACCGGCCAAGGAATTCGACCATACCCAGGTCAAATATTAAGAAGCACAAGATGAAAATCGCGCAAGAGGAGACCAAAGGAAAAACCTTTGGCCAGTTCATAGATGACACTCTAAGTGCCATTAAGGGGTTCTTTTCAAAGCAAACCGCTGATTCATCAACTGATAAACCTAGACTTAGCGCTAATAGCTCAAAGAATAAGAGCAAGAACAAAGCCGAAAAGGCAGTCGAATCAGGTCTTAAAGCCTCAATTAGACGTATCGCCAAATGGATTCATCAAAACATCAAGGAGGGTAGTAAGGTCACCGCCAGCTATTTTTGCCCACTCGCCCCCGGAGCCATGGGGAAGAGGGGGCTCCGCTCCCATTCCAGCCGTTCAAATCGGAAACATAGCTCAAATCAGCCCCTTCCCAACCCGATTTCTTTCCTAACCCATTGGGCCATCTATTGGGTCTGCTTTTGCGCTGACCGTAGTGGAAACCGAGCGTTTCGACCCGCGCAAAGCGCTGCAGTGACCAGGCCAGACAGGTCGCGGAATCCTGCCCGCCGGGAAAACAGCACCAGCGCGGTTTCGTTGAAAGCGTCTCGTTGATTTGATCGTTGATGGCGCTGGGAATAGCACCCATCGCGGCCTGCGCCAATCGGTGGAAATTGCAGCCATCCGGCTCGTTTTGCTGGGACCGGCGGGCGTCTTGCGGCATACAGGTTTTGTCCATTTGAACGGTGTATCAATGCCCCCTTACCGCGATATCAAAGCCCTGCTCGAGATCATGGCGCAGTTGCGCACCCCCGGCAGCGGCTGCCCGTGGGACCTTGAACAGGATTTCGCGAGCATCGCGCCCTACACCATCGAGGAGGCCTATGAAGTCTGCGATGCCATCGCGCGCGGCGATCTCGACGATCTCAGGGACGAACTCGGCGATCTCCTGCTGCAGCGGGTTTTCCATGCCCGGATGGCGGAAGAGAGGGGCGCGTTTGCGTTCGGCGACGTGGTCGAGGCGATCTCGCGCAAGATGATCCGGCGGCATCCGCATGTGTTCGCCGATGCGAATGGCCTGATCACGCCTGGGCATGTCGAGGGCAACCTGGGAGCGCATCAAGGCCGAAGAGAGGGCCGAACGCGCGGCGCGGCGTCCATCAGGCGACGCGCCGCCGCAGGGCCTTGACCGCGGTCACGGCGCCCCGGGAAACGCCGGGCCCGGGTGGGACGTTGTAAGCTTCTACTGACATGGGGTTCGTCGTTTAAGGAGGTGTTCGCAAGTTTTTGATATCGATAGACTCGCGTGCATTATTTCACCAATCAGCCACCGTATCCATGCGGCTCAGCT
>CAWKIF010000020.1:0-92436 GCA_963849485.1 candidate division FCPU426 bacterium | reverse complement strand
TATCGCTTCCGTTAAAAGAACCTGTAAGGCTGATGATAAAGCCCATGACGAGTGGTGATATAAAACCAGCCCTGGCCTGTGCCCCCATATTAATTACTCCCATTGCAGAACCGATAACCTTTTTGGACATGATTTTATGAGGCAAAGCAAAAGCAACTGTAAAGGCAAAGCTCTAAAATCATACAAAGATTCGAATATACCATTGCTGCCACAATGGAGGTCGAGGTAAACATCAAGTATAGGAATATTCCAGACATCAGCATGCCAAATGCGGCCCCGACGAGCTTTGCTCGGCGGGGAGGGGCGGCGCGTGCCGCCCCTTGTAACACGGCCCCGACGAGCTTGCTCGGCGGGGGAGGGGCGGCGCGTGCCGCACCTTGTAACACGGCCCCGACGGCTTTGCTCGGCGGGGAGGGGCCGGGCTGCCCCAAGCGCAAGCGTGCGCAGCGCTGGCGACGGCCTGCCTCCCGCGGTATCCAAGCCAACCACGATGACCCTTGATTTCGGCATCAACGCCGGCCTCGTCGAAGAGCTGTTTGCGCAGTACCTCGAGAACGCGGAATCCGTCGATGCCACGTGGCGGGCGTTCTTCAAGGAGCGCGCCAACGGGAACGGTGCCGGCGCACGAACGGCGCGCTCGCCGCCACGAACGGCGCGCTCGCCACGACGCTGGAAGTTGCCCGGAAGGGAGACAATCTCGCCGAGGCGGCGATTCAGGCGCGGGTCTACAAGCTACTCAATACCTACCGGGTCCGCGGCCACCGCTTTGCTGACATCAATCCCCTCGGCGTACCGAGCCGCGGACCGTTGGAGCTTGACCTCCAAAACTTCGACCTCTCGCCCGCCGACCTCGATTCGTCGTTCCCGACCATCGACCTCGCGGCCCCAAAACCCCAAAACCCCAGAGCTTAATAATTGAGCCTAATTAATACCGAAATTCAAATTAACTAATAAATATAAAGTCTTGAAGAACTGCTGCAAGTAATGGTGTCAATGTTCAATCTTCCCCTCCTACGACAAAGGAAACGCTCAACAACCTCAATCAAGGCCAAAAATATGCTATTGGTATTGCTGTTTTGCTGATCCTTGACTTTTCAGGCATGCTCATTATTTGGTGTATGATCAGTTGCCTATTGGTGGAGTACTTTTCAAGAGCCTACCTCTTTGAGTTGTCCATAAAGCATATCAAGATTATTCGAGAGGGATACACCCACAAGCACTTGGATTTGTTTTTCAAGTACTATACAGAACTAGCTGATAAGTACGCTGTGGCGTTCTTCTTTTTCGTGTCTTATCACATTCTTGATGTGCCAGAGCAATGGTAGTATCAGTGGCTATTTGCTTTGCACAAGCAGCTGTTAACATCCTTAAAAGCATCAACAACGAAGCTCGACCTTTCTTCTTAGCCGATATCACTCGAAAAGTGCAGGTTGGAGCATGGAAACCCTTCAGGCCATGCATTTGTGGCAGTTGCTTTGTATGGGACAATATTTAGCATGATATACAAGCAGTACAATTGCGGGAAGCTTTTCAGAACAGTTAGCACCATAGGCTTGATTCTATTTGCCCTGACAATCGGCTTCAGTCGAATTTACAATGGTGTGCACACATACAACTAAGTCCTTAGCTGCTTTGTGTGGGGCTACTTCACATACTTCACTTGTAGCTTCTTGCTTTACGACTAAATTGTGCTCTTCGTTGACAAAATCTAGTTAAAGGACAGATGGGAACTCTTTTTTAACCCCCTAATGAAGGGCTACCTCGGACTTTACAGTAATCTCCTTCCTCCTCTACCTATACAAACCCATCTTCTACCCCACACCCCCAGAATGGATTGTCAACATCAACAAGAACTGCAAGAATTTCACTGACTGGCACGTAGACCCTGAAGAATAGAACTTTATTGCCTTCCAACTCAGCCTCGGCTTCATCGGAGCCGACCACGGATTACTCTTTGAAGCTTTGATTCTGAAATTGGAGAAGTACGATTAGTTTACGAACACTCCTCTGGTAGTTTCAATAAAAAGAGTGATTTTATCTTCAATTGTTGGAGCTCTTTTGCATTTCTCCAGTCATCCTTTTGAAAGGCAGTCGGAATTTCTACGTGGTTTTCTTCTCTGGAACTGGTTCCCAACAATTACATGCAACTTCTATCTATTTGGACTTTCAAAGTGGCTTTCCCTCAAGTGTGGCTTAATAAACACCCACATTGACCCTGAGAAAGTAGTTCAAGAAACTGGAGGCACTCCTTATGTCGACGTCACTAAAAAGCTAAAGTGAATAATTTCTAATGCTTTCTTAGAACTTCACTTAATATTCATACAACTACTAGATATTAAACCTTGGGGTTTTGGGGTTTTGGGCAGAAGGTATATCTTGGGATGCTACAAGTATTTCAACGGAGTTTAATTGATTCTCGCTGATGATATATTCAGTGAGGAATAGGGTAATAACCAATGAGATTAAAACTATTAAGATTAATCGAATATTGACAGCATTCATCTTGACCATATGGCTTCCTAAAAAGATGGAAAAAATTAAATGTTTAAGTGGATTGTAAAAGTGTCTACTCTTTAGACGCGCAAGGCTCTTTTTCGTCCCAAAGAGGGGATGGAAGACTTACTGATATTAGATCGGAATTGTTAAGCCTTCATATGCGCAGATGGTATTGAAGAAAAGCTTTTTGGCGTTTTCTTCTTTCTTGGCGATGAGGGCGTCATCGTGGTTGGGGTCGTGGTGGTAGAGAACCAACTGTTTGACTCCCGCTTCCTGGGCCACCTTGCAGGCCATCTCGGGGGTGGAATGCCCAAAACCCTGGGTGGTGACAGCCCCGGTATATTGCTCGGCCAGGTATTGGGCGTCATGGATCAAAAGGTCCGCTCCCCGGGAGAACTGGATCAGGCGGCGGTCCCCTTCGGCGTAACCTTCCAAGTCCGTGGCGTAAACAATCGATTTTCCGGCGTACTGAAGCTTGTAAACGAGGGTCCCATTCTTGGGGTGGTTATAGGCCCGGTATTGGGTAACGATAACCTTGTCCTTAAAGGAAACTTTCATTTCCTCCTGAGGGTTGGCCAGGATGGGGTCTGGAACTCCCTGTTCCAACAATATCTGGTCAAAGGGTTTGAGGGTCACGATGCGTTTGACGGAATTGGTTTCCACCAAATCGATGGGAAAAAACATCCCGTCCATCAGGCTTTCCAGGATGAATTTCATGCCCGTATCGGTACCCACGGGGCCGTAAACCGATGGCCCAAAGATGGAAAGGGTGGCGTCTCCAATGAAAAGCGGGGCGAAAAAGGGAAGTCCCATCAGATGGTCGTGGTGGGTGTGGGACACGAGAATGGTGACATTAAGGCGCTTCATCTTGTCGCGGTTGGCGAAGAAATTGCGCACCAACTGCTGGCCGGCGGGCACGATCCCCGTCCCGGCGTCCAGGAACAGGGTGTGATCCAGGACATTCACCTGAACGCAGGAGGAATTCCCCCCGATTTTCAGTGTCGCTGGGCCAGGTACGGGAATGCTTCCCCGGACCCCCCGGAAAGTGATGGTAAAATCGTGGGACATTCAGCTCCTAGTGATCGAAACAAATAAACAATACGTAAAGTATTATTTAAGAAAATAAACCAATTATCAACGTTTCCCTTGGCTTTCTACCGGTCCGCCAGCCTTAAACTCCGCTTGAAACCGTTTGCAGATGGTCAAAGTTTAAGGTTCCCACCGCGCCCGGGACCCACAATGAACACAGAGGGGCGCGGTATCTCCCGCTTTTAAATAGATGTTGGTAATGCGGTTTTCCTGGGCGCAGGTGACACAAAGATGGGGCCCGGTGTAAAGAAGGACGTCCCCGGGCTGGCGGGAGGAAATGTCGATATTCATCTTGCCCCCATGGTTTGAGGATGAACCCGCGGTCGGTTTTTCCATTTTGAACCCCTCGCCTTTCAAGGTTGGAACTTATTTTAGTAAAGATATCCCGGCCGGCGCTCACCCAACAGATGATCATTCTTTTGGGAGATGGCTTTATTTAAAGCGTCTCCATACTGCCCATAAAAGGAAGTCTTTTCAGGGATCCAGGCTAAAAGACATCCAATTTGGAAACAGATTCCACCAGCCAAAATGAACCAGAGTCCGTACCTCACCCAGGTTTTTTTCCAACCGAAACCCCAAACATAGAGTGAGTAAAGCATGACGAGGGGAAGCAATTCACAAAAGGTGTTGATCTCCGTGCTCTTGGAGGTGAAGAGCAGGCAAAGATAAGTAAAGCCAAAGGCGAAAAGGACCAGTCTTCTTATCGGGGCCCAGCCTGGGGGCGAGGCATGACGGACGACTAAGTATCCCACAAGTGCCAAAACCTGAGCACAGCCTCCCAGAAAAAGCGGGACCGCCAGAACCCAAAGGTCGTTTTGGGAAAGGAACTGGATCCGGTCGGCGGTATGGATGCCGAGGAAGTGGAGGATTTCAAAACAAGCCATGGCGAAAAACTGGGCCAGGATGCCGAAAAACATTAGAAAGTTTTTGGGGTTGAATCCGCCGTAGGAAAAGCCGGAGGCATCCCGAAATAACTGATAGCCGGGAAGCAGAAGGGTGGGCGCGATCAAGGCTAACAGTGGCAAAGACCCTAATAAAAAGAAAAAGGGACCCTTGAACCAATGGTTCGTTGCTTTCCATTGAAGAAAAAAAGAAATCGCAAGCAATGGCAAAACCAACACCCAGGTACGGTGGAACTGTACCCAGGCCGAAAAGAAAAGGCCCGTCAAGATGTTGGCCCAAGGCAGGGGAACCCATCCCAGGCTGAGGGAAGGGGTGGATTCCAAAAGCGCCACAAAGAAGTAACAGGCGAAGGTGATGGTGTAGGAAAGGTTGATCATTCCCGTGGAATAGTGAAGGCACCAAGGGGCGGTTAAAACCCAGGGAATGACGAACAAGGGGGGCAGGTGGGGAAGGCGCTTCAGGGTGTAAATCCCCAAAAGGCAAAAGCCGCCCAGTGAGAGCACATTTAAAAGAAGAAAGGGGGCAAGGGGTGAAGGCCAAAGTTTCCAGGGCAGGCCGATCAGGAAAGCCTCCAGTGGGCCCGGGTCTTGGGTCAATATGACGGCGTTTTGCGGGGGAAGGACAACGTCATTCCCGTAATAGGGCCAAGCCCCGGTAGCGTAGTATTTCAACCCGATCAGGGTGGTCTGCAACTCATCGGCGATCGGTTGGACGGGCGGGGCCCAAAGGCCGAAAGCCATGCGCAGGGCGAAAAGGGCTAGGAGAAGAAGGGCCCAGCCGCCCCAGTGGAACAGCTTTGTGGTTTTATTTTGGGACAAAAGAGAACCTACCCATTCAAAGATAACCCACCAGCAGGGTGACGGGGTAAGTGTAACGGATCCGGCCGTTCTCCCGGCGCGATTGAACGCCCAGCTTTTGGTCCGCCAGGTCCTGCTCGAACAACCGGCGGATCTTATCCGCGTTTCCCGGTTCCGGGAAGGAGCTGGCCAGTTGGTTTTCCAAATCCCTTTCCAAACCGCAGAAATCGAGGCTCAGGTTCTTAAGCCCTGCTTCCCGGGCCAGGTATTTGAATTCGGGCATGGAAAGGGCGCGGGTATGGGAAGGGTCCCGCATCTTCTCAAAGGAGTTGAAAGCCTCCGCCTTGTCCTCGGCGGGGGTGATATCGATCAGGCAGATCCAGCCGCTTTTTTTAGCGACCCTCTTCATTTCCCCCAAAAGACAAGCGGGGTCGGGGTGATGGTGTAAGGCGAATCGGCTCAGCACTCCGTGGAACTCGCGGTCCGGAAAGGGAAGCGGGTAGACGTCCCCCAGGACCCATTCGGCATTCGCGATACCCGCCTGGGCCTGGAAGGCCCGGGCTTTATCCAACATGGCGGGGACTAGGTCGATCCCCGTGACCTTTTTTACCTTGGGGGCCAGCCCCAGGGCCAGCAAGCCCGGCCCGCAGGCGACATCCAAGAGGCTTTCCTTGCCCGTCAAGTCCACCCGCTGGAGGAGCAGTTGGATGGAAAGCGGGTTGAAGGGTTCCGAGGCCATGCGGGCCGCGAAGGAGTCGGCTTGCTTGGTGAATTGGTCGAGGATCAGGTCGTTTTGCCGGGAGGGGTTCGAGTCCATATCCTGTCCTTAAAAGCTCAAAAAATTTATATCACCGCCAAGCCCATTGGGACCGCACCCAATGGGCAGGGGCCAAGGCCGCCAAGAACAACGATGATTAAGAAATAAAAAGCAAAAACGCCTGAATCTATCCTAATTCTTTTTTTGCTTTTCTTGTGCCGATTTACCATAAAAATAATTTATTGGAATCGGCACTATGCCGACCACATTAGCTGTTTTTTTGAAGGTCGGTATGGCGAACTTTGCGGCTTGGCGGTAAAAATTGTTTTTGTCTTAAGGCTTTTTTGGTTTCCTAAATAAAAAAGCCCCGCTTTTGACGGCGGGGCTGAGTGGCTGTAGAGCGTTACTTGCTCTTGGCCTTGGAAACCTTCGGCCCCTTGGCAGGCTTGGCGGCCTCGGCCTCTGCGGCGCTCTTTTGCTTGGTGTGGTTCAAAAGTCCGCCCGCGCAGATGATCTCCTTCTGGCGCTCGGTCAGGTTGTGGATGACTTGAATAGATTTGCCCGTCGTGATGTTCTTCAAGGGGAAGGGATGCTCGGCCTTCATGACCTGCTTCAGGTCGGGAATGCAAAGCTGTTGGCCCTGCTCCAAATTATCGTAATCGGCGGCCGTCACGAAGGTGAGGGGAAGGATGCCGAAGTTGATGAGGTTGGCCCGGTGGATGCGGGCGAAGCTCTTGGCGATCACGGCCTTGACCCCCAGGAACATGGGCGCCAGGGCGGCGTGCTCCCGGGAGGAACCCTGACCGTAGTTGTCCCCGCCCACCACGAAACCGCCGCCGGCTTCCTTGGCCCTTTTGGAGAAGGTGGCGTCCACGTTCTCGAAAACGAATTCGGAGATCTTGGGGATGTTCGAACGGAAGGGCAGCACCTTGGACCCGGCGGGCATGATGTGGTCGGTGGTGATGTTATCGCCCACCTTCAAGAGCAGGACACCTTCCAAGGTTTCCACCAGCGCTTCCTTGACGGGCAGGGGCTTGATGTTGGGTCCGCGCACGACCTCGACCTTCTTGGGGTCCTTGGCGGGGGGGATGATGCCCTCGTCGTCCCAGGCGAACTTGTCGGGGATGGCGATCTTGAAGGCCTTGCCCAGGGTACCGGGATCGGTGATCTTGCCGGTCAGGGCGCAGGCCACGCAGGTTTCGGGGGAAGCCAGGTAGACCTTGGCGTCCTTGGTGCCGGAGCGACCCTCGAAATTACGGTTAAAACTGCGGATGGAGACCCCGCCCGAGGGGGGGGCCTGGCCCATACCGATGCAGGGTCCGCAGGCGGACTCGATGATGCGGGCACCGGAGGCGATGATGTCGGCCAGGGCCCCGTTCTTGGCGATCATCTCGAAGACCTGTTTGGAACCGGGGGTGACGGTCATGGAAACGCTGGGATGGATATGCTGGCCCTTAAGCATCTTGGCCACGGCCATCAGGTCCCGGTAGGAGCTGTTGGTGCAGGAGCCGACGCAAACCTGGTTCACTTCCACGTTCTTGAGTTTGGAAACCTCGATGACATTGTCCGGGCTGTGGGGCTGGGCCATGAGGGGTTCCAGCTTATTGAGGTCGATGATGAGTTCCTCGTCGTAGGTGGCGCCTGCGTCCGCGGCCAGAGGAGCCCAATCCTTGCCCCGTCCCTGGGCCTTCATATATTCCCGGGTGTTTTCATCCGAGGGGAAAACCGAGGTGGTGGCGCCCAGCTCGGCGCCCATATTGGTGATGGTACCCCGCTCGGTGGCGGAAAGGCTCTTGACCCCCGGACCGGTGTATTCCAGGATCTTGCCCACCCCCCCCTTGACCGTCAGGCGGCGTAAAACCTCCAAAATAATGTCCTTGGCGGTGGTCCAGGGTTTCAGTTTCCCCTTGAGTTCCACCCTTAAAACCTTGGGCATGTTGAGAAAGAAAGGACCTCCGCCCATGGCCACGGCCACATCCAGCCCTCCGGCCCCGATGGCCAGCATCCCCAGCCCGCCGCAGGTGGGGGTATGGGAGTCCGACCCCAGGAGGGTCTGTCCGGGCACGGCGAACCTTTCCAGATGGACCTGGTGGCAGATGCCGTTGCCGGGCCGGGAGAAATAAATACCGTGCTTGGAGGCCACCGATTGGAGGTAGCGGTGGTCGTCGGCGTTCTCAAAGCCCGTTTGGAGCATGTTGTGGTCGACATAGGAGACGGAAAGCTTGGTTTGGACCTTTGGGATGCCCATGGCCTCAAATTGAAGGTAAGCCATGGTTCCGGTGGCGTCCTGGGTGAGGGTTTGGTCGATTCGGATGCCGATTTCTTCCCCCGCAACAGGGTTTCCCGTGACTAAATGCTGATGGATGATCTTTTGGACAAGGTTGATTCGTTCCTTGGACGGCATGGTTTCCTCCGGAATTGACGCGTGTTTGGAATCTCCCCGTGGATCCCGCCAGTTGAAAGGGGGATGATGAATGAAGGCGTCATTATGAAACGGCCCGAACCCCCAATTCAACTCTTAATGAAGGTTGGAAACCGTGAAAACCCTTGAATTTAATAGAATTAACTCCTGGCGCGAGTTTTAAATATATTACTGTCAGCTTTATTTTTACCCTTGTAGCTCCTAAGTTAATGATAATTTCGGGTTTGAGGTAAGGAACCGATGAATCAAACCGTCCTTTGGGTTGAGGGAATGACCTGTGGGCATTGCCAGCATTCGGTCCAAGAGGCTTTAGCCTCCCTTCCCGGCGTAAGCCAGGCCGAAGTCAACCTGGCCACGAAAAAAGCTGTTCTCCACCATGCCGATCCTATCGACCCGGCCTCCGCTATTCGGGCGGTAGAAAAAGAAGGCTATCAGGCGGGCCTTATTTCGTGAACTCCCCTGCCACCTTGGGAAATAATCCCCCCGACTCCACCCACTCCGAGGCAAGTTCCAAGAATCAGGAATCCTCCCCCCTCCTCATTTTCGCGGTGGAGGGCATGACCTGCGCGGCCTGCGCGTCGAAGGTGGAAAACCGGTTGAAGGGGGTTCCCGGGGTCACGGACGCCACCGTTCATTTCGCCAACCAAAAGGCCTATGTGCGGATGGGGAAGGACCCCCTATCCACTGAGCCCCTTTTCCAAGCGGTGGAAAAGGCCGGGTACCAACTGAAGCCCTTTCTACCCGAGCAAAAAAGCGCCGACCTCTACCGTATTGAAAGGATGCGCCTGGGTTGGCGGGTGTTCGCCGGGGGCCTCCTGGTGACCCCCTTTTTCCTGGAACATCTCTTCTTGTGGTTCATGCCCTTGAGCTTTACCGTCCGGGAACAGATGATCCTGGCCCTGCCCCTTTGGCTGGTCGTGGGGGGGCCCTTCCATCAAAAAGCTTTGAAAAACCTGGTCCGGGGCGAAACCACGATGGACACACTGGTCTCCCTGGGTTCCACGGTCGCTTTTCTTGCCTCCCTCCCGGCGGTTTTTGGCAAACCGGGCCCGGTTTATTTCGAGGCCTCCGGTTTCATCCTGTTTTTTGTCGCCCTGGGGCGCTACCTGGAGATCCTTTCCCGTCAAAAAGCCAGCCGGGCCCTGGAATATCTCCTGGATCTTCAACCTCCCATCGCCCATGTAGTCCGAGCCACCCGACAGGAGGACCTGCCCGCCGCCCAGGTGATGCCGGGGGATAAGATTTGTGTCAGGCCCGGGGAGGTTTTTCCGGTGGACGGCGAGATCGAGGAAGGGCGGGGCACGGTGGATGAGTCCCTCTTAACCGGGGAAGCCGAGCCGGTGGTCAAGATCATGGGAGACAAGGTTTTCGCCGGGACCCTGAACGGGAACCAAACCCTCACCCTGAAGGCGCAATCGGTGGGGGAAACCACCGCCCTTTCCCGCATGGTCCGGCTGGTGGAGGAGGCCCAGTCTTCGAAGGCCCCCGCCCAAAGGGCCGCCGACAAGGCGGCGGCGGTGTTCGTGCCGGTGGTACTGGTCTTATCCTGCATGACCCTAGGGGGCTGGATGCTCATGCCAGGGGGAGGGTTCATTCCGGGGCTTTCCCACGCCATCGCGGTCTTGGTGATCGCCTGTCCCTGCGCCTTAGGCCTAGCCACACCGATCGCCTTGATGGTGGGCATTGGGGTTGCGGCCAAGCGGGGGATTTTGATCCGCCGGGCGGAGGTTTTGGAAAAATCGAATGAAATCACCGTCATCGCTTTCGACAAAACGGGAACCCTGACCGAGGGCAAGCCCCGGTTGGTGGATCTGGTGCCACTGGAAGGATGGAACGAGGAAAAGCTGCTGCGTTACGCGGGCGCCCTGGAATGCTATACCAACCATCCACTGGCTTCCTCCATCTTGAGGGAAATCATGGTTCTGGACATGGTTCTGCCCAAGGCCGAAAAGGTCCAGGAGGTGCCCGGGGCGGGCCTCCAGGGCCTGGTGGAAGGCCACGAGGTCGCCATCGGCACCAAGGCCTTCATCGAGTCCCTCGAAGGGGTGGTGGCTTCCCCCCAGGCGAGGGCCAACTCCGAAGCCTACCGGCAGGGCGGACAGACGGTTTCCCTCGTGGCGGTGGACCGGAAGATCGCGGGCCTCTTTATTATGGATGACCCCCTGAGGGCCGATTCCTCGGAGGTGGTGGAAAAGTTGAAGGCTCTGGGACTGGAAATCCATCTCTTGACCGGGGACGGGGAGATCGCCGCCCGCCGCTTGGGGGATCGCCTGAGTGTGAGTGAAGTGCGATCCCAGATGAAGCCGGAGGATAAAGTGAACTATATCCGGGAATTGCAGGGGAAGGGGCGAAAGGTCGCCATGGTCGGGGATGGGTACAACGACGCGGGAGCCCTATCCGCTTCCGATCTTGGGGTGGCTTTGGGCACGGGCGCCGACGCCGCCAAGGAAGCGGGTGACATGGTGCTGGTGAAGGGGGATTTAAAGAAGGTCGTGGAGGCCATCCGGATTTCCAGGGACACCTTTAGGGTCATCCAGCAGAACCTTTACTGGGCCTTCGGTTACAACTTCCTGGCCTTGCCCCTGGCGATTTTCGCGACCGTTCCCCCATCCTGGGCGGCCCTGGCCATGTCCTTTTCCTCCCTGTCCGTGGTCGGTAACGCGCTGCGCCTTTACTGGAAAAAATATTGAATTCCAAAAGTAATACTTTCCCCGGCGCTAAGGCTCCCCTGATGAGTTTGAGAACCCTTTCGGTTGGCCTGACGGGTTTTTGCGCTTTCCTATCCCTTTATGCCACCCAGCCCCTTCTGCCCCTCTTAATGAGAAATTTCAGGGCCAGCCAATTGGCGGTCAGCTTGACGGTCTCGGCTGCCACCTTGGCGGTGGCCCTGGCGGCGCCTTGGGTGGGGATCCTGGCCGACCAGCAGGGACGCAAAAAGGTGATCGTCCCCGCCCTCTATCTCCTGGGCCTGGCCACCCTCTTGACGGGCCTTGCGGATTCCCTTCCCGCCCTCATCCTCTGGAGGTTTATCCAAGGCCTCCTCACCCCCATGGTTTTCGCGGTGACCGTGGCCTATGTGAGTGAGGAATGGCCCCACCACGAAGCCGGATTCGCCACTTCGGTTTACGTCACCGGCACGGTGGTGGGGGGCTTCACGGGCCGGTACCTCTCGGGTCTGGTGGCGGATGCTTTTGGGTGGCAATGGGTGTTCCTTGTTTTAGGGTTCCTCATCCTTCTTTTAACGCTGGGGATCGCTCAATGGCTTCCCCTGGCCCGGCGGTTTAAAAAGGTCGAGGACACCCGCGCGTCGTTGCGACATTTGAGGGAGCACCTGGGCAATCCCGCCCTCCTGGCGGTGAACGCGGTGGGGTTCGTAGTGCTCTTTTCCCTGGTGGGCACCTTCACCTACATCACCTTTTACCTGGCCGACGCCCCCTTTGGTTTAAGGACCTCGGCCTTGGGGTCCATCTTTTTTGTTTACCTGGTGGGGGCGGTCATTACGCCCTTGGCGGGCCGCCGGGTGGACCGGATGAACCTTTCCGGAACCCTGGCCTTAAGCCTTTTGGTTTCCGCGGTGGGAGTGGGACTCACCCTGATCCAACATTTGCCTTGGGTGATCGTGGGGGTAAGTTTGTGCTGTTCGGGGGTCTTCATGTGCCAGACCGTGGCGAACAAGATGGTGGGCGCGACGGCGGGAAAAGCCAAGGCCTCGGCGGTGGGCCTCTATGTGACCTTCTATTACTTGGGTGGCTTTACGGGATCGGTGGTGCCAGGCCTGCTTTGGAAATGGGGCAAATGGCCCGCCTGCGTTGGCCTTTTATCCGGGGTTCTTGTCCTGACGGCGGTCCTGGTGTTCCTATTCTTTAAGAAGGGTCCCAGGCCTTCGGGTCAGTCTGATGCGTTACAGGAATGGGACCTACCTGCCTGACGCACCTTTATTGACGCTGTCTTTGTTCTTGCCTATCCTACTGCGCAATTCCAACCGTTAAGGAGTTTCCCATGCGCCGCTTCACCCTCCTTTTATCGCTGCCCATCCTTCTCGCGCTTTCCTGCGGGCCCAAGGTGCACCCCAACGAAATCCGCATCGGCGAGTTCGCCTCTCTCACCGGTTCCCAGGCCACCTTTGGCCAATCCAACCACGAGGGCCTGCTCTTGGCGGTTTCGGAAATCAACGCCGCGGGGGGCATCAATGGAAAAAAACTGGTCGTCAACACGGTGGACGACCAAGGGAAGCCCGAGGAGGCGGCAGTGGCGGTAACGAAGCTCCTCACCCAGGATTCTTCCCAAGTGATCGTGGGGGAAGTGGCCAGTTCCCTTTCCCTGGCGGCGGCCCCCATCTGCCAGTCCAATAAGATTCCCATGATTTCCCCTTCCTCCACCAATCCCAAGGTCACCCAGGTTGGGGATTATGTTTTCCGGGTCTGTTTCATCGACCCCTTTCAGGGCCAGGTCATGGCCGATTTCGCCCTGGACACCCTCAAGGCCAAGACCGCGGCGGTTTTCCGGGACCAGAAGAGCGACTATAGCATGGGCCTGGCGGATTACTTCATCGCCCGGTTCAAGTCCAAGGGCGGGCAGATCGTGGTTGACCAGAGCTACGTTCAGGGGGATATCGACTTCAAATCCCAGCTCACCAATATCCGCGGCACCCAGCCGGACGTGATCTTCGTGCCGGGTTATTACACGGAGGTGGGTCTGATCGCCCGTCAGGCCCGGGAACTCGGGTTGAAACAACCGCTCCTGGGAGGAGACGGATGGGATTCGCCGAAATTGTTCGAGATCGGGGGAGCGGCCCTGGAAGGCTGCTACCATTCGGACCATTTCACCGCCCAGTCCCAGGACCCCAAGGTCCAGGCCTATGTGCAGAAGTACCAGGCCATGTGGAAACACGTGCCGGATGCCTTGGCGACCCTGGCCTACGACGCGGCGGGAGTCCTGGGGGAGGCTTTGAAAAACGCCAAGAGCCTCAGCGGACCGGACTTGCGGGACGCGTTGTCCTCTGTCAAGAATTTCCAGGGCGTGACCGGAACCATCAGCATTGACGCCAACCGCAACGCGGTGAAGCCGGCGGTGGTGCTCAAGATTTCCGGCGGCAAGGAAGTTTACGTCGCCACCGTCAATCCGTAGTATTCAAAGATTTTCTACCCCAAGAGGCCGGACACAAATCGGGCAGTTTTAATTTCCTCAACATTTTTATTTTCATTCCTTGGAAAAAGTTTGTGCACTTTTAAAAAATGTCGAATGTTTTAACATTGAAAGGTTGATGCTTTCCCGCCGATGGAGTTAACGTATTCTTCCCACGACACATACAGATCGCACACTTGGGAAGGAGGCCGCCATGGGTAAGAACGTTCTCTCCAGCAAGGCCAGCCCGGTCAATTTCAACCTCGATGAAATCCTAGCCGGAGAATGCATCGAAGCCCATTTCCAGCCCCTCGTTTCCTTGAAGCGCCAGAGTATCGTGGGATTGGAGGGCCTGTCCCGGGGAATGACTCCGGGTAGCCGGTCCCTGATTTCCCCTACCGAACTTTTTCGCCAGGCCGCCATCCAAGACTTGGAAGTGGAACTCGACCTGCTTTGCCGCAAAAAAATCATGGATGCCTTCCGGGGAATCCATCTGCAAAATCCCAACTACCTTTTGACCCTGAACCTGGACGGATCCATCGTGGAATTGGGCCTGGGCGGCCCTGGACAATTGTGCCAGGAAGTCTTTCAGATGGGTCTCCGGCCCTCTGCCGTCGCGGTTGAGATTGTCGAATCCCGGGTGGAGGACCTCAAGGAACTCCAGCGCTTCGTGGAGTTTCTCCGCAATTACGGCTTCCTGATCGCGTTGGATGATGTAGGCGCGGGCCACTCCAACCTCAACCGCATTCCCCTCATCAAGCCTGACATACTCAAAATCGACCGGTACCTGGTGGAGAACCTCCAAAACGATTTTTACAAGCGGGAGATCATCAAGTCCCTGGTGCGCATGGGGAGGAAACTGGGCACGGTCATCATCGCCGAGGGGGTGGAAACCGCCGAGGAGGCCCAAACCCTCTTGGAATTGGACGTGGACATGATCCAAGGTTTTTATTTTTCCAAACCCAAAAAGCCGGCCGATTTGGACGAAGCGGGAACCCTGGGGAGGGTGAGGGAAGCGGTCCAGGACCATAAGGCCCGATCCCTGGAATATATGGGACTCAAGCGCCGAAACATGGGGCGTTTCCACTCGATCCTTTTCGAGATCCAGGTGGAGTTAGGTCCCTTAAGCAGTCCGAAATTTGGGGATACACTCGGGGGGATGGCCTCCCGTTTCCCTCAGGTCGAGTGTTTTTACGTCTTAGACGAGAACGGGTTCCAAGTAACGGACAGCATTCTCAACCCGACGCGGCAGGAAACCCGGAATCCCCGGCTTTTCCATCCCTCGCCGAAGGGGACGGACCATACAGCGAGGGATTATTGCTACTACCTGACGGAGTCGGGCACCAATAAGACCCACTTTCTTACCGAGCCCTACCTTTCCATGACCTCGGGCAATAACTGCGTGACCCTCTCGTCTCTTTTTCGCGCACAGGACGGAACTGCCTACATCCTCTGCCTGGATATTAATACGGAAGCCCTAAGGGCTTAATCGTCTGGAACCAGCTCAATCAGGCTGATCTCGGGGGAGAGGCCGAAACGCACGGGCAGGCCCCAATATCCCGTACCCGTTGAAACGTAAAGCCGGCTGTTTCCTTCCTGAAATAATCCCATGTCATATTTGAGGAAAAGCCTGGCCAGGGACCATTTCAGGTTTTTGAAGCCCCATTGGCCCCCGTGGGTGTGGCCGCTCAAGGTCAATTCCACCCCCCTTCGAGTTGACTCTGCAAAGTTTTGGGGGTTGTGAGCCAATAGGACCGTTGGGATCCCTGCGGGTTTGTCCTTCAGGGCCTTTTCATAATCGGGAGAGTACTCGCCCGGCATGTTCATCCGGCGCCCTCCCGGGTCGCCGACACCCGCGAACCACAGCTTCCCATTCCCCTTTTGAACCAGGACGCCTTCATTTAAAAGCATCCTCATCCGGCTTCCTTTGATCGCTTCCAGGGTCTTGGAGGGGTTTGCGTAGATGTCATGGTTGCCAAGGATGCCATATTGGGGGAGGGATTCCGGCAGGGGTTCCAGGCCCTGGAGAAATTTGGGGATGAAAAAGGGATCGTCGTCCGTGATATCCCCGCAAACGGCGAAGAGGTCGGGGTTTTCCCTGGCGATTCTACGCGAGTATTGCTGGAGCCGGGACAGCCGGGTGAAAAGGCCGACATGGGTATCCGAAAGCATGGCGATCTTGAAACCCTTGAACTCCTCCGGCAGGCCTTGAACCGGAACCTGAACCCTTTCAAGACGAACCAGGAGCAGGTTTTGAAAAAAGCCGGTGACGACGGTGAAAGCGATGGCGCCCAGGAAGATATTGAAGGGGATCTCGGCGAAGGACCAAAAGGATATCCCGCCCCAATGGACGAAAAGAAACCAAAGGACCGCTAACACTAGTAGGACCATGGTGGCCAGGAGGCTTAAAAAGGTCCAAAAGACGAAAAGGGGGGTCAGGAGGGCTTTCGCCCAACGGAAAAAGGAGGAAGTGTGGCCCCGCAGGATCAGGGGGATCAGGAGCCAAAGCAGGTTGCCCAGGGTGGCGCTGATCAATAGGACGAGCCAATGACGGGGGTAGAGGTTATAACCGGCCAGGATGGCCGCCGCGTTGACGAGGAAAAAGATGCTGAAGACCAGGTTGAAGATGAGAACCGTACGGCGCTTGGCCAAAAGAACCTCCCGAATGAGTGAGGGCATCATATTCGGGTGGGGTTCCCCTCAAGTCAAGACAGAGAAAACCTACGGTCAACACTAAGCCACTAAGACACAAAGTAAGACAAAGGATAAAAGCTCACATCAGACTTTATTGGTTTAATTATCTGAGCATTTAACTTTCAATATGGTTTTCTTAGTGTCTTCGTGGCTTCGTGTTGGACGTTTTTTTATCCTTTGTCGGGGCTGTGGCCGTTAGAATTTCCTGCATATGGATAGTTTCTTCCAACTTTTGTTGAACGGGATGGCCCTGGGTTCCATCTACTCGCTGATCGCCCTGGGCTATACGCTGGTGTACGGCATATTGCGGCTCATCAATTTCGCCCATGGCGATATCGTGATGGTGGGGGCCTACGCCGGTCTTTTTACCGCCACGGCCCTGAGCGCCGGGGAAAACCCCAGCTTGGCCAAGTTCCTAATTATTCTTTTCGTGTCCATGATTGTCTCTGGCTTTCTGGGCTATTGGGTGGAACGGCTGGCTTACCGCCCTTTAAGGAACGTTCCGAGGCTGAACCTGCTGATCACCGCCGTGGGGGTTTCCCTTCTCCTTGAGAACCTGGGCCAAGTAGTCTTCGGCGCCACGCCCCGGGTTTTCCCCGACATCATGCCGGAAGCCTCCCTTTTCCAGTTCGGGCCCGTCTCGGTCACCAACCACCAGATGACGGTCTTCGGCACCGCGCTGGTTTTGATGATCGTGCTGGAATGGATCGTCTTGAAAACCAAGCTGGGCCGGGCTATGAGGGCGGTTTCCCATTCCCACGAGATAGCCTCGCTGGTGGGCATACCCACGGACAACATCATCTCTTTCACCTTTGTCATCGGTTCGGCCCTGGCGGCCGCGGCGGGCATCCTGGTGGGGGTCTCTTATCCCCGTGTTGATCCCCTCATGGGGGTCATGATCGGCATCAAGGCCTTCGTGGCGGCGGTCTTGGGGGGCATCGGCAGTATCCGGGGCGCTGTGGTGGGCGGATTCGTCATGGGTGTGGCCGAATCCATGGTGGCGGGTTACGGGGGCTCGACCTACCGGGACGCATTGGCTTTTGCCATCCTGATCCTCATTCTCGTCTTCAAGCCCGCTGGTTTATTCGGCAAATACCAGCCTGAGAAAGTGTAGGGACCCAATGAAGCCTCAAGTCCATATCATCACCTTGGGCGTGAAGGACGTGAAAAGGTCCAGGAAGTTTTACGAGAAGTTGGGATTTCAGGCTTCCTCCGCGAGCCAGGACGATATTGTCTTTTTCCAGGCGGTTGGGTTGGTGTTGGCCCTTTATCCAAAAGATAAACTGGGGGAAGACGCAACTGTTGAGGCTAAAGGAAAGGGATTTAAGGGAGTAACTCTAGCCCATAATGTCATGAAGAAGGTTGAAGTGGCCGAAGTATTAAAAGAAGCCGAGAAGGCTGGGGGCAAAATCGTAAAACCCGCTCAGGATGTCTTTTGGGGAGGCCACAGCGGGTATTTCGCTGATCCGGACGGACATCTTTGGGAAGTGGCCTGGAACCCGCATTTTTCTTTCAATAAAGATGGAAGTTTGAATCTGCCAAAATGAAAAACTACCTCCGTAATATCAACACTCAAACAGGAGGCCCACGAAACGACATTACACCGCTTTTTAAAAACCCCGGGGATTTCAAAGCTTTGATCCGGGATTGGAAATCCCAACTGAAGGGACTACCGGTAGATGTTGTGGCGGGCATAGACGCCTTGGGGTTCGTTCTTGGAACCGCCTTGGCGCTGGAAATGAAAAAAGGTTTTGTTCCCATCCGCAAGAAAGGAAAATTGCCGGTAAAGGCCAGAAGCGTTTCCTTTGTGGACTATACGGGACAACAGAAGGGCCTGGAAATCGGAATAAAAAGCCTAAGAGCCGGCGAGAAGGTAGTATTAGTGGATGATTGGATTGAAACCGGAAGCCAGGTCAAGGCCGCATTGAAGTTAATAGAAAAAGCGGAGGCCAGGGTAACGGCGGTGGCGACGATCCATGTGGACCGGAATTCCCAGACTCGATTTCTTGAAAAGTACCGGGTTGTTTCGGTGATGGAATAAAGGGGAAAATCATGTCATTTGAAAGATGCGTCGGGTTGGAAATTGGAAACGAGGTCCTCTACCAGCAATACCGGGAAGCCATGACTCCGATCTTGGCCAAGTACGGTGGGTCTTTCCGGTACGACTTCAAGGTTTGCGAGGTCTTGAAGTCGGAAACCGAAGCGCCTATCAACCGGGTTTTCTTTCTGACATTCAAAGACAGGGAGACCCACGACGCTTTCTTTGCGGACCCGGACTATAAGCAGGTTCGGGATAAGTTCTTCAAACCTTCTGTTCTTAATTCAACGTTGCTAAGCGGTTATGAACGGAATGTTTGATTTAGAGACTCAAAAAAGTCTACTTTTTCACCACCAAGACACCAAGAACTTCCCTGGGTTGGAAGGTGAAAAAATGTGTAAATCCGAAACAAATTGTTTTCTTTTCTTGGTGCCTTGGTGGTGAATAAACGGATGTTTCTTCAATCGGGAGAGTAGGCATGAAGTCGAACCTGATCTGGCTCTTGATTCTGCTGGCCATCGCGGGCGTGGCCCAAGGCCTGGCCCTAGTGCTCCCCGCCTATTTCACGGAACTTTTCATTTTTGCCCTGATCAACGCCATCCTGGCGGTTTCCCTCAACTTGGTAAATGGTCTCTCGGGCCAGTTTTCTCTCGGTCATGCGGGATTTATGGCGGTGGGCGCCTATACGGCCGCCTCGGTGAATGTATTCCTGTTAAGCCCATTGCACGGAAGCTTTTTAGGGGACCAGTTCTCCCTCATCCTTTCCCTCATCGCGGCGGCCCTTGCTAGTGCCTTGGCGGGATATGTTGTGGGCCTTCCTTCCCTGAGATTGAAAGGGGATTACTTGGCCATTGCCACCCTGGGATTCGGGGAAATCATCCGGGTGGTAATCCTCAATATCCAAGCTGTCGGGGGGGCCAGGGGCTTTATCGGCATTCCAGGTTCCACCACCGCCTTCTTGACCGCCTTCGTGCTGGCCGCCTGCGTTTTAGCCACCCACCGTTTCGTACTTTCCACCCATGGCCGGGCCTTGCTGGCTATCCGGGAAAATGAGATCGCGGCGGAGGCAATGGGGGTCAATACCACCCGTTACAAAGTACAAGCTTTTGTCGTGTCTTCGGCCGTGGCGGGAGTGGCTGGGGGGCTATTCGCCCATTACCTTTCCTTCATTAACCCCAGTTCTTTCGATTTTATGAAGTCGGTGGAGATCGTGATCATGGTAGTTTTGGGCGGGATGGGTTCGGTCTCGGGCTCTATCGTGGCGGCCTTCATCATCACCTTCCTGCCGGAAGCCTTGCGACCCCTGAAGGATTTAACAGGAGTGGATTTAAGGATGGTGATCTATTCACTCAGCTTGATACTGATGATGCTCCTGCGGCCTAAGGGAATGTTTGGACGAAAAGAGTTATGGCAGATGTTTCAGAGGAAAACATGAATAGATGAAAGAAGCAACAAACTCTTCATCCCTCACCGGAAAGAAACACCAAAAATACAGGAAACTATTTCTTGATAAGCCAGGCGCGGTAGAAACTTTTCCATTTGGTCCGCAAGTGGCGGTTTATAAGGTGAATGGAAAGATGTTCGCGACCTTGGCCCAGGATGATGGAGTTTGCTCGGCCAACTTAAAATGCGATCCGATTTGGGCCCTATCCCTTCGAAAGAAATACCCCTCTATCCAGCCGGGGTATCACATGAACAAGAGGCATTGGAACACGGTGATTCTGGATGGATCTCTTCCCTCTAGCCTGATCCGAAAGATGGTGGAATTGTCTTATGTTCTTGTTGCCCCTGCCAAATAATCAAAGAAGCTAATCTATAAATACGAAGCTATCCTTATGTCGATTCAGTTAGTTTCCCGCCCATTAAAAAATCGTCAGGGTTCAATTGGTAAATCGCGTCCATTAAATTCACCCTGAAAGTTCCGATTCCCCCCGAACCCAGGTTGTTGAAGGCCTTTTCCCCGGCCAAGCCCATGGCCATGATCCCGGCGCAGGAGGCCAGGTAGAAATCCTTCGACACCCCACAGAAGCAACCGACTAGGGAGGTCGCCATACAGCCCGTCCCGGTGATTTGGGCCAATAAGGGATGCCCGTTGTCGATATAACCCACCCTTATCCCATCGGTGATGACATCACGGGCGCCCGTAATAGCCACGGTACAGTTATATTTTTTGGCGAGTGAAGCGGCAATATCCCGCCCTTCGGAGGAATCATCGGTGGAATCCACCCCCCGGGTGGTTGCCGCGGCTCCGGCCAGGGTTTTTATTTCAGACATATTGCCCCGGATCACGGCCAGCTTGACGATCTTGAGGAGGCGATCGGCGGTTCTCGTCCGAAGGGTGGTGGCGCCTGCGCCCACCGGGTCCAAAACGACCGGAACCCCCAGTTCGTTAGCTCTTTTACCGGCGATCGACATTGAACGGATCGTCCTTTCGTTCAAGGTACCAATGTTGATCACCAAGGCGGATGCGAGCGCCACCATTTCCCCCACCTCGCCCTCATCATCCGCCATCACCGGCGACCCGCCCAAAGACAAAACAATATTGGCGCAATCATTCACGGTGACATAGTTGGTTAAGTGGTGGACCAGGGGCTTTTTAGATTTGACGAGAGGGAGCAGCTGGGCAATGGCTTGAAGGCTTTCCATGACATGACTCCTGTTAATTAATCTGTAAAATTTGAAAAAGGTTGCGTATCGCACCTTTTTCAGAAACAGTTAAATGTAACCCCGCGATTTCCTGCGTGCCGCCCTTCAATAAGTCAGATACGGAGGGCGGTACAGTACCCTTTGGGTACGGAAATCTTTGGGGTCGAAATCTCTGTTTGAAGCATTATTTATGTTTTTCAGAGGTTTCAATCTTTTTCAAAATCTTCCGTAGCTGTTCATCACCGAACTTGCCCACCGAGAATCCCCCAATGCGGTTTAAAGGCAGCTCGTTGACGAAGGCCATTAGGGCTTTTTTGGCTTTCTCTATATCTGCCTTCTCGCGGGGTGTGAGGGATTTCTTTGAATGATTCCCAATAGCCCCGGCCAAGCCTGTTGCCTGCACGAGTTGTTCATAATAAGCCTTGCCCTTGGGGTGGCGGGCGACATCCTTCAACATAGAATCCTCGTTCAGCGGAAGGGCTTTGGGATGATCCCCCTTTAGCTTGGCCATTTTCAACATGGGTAGATGGCGGGATGAAGACCCTACCATCACGTCATAGAAGCCTGGTGTAACCCTGCGGCTATGGGATTGGACATCCCAAAAACCAAAGGAACTTTCGGGAAGATTGAAAACCACTTGTTTGGATTCACCAGGGTTCAAAAGGATCTTGGCGAAGGCCTTGAGTTCTTTCTCCGGCCTGGGTACTTCGGGTATTTGTTCCCGTGTGTAAAGCTGTACCACTTCCTTGCCGGCCCTGCGGCCGGTATTTTTGACCGTCACTTCGACGCGGACATTTCGGCTCGATAGGCGGGAAACCTTGAGTTGGGAATAGGCAAAGGTGGTGTAGCTTAAACCAAATCCGAAGGGGAAGAGGGGTTCGATCTTGCGTTTGTCGTAATGCCGGTAGCCGATGAAAACCCCTTCGCCGTAGTTGGCCTGGCAGTTCAAGCCCGGGAACTCGGGAAAGGCTGGGGTATCCTCCAGCCGCATGGGAAAGGTCTCGGCCAGTTTGCCGCAAGGGTTCACTAAACCGAAAATGACGTCGGCGATGGCTCCGCCCCCGGCCTGGCCTCCCAGCCAGGCTTCCAGGATGGCCTTAGGTTTTTTCACCCAGGGCATGGAAACCGCCGAGCCGTTCATTAAGACCACCACTAGGTTAGGCTGTACCTTGGAAATTTCATCAATGAGTTTTAGATGCCCCTCGGGCAAGCCGAGGGTCGAACGGTCGAAACCTTCCGATTCGTAACTATCCGGCAATCCTACGAATAATAGTGTGACGTTGCTTTGCTTCGCGGCCTTTCTAGCTTCCGCCAGAAGTTGCGGGGTGGTTTGTCCCTCATAAGTGTAACCGGGAGCGTAGGAGAAAGTGAGCAGGTGGCCCGCCAGTTGCTTTAATTCATCCAGGGCATTATCCAAATGGGTTGGGTTAACCTGGGAACTGCCCGCCCCTTGGTAACGGGGCTCCGCGGCGAAGGAACCGATGACCGAGATCTTGGTTTTTTTATCGGGATGAAGGGGAAGGATACCGCCCTTGTTCTTCAGTAGGACCATGCATTCGGCGGCGGCCTGACGGGCTAATTGATGATGAGATGTTTTATCGTAGGTCGCTTGGGGCTTTCTGCCTTCGGAGGCTTTGAGGACCACCGCCAATAATTGGGCGGCGACCTCATTTAGTTTTTTAATCGTCAGATCGCCTTTTTTAACCGCCCGGATAATCTTGTCCCGGCTATAGGACCCACTCCCCGGCATTTCGAGGTTGAGCCCGGCTCGGATGCCTTTGATCCGGTCCCGCACCGCGCCCCAGTCGGACACCACGAAACCCTGGTAACCCCATTGTTTCCTCAAGACGTCCTCCAAAAGCCAAGTGTCCTCCGAAACCTGGACGCCATTGAGGCGGTTATAGGCGCACATGACGGCGTAGGGCTGGGCTTCCTTGATGGGAATCTCAAAGGCCCGCAGGTAGATCTCGCGCAAAGTTCTTTCGTCGATGTTGGAACTGGAAGTCATGCGCTCATATTCCTGGTTGTTGGCGGCGAAATGCTTGAGGGTGGCGCCAACCCCCTCGCTCTGGACGCCCCGGATATGGGCGGCGGCTATCTTGCCCGCCAAGAGGGGGTCTTCGGAGAAATACTCGAAATTACGGCCCCCCAAAGGTGACCTTTTGAGGTTGTTGCCGGGCCCGAGCAGGAGCTGAACGTCATTGGCCTGGCACTCGCGGCCCAGGGCGGCGCCGACTTGTTCCAATAGTTCCGGGTCCCAAGAGGAAGCCAGGCAAGAGGCGGTGGGGAAGCAGGTGGCGGGCACACTGGCGGTGATGTCTGCGCCCGAGGCCTTGCGCAGGCCGTGAGGCCCGTCGGTCATGAAAATGGCGGGAATCCCTAAGCGGGGGAAAGCGTGGGTTTTCCACCAACCGTCGCCGGTGAGGAAGGTGGCCTTTTCCAGAAGGGTCAACTTGGCGACGAGCTTTTTCGCGAGGGTTAGCTTATTCGTGACAGGGGACATGGGAAGCTCCTATATCAATGGCTGTTGTTGAAGATAACAAGTTAAAAAGAAGACATAGACATTTTTCTTCGTTGATTTATAACTATGCTCAAATTTCAAATGACGAAAACTAAGAAGTGCTTTTGGGCCGGGCCCATCCCAGGTGATTGGCCATATGGAAGGCGTGAAACAGCCTCCATTTTTCCTTGTCGAATGTCCCCAACCGGGGGTGGTCGCTCCAAGGGCCCTCGTGCTTCTCGAAAACTTCCATCGCATTGCGCAACTGGTCGAGGGCGGCCTTTTCATCCCCCTCGACGCGCTCGGTCTTGAGGCCTTGGATCCCAGCCTGGATATAGCCTTTCAATTTCGTATCCCAATAGCCGATCGGTCCATAGATGTGCCTTTTCCACCAAGGCATCTCCCGTCGGACCCCTTTCATGGAACCTTCCATGGCTTTGGCGCAATGGGAAAGGATTTGGAAATAAGACCAGTTGCCGAAGGTTTCCACATGCCCCTTTTCCAACCGGGCCAGTTCGGCCCTGGCATCGTCAAGGGTTTTGAACCTTAATTCACGCCTCATGATGGGACTCCTTTTTTATTTCAGTACCTGGCCACGGTTCAGGTCGCCGGTTCCATTATGGAACCGGCACACCCTAGTCTTGAACCCTGGTTGGTGACCAGGGTTCAGGGGTGGGTACGCTACGGGTTTTTCTTATCCTCACAGCGAAAAATCCTTCGATATCGGGGCCAGGGAGGATGCGGACAGAATGCACCACTTGGGGATTGAAATTCAAATCCTCCCAACCAGGAAGACCCGAAGTGAAAGGGGGTAGGGGGATGGTGATTTTTTCAACGGCCAGGGCATCTCCATAGGTTTCCAAGGCCCACTGAAGGACTCCTTCGTTTTCTTCAGGGGAAAAAGTACAAGTGGAATAAACCAGAATCCCTCCCACCTTGAGGGAAAGGACCGCCGATTTTAGGAGCCTCCGCTGAAGCTTGGCCATTTTCCGGTTGGTGTCATCTTTCCAATAACCGTAAGTGGAATGGATATCAGACCGGAACCGCCCCTCGGCGCTACAGGGGGCATCCAATAGAACCCGGTCAAAGGTTTCGTAACGGTTTTTCCATACCATGCCGCCATCGCCGGGAGGCAGAAGTTCAACGTTCTTAATGCCCTGCCGGTCCAGGTTCGCTTTCAGTTTCTCCAACCGGATCGGGTTCTCGTCGTTGGCGGTGACCACCCCTTCGTTCTTCATCAGGGCGGAGAGCTGGGTGGTTTTACTGCCGGGGGCGGCCGCCAAATCCAAGACCTTTTCCCCGGGTTGTGGATCCAGAAGCAGGGCGGGGACCATGCTGGAAAGGCCTTGGACATAGATATCCCCTTTTTCGTACATCTGTGATTTCTCCAGTTCTTTCTGGGCCCCTTTTCGGAGGATAAAGGCGTCCCTGTACCAAAGGACGTTTTCTACCTTGAACCCTTCCGGTTCCAGTTTTTCTTTCAACGACCGGGAGGAAATCTTCAAGCTGTTCACCCGGAAGGTACAGGGTTTTTCCTGCGTAAAAGACTTTAGGGTTTTATCTAAGTAGGTGGGAGGGATGACCCGGTTCAGCTTTTGGAGAAAGACTTGGGGAAGCCGGGAAGGCGGGGCCATGGGGATCCGATCAAAAGTTGGAGAAAAGAATTACCAGGGGAGGTTCAGCGCGTCCGAAAGAAACCTCATCATGGGTGAGGCGGCTGCACAGCTTTCAACGAACGCTTCGAGGAACCGGAGGGAACCCGCCTGTTTTTCGTCGAACTGGGTGTAGAAGGTGAAATCCTTGTACTTGAGGAATTCGATCAGTTCGTGCCCCGGGTCGTATCCCTTGGGGGGGCGTTGCAGTTTTTCTCCGTCGAACAGGCAATGTTTTTTAAATTTCGGGTCGGCCATGACGGTTTTCCATTTGGAGGGATCGTGGGCGATGGAGTCCCGGATCTTGGAAAGCACCGGGGCCTCGGGGCGCCAGATTCCGCCGCCGCTGAATATCTCGCCCGGTTGCAGGTGCAGGTAGTATCCGGGAGTGTGAACGTCCTTTTCCCTCGTGGTGGGGAAACGGGCAGCCGCATGGGTCTTATAGGGCGTCTTGTCCTTGGAGAAGCGCGTGTCTCGGTAAATGCGGAACATCGACCCGCCGGAGGGGCTGTTGTCGGCGATGATCTGGGGGCTGATCCGGCGAAGGGAAGGCCCGACGTCGCCGATGAAATCCAAGAGCGGGTTTCGGATCAGCTTCTCGTAGCGTTCCTTATTGTCCTGGAACCAGGCGCGGTTGTTATGGGTCTTGAGTTCCTTGAGGAATTTGAAAAAGGAAGGCGCGAAATAGACGCGGGGTTCGGGTTTTGCGGGTGCCAAGGGTCAAATGTCCCGTCAGGAATTCTGCATCATTTTTTTGGGACGAACCCATAGGGCGATCTCGTCCACGGCCCAGATCTCATCGGGCAGGTCGCCATTGATATAAACTCTCACGTACTTCTTTGAATGGGAGAGGGAGGATCCGATTTCCTTCACGTTAATGACGGTTCCCACCTTACGGGTCAAAAGATTAAAGACCTCGTCGTTGGCTTCGAAATCCATTACGGACATGGCGTCTCCTTTGTCACTCACCCGCATTCATTGTAACCGCGGAGGGGCCGGGGGTTAAAAATAAAAAAGGCCGGGGTGGAAAACCCCGGCCTTGGAAATACAGAAATCAGTTTTTAGCAGCTTCCGTGGGCTTAGGCTGGGGCGCGTTTTTCATCATTTCAGCGGCTTTCACCTTATCCATTCCCGTGATATCCAGCTGGATGGTCACCTCGTTGCCGACCATCAGGTTCCCTCCCGAGGTCACCTTGTCCTTGCCCCAGACGAGGCCGAAATCACGGCGGTCGATCTTGGTGGTCGCCGAGAAGGCAACAATGGGGGTGCCCATCATTTCATCCTGGCCCAAGTATTCCGTATCCAAAGTGACGGCCTTGGAGACCCCGTGGATGGTCAGGTCACCCTGGATCGAGTACTTCTGGTTCCCCGCTGAAGTTACCTTTTTGCTGACGAAGGTTATGGTGGGAAACTTGCCAGTATCGAAGAAGTCGGGTGATTTCAAATGTCCATCCCTTTTATCGATTCCGGTATTGATGCTGTCGACTTGGATAGTCACTTTGACCTTGGATTTATCCAGATTTTTCGGATCGAAGTTGAATCCACCATCATAATCCTTAAATTCGCCCGGAACTTTTCCCAAGATATGGGAGACGGAAAACCCGACATGGGAGTGGGCCTTATCAAAGACATATTCCGACGCCTTGAGTGGGCTGAAAGCCAACAAACTGAACGCCAAAGCCGCAAAAAACATCTTTTTCATTTCTTTATCTCCTTGATTGATTTGAAAGCGAAGAAGTTTTACTATAAGAAAATCATTACTAAAAGAAAGTAGGTTCCTGAGAGAAACTGATAGTGTTTAATATTTGTCAGGGATCGTATTTTCGATGTTTTTAAGCTTTTTTTCAAGGGAAGGAGCCCATGATTCGCCATCGAGCCAATAAATCCGGCCCTGCACCCTTGGATTGTCCCCTCGAGGCCAGTTTAAAGTTACTGGCTGGGGCTTGGACTCCTAAAATCCTCTGGTATTTGCGCTCCGAACCCCGCCGTTTTGGGGATCTTAAGCGTGATTTAGGTTCGGTTTCCGCAAAGGTATTAACGACCCGCCTGCGGGAGTTGGAAAAAAGAGCTGTGTTGACCCGGACGGTCATGCCCACTTCGCCCCCGACTGTGGAGTACGCCCTGACCGCTTTGGGACACAAGATGGGTCCTATTCTGGAAGCCATCGCCTTGGTCGGAAAAGATATATCCAATGAGAAGGTGACAGCTGAAACGGAGAAAACTCCATCACCCCGCAAAGAATCCTACACCAAGGTTAGCAATATTGGTTGGGATGTGGCGTCCTCCAGGGAAGTACCCATCGTCTAATTTGCCTTTTGTTCTTCCCTCAAAGCCAATGATTATTTTGATGATTCCTTCGGAAAGATTTTCAAATCAATTATTTCAGTTTTTCGGATCACTTTTAAACTGATAGAGCGATCCAGTGGACTTTCCGTCAACAACCGGTGTAGACCATCCATATTTTCTATTTTTTGTCCTTCGAAACCCACGATGATATCCCCTTCGCGCAATTGGACCTGTTGAGCGGGACTGTTTTCTTCTACTGACACGATGAATACACCCCGATTTCCTGCTAGATGGAAGTGCCGTATGAAAGGGCGGGGCAGGTCGATATTCTGTCCGCCGATACCGATATAACCCCTTCGAACCTTGCCATCTTTCATCAATTGAACCGCTATCCTTTGAGCCGTATCGATCCCGATGGCGAAACATAGGCCTTGAGCCGAAGGGATGGTCGCCGTATTGACGCCGACCACCTCGCCCCGGGAATTAACCAGCGGTCCGCCGGAATTTCCAGGATTTAAGGCGGCGTCGGTTTGAATCACATTGTCGATCAACCTGCCCGATTGGGACCTGAGGGAACGACCCAGGGCCGAAACCACCCCGGCGGTCACCGAAGTTTGGAAACCAAGGGGGCTTCCCACCGCCAAAACGAGCTGTCCAACTCTTAAGGGATGGGAAACGGACAAGAAAGCGTGATTAAAATCGGAAGCGTCCACGCGCAAAACGGCCAAGTCCGAATCGGGGTCCTCGCCAATCAAGCGGGCTTTGTGGGTTTGGCCGTCTAAAAGCGTGACTTGAATCTCATCGCAACCGAGAATGACGTGGCTGTTGGTCAGAATGAAGCCATCGGGAGTGAAAAAAAGCCGGACCCGCTTCCTGATTTTTGCATTTGGGTTCCCCATGGATCTTTCCGCATAACATCCAGGTGAACAACAGAAGGTGTAATCTTGTCCGAAGCGTTGATGACCGCGCTGGAATAAGCGTCCAGCAATTCCTCGTCGGATAAACTATCTTTTTTGGACAATCGATTGGGTTGGATTGAGTCTCCGGCGTGGGAAGATTTCAATTGTGAATTGATGATGGAGGTTACATTTTTCATTGGTTAATCAATGGGAAAGAGGCGTCCAAGATTCAAGACATAACTCTGCAAAAATGGTTTCCAACCCCTTATAGAACCCGGATCAAGCATTTAAATATTGGCCGACCACAATAAGTAGAGGGAAGTAGGGGGACTAGAACCCCTTCGGCTGGGGTAGTTTATAACTGAGGCGGGTAATAGGATTACTGGGTCGTCAAAGTTATATTTGATCGATATATTAGGGTGAGACGTAAGGAGACATCTATGCCGAGAAAAAAGACGACGAATGGGGTAAAAACGCGGCGTTCAAAAAAAATCGTGACCCGTGAAGAAATTGAGACATTGGCCTACTATAAATGGCTGGAGAGGGGATGTCCGAAAGACGACCCGGAAATCGATTGGCTTGCGGCAGAGAAAGAATTAAATTCAAAATAGCAATGGCAAAATTAAACAGGTCGTCTCGGGAGCAATTAGTAAGATTTTCTGGGGGTCAAACGAAGGTAATATGTTTGTTTAACTGATTTAAATCATATTTCCAAGCGGTTCGGAGTCGTATATTCACGATTGGCAGGTGGTTCTTGAAATGGCACCAATGAGGTGTCAACGGGGTCAAACCCGGCGTGGTAAGAAAAGAACCTCCTCCAAAACCCTGGGTGGCTCCCCTACCTGGGGTTTTTTATTTTAGGCGGCTTCTTTTGGAAACCGAGAGAATGGGACCCGTGGGTTCATCCTAGGACTCGGTGGGTTGGAAGGAGCAAAAGGGATCCGCAGCCATCATGTCCCCCGATAAAGCGAAGGCTCTCGCTCTCGAACCCCCGCAGTGGTAGCGATATTCGCAGTGCCCGCATTTACCCTTTAAAGCATCCGAGTCCCTTAGCAACTTGAACATGTCGTTATTTTGGTAAACCTCCGCCAATCGTTCCTTTTTGATGTTCCCACCGGGAATGGGTAAAAAGCCGCTTGGACAAATATCACCTGTATGGGAAATGAATACAAATCCCCTACCATCATTTACTCCTAAAGCAGCCCGGATCAAACCCGGTTGCGGACTGTTCTTCATGGCCTGTTGCAGGTCCTGCGGCTTGATCCCGGAACGCTGCAAAATGATTCGGCGGAAGTGATGGGCCTCGGTGGTTTTTATGTCAAACCAACCTTCTTTTAAAATGTCAAAAAGCTGATTCAATACCACTTCGGATTCCCCCGCCGACAAGGCTTGCTTTTTATCGGCTCTCCCGGTGGGAACCAGAAAAAAAACGGACCATCGCTCGATATTGAAATCTTTCATCAAACGGGCGATCTCCCAAATTTGAAGATGGTTATGCCGCGAAACGGTGGTGTTCACTTGGAGCTTGAGGCCAAGATCCTTGGTCCATTGCAGAACCTCCAGGCAGCGGGCAAACGTACCCGGAATACCCCGAAAGGTGTCATGGGTTGACGCGTCGGAGCCGTCAATAGAGATCGAAAGGCGGTTTAAGCCGCAACTCAGGAGCTCTTTTAACCTTTCCAAGGTCAGTAATGGGGTGACGGAGGGGGCGAGGGCGAAGGTTAATTGGTATTTGTGGCATTCTTTAATCAAGGTCGGGAGATCCTCCCTTTTCAAGGGATCTCCCCCGGTGATGACGAAAAGCGGAACCTTCCAATCGGAGATTTGACGAATAAGGTCCAGAGCCTGATCGGTATTCAATTCGTCGGGGTAGGGCTTCGGCTCGGCGCTGGCCCGGCAATGAACACATGCCAAGTCACAAGCTCGGGTCGCTTCCCAGATGGAAATAAAAGGTTTGTCCGAATAGCGGTGATTGGGTTGGGAGCCCAAACCCGAAGATTTTAAATGATCCACTTGTTCCCCTTGAATTGCCTATTTTTAGTCATTTTTAAGGATAGAAACCAATTAACATAGCGGAATAACCGCATGGTTTTTGATGTGGTTAAAATTTACTGATGCATGATGATAGAATTTATGACAAGTCTCATAAGTCACAAGAAAAAGATTTGTCTTTTACTCTAGGAATTTAAATTCTTCAAAGGTTATAGAGGTTTGATGTCCAAAATGAATGTTGATTGTAATCAGCTCGTAAGTTGTTGTTATTATGACCCCTCTCATAACCAGAGAGAGGCATCTTTTTTAATATCGGCGTTGTACTAAGCGCTGAATAACCAATAAGACCTGTTAAAATCACAAAAAAGATAAAGGGATGACATGAGTTTGATCCATTGGAAAGAAAATTACAGGGTTGAAATTGAACCAATCGACGAACAACACCAAGGTTTTTTCCAGTTGATCAACCAGCTCTATGACGCATTAATTGAGGAAAAGGAAAAAGAATCCCTCGGGCCCATAATTGTCGAATTGGAAAATTACGCCCGGAATCATTTTAAAACCGAGGAAGATTATTTCGTCAGTTGGGAATATCCCGGCGCGGATAAACATCGCTTGGAACATGAAACCTTCTCCCGCAACCTCAATCGGTTTAAGGCCGGTTTTGAATCGGGAGTTCAGGTCGGTATTTCGGTTCAACTCCTCAGCTTTCTGAGCGCGTGGTTGAAAAACCATATCCTCGTCAGCGATCAACAATACGCCCGTTTCTATCGGGAAATGTCAGTGAAATAAGACCGCTTTGAGGTATTGTTCGCTCGATTTTTTTATAGCTTCTTTCTTCTCTCCCCTTCGTTTTTAATGAAGGAATGGATCCTTCTCTTTCGCCCCAAGCCATAAAGATCATTTATGAGGATGACCGGTTGGTCGCTGTGGATAAACCGGCTGGCCTTACCGTGGTTCCGGCCCGGCTTCCCGAGAAATCGACTCCGCTTGTGGAAATGGTTTCCAAGCGAATAGGAAAAAAAGCTTACGTGGTCCATCGTTTGGATCGGGAAACCAGCGGGATTGTCCTCTTCGCTAAAGATGCTCCTGCCCACCGGGAATTATGCCTCCATTGGGAAAACAAGGAGGTCGGAAAATTTTATCGCGCGGCTGTTTTGGGAAGGATGTCCCAACCGGAAGGAATGATTGATTTACCCATCAAGACTTTTGGCTCGGGCCGCATGGGTGTAAGTGAAAAGGGAAAGCCCAGTCAAACCCGTTTCCGGGTCCTCGGAAAGCCTGGAGATTGGACCCTCTTAGAAGTGGAACCCCTGACGGGCCGTAGGCACCAGATCCGGGTACATCTCTTCCAAATGGGGTACCCCGTGATTGGAGACCCGCTTTACGGGAAAGAAAGGCCAGTGGGTGGAATCCTCCGGCTCATGCTTCATGCCTGTCAGCTTGTTTTGTCTTTTCAAAACCGGGAGATCCATCTGATGTGTGAACCGGGCCAGGATTTTAAGGACCTTCTGGATGGAAAAATAGATATTTCGGAAGGGTTATAAGAATCCAAAAATCTAAATCAATGTGCTCCGTTGTTAAATACTTGGTTATGACTTAGGTCATCAAGCCTTGTGGTTAGAACCCCTAACCTGAACTCCTTTAAGGAATGGTTCAGAGAATGGCTCTCGTTGAGCCAACTTGAGGGAGAAGGAAGTGGTCGACGAAATCCAATGTCTGTTTTTATTTGGGAAACAATTTTTTTTAACGCTTCCAAGCGAAGGGATTGTTGAACTAACGGAATTCCTTGAAAAAGAAACCTTTCATCGCGCCTTGAAAGGGAAGGGTGGATTTTTGGGAGGGAGTGAGTCATGACCCTTTCCCAAGTGGATCTCAGGGGAGTGACTCATGGATGGGAGTCCAAGATCTTATCGGCATTTGATCATCTGGGTGAGGGGATGGCCTTGGAAGTTGTCCTCGACCGGGATCCTAACCCGCTCCATTTCCTTTTTCTTAAGGAAAGGGCCCGACTCTTCCGTTGGGAGTGTAAGGAAACAAGCCCGGAGACATGGAAAGTACGCTTGTTACACGTGGCTCATGGCTTAGGAGAAACTTCGGATATCGGGAGGCCATCGCAGGCTCCAAGACCCGGTTGGGTGGAATCCCTGAACCCGGCCTGCGCGCTTTTTTTGGATATTCGTCCTTTAATGGGCAAGGGTTTGGACCCTTTTCAAATGGTGATCCGCTCAGCCAAAGAATTGAAGCCGGGACAGCACTTGCATCTCGTCCACAAAGAATCAGCCGAGTCTTTCGTTCCCGCTTTGGTTCGATTAGGATATGAAGGATATACCGAAATAAGAAACGGCAGTTGGAATTCCTATTTTCGGAAGGGAAAAGAAGCGGCTCTGGCCCCACTGGTTTTGGAACTGGATGTGCGGGGACTCGTGCCCCCTTTGCCGTTGTTGAAGGTCCTCGAGTCTCTCCCGTCGTTAACCGAGGGTGGGTTGTTAAAAGTGATTTACCCCCATTCTCCGGAAAACCTTTCGCTCAAACTTCAGGGACATGGTTTTAAGGTGGAATGGGAAAGGGAAGAGGGGGGCGCTTTTATCCTCCGTGTTTGGAAAGCGAAAAGAGAGGCCGCCCTTGGTGAGTTCAATGCGTAATGTTTCCGGCGGTCTAAGCCACCCTATAACAATTCGTGGGGAGTTAAGATGACTGAACCGTTGATTATTCAGGGAGGAATGGGCGCCGGGGTCTCCAATTGGATTTTGGCCCGTGCCGTTTCCCAAACCGGCCAGATGGGTGTAGTTTCCGGCACCGCGTTGGATGCCATCATGGCCCGGAGACTTCAAATGGGAGACTTAGACGGCGCCATGCGCCGGGCACTGTCAGCTTTTCCTAACCAGGGAGCAGCCCAAAGGATATTAAACCGTTATTACGTTCCGGGAGGGAAGAAGGCGACGGAGCCTTTCCGCCCCATTCCCTCATTCACCCTCACCACCACAATGGACCTCTTGGAGTTGAATGTTGCGGCCAATTTCGCAGAAGTGTACTTGGCCAAGGAAGGCCATTCGGGCAAGGTGGGGATCAACTATCTTGAAAAAATACACCTACCCCTTCTTTCATGCCTCTATGGAGCCTTGTTGGCCAGCGCGGATTACGTGTTGGTGGGAGCGGGAATTCCCCGTGCTATCCCCGCGATCCTGGATGCCCTGTCAAAGCATGAGGAAGCTACCATGAAGATTTATGTCCATGGTGCTCGTGCGGATGAAGAGTGCCAAGTCACTTTCCGGCCCAAAGATCTATTGCCGGAATCCGGTCCCGCTTTAGCCCGGCCCCGTTTTCTCGCCATTGTGGCCTCGGATGTTCTGGCCCTCACGCTCGCGAAAAAGTCCGCCGGTAAGGTGGATGGTTTTGTGGTCGAAGGCCCTACGGCCGGCGGGCACAACGCCCCTCCTCGGGGCGCCTTGCAGTTAAGCGAGGGGGGGGAGCCTGTTTACGGCGTCAAGGACGAGGTGGATCTCCAAAAAATAAAGGCCATTGGGCTACCTTTTTGGTTGGCGGGATCCCAAGCGGACCCGGTCAAACTCAAGGAAGCCTTGAAAGCCGGTGCGGCTGGCCTGCAAGTGGGGACCGTATTCGCTTATTGCGAAGAGTCCGGCATGGCTGATTGGATCAAGAAAAAAGTCATCGAAGGCTTGAGGACGGGCTGGGTCCGGGTCTTCACCGACCCGAAGGCCTCCCCCACGGGATTTCCTTTCAAGATCGTGAACCTTCCTGGGACCTATTCGGAAGAAAAAGAATATCAGGGCAGAAAGCGAATTTGCGACCTGGGCTACCTTCGGAGTCTTTACCGCCGTAAGGATGGAACGACAGGCTCGCGATGTGCCAGTGAACCGGGAAGCTCTTATTTGCAAAAACTCGGCGAGAAATCGGAAATGGACGGCAGGAAATGCCTTTGTAATGGGTTGATGGCCAATATCGGGCTGAATCAGGTCCGTCATGACGGAACGGTCGAGAAGGCGCTGGTCACTTCCGGCGATGATATCGGAAAAATTTTGAAATTTCTCAGGGGCGACAAAGAATTTTACTCGGCAATGGAAGTGGTGGAATATCTTCTAGGCGCTCGAATGGGCCCAGTGTTGGCTTGAGCCGGGAATCTACTTTCAGGGCTGGGGAATAAGTTTTTCTATGATTGGGGTCATGGGGGGAGCCTGAACTCCGGCTCATAATAAAACACAGTTTAAGCAAATTATTGAATGACCTGGCCTGTCACCCTACCCTGCGGTAACACAGTTGGAACTCGGGTAGGAGGGACTTGGAACCTGGAGGAATCCAAAAAATCATGAAATTAAAACTAAAGTCCAAATTTCCTTTTCGTGATCGGGACCAGGCCGCTCGGATCCTTTGCGAAAAACTCTTCCAATTTCGTGGTTTGAACCCTCTGGTATTAGGTTTGTCTCCTGGAGCGGTTCCGATGGCCTGCCTTCTGGCCCGTTATCTCAAGGGAGAGGCGGACGTTTTTTTTGTTGAAAAGATCTATTCCCCTGAAAACCCGAATCTCACTCTGGGCGCCCTGGCTGAAAACGGGGTTTTCACCCTCGCACCGGGCGGATCCCAGATGTGGGTTCCTCCCCATTTTTTGGAGGAGGAAAAAAGAAGGGTCGCTTACGGGATCCAAGAACGCCGAAAACTTTATACCCCCCACCGGCCCGCCCTCTCCCCTGTCAACCGTCTGGTGATTGTGATGGATGATGTCTCCAAGTCGGGCTTGAGCCTTTGGGCGGCCTATCAAGGGGTGGATGGGAGCCATCCAGCGCTAGTGGTGGTGGCGGTTCCCATAGCCACCTCGGCTGCCCTCGAACTTTTGCGCCGTGAAACAGAAGAAGCTCTTGCCCTTTGGACGGGAGACCAATGGTCGAGTGCCTCGGAAATTTATGAAGTTAACTTAAATATGGGAGAAGAGGACGCGGCCCAATTTCTTCAGCCCCTGAACCCCGAGCTTTACGCCGTCCGGGGAAGGGTCCATTCCGAACCTTCCAACTGATTTGGGTTTGAGCTGTTCGATGTGCCTCATTTCCCTTTATTTTCTTTCTTCCTGTCAGTAATCTTTCCTTATTCCCTGTTTCGAGGCCCCATGTCACCCTTTGTTTGGATGGTGTTGAGCGTTACTTTAGTGAGCCTTCTGTCGTTGATCGGCATCTCCCTCCTGGCCCTCAGTCATAAAACCTTCCATGCCCTCGTGTTCGTGCTAGTGGCCTTGGCGGTCGGGGCTCTTTTTGGGGACGCTTTTATCCACCTTATCCCTGAGGCCCTGGCGGACCCCTCCCGCGCCCTGCCCGCTTCCATCACGGTCATCGGGGGCATCCTTCTTTTTTTCGTGCTTGAAAATTTCCTCCATTGGCGGCACCAGCACTCGGATGAGCATGAGGAAATTCAGCCCTACGGCTATTTGAACCTGGGGGCGGATATGGCCCACAATTTCATCGATGGGCTTCTGATCGGGGGCTCCTACCTGGCGGGGATGAAGCTGGGGTTGGCCTCCACCCTGGCGGTCCTGTTGCACGAGATTCCACACGAGTTCAGTAACTTTGGGATCCTAGTGAAGTCTGGCTTCACAAAAAAACGGGCACTGTTCTTGAATTTCCTGACGGCTTTGACCGCTCTATTGGGAGGAATGGTCGCTTGGTGGGTGGGAGGATCTATCGCGGGATTCCTTCAAGTGCTTTTACCCCTGACGGCGGGAAGTTTTATTTATATCGCGGGAAGTGACCTGGTGCCACAGCTTCACCGGGATGTTAAAAGCGCTAGGGCCCTCATCCAGTTCGTAGCCATTCTTGCAGGCGTGGGACTGATGCTCGTCGTAAAATTGATGGAATAAATAAATTTTGTTGATGAGGTGTTTTATAAAGTTAGAAAAATGTAGATTTCCATGTATTCGAAGAATTAATCAGTTTTATTTTGGTTTTGGCTGGATTCCTTCCAAAGTTGCGCAAGGGCGCTGAAGAGGCTATTCCGCGTCGCCAAGGGATAGGGATTTCCCTCGGGTAGTTCCTTCATTAATTTCCGGTGGGCTAAGCCCAAGTTGTGGTAGGGCATGCCGGGAAACAAGTGGTGGGTAGCATGGAAACGCAGGCCCACCGGCGCCCAAAGGGGTGTCATGAAAAAGTTGCCGGGCACATTGACAGAATCAAGGAATTGTTCCGAAAATTTCATTTCCTTGTCCGGGGGATTACGGTAGCAGTGAGCGACCAGGGTGCGCACCCCATTGGTGAAGAGAATAAAAACAGCCACCAGGTACCAGAGAAACAAAACCTTCCAGGGCCAAATCCCCGCCGCCATCAGGCCCAAACCGGTCGCGGCATAGACGAAGGTCATAAATTCTTGCGCCCACCAGATATATTTTTCCCGGTCCGCGGGAGGGGGACGCTTGAAGCCTAGATCCACCGCTAACGATGAAGCCAATTCCCAAAGGGGCTTGCGAAGGGGCTGAATGATATAGGAAAGAGGTGTTAAAAGGGCAAAACGCACCAAAAAGAGCGCCGGGGCCAGGACCATGGTGAATAAGAACCAAATGATCCGGAAGGGGTTTGATCGGGCGAAAGGAAAATATTCCTTGTCATTTTTGGTTCCGTAATAGCTCTGCTTATGATGATCAATATGTACGCCCATATAGAGTTGAGAAGGGACCATCAATGGGAAGCCGCACAAGAGATTCCAAACAGTATGAAAAGCCCGGAAGGTGCCTTTCTTCAAGTGGGTTAGCTCATGGACGAAAATGACGGCTCGATAGAGGGTGAATCCCGCAACCAGGAAAGCCGCGATTTGGGGAGCCGAGAAATTAGGTTCCCTCACGGCCAGGACAAAAGCCGTCCAACCCGCAATATCGTTCAGGAGAAAATCGGTCCAATAGACGGCCGGATTAGCGTCAAAGAGGTCTTTGCAGATCCTCTTGGCGTCGGCCATAGGGAATTCATAAGTGCTAGTTTTCATCGGTAACCTCGTATGGGTTTGGTCACGGATTTTTACATTCTTTGATGAAAAAATCCATTAAGCCTTGACGGAAATTCGAGGGGGATTTTATAAACTTTATTTGTCTAGGAAATTATATTATACAAGCATTGAATTCCAATTAACTGATCTATAATCTAGCGCCAACTTCAGGGGAGGCTTTTTTCGAATGCGTTTATCTTTATTGTTTTTTATTTCCATCATTTACCAAGCAAATCGAGTTTTTGCCGACACAGCCCCCTGGTTCCCGAAAAACATATCGGTTGAAGGCGACCGAATCGATAATCTTGTTATTTTTTCATTTTGGGTGACCGGGACTTTTTTTGCTCTCGTTGTTTTAGCCCTGGTTTTGTTGCCTCTCTATTACAGGTCGCGCCCGGGCCACCAGGCCTTTTATACCCACGGCACGGGTCTGTGGGAAAGAATCATCACCTTTGCCTTGGCAGCGACAGTTTTCGGGGTGATCGACCTGAATGTCATCCACCGCTCCAACGAAGATTACGATCTTTTATACGGTAAGCAATTTGACCGCACCCAATGCCTACGCGTTGAGGTCCAGGGCCGCCAGTTCGAGTGGCGAATCCGCTATTCCACTGACAACAAAACCTTTGGGTCCCCCATGGATATTACTTCCCTCAATCAGCTTCATATTCCGGTGAACCGTCCGGTATTTGTGCAGGTCACCTCGGGGGACGTTATCCATAGTTTTTACCTTCCTAATTTGCGGATCCGGCAGGATGCCATGCCGGGGTTGGTGACCCAAGTGGCATTTGAGGCCAAAGAAAAGGGCCAATACACCTTGGCCTGCTCCGAGCTTTGCGGTTTGGGCCATTACCGGATGAAGGGCTATTTGACGGTGGAGGACGAGGCGGATTTCGAGAAGTTCCTGGCCGATACCGCCAAGGACCGTGATCCCGACCCGGCGAACAACTGGGGTTGGGCTTGGGAGGAGAGATGATATGAGCGACCACGAACACGCAGAGCCGACCTCTTTTTGGACAAAATATGTTTTTTCCCTGGACCACAAGGTCATTGGGAGACAGTTCTTGTTTTACGGGCTGTTCTTCTTATTAACCGGCGGCATAATGGCCTACCTGATCCGCTGGCAGGTCGCCAACCCCTGGACGCCCGCCCCCCTTTTCGGTCCCCTTCTTTTTCCCAACTCGGGGGGGGCCGCCACACCTGAGATTTACACGACCCTAATCACCCTTCACGGAACCATCATGATCTTTTTCGCCATTACTCCCATCGCCATAGGGGCCTTGGGCAATTTCCTCATCCCTCTCCAGATCGGGGCGAGGGACATGGCCTTTCCAGTGCTCAACATGCTATCCTTCTGGCTCATGCCTATCGCGGGAACATTGTTGCTAATGTCCTATTTCGGGGAACAAACGGCTTCCGCGGGTTGGACAGGGTACCCGCCCTTAAGTTCCGCGACTTATACTCCCGGGGCGGGAGAAACCCTTTGGGCCCTGGCGGTGGTCATCCTCGGAACTTCTTCCATCATGGGTGGGATCAACTATGTCACCACCTGTATTAATCTGCGTGCGAAGGGGATGACGATTTGGAAACTGCCTCTGACTGTATGGGGACTTTTCTTAACAGCGGTTCTGAACCTGGCCTTCGTGCCCGTTATCGCGGTGGGGCTCGTCATGCTGATATTCGACCGCACTTTTGGCACCCACTTCTTCACCGGGGTGGCCATCAACCCCGCCCAGGCGGGACAACCCCTCCTTTACCAACATATCTTCTGGGCCTTTGGACATCCGGAAGTGTACATCCTCATCCTTCCTATTTGGGGCGTGGTGTCGGACGTTCTCGCGGTCTTCTCGCGCAAACCAGCCTTCGGCTATAAGCTGACAGCCCTATCGATGTTCATTATCACCTGCCTGAGCACGGTAGTCTGGGGCCATCACATGTTCATCTCGGGAATGAGCCCTGCCATGGGCAAGGCCTTCCAATCGCTCACCATGCTGATTTCCATCCCTTCCGCCGTGTTCTTCTTCAATTGGCTGGCCACTATGTGGCGGGGCAATATCCGCTATACCACTCCCATGCTTTTTTCCATCGGGGTCATTTTCGTCTTCGCGATCGGCGGGCTTACAGGCATCCTGCTAGCCTCCCGGACGATGGATATTTATTTCCATGGCACTTACTTCGTCGTTGCGCATTTTCATTACACCATGGCCATGTCCGTCTTTTTGGGTTCTTTCTCCGCCATTTATTTTTGGTTCCCCAAGATGTTCGGCCGTAAGATGAGCGAACTCCTCGGAAAGCTTCATTTTTGGCTTACCTTTGTCTCCGTCAACGTGGTGTTTTTGGTGATGTTCCGGGTTGGGATGGCCGGTTTAATGCGTCGGGTGGCTGACCCTTACGCCTACGAGGTCTTCAAGCCCCTCCAACCCTTGAACCAGATCATCACTTATGGCGTGATGGTCTTAGGGGTTTCCCAGTTGTTCTTTATCTTTAATTTCTTTTACAGCATGTTCTTTGGTAAAAAAGCGGAAGATAACCCTTGGGAGGCCGCCACCCTGGAATGGACGGTACCGTCTCCCCCTCCTCACGCGAATTTTGGCCATGAACTGCCGGTGGTGATCAACGGACCGCACGAATACGGGAACCCAGCGGTGAAGGGGAAGGATTTTCTCTTGCAAACCGAACCCGCTCCAGGAGCGGGCTGAAATGAAAGAATTGGTTTTTTTTAAGGAGCAAGAATGACAACGGAAGCGGTGACTGAGGAATCCAGTACGGGTTTTCCCACCCCCCGGATGGGGATGCTGATTTTCCTTATCTCGGAAAGTATGATGTTCGTGACTTTGATTTCGGGATACTTGGTGCTTCGCGCCAGTCAAGTCGCCTGGCCCCCCGCCAACCAACCCCACTTGAACGTCCTCTTGACCGGCATTAACACCTTTTTTCTCGTTACGTCCAGCGTGACCTTCCATTTCGCGGAGGTTTATTTCCGAAAAAGCCAGAAGAGAAAGTTTATGGGCTGGCTGGGGGCGACCATTCTTTTAGGGTCCACCTTCCTGACTATCCAGGCCTTCGAGTACAGCCGCCTCATGTTCGGGACTTTGAGCCTTTCATCCTCCACCTATGGATCGGTTTTCTTTTCATTAACGGGCTTCCATGGTCTTCACGTTTTTGTGGGAATATGCCTGTTAAGTCTGATGTTTTGGAGGATGGCCGCGAATGACTTATCCAAGGCCAACCACCATCTTTTGGATAACATTGGCCTTTATTGGCATTTTGTGGATGGGGTTTGGATCGTCCTGTTTTCTGTTCTCTACCTGTGGTAAACCCATGATCCGCCGTGGGCTGCTTCTTAAGAGTTGGATCGGGGCCGCCCTATTGTCACCTGTTTCCCTTCAGGCCTGCCCCTTTTGCGCCGAGGCGGTTCGCAGGATTAATAATGGCCATTTATTAGACAGTTATGTCTACGCCTATGTCATTCTGGCTTTCATGCCCCTCCTTCTCATCAGTTTATTCGCCTTAACCCTTTACCGGCATCACCGCCGTAAGACTGCAGAATATCCATCCCACCGCTGACATTGATTTGATTACCCGCATTGGCTATTTCACCAGACCCAAGCGAATGTATTTCCCCCCTATGAAACACTAAGAGAATCTTTCCGAGAGAACTAAAGGGTTAAGCGGTTGGGGGAGAGGGTGGATCCTCCTCATCGATCTCCTGGAAACCCTCCAAGGTAAAGGTTAAAAGCCTCATCAGCTGTTCCTTTTCTTTCTCCTCGACGACTCGGTCCACCTCGGGGTAAAAGATCCGGTCCTCTCGAATGGAGTGGTGTTCCATATACTTCTTGAAATGGGCCTCATCGTCAAAAAGCGAAATAATTTCCTTCCAATTGGCGTCGCTCCGGCTTAAGCGGGAAGCCCGGAGATTGATCCGGTTCAACCACTCACTGATCTTGACGTGTTCCGCGGAGAATATTTCGGCGTCTCCCCCCCGGATTTGGGCGGCTCGTTGGCGGTAAAGGGGAAGCAGGATTTCATCTTCCTCTTTCATGTGTTGCAATAAAGCCCGTTCAAAAGCCTTGAGCATATTGCGCGAACGGGGGAACTCTCCTTTCAATAAGGCCACTTGATGCTCGAAAAAAAGCAGATCCAATTCCTGGTGAAGTTTATTGAGTTCCAATAGGTTTTGGGGCAACAAAGGGGTCATAGAGGGGATCCTTGAGACCGGTTCATTTTCGGCTCTCTTCAAAAAGAAATTGGGCCAGTTCTTTGATCTGATTCGAGTTGAGGCGCCCTTCGAAGGCCGGCATTACGGAGAAGGGGTTCATGGAGCCGGGGTTTTGAATGTAACCGGAAATATAAGTTCGGGTGCGGTTCCTTCCGATGTTTGACAAATCCCGGCGCGTGGAGTCTCCCATATCCTTAAAAAGATGGCAGTAGGAACACTGCTCGAGGTAAAGGGCGCGGATTTTTTTAAGTTTTCGGGGGGAAAGATCGTTTGAGTTTTTTCCCCTCGAGGAAGTCGGAGTGGAACCCTGCGTACAAAGTCCGATGGACATGAAATAAAAGCACAAAACGAGCCAAAACGTGAAATAGGATGGAAAAAGAAGGATAAGTTTTTTCATGGTTTTATCGTAAAGGGCTTGGGGCTATTCGTTGGAACCGGCTCCCGCTTGATAGAATTTTATGAAGGTGGAGTCGGCCGATGATATGACCACACTCATAATATGCGCGTTTCAACGAATAGTGATTTTTCCGGCCTTGTCCTTTTGGCGTTGTTTGGTTCTTGAAAAATGTCGGGAGGGCTGGGGTTTATTCAAGGCTTCGATATCGGAAGCGAAAAGAACCTTACCCCGCAATACACACCCCTTCATCCCGGGATGGCAGGTGGTACGGACCCTTTGACAATGATATTCGCTCATTTGATGGGGGCAGGACCAGCCGGACAAGTTCCAACCTCTCGTTATTTTTGAACAGGATATTCTTATCAAGGCCTGGGGAGTATGACCCAGCTCAACCCTTGACCCAATGGGCTAGACCAAAGGCGGCACAGGCAGCCAGGGTTCCCGTCAAGGCCATGGTGAAGGCTCCCCGCAGGGCGGGCTGGTTCGTCAAGTGGGCTTTCCAATAACCGAATAGCAATAAGCAAATCACCGTGATCACGGAGGAATAGGTCAAACCCAGGAAGGGTGTGGAAGTGAAATAATAAGCGCTCAGGGGAACCAAACCGCCGACCGCGTAGGAAAGCCCGATCCGAATGGCGCTGAAATAGGCCTGCCGGGGGTCAGGCTTTTCAAGCCCCAGTTCAAACCGCATCATGAACTTAACCCAAAGCCCTGGATTTTTGGATAAATCGGAAGCGACGCTTTCCTGGGTCTCGGCGCTGATACCGTAAGTCCCCAGTAACTGCCCTGATTTCCTCTTTCTCCTCCTGGGGGATTTCCCGGATCTCCCGCTCTTCCCTCCGGAATTCCCCCTCATAATGTTCCAACTCAGTTTTTCCGGCCAAGAAACCACCTAACCCCATGGAAATCGTACCGGCGATAATTTCGACGATTCCAGCGAGGATGATGATCGAATTGCTGGTTACAACGCCCGTTAAACCGGCGGCCAGGGCAAAGGGAACGGTTAAACCATCGGAAAGACCCACGACCAGGTCCCGGAGTGTCTGGCTGGGACCGGAATGGGTTTCATGATGATGGATCGGGATGGGTGTATGGGGCATGATTGGGGGCTGTTCAATGAAAGTTTAGAGGGAAGCCTCCCATGGGCGCAAGATGAGGCTGTATTTTAATGGTTTTTGAAACGACGAATGGATTTTCAGGATAAAGGAATTAATTATGACAAGAGTCATAACTAAAAAGTTGTTTTTGCCTTTATATCACCTTAAAGCTTGCGTGACTGGAATCGACGATCTTAAAAAAACAGGGGAGACAAGTTTTATTATGAATACGGATTTTTCCGCCCAGCGCTTACAGTGGTTTATTCATCTCCGATGGGTGGCCGTCCTGGGCGGATGCTTCATCGTAGGTTTGGGCGCTACGGTCGTTCCGGTCCACATCTTTCTTCCTCCGCTCCTGGGTTCCTTGGCTTTGCTGGGCTTGCTGAATGGAACCTATCAATTTATATGGAACCGCTGGTCCAAGGCTTCCGTTAAACCCGGGGAACTTGAAGGGCGGATCCACCGGTTATTCCATATTCAAATGATCCTGGATTTATTGGTTCTCACTTTTATGCTGCTGGTCAGCGGCGGGGTTGAGAACCCACTTTTCCTTTTCTACCTTTTTCACTTGGCCATCAGCACGATCCTGTTTCCGGTCTGGGAAAGCCTAGGTTACGCCTTTTTGGCTCTGGTGTTGCCCTGGCTGATGTTTTTGTTTCTGACGCCCATTAGTGGACTTAGCAATCCTTGGCCCGCTTTATCAGGAGAGTGGGAAATATGGCTCAAATCCATCCTCGCGGGTTATTCCATCACCGTGGCAGGCCTTTGGTTTTTTCTCACCCGCTTAACTTCCGATTTAAGACTGAAACAGCGTAACTTGGAGGATGTGACCCAAAAACTTTCCGCGGCCAATGAAAACCTGAAACAAGTGGATGTATATAAGAACCAATTTTTGCGGCAAGTGGTTTTTCAGCTAAAAGGCCCCGCTATCGACATGGATTTTGACCTTTCCGCCATCGAGCAATCCCTGCCCAAACGGGGTGAAAAAACGGAAACCGCCATCAAAACCGCGAAAAAAAGGGTTTGGTCCCTCCTGGAATTGATCGATGACTTGGTGTGGTTGTCCAAAACCAACGTGGAAGAAATGCCCTTCAAGAAGGGAAGAGTGGATGTTTATGAAGTGCTTCTGAAGAGGATCCAAAACCACGAAGCCGAGGCGAGATTAAAGGGATTGGACCTTCAGCTTCATGGAGACCCTCAAATTCGGTTGGAAGCGGACCGGGAAGCTCTCGACCGGGTCGTGGAAAATTTACTGTCGAACGCGTTGAAATACAGCGAAGATGGGAAAGGCCCTGTTTTGGTGGAATTCAAACGAAATGGGGAATGGATGGTCTTGACGGTGGAGGATAAGGGGATCGGTATTCCCGCCAAACAGCAAAAACGCTTGTTCGAACAGTTTTTCCGGGCCACCAACGCCAAAACGCGTGAAAAATTCGGCACGGGCCTGGGGCTTTCCATTGTGCGGGAAATTCTCCAGTGGCACGGCGGGAAAGTAGTCGTGGAAAGCGAACCGAAAAAAGGGACCCATATCGAGACCTGGTGGCCCCTGCCGCCCGGCCCCCATTAAGTCTTCGGGGATGGTTTAGGAAATCACGGCCGTTTGGCAGGCCGGATGGGCCAGGTTGGAAGTGAGATACCGGGTTGAAATTGCGCCCAATTTTGATCCGTTCACCCCAAAGGCAAAAAGCTGGCATCTTCCTCCCCGGGCCGGACAGAACTCAACCGTGACATTGGCTTTTCCCCCGGGGGTCGCGGGAGATGCAAATAGGTTAAGCCTCATGTTTTCCAGGACCAACCGGAAGTTTTGCAGGTGCTGGAGGGGGTAAATCTCCAAATCTTGTTGGACCAGGAATTGACGGGCTTCCAAGCAGTAGTTCTTGGAAAAAAGCCAGAGGCTGTCCCATTCGGTCACCTGACCTTCTTCCTCCAGGGACTGGGAGATAAAAATTTCCTCAATTTCCTCCGGCAGGAGTCGGGAAGAAACGACCAGGACATCGGAGACCTTTTCCAACCCCGCGGAATTCAAACCCATTTCACGGGAATATTCGATAAAAGTTTCGCGCATAGGGCATCCTTCCATAAATGACGTTCCTCAAACATATAATCAGCCAGTCAAAGGGGAAGGTATGACTATGGTCATGGAACGTAAAAACCGGACTCCACCCCGGGGTGGGACCCCGGGAGGGAGATTTTTGATCAATTAATAACTGTAAGAAGCCTCAACGGATTTGTGGTCTTCCGAGTAGCTCAGCTTGAACCCCAGTTTTTTGGACATCTGTTGCATCGCGCTGTTCTCGGAAAGCATGTAACCCATAATGCGTTTATAACCTTCAGTCTTTCCGATTTCTACCAAGCGGCGCAGAAGCTCGTAACCCAATCCCTGATGCTGACATTGGTCGGAAACCACAATGGCGAATTCTTTCTCGTTCTCGATGACCTTCGGGCTCAATCGGCCCACCCCCAGGATGTGGTGCTTTCCCTGGGGATCGCGATAATCCGCCACGATGGCCATTTCCTTCAAATAATCGATGAAGCAAAGGCGCACCAGGCGGTCATGGGCGGTTCTTTCGGTCAATTTGACAGGGGCGAAATAACGCATATAAACACTGAAATCAGACAACCCCTTGTGAAAGTCGACCATCAATGGCTCGTCCTCAGGCCGAATAGGCCGGAGGGTCAAAGCTGTTCCGTCTTTCATTTTGAATTGACTGATGTATTGCGACGGATAGGGTCGGATGACGGGCTTAGGCCAAGTGGACTTATCCGCCTTGGGGTCGTTCAACACGACGCGGGCGTCCAAGGCGATGACCTGGTTGCCGGCGGCCACCAGGGGGTTCAAGTCGATTTCCTTGATGGCGGGTTGTTCGACGATGAGCCGGCTGAACCGGACCATGATTTTTTCCAGGAGAGCCAAGTCCACCGGGGGTTTCCCCCGCACTCCCTTGAAGGCCTTGTAAATGGTGGTTTTTTCCATCATTCGGCGGGCAAGGGTGGTGGTAAGGGGGGGCAAAGCCAGGGAACTGTCTTTGAATACTTCTACCAGTGTTCCACCCATCCCGAAAAGAATAACGGGCCCGAACTGGGCGTCGGGGCTGCAGCCCAGGATCAGCTCGAAACCGTCCAACTTCACCATGGGCTGGACCGTAACGCCCTGGAAATGTTCAACACCAGACTTTTCCGCGATGGCGGTTTTGATCTGGTTGAAAGCATTCTTGACGTCGACCGCGTTTTGCAAGTTTAGCTTCACCCCGCCCACGTCGGACTTATGGGTGATAGTTTCGGAGTGGAGTTTCAGGACGACCGGATACTTGATTTCCTCGGCGGCTTTCACCGCTTCCTCGGGTGTTGTCGCCAGGAGGGTCTTCGTGGAGGGGATGCCGTATTCGGATAGAAGTTCCTTGGATTCAAATTCAGTCAGGAGCGTTCGGCCGCTGGAATGGACTTTCGACAGGATGCCGGCCACCCTTTTCTGAGCTTCGTCGCTATGGTCGTCATCGGCGGAAGAGGGGGTCTCATATAGGCGCCGCAGATTGGAGCTATAGTGCCACATGTGGTTGAACACCCTCACCGCGGTGTCGGGATAGGCAAAGGATGGAATGCCGGAGTCAGCTAAAAGGTCCCGAAGTTGGCTCATCTCGTCCCCGCCCATCAGGCAGGTCAAAACCGGCTTGCCGGAATCCTTCCCAAAACCCTTTAATTTCTCAGCGAGAATCGCCGGCTGGGTGACGGACTGGGGGGTCACGATGGCCAGGAGGGCGTCGCCGCCCGTGTTTTTGATGGCCAGGTCCATTGATTTGACATAGCGGTCGGGGTCGGCGTCCCCCAAGACGTCCACGGGATTCCCGTGACTCCAACTGGCGGGCAGGAATTCGTTCAAGGCCTTCAGGGTCGGCTCGTCCACTTCGGCCATAACGCCCTGGCCTTCCACCAAGGCGTCCGTAGCCAGGACTCCGGGGCCGCCGGCGTTGGTAACGATGGTCAGTCGGTTGCCCTTGGGCCGGGGTTGTTTTGCTAGTGCCTCAGCCATGTAGAAAAGGTCCTCGATTTGGTCCACCCACAAGACGCCGCAACGAGTGAAGGCGGCCCTCAAGACTTTGTCCGAACCGGCAAGTGAGCCGGTGTGGGAGATGGCGGCCTTGGCTGCGACCTCGGATCGTCCGGTTTTCAGGACGATAATGGGTTTGGAGAAGGCCACTTCGCGCGCGGCCGAAAGGAAGGATTGGGCATTACCAATAGTTTCCATGTAAATCAGGATGCTTCGGGTGTAGGGATCGTTGCCCAAGGCGCTGATCATGTCGCCCCAGTTCACGTCCAGCATGGAACCCACGGAAATGAAGGAGCTTAAACCCACCTTGGCGGAAATGCTCCATTCCAAGATGGCGGTGCCGAGGGCGCCCGACTGGCTCAAGAAGGCCACCGAGCCCGGAAGGGCCATATGGGTGGCGAAGCTGGCGTTCAGCCCAATATGGGGGCTCATCAATCCCAGGCAGTTGGGGCCTACAATGCGGAAACCGGTGCCTTTGATTTTTTCCATGATCTGCCGTTCCAACTCTGCGCCCTCTGGACCTCTTTCCTTGAAACCGGCGGAAATGACAATAGCGCTTTTAACGCCCTTGGCAACGCAATCGCCGATTAAGCCGGGTACCGTGGTGGCGGGGGTGATGATAATGGAAAGCTCTGGAGCCTCGGGGCAATCCTGGATCCGGGGATAAGCCTTAACCCCAAGCACCTCCGAGCGTTTAGGATTGATGGCGTAGAGTTTTCCCTTAAAGTCCTTGGTGAGGTTCAACACGATGTCCCGACCGACGCTTCCTTCCCTGTCCGTGGCCCCGATGACAGCCACGCTTTCGGGTTTTAAGAGTGCGTCCAGGGGTCCTGGCTGGGATTTCAGGAAGTCATGCGCGGGTTCCCGGTGAAATTCTTTCAGAGTGGAAGTCAGCTTTACATCCATGGAGGTCTACCGCCTTTCAAAATCGTTAAAAACGAAGGGGAAAAGATGCATACGGCAGGTCTTATCATCAGTGGAACAGTTCTTTTCACCATGACTGAAATCATAGAAAATAACAATACCGTTTTTTGTCAATTCCATTTTACATCTTCGGACCGGCGCCTTGCCCTTTCCGGTTGATGCCGATACAATCTAGAAAAGGAGTTGAAAAGGGGAGGAATGATTCATGCTTTATTCAAAAACATCGCCGGGCAAGCAACCTAACGTGGCCGGCCGCTCCTTTGTTTCCTCCCTGGAAGTTTTCAAGAAGATCCCCTCCTCCTACCTGATCGAACTCGAAAAAAAGATGATTGAACGCAAATACGCCAAGGGTGAGTCGTTGTTTTTGGAGGGGGACCCGGCGGATTATGTTTGGTTCGTCAAAGAGGGCCATGTCAAGGCGGTTATCCATACCGCCAACGGGCGGGATTTAACCCTTTGCATGGTGGGGGCCAACAGTTTGTTTGGCACCTGTTGCTGTTTCGGAGGGGGTGAGTATCCTTGCCATAGCGTGGCGGAGACCGAAACGACAGTGGTGGCCCTTCCCATGCAGGAATTTATCACTTTATTGGATAAGTTCCCGGAAGTGGGCAAAGCTATCGTTTACCACCTTTCCCGCCGGTTGCGTCAAGCCAAGGATATGCAAACCTTCGACCAGGAAAGCGTTGAAAAACGCATTCTCCACTTACTGGTCAATTTAGTCGCGGAATTTGGAAATACCATTCCCTTGACCCGGCGTGAAATTGCCGAAATGACAGGGACGACAGTGGAAACCTGCATTCGTACCTTTTCCAACCTTGAAAAAGAGGGGCTGGTTTCCAGCGCCAGGGGAAAAATAACGGTTAAAAGTGTTCAGGATTTAATCGACCGGCAAGAGGAATTGTAAGGTCAACCGTCCGGCGAGGGTTCTAATACAAGAAAAGCCATCCTTGAATAGGGATGGCTTTTCTTGTTTATGGAAGGGTTGGATTCGTTTAAGAACGGCTGGCGGCGCTTTTCATAACATCGGTTTTGCGGGAAAGGATCAAGAGGTGGATCTCATGGTCCCTTGTACCCTCCAGAATCACCTGGACCGATTCGATGGAAGTCCAGGGCGCGAAGTAAAGCTTGTTCTCCCCTTCCTTGTCCTTCGGCAATTCCCGCAGTGAAATAGTGTCCACTTTTTCCAGGAAAAAACGGCCCCAGATCCATAATCCGGACTCGTCTTTTTGATAGACCTGCCCGCGAAAGATCGTGTTTTCGGATTTATTGGTGGTTTTAGACAGTGAATCCTTCCAGAGGATTCTTACATGATGGCCCGCGAGTTGATATTGATCCATGGCGTTGTTGAGTCCAATAGGTTGTTTTTGAATCGACATTGGAATTATGCCACGATCATCGATTAATGAGATGAAGAATATTGAAAAGTTTAAAGGCAGGTCACTCTTTGAAAGCGGACAGGGAGGGTTTGTATTGATGTAACGATCAAATAAAATTCAAATTGTCAATTTTCCGCCTTTGTAACCGTTTCAACCCAACCTCCCAGACTGATAATCCGAAAAGGCCTGTTTTAATTCTCCCACCGTATTCATCACAAAAGGCCCTCCCCGGGCGATGGGTTCCTGGAGTTTCCTGGCGCTGCCAAATAAGAAATGGGCGGATGAAGGACCGGCGGAATGGATTTTAACGGCATCACCCTTGCCCCAAATACCCAGGTGATCCGCGGGAACCACCGGTTGGGAGTTATCCCCGCCGGAATAAACTTGGCCCTCAATGACGTAGATAAAGGCGTTTTGATCTTCCGGAACGGGCAATAAAAATTCTGAACCCTGATCCAATTTCACATCCAAGTAGGTAAAGGGGATAAAGGATTGGGCCGGGCTTTTTGTACCCTCGTATTCCCCCGCTAAAACCTTCACCCTTAGACCCGGCTTATCCACGATTGGCAAGGATTCCGGTGGGATGTCCTGGTACCGGGGTTCGGTCATCTTCAGCTTGGCTGGGAGATTGAGCCAAAGTTGGAAACCCCAGGCTAACCCGTCGGTTTGTTCCGGCATTTCACTGTGGATAATTCCGCGTCCCGCGGTCATCCATTGAATGGAACCGGCAGTCAGGTGGCCCTCGTGTCCCTTGGAATCCCGGTGGGTGAAGGCGCCCGCCATCATATAGGTTACGGTCTCGAAACCCCGGTGAGGGTGGTCGGGAAAACCCGCCGCGTAATCCTCCGGCTGGTCGTTTTTGAACTCATCTAATAGAAGAAAAGGATCGAGGTGGTCCAACTCCCGGGTGCCGATAATTCGTTTCAACTTAACCCCGGCTCCGTCGGAGGTTGGCAAACCCTTGATGATTTGAGCGATCTTGCGGTATTTTTCCTTTTTCATTTTATCTCCCCCTCGAAAAGAACATAGGTTGGCGGTATTTAGAAATCCAGTAGTTACCCAACGAATACCTTTTAATCAAGAAGGTCAAAAATAAGGAAGGTGAACCTAAATCATCCTCGCTATTTAACATCAAGTCGAGAGGGTAAGTATTACCCGGTGGATTGAATCGACCCCCTTTTTTTTCATGTCTCATCAAAACCCCGATATTTCATCTCTGGTTTTGGCACGTTGGTTGCTTTCCAATTACAACATGAATAGTGCAATTTTTTGGGAACAACCCCGACCCATCATTGGAAATGACGTGGTTCCTAGTGCTGTCCACCAGCTCCGATTCGAGTTTAAGCATACCAAGAAGGAATCACTGGGGATGTTAAGGGCTCTCTTTCTTTTGGTCATTCTCGTGCTGCTTTTTAATTCCGATCACCAGTATTTGACGGTTTCCAATTTTGTCCTGGGTCTCTACCTTGGTTTATATGGAGTCTCGGTTATCGGTTTGTTCTTCATTAAAAAAGAATGGCTGGAGAACAAACTGGCCTTTTCCGCAATATTTCTCATGGATATCTGTTTCATCTCTGCGGGTTTGTTCCTGGCGGGGTTAGCTGACACCGACCTATTTCTTGTGTTTTTCACCACGGTGTTCATATCCGCCCTCTCCCAGGATGTGAAAAGCGTCTGTCTGGTGGCGGGCGTCTCCTGTCTTTTGTACGGTTTCCTGGAATTCCGTGAGACGGGGAATTTTCTAGTAGGTGAAACCAATTTCCTGGTTCGGTTTCCCTTCCTCATTGTGGCCGCGACGATGAGCGGATTTTTAGCGATGGATACCAAACAACATAAGGAAGAGTCCGAGAGGCTTCAGAACTTAAACCGGATCCTGGCCGCCCAGGCGGATTCCTCCGCCTTGAAACTGACCGAAACCAACCGGAAACTAAAAAGTCTTCTCGAATACCACCACTGTGTCCTTTCCTCGATCAAAACGGGGATCATCGTCGTTCAAAAAGACGGTAAAGTCCGAACCTTCAACTCGGGCGCCCGCCAGATCACGGGTTGCATCGAGGCTGAAATGGCGGAATTGGGCCTGGATCAGTTTCCGGAAAACCTCCTGCCCTTGGCCCGGGCCCTCCAGCGGACATTGGTGGAGGAAAAAACCTTCCTCATCGACCATCTGGAACTCAAATCAACCCGTTCGGAAGTGGTCCCGGTTAATTTGGAAACGTCGCTTTTAAGGGGCGTGAATGGGCAGGTCATCGGGGCCATCGCGACTCTGAAGGATATTTCCCTCTTGAAACAACTGGAACGGCAGCTGATCCGAAGCGAGCGGTTTTCCGCCTTGGGGGAAATGGCGGCGGGGATGGCCCATGAAATCAAGAACCCCCTCAACGCCGTCCAGGGTTTTTCCAAAAGGCTTTCGGCTAAGATCGATGATCCCGCCCTTAAAAAGTACTCCGACATCATCGTCGAGGAAGTCGGCCGGATGGATCAAATAGTCAACGAGATCCTGGACTACAGCCGCGCGGATACCCTTCACCCATCCTTCCTGGATCTGCACCAAATCCTCCGGGAAACGGCGTCGTTCCTTAATGAAAAGATCGAAAAATGCCAGGTGATCGTGCAAGAAGAATTCACTCCCGGTCTTCCGAAGGTGGAGGCGGACCTATCCAAAATTAGGCAGGTTTTACTGAATCTGATCCTCAACGCCCTCCAGGCGATGCCCCAAGGCGGTAGATTAACCTTGAAAACCAAGCTCCTGGACGGCTTTTTACCTCAAGGGGAAGGCGCCACCAATAAGGGCCTTCTTTATCAACAGTTGTTCCTCCAAGAAAAAATGGTCGTCGTCACCCTTCAGGACACGGGTTGCGGCATCTCCCCCGAGAACCTTTCCAAGATTTTCCAGCCTTTTTTTACCACCAAGATCACGGGCACTGGTTTGGGATTAAGCATCTGCCACAAACTTGTGACAGCCCATGGGGGAACCTTGGACGTGGAAAGTGACTTGGGGAAGGGAACGGCTTTTTCTATATATTTGCCGGTCACAATGGGAGGATGAATCATGAATCAAAATGAATTCTCAATCTTGGTGGCGGAGGACGAGGATAACTCCAGGCTCCTTTACCTGGACGAACTTTATGAGGAGGGGTACAGGGTTCTATCCCGCTGCCAACGGCCTGCAAGCCTTGGGGCTTCTGGAAGACCATCCCATCGACCTGGTGTTAACGGATATCAAGATGCCCGACATGCATGCCCTGGAAATGATTCCTTGGATTAGGTCCGAACATCCCGGCATGCCGATCCTGGTGGTTTCGGCTTTTAAAGGAATGGAAAACGACTTCAACCTCAAGGAAAACCATATCGACGGTTTCTTCGCGAAACCAGTGAATATGGAGCTATTGAAAAAAAGATAAGTGAAATCCTGGACGTGAGATTAGCCCACCACGCGGCTTGATCCAGCCGGACTAGTGTGAAGGAAGAGGGTAGAGATCCCTATTAAAGGTACGCCGGACCGATTTTTTCACATTCTCCCGGGGTAAGAACAATAAAGGGAGAGACTGCCTCATATATGTCCATATCATAGTTGGGAAAATTTTACCCATGTCCTGTAATCCGTCCTTAAAAACCCTCTTTCCGTTTTTTCCGCTCCCTGCATGAATGATAGAATGAAAGACATCAAAGCGTTCAAGCCGGAGCCGGTTTCAATTTTGCCCGGAAAAAGGCTTATGGTATGAAATCCTCCCCAGATTCCTCCCCCCTTGAGCTGGAAAAAATCCCGTTGCTCTTGATTTGCCAGGATGAAAAAAATTTCCACCATCTTGAAAGAATGCTAGGAAATGCGAATGGCATGTCTTTCTCGACCGAAAGGGTCGCCGATTTGACCCGGGCCTCTAAAGCCTTTATGAACCCCGCTTTTCAAATCTGCCTATTGGTGGAAGGATCGGACCCCTCCCAAACCGTTAATTTTCTTCATACTTCATTTTTGAGGCAGCGGGGGCTGCCCATCATTCTTTTAACCCGCTTGGAAGAAGCCTCGGGGGCTGTGGAAGCCCTCCGCCTGGGGGCCACGGATTACCTTTGCCTGAGTGAATTGAGCCCAGCCGCGTTGGAACGCTCCATCCGGTACGCGCTGGAACGCCGTCAATCGGAAAAGTCCATAAGGGAAAAAGAAGAGCTATACAAGGCCGTTCTGGATCATGCCATGGACGGGATAGGGGTCATGGCCCTGGATGGCACCCTCCTTTACACCAGCTTGTCGGTTGAGCAGATCCTGGGGTATACCCGGGAAGAAGCCATGAATATGAACATGTTCACCCTGCTTCATCCTCTGGAATATTTACGGGCCATGCGGGTGTTGAAGCGGGCCACCGACAACCCCGGGGCTATCCTGCGGGAGGAATTCCGAGCGAAACACAAGGACGGGACCTGGCGTCAGCTGGAGTTTATGGGAAAAAGCGAGCTGGTCCAGGTTTTCAACAAACGGGCCATTATCCTCAATTACCGGGATATCTCCGAGCACAAGAAGGCCCAGCAGACCGCCGAACGCCTTTCCCTGATCGTGGAAACTTCCAATGATGCCATCTTCACCCTTTCCGGAGAGGGTGCGATCCTGAGTTGGAACCCCGCAGCCCGTAAAATTTATGGATATCCCCCTGAGGAAATCAGCGGCAGGCATTTTTCGAACCTTATGCCTCCCGAGGAGGCCGCGATTTTTCAGGGGAAAATAGATGTGATTTTATCGGGTAAATCTTTGGATACCTTTCAAGCGGGCCACCTGACAAAAGTTGGCCGTCCGCTTCCTGTTTCCGTCACACTTTCACCCGTTCAGGACCCTCAAGGAAACATCAGTCGGGTTTCGGTCATCACCCGGGATATCTCGGGGATGTACAAATCCCTTGAGACCGCCAAAAAGCTTTCCGGCATCCTGGAGAATGTTCCGGCCGCCATTGTAAGCACTGATAAAGAGGGGAAAATCACCCTTTGGAACCGGGGAGCGGAGAGGATCTTCGGGTACCCCGCCGAGGAAATCATCGGTCAAAGAGCTGAAGTCATGGAAACCCCGGAAACGAAAGGCGAGATGGGATTGCTCCGCAATGAGATTTATTCCGGCAAATCGATTGTTCATTACGAAACAATCCGCCGGAAAAAGGACGGAAGCCTGGTCCCGATGGAATACCATCTTTTTCCGGTTCTGGATTCCGGGGGGCAATTGGCGGGGGTCACGGCGATCGGCTTGGATCTCACCGAGAAAAAAAAGGTCGTTGAACAAAACCAGAAGGTTTCCGAGATTCTCGAGGAAGCTCCGGTCATCATCCTCAACACCGACCTCGAGGGAAGGATCACTTATTGGAACAAGGGCGCTGAAAAGATCAGCGGCTACAAGGCGGAAGAGGTGTTGGGGCAAAGAAACGAAATGTTTGAACCGATTGAAAAAAAGGGGGAAATTTCAGAAATAAGGAAAGCCATTTACGGCGGCCAGCCCTTCCAGCATTACGAGACCATCCGCCAGAGAAAAGACGGAAGCCGGGTCCATTTGGATTACCATCTATTTCCTGTCCATGATTCGTTGGGCCGTATGGTGGGGGTCACGGGGATCGGCCAGGACATCTCACAAAAAGTCCTGTCCCAAAAGGCCCTGGAGGACAGCGAGGCCCGCTTTAAAAACATATTTAATCGAAGCCCCTTCGGGATGGTCTTGGGAACCCAAAACGGCATTTTGCGGGTCGTCAATCCCAAGTTTTGCCAGATACTGGGGTATGAACCTACCGAAATCATAGATACCTCCATCTATAACTTGACCCACCCGGAGGATGTCGAAAAGGATCAGCTGTCGCTTCAACAGACATTAGCGGGCGCCCAACATGTTCACGAGACTGAAAAGCGCTACCGGCACAAGGATGGGCGATGGATTTGGTGCCATTTGGTCGTGGTGGCCTTGGAAAGCGACCTAAATGAAGTGTCGCTTCTGTTGGGAATGTTCGAGGACATCAGTGACCGAAAACAGTTCCTCGAATTGGGTCAAAAGCTTACTTCGATATTCGAGAACTCCCCCAACATTATCTATAGCGGCGATGAAACGGGTAAAATCACCCATTGGGGAAAGGGCGCCGAGAAAATATTCGGTTATACCGCCGAGGAAATGATTGGACGCCGTTCGGACATATTGGAGCCGCCCGAGAAAAGGGGAGAGGTTCAATTCGTTCGAGAGAATATGTGGGCGGGAAAGACCCTGCTCAATTTAGAAACGGTTCGGATGCGGAAGGATGGCCGCCGGATTAACGTCATTTCTAACATATTCCCCGTGCGGGATACTTCCGGAAAACTCACCGGAGTCACTGTCGTAGGGGAAGATGTAACCGAAAAGATCCATGCTAGCCAGGCTTTGGAACAGAGCGAAGCAAGATTCAGAAATTTATTCGAGGACAGCCCAATCGGCATGGGTCTGGTGGATCAAGACGCCAAGGTGTTAATGATCAACCCAAAATACTGCCAAATGCTCGGTTATACCGCCCAAGAGCTCATCGGACGTTCTTATCTGGAGTTCATCCCCCCGGTCGACCTGCCGCAAGCCCGGGAAAACCTGGAAAAAATGTTCCGGGGAGAAACCGGCCAGTACGAAGTGGAAAGGCGCTACCAGCGCAGGAACGGGGAATGGTTTTGGGGCCATATGGTAGTGACGCCATTTAAGACGGCGGAAGGAGCTCCCCCCATGGCCTTTGGAATGCTGGAGGATATCACCGAACGCAAGAAATCCATGGAAGTCAAGGATTTGTTGGCGAGCGTGCTGGAATACACGGGGGACGCCATCGTCAGCTCGGATCGGGAGAGCAATATCCAGACCTGGAATAAGGCCGCGGAAAAAATGTTCGGCTATCAGGCTCAAGAGGTGATGGGGACAAGCGTCACGAAGCTAATACCCGGGCCTCAGGAAGAGGAAGTGCGGAATCTGGTAGAAGGGGTCATGAAAGGCAAAACAATCATCGACCATGAAATGGAATGCTTGAAAAAGAGAGGGGAGCCCTTTGATGCCGCGGTGACCTTCTCCCCCTTAAAGGATGAGGAAGGGATCATTCGCGGGGTGACGATGGTGATCCGGGATATAACAGGATCCAAAAAGGCCAGGGAAGCCCAGGAAAGGCTGGCGGATATCGTCGAGAACGCTCCCGACGCCATTATCAGCAGTGACTTGCGGGGGAATATCCTTAGTTGGAACCAAGGCGCCGAGAGCCTTTATGGCTACCGCGCGGGTGAGATCCTCGGAAGAAATATCAGGGATGTCACCCCGGAAGAAAAAAAAGATGAAATAGATCAAATGCTTGAAAGGGTTGCTGAAAAAGGGTTGGTCCTGAATTTCGAGACCAAACGCCGGAAGAAAAATGGGGAATGGTTTGACGCTTCCATCACCCAGTCCGCGATCAGGGATTCCAAGGGGAAGATTCAAGGCGTCACCGTGATCGTGAGGGATGTCTCGGAGGTGAAAAAAGCTCAGGAAGCGCGGGAACGTCTTGCGGATATTATCGAGAATACGCCATACGCGATCATGACCTCGGATGTAGCCGGGTTGATCATTCAATGCAACCACGCGGCCTCGGTGATGTATGGCTACGCACCCGAAGAAGTTATGGGAAAACCCGTGGAATTGTTCGTGCCGGAGGATCAAAGGGAACATTTTTGGGCCATTCGAAAAAAGGTTTTGGAAGGAAACGTCTTTTCGAACGCAGAGTCCATCCGAAAGAACAAAAGTGGAAAGCTTATCCATCTTTCCAGCACTCTGATTCCTTACCGGGACAGCCAAGGCCGGGTGATGGGGGTGACGGTCATGTCCATGGATGTGACTCAGCATAAAGAAATTGAAACAACCCTGAAGAATCAGGAAGAGCAAATCAAACAGGCCCAAAAAATGGAGGCCATCGGCCGTTTGGCGGGAGGAGTGGCCCATGATTTCAATAACCTCTTGAGTGTGATCGGTGGAAACGCCGATTTTATTTTGGACGACAAGAATTTCCAGGGAACCCACCGGGAAGAAATCGATGAAATCCGGAAGGCCGTAAAGAACGGCGCCGAATTAACGCATCAACTTCTTTTGTTGGGCCAGAAACATATCACCGAGCCTAAAAATGTCCAACTCAACGATATATGCCGGGACATGAACAAAATGCTTAAAAGACTTATTGACGCCTCCGTCGAACTCAATATCGATTTGGACCAGGATTTGAAATGCATTTTCGCCGATCCCGCCCAAATTCAGCAGGTCATCCTCAACCTCGCCCTCAACGCGAGGGACGCCATGCCCCAAGGCGGGAAACTGACCATTCGGACTCGAAATGAAAAGCCACTCATTGAAAGCTTCCTGCCGGGTTTCGGGCCCCAAGTGAAACTTTCCGTCATGGATACGGGCGTGGGCATGGATGCCGAGACCCAAAAGAAAATCTTCGAACCTTTTTTTACCACTAAAAAGGGAAAAGGAACGGGGTTGGGGCTTTCCACCGTTTACGGCATCGTGAGCCAGTGGAACGGGCAAATTCACATTCAAACCGAGTTAGGGAAAGGAACGGAATTCACCATCTATTTCCCTGCCCAGGTTCAGCCGGAAATAGCTGTCCCCGCCAACCAAGCCGAACCCCTTTTTTCCGAGGGGTCGGAAACCATCCTGGTGGTGGAAGATGAGGCGCCCTTGAGGAATATTGTAGTGAAGGCCCTGGGTAAATACGGTTACAAGGTCCTCGCGGCGGAGGATGGAAGCGAGGCCATCCGGTTAAGCTGGAACTACAAGGAGCCCATCCATCTTCTCCTGACCGATACGGTCATGCCCAAACTGAATGGCCGGCAAGTCGCGGAGGAATTGGCCCAGAGCCGGCCCAAGATGAAGGTTCTTTTCATGTCGGGGTACCCGAAGAAGATCCTCTCCAGCAAGGGGATCCTGGACCCGAAACTTCGGTTGATTAAAAAACCCTTCATGATGGAGGAGTTGGTACAACAAATCCGACGAATCCTGGATGATAAAAGCAAATAAGAGCTAGGCTTCCGCTTATGAACCGGCTGGGTCTTTATCTTTTTCCAACCCATAACGGTTCATCTTGTTAAACAGGGTCTTGCGGGTGATCCCCAGGAGCCCGGCGGCTTTCGAACGGTTGCCGTTGGTCAGGGTGAGGGCTTTCTTGATGTTTTCGATTTCAGATTCCTTCCGGTTGAGGATGGTTTTTCCAGGCACTGGGACGGATCGTGCCTCCCGGACCTCCTTTGGCAGATCCTTGGGGGTCAGCTTTCCATCTTTGGTCATGACGACCATCCGTTCCATCACGTGTTTCAGTTCCCTCACGTTGCCCGGCCAGGAATAGGCTTGCAGGGCCGTCAAAATCTCGTCGTTTAAAAGGATGAGACTTTTATTAAAAGCCAGGCAGGCTTCCTTGTGGAAAAACTGGGCGAGCTGGACGATATCCTCAGGGCGGTTTCTCAAGGGGGGGATCTCGAGAGGCACGACGTTCAAGCGGTAGAAAAGATCGGCCCGGAACCTTCCCTCGGCTACTTCTTTTTCCAGGTTGCGGTGGGTGGCGGTGATGATCCGAACGTCGAAGGGAATTTCCTTCACCCCGCCCAGCCGGCGGGAGCTTTTTTGTTCGAGGACCTTCAGTAGTTTCGTCTGAACGGCCGGGGTGAGCTCGCCGATCTCATCCAGGAAAAGGCTTCCCCCATGGGCGGTTTCAAACAAACCCTGCTTTTGCTTCCGGGCGTCGGTAAAGGCGCCCGGTTCATAGCCGAAAAGTTCGGATTCCAGGATGGTTTCGGGCAGGGCCCCGCAGTGGATCTCCACGAAAGGTTTGGAGGCGCGGTGGGAGTAGAAATGAATCAGCCGGGCCACATGTTCCTTTCCCGTGCCGGTTTCCCCCAGGATCAGGACCGAGACCTGGTCCTGTTTCGCGACTTGGGAGATGGAATCGTACAGTTTCCTCATCTCGGGATGGGTAAGGAAAAGGTAATCTTTCCGGTACAATTCCAACTGGCTGTTACGGAGGGACTCGATTTGGGTGATCAGATTCCGCTTTTCCTCGATGCGTTTCACCACCAGCCGCAATTTGGCGGGATCAATGGGTTTCTCGAGGTAATCCTCAGCGCCCAGTTTCATGGCCTGGACCGCCGAATCCACCGATCCCCCTCCGGTAATAATGACCACCGAGCAAGCGTTATAGGCTTGATTCAATTTCGCTAGGACCTCCATGCCATCCAGGTCGGGAAGGTGGATGTCCAACAAAAGCATGTCCGGTTGGATAATCTGGTGTTTTTCAATGCCTTCGGCTGCGGTATGGGCGGCAAAAACTTCATGGCCCATTTGCTGGAGTGTTTTGGAAAGGATTTTAACTAGGGCTTCTTCATCATCCAAAATGAGGATTTTCATTACTTGGGTCCGAATAAGTGGATTAATAATAATGTTATCTGCTCATTGATTTTATCGCTATACCTACAAACTTAAGACTTAATTAAATACTAAAACTGCCCTGAAATTGTCTCTTTGAAAAGCGGGTAATTATTACCCGCCGGGAAAAGGAATACCCTTTTCCTTCCGAAGAAAGCTCGGTATTTCATTTAAAAACAATGGTTTCTATTGGCACGTCCCATGCTCTTAATCAATGCAGGACGTTGGAAGGGATCATTTAAAACCATCACCCAAGTTGTATTAAAGGGGAGGAAAATGAAAAAAATCTCTGAAATACTCAGCCCTATCATTCTTACTGTCGGATTTTTCGCCGCCTCTCTTTCCTGGGCGGATCAAAGCTTGAAAGTGAGTGATTTAAAAACCATCCTCCCTGCTAAGGCCCTGATCCTCTCCCAAACTTCTTACGACCTTCGTCAAAGAGGTAAGGCCGACAACCTGGTTTACTACTGTTGTGGGAATACTTGGGGAATGGAAGTGATCTCCCCCGAAAAAGCCGTCGTTTTCAAGTATGAGAAAACCAATGTCGATCATTTATTTTTCCAGGGCCGCCAGTTTCCGGGAGTCGTTTTTCTAGATCCGTCACTGAAAAAACCCTTCATTATTTTCAATAATTACTCGGACTCCATCCATTCGGAATACCACGCGTTCCTTTGGAACGGAGGCTCTTTTCAGGAGGTAGATCACCCGCTTTTGGGGAATAACCCTTTGGTTCTGGAAGTGGAAGGACAAAGCGTGGTGGTGAGTGATAATTTCGGCTACGGAATCCCCTCGATCTATCAATACCGCCAGGGAAAGATGGGGCTGGCAAACGCTGAATTCCCCTGTTTTTTTGACAGTTATGTCCGGGCGGCTTGGAAGGCCCTGGAAGATCCGGTCCTGGGCATTTTGCCGGGCGCGCTGGAAGCGAGAGAGGAGTATTTACCGGCGTTCCTCTACGCGGGAAAAGAAGCCGAGGGAGTCCGGTTTGCCGACCGTCTTTTGGGTTCAGCCCCCGGCGGGTTAACGCGGGACCTGATGAGCACGATCCACACTTCCAAGGGAAACCTACTACTGGCGATGGGCCGGGAGGATGAGGCCCTCGGGGAATACCAATTTGCGGACCGGTTGGAACATGGTAGGGATAACGGAGTCGGGGCCTATTTAAAAATGGCTTCCTTTTTCGAGGAAAGGGGGGATCTGCGCCGAGCGGCGCTCTCCTATGAGAAGGCCTTGGACCGACTGGGACAAAAGGAACAGGCTCAAGCCCGGACCATCAAGGAAAAAGTAGCAATCTTGCTGGCGAAAATGGACAGCAAGGGAGTGGAGGAAAGCCGGGCAACCCAAATTGATTTGGGTCACCCTATGACGGTGACCAATGCTCATCTAAGCCGGATTCAATAACTAAGTGGCCTATGCCAAACAGGGGGGGATATGACAGATTTGAAAACCATCATGGTGATTGAGGATGAAAAAAACCAGCGGTTGTTATTACAAGAGGTATTGGAGGAGGAAGGACACTTGGTGCTGGCATTTCCCAATGCCATTATTGCTTTGGAGGCTTTAGAGAAACACCCCGTGGACTTGATCCTGACGGATGTCAAACTTCCTGGCGGAGACGCCACCGGATTTATCACCCGAGTTCGCGAAACCCATTTTAACATCCCGATCGTTGTAGTTTCGGGATACTCTGCCTACGGGGATTACCTGGAACGTCACGAGCCTATGGTTAAGGCCTTTTTCAATAAACCCGTCGACATGAAACAGCTAAAACTTGCCTTGGAGACCATCCTTCGAAAGGAAGCGGTGTCCCAGGAAAAAGCGATTTAACGGTAGGCCATTAGTTTTGAAGCGATAAGTATTCTGTAATCTCTGAAAAAGGGTTTTTAATGTTCTTCCGCCTTTTGGTTTTCGTTGAAAATTAAAGACTTTCCTGGCGAACTTGGCGTCTTGGCGGTGAAATTTTTGAGTTTTTCAGAGGTTACATTCTTTAATTAAAGGTTCACTTTATTAGCTTTTTAGGCTGGCACTAGTTTTATCCAGGGAAGGCACTCGAATTTTAATAACATTTAGGCCTTTTCCCTTAGCATAGTCACTGAATGATAAATTAATGGGATGAAAGGGCGTTCAAAAAAATGGCGACCGTTTCCCCGGAAGGCTTAACCGATCCCGCCATGGGAAAAGTCGTGGATTCCGCCCGGAAGGCCTGCATCCTGGTCGTCGATGATCTTCCGGCCAGCTTGGTGTTGTTGGAGAAAATGCTTAAGCGGCAAGGTTACGAGGTCCATCCAGTCCACACCGGGCTCCTCGCCCTCCAATCCGCCCGGAACCACCCTCCCGACCTGATCCTGATGGACGTGTCCATGCCGGACATGGATGGTTTTGAGACCTGCGCCGAGCTGAAAAAAGACCCCCAACTCGCCGATATCCCCGTTTTGTTCATCAGCGGCCACAATGAGACCTTCGACAAGGTCCGGGCCTTTGCCGTCGGCGGGGTGGACTATATCACCCGTCCCTTCGAGACCGAAGAACTTCTGGCTCGGATGGAAACCCACCTGAAGATTTTCCGCCTGCAACGAGAACTCGATCAACATAACAAGAATATGCAGGAAAGGGTCCTGGAGCAGGATCAGGAGATCCTGAACGCCCATGCCGCGGCGGACCAGGCCAAGGCGGATCGAACCGAAAAGGCCGAAGGCCAGATGAACAAAGCCCTAGCCGACGGGCGCCGGCGGATACTGGTGACCCTCCGATTCCTTTCCCTGGTCATCATCACCTCTTTCCTCGTTTTCAACCCGCCCCCCAAGTCCGATGAAACCGCCGCCATCATCCTGTTGGCCCTGTTTTTGGCCTCGATTCTCGGCATGTTTTTTGTTTATCAGTCCTGGCTTGAAAAGATGAACTTCCTGGTTCTGGTCTTCTCCGTGGACACGCTTTTTGTCACGAGCGGCTTGTATTTGTCCGGTATCAAGCAATGGGACCTCATGACAATGTACTTCCTGACGATTTTCATTTGCGCCCTGGTCAAGGATGTCAAAAACAGCGTGGGCGTAGGTGTTGCCGCCTGCTTTATCTTTCTTCTTCTGCAATACAAAATGACCGGCCAATGGCTGATCGCCGATACGACCACCCTTCTCAAGCTCCCCTTCCTCCTGATCGTCGCCACCTTCAGCGGTTTTCTCGCCGCCGATTCCAGAATCCGGGAGGATATGGCCAGGCGTTATGGAAAAATCAACGAGTCCATTTCCGAGCAAGCGGATATGGTCACCCAAAAGCTATTGGCGTCCGAAAGGCATCTGAAGGAACTTGTCCGTTACTACCACCTCCTTCTGGCAAATATTCAGACAGGTATTGTGGTAGCTCATGGAGATGAAAAAGTAAGAACATTCAACGTCGCCGCCAGCAGAATCACCGGCCTGGAAGAAAGCAGTGTCGTGGGCTCTTCGTTGGAAGAACTGCCCGCCAGTTTCCAGCCCATTGCTAATCTCATGAGGCGGACCCTGGCGGAAGGAAAGTCCTTCTCCCAGGAAAACGTCGAATTGGATAAGCAACAGCCTGAACCCGTTTACATCTCTCTCCAGAGCACCCTGCTGCAGAGCCCTGAGGCGGCCACGCTGGGCGTCATAGCGACCCTGAAAGACGTCACCCTAGTTAAGCAGATGGAACAACAACTCCTTAGGTCCGAGCGGCTGGCCAATCTGGGGGAAATGGCGGCGGGCGTGGCGCATGAGATCAAGAACCCAATGAACGCCATCTTGGGCTTTTCCCAGCGCCTGTCGGACAAGCTGACGGACCCGAAACTGAAGAATTACGCCAATATCATCGTTGAGGAGGTCAATCGTTTGGGCGCCACCATCAACGACGTGCTGGAATATAACCGGACCCTGGTCGCAACCAAGGAAAATATGGATTTAAATGCAGTCTTGAACGACGCCCTGCTCATCGTTACAGAAAAGGCCGCCGCTTCCAAGGTAAAGATTGTGCGGGAGATTGACCCCGGCCTGCCCTCCATCCCTATGGACAAAGATAAGATCAAGCAGGTTTTCTTGAACCTCATGTTTAATGCCCTCAGCGCCATGGAAACGGGGGGCACTCTCACGGTGCGAGTACGGGTGGAGGATGGAATGCTGCCCGTTGACCAAATGGCCAAATCGGAACTGACGCATGTCCAACAGATATTTTTCCAGAAAAAAATGGCTTCTATTTCCGTTAGGGATACCGGGTGCGGAATCCCCAAAGAAAATATCCACAAGCTTTTTAACCCTTTTTTCACGACCAAAACCACCGGGACGGGGCTGGGCTTGAGCATCTGCCACAAGATCGTCGAGTCGCATGGGGGCTTCATGCGGGTGGAAAGCCAGGTTGGCGCCGGAAGCAATTTTATTTTCTATCTTCCTTTGGAAGAGGAGAAGGTGGCGCAAACCCCAATCGCCGCCAAAGAACGGGTGGACTTTAACGAAATCCTGGACGGTTCCTTGATGATCGTCGCCGAAAAAGCCGACGCGTCCAATGTCGAAATTGTCCGGGATATCGATCCAAGCCTGCCACCTATCCCTGTCGACAAGGATAAGATCAAACAGGTTCTTATGAACCTCATGTTCAATGCCATCAACGCCATGGCATCGGGAGGCACCCTCACCGTGCGGGCAAGGGTGGAGGAAGGCTTGCCGCCCTCCGTCCAGGCTGACACCCCGGAAATGTCGCATCTCCAGCCCTCTTTCTTCCGAAAAAAAATGGCTTCCATTACCGTAAAGGACACCGGACGTGGCATCCCGGAGGAAAACATCCAAAAGCTTTTCAATCCGTTGCTCATGACCAAAACCACCGGGTCCGGGCTGGGCCTGAGCATTTGCCAAAAGATCATCGAGTCGTACGGGGGAGGAATGAGAGTGGAAAGCCAGGTGGGCGTCGGAAGTAGTTTTATATTTTATCTGCCGTTGGAAGAGGAGGCGGGAAATGAAGCCAAGTGATATCACCCTGCTGGTGGCGGAGGACGAGAAGGCCTCCCTGTTTTTGTATTTAGAGGAGCTGTCCGATGAGGGATACCACGTGCTCACGGCTGAGAATGGGCTTCAGGTTCTGGGAACCCTGGAGGACCAGAAGGTGGACCTGCTGGTGACCGACGTCAAGATGCCTGATATGAACGCCTTTGAATTGGTGCCGAAGGTGCGGGCCGAATTTCCAGACCTTCCGATCATCGTGGTCTCGGCGTTCAAGGGAATGGAGGACGATTTTCACCTGAAGGGCTACAACATCCGTGCCTTCCTGTCAAAGCCGGTTCCGATGGCCCAATTGAAGGCTACGATTCGGGATATTTTGGAAAACCCCGCTCCATCGAAATGAAATAATTATTAACGGATTGCCAAAAGGAATAATTACAGTATTTCTTTGAGTCTTTCGGCGGGACGGGCCAAAACCGCCTTCGATCCCTTTTCCACGATCGGGCGCTGGATCAGGTCGGGATATTTCACCATCAAGTCGACAACCGGATCCTCAGACAAATTTTTATCGGATAGTTTCAGGGTTTTGTAGATTTCCTCATTTCTTCTCAAAAGATCCGCCGCTTTCATCCCCATCTTTTTGAGTAGCCCCTTGATCTGGGACTGGTTGAGGGGATCCAGGTAGTAATTCACCGAGTCGAAATCCACCCCGCTTTCCTTCAAGGCTTTGTAGACCTCCCGGCAGGTGGAGCAGGTGGGTTTCTGGTAAATGGTGATTTTCAAGGTTCTCTCCTAAAAGAAGGGGATGGCCGCTACTGTAAACGAAATGAAAATTTAACGGTTGGCCCCGAGCCAAATCAAGGCAGCCAGCCCCAAGCAATAAACCCCGAAATAGCTCCACTTCCCCTTCTCCAACCAACTCGAAAGCCAGCGTAAGGCCAGAAGCCCGGCCCCGAAACTGAAAACCATACCCATGAAGCCGGGAAACAGGAGGTGAAGCATGGAGTCGTGACCGGGGCCCGAAAAAAGATGGAACTTATAAAGCCGCCAGAGTTCCTTGCCCAGGGCAAAGGGGGTAATGGCCACCGCCAGAGCGAAGCTGTATTCCTCGGACTTTTTCCGGTTCAATCCCAGCATCAGGCCGGTGGAGATGGTGGCTCCGGACCGGGAAAGGCCCCGGAAGGGCAGGCAAAAGCCCTGCACCAGCCCGATCCAAAGGGATTCGCGGGAACCCAGTTTTTCCCCTTCCCCGGGCGGGGGCGCTTTCTGGGAAGAGGCCAGGATCAGGATGCCCGCCGAAGCCAGCGACGCGGCGACCAGCTTGAGGTTGCCGAAGAGCATCTCCACCTCGGCCCCGGGAATGGAGCGGAGCATCACCTTTTCAATAAGTTTCATCAGAACGAAACCCAGGACCAGGGTGGTGAGCGTGGCCAAAAGGACCTGTTTCAGGAAGGCCTCCGCCCTTTCCCGGGTTTGGAAATAATGGTCCCGCCAGTCTTTCCAAAAATAAACCAGGACCGCGAACATGGTTCCCGTATGGAGCATCACCAGCAACAATGTCATCGAGGGGGTGGTGGGGTCCAAACCCAGCATTTTCTCGGCCAAAATGACATGGGCCGAGGAGGAAACCGGGAGAAGCTCCGCCAGGCCCTGAACACAGGCCAGTAGGAGGACAGAAAAAACACCCATGATGAATCTCCTTAAATGTCGAGAAATCGGTAACGAATATTTTAGGAGGCTATTGCGGCTTGGGGTTCAAGGCTTCCGCCTTGCGCTGGGCCACCGTATGGAGTATCTGGGTCCCAGGGATGCTGTAACGGTCCAGGATCGTGTAAGCGTCGTAGATCTTACCGCTCCCGTTCTGGTTGAAGCCTTGGATGGTGTATTTGATCCCCGGCCTTTCCCGGGTGATGCCTTTTCCGGTCTCGTCGCGGATCGTGTCGCCGGTGCTCATATCGGCCACCTTGGTGACGCTGAAATAGTGGAAGCTATGGGCATAACAAAGTTCCGCCGCGTGGTAGAGGCAGGCGAATTTGACGAAGTTCATGGGACGGCCCTGGGCCACGAAGACGGCCTCAAAAATGCCTCCTCCCAAATCTTTGTCGTCATAACCGCACCCGTAGATATCCGTTTTTTCATATTGGGTGAGGCTGATGGTACAGCTGGGGCAAACTGATAAAAGGGCGAACAATAAAAGAAAACGGAGTTTTCGGGCAAAGGATGGAATCATGTTTATCCCCTGAAAATATGAATTTTTATAGTTAAGACCCAAGAATTCCCCGGTTTGCGGCCTTTAGTTTGGGAGGGAAATTCCGTTAGGGATTATAGAAGGTTTTGAAATATTTTGAATCCACCCTTCGAGTTTTAGAGGGTGGAGCGATTCTGTCCAAAATCCTAGGAAAAAACCATGGCAGGTTTAACCAATATTAGTTCTTTGATCGCTTCTGCCGGGGGCAAAAACCTCACTCCCCTCATGCGGGATAACAACCCTTCGGGGGGGTTCGATTCTTTGTTGAATGAATTGATCACGCGAAGCCTTCCGACACCCCAGGGGAAGGAAAAGGCCATCCGGGCCCAGCAAGCCCTGGAGGATTATGAGAGGAAATTGGCCCTCCTCAGCGGCATGGCCCAGCAGGCCCGGATTGTCATGAATGCCGCCCAGGCCCTGCCGGGCGGGTTCTCCACCCCCCAGGCCCAAGATTATTTTTACGCCAAATCCCTTTTAGGCCAGTTGGGCCTGCCCGGCGCGGTCCTCGAGGTGGCTTGACTCTTTTCCCCGGCTCACCCGTCTAAACGACATCTCATCCTGATGGTTGATTGGAGTCGAGACTTGAACGGTTGGAAATTGCTTCTCATCGCCTTGATATTTCCGGGGCACTCCCCGGCGGCCCCGGGATACCTGGAAAACCTTCAATATAAGGTCACCCTCTCCGAGACCACGCCCGGGGTGGATGACAGCCTGGTTCCCGGCATGGACCCTCTCATCAACGTGAATATCCAGGACAAGTTGCACGCGTCCGGAACCCAGTTCCCCTTGAAGGTTTATTCCATCCAGGAATATTTCCTCAGTGACAACCTTTTGAATTTGATCACCCGCAATAGCCCCAAGAACTCCATGAGCAAACCGGTCTACGGATTCATCCAGTTGAACATGGACACCCCGAACGATTCGAGGCAATACGGGGGGATCAGCAAATATTATTTCTCGAGCGATAACCGGGCCCTGATCGGCTCTTTCGGCGGGGGATCCACGGAGGGGGTTCCGGTCACCCAGTCCCTGGGACTCATCCGGTGGGAAGACAAACCCGCTTCCATGGGATGGATCTACTCGGCCCCGAACCAGGTCAATCTGCTCAAGTCCGGCGGGGTTCCCGATGGGCAAAACCCCGCCCTGGAAGGCACGGTGGGTTGGACCGCCAATTCCTTGACGGCCGCTTTCATGGTTTCCTTTTCCACGGCTCCAGCCGGGTCGCCAGCCGCTCCCGATCCGGGGACCAAATCCTATTTTTTGGTAAGGGTGGAGATGGGGGATGGATTGAAGGTCGCGGCATCGCCCGTTGATACGGCCGCCTTGCGCCTTCAGAACGGGGGGGCCATCGACAAGGTCGCCTGTTCCGGGGATCAAGCCACCCTGGATGTCATTTCCGCCGACGGGAGCGATACCCAACAGGTTCAGCTTCCACTGCCCGCCCTCAGCCCCCAGCCTTAAGCCCTCTTCCCCTACTTCTCGTTCGGAAGATCCTCATAGCGGACCGTCAAGACGTCGGTGGGCGGGCCCTCTTGGCCGTTTTTGGACAAAGCCATCAGGATGAACCAGTAGGTTTGATCGTGATTGAGTTTTTTTAACAGGATGTTGTCGTCGGTCAGGGGTTTCACGGAAAGTTTCCGTTCAGGTGACCCGGTCTCATCCACCCTATAGAGGTTAAAGCCGCTCACATAGGCCGGATCCACCTTATCCCAAGTTAATACGACATTGTCCCCCTCCTTCCAAGCCTTGAACCCGGTGGGGGCAGAGAGGACGGGTTCCTGGGCGACCAGCTCGATGCGGTTCAAGGGGCTTTCCTGCCCGGTGGTGTTGAGGGTGGAAACGCCGAATTCGTAATCCTCCCCTATTTTCAAGTGTTTCAAGTCCACGGAAGTTTCGGTAATGGGTTGGGACGTCAGGCAAGCCAGGGAATCCGATCCGGGGCGTTTGACGTAGACCCTGTATCCCTGGATATCCGTGAAGGAGGGGGCGTTCCAGCTCAACATCAATCCGTCATTGGAGGGATTGGCCTCCAAATGGGTGGGCTGGGGTATTTCGGCGCCTTTGCCGGGGCCCAGATAAGCCGTCAAGGAAAGCCTCTGGGTGGAGCCCAGGACATTCAAGGGCTCGTAAGCGTAGTCGAGTTGAAAGCCCCAAGAGCGGATGCCCGCCCCGAAGGTGGGGCCCTCTTCCTCCGAATTACCCACATAACCCGCCCGCAAGGCGAATAGGCCTTGGTACCAATATTCGGCCCCCCAACCCAGCCGGGTGAGTTGGGTATTGGGGTCGTAATTGCAGTCCATGGCCAGGTCCAAAGTATGGAAGGGGGTGGAAAGGCATCTCCAGGCGAGGCCGATCCTGCCCAAGGTGGGCGTGGCGCTTTCCTGGCTGAGGATATGGATACTGCCCAGGTTTTGGAAGGCGGCGGCGAGGACCAGCCGGGGGAGCGCCTGGTACCGCACCCCCAGGTCACCCAAGAAGCCCGTGCCTTGGATGTCCCCCACCTGACGAAGGACGAATTTCAGGGTACCGCCCACTTCCAGGGGTCCCAGGGCCCTCCCATAAGCGAGGAGAAAGGTCATGTCGGAATAGTTCACCAGGGGGGCGTTAGGATCGGGAGTGCTGTTAAAGGGCGCTGTTTGGGAATCGAGGAAGCCGAGTCCCAACACTCCCGGCTCTCCCAGGGGATAGGCGGCCCCGAGAAAATCGTAAGAGACATCGGAAACAAATTGGTAGCGGCCGTAGCCCACCTCCGGTTCCTGGATTTGGGCCAACCCCGCCGGGTTGAAATTCAACGCGTTCACGTCGTCCGCAAGGGCCGTGAAAGCCTGGCCCATTCCTGCGGGCCGGGCCCCTGGCACGGCCAGGAGAAAATCGGCTCCCGTCGTGAGAGAAGCGGATTGGCCCAGGCAGGTGGCCGCATTCAGTAGTGATAAGCTAAGGGAGATAAAAAGAATCCTATTTTTCATCGGCGGTAAGCCAGGACTTTTTTGACCTGCGTGGAAGAAGGGGTCTTGAAGGTGATGAGATAAAGACCTGTTTCCACGGGTTGGCCGTTATCGTCCTTGCCGTCCCAGGGCAGGTAGTAGGAACCGGCGGGTTGGGGGCCGCTCAAAATGGTCCGGATGTGGACTCCGGTGACGTTATAAACCTTTACATCTACCTGGCTGCTGCTGTTGAGGATATAGGTGATTTGAAGGGGCGGCCCGGTCAATGAGTTGAATTGGTTGGAAGTGAGGAAAAATCCGGAAACGGTGGCCGTGGGGGTGGGGGTATAGGTGATGGTAGGGCTGAGCGTAATGGTGGGTGTGTTAGTGATGGTCGGGGTTCGGGTGATAGTGGGTGTCGGCGTAGCGGTGGGAGCGAAAGGTAATAGGTCGTTTAACAGGCTTTGACCCTTGGGGCTTCCCCAGCCCGTGGCCAAGTCGAAGCCGCTTACTGCGGTATAAGGGCCGGATTGTGAAGGCCAGTAATAGAAATTGGTGCTGGAATCGGCTATGTCGTTGAAGTCCAGGTTGTAATTCGCCCCCTTAGCGACCTGGTAGAGGGGCGGGTTGGCAGTCCCCATGGGAAGATTTTGATGGGCCAGGGATTCCTGGTTCACGAGGGACCAATAGGCGGCCCAAAGCGGGGAAGCCGCGCTCGTGCCCTCTACGGGACCCAAGTAACCGTTTACTGGATCGTTGGCATAATTCACGGCGACTAAAAGGACGTTGTAGGCGCACATGGAAACGTCCGGGAAGTTCCGCCAAGAGCTGGAGCCCCCATTGGAACCCATGGGAACCGGGGATTGGTAAGAGGGGATGGCTAATTGGTTCGTGCAAATTCCACCCCCGCCTGCCAAATTGCCATAGTAAGTCGCAGATTTTGTAAGACAGATTGGGATGGTAGTAGAACTGTCATTCCAAGTAGTTTCGGAATTGTAGGAAATATGTGGGGGGCTTCCCGAAGGCGGGGTGGTCGTTAATTTTGTCCCCCCCACCAATGTTTCATAAATGCTTTGATAAAGGCTTGGGTCATCAGTCGCGCTCGTGTTCGCCGCATTGCATGGATCGCCTGGATATCCGTTTGAAACGTAAGACCCAAAATCACCCGCAGCCACAAAATAGGCCTGGCCCTGGGCAGCTAGTTGATCCAATAAATGGGCGGTATTTGTGTCGCCATAGTTGCCCCAGGAACTGCTGATTTGTTTGCAGGTATTGTCTTGAGCGATTTTTGAAAGAATGTCGTTGGCTCCTACCGTCGAATCATCGTCTGGGGAGGCCTCATAAACCACTACTTGGGCTCCCGGCGCTAAGGAATCCACCATTTCAATATCCAACGAAACTTCAACCACATCATTCGTATAAACGGGGGTGCCGTTAAAGCCGTTATAGTTATCAACCACTTCCGTTATTGGGAATGGCGCGGGCGCGCTAAAAACGGGGGTTAAATTGTTTTCGTAGTAGGAAATATCCCCCGCGTAGAAACCGTCGTATTCGAACAAAGCCACCGATTGTCCCGCTCCATTGACGGTGGCTGGCAATCCCGGCAAATAAGCATCCCGGAAATCCTGCCCACGATAGAGCCCTAAGGTTGCAGTGCCACTTTTTGGATTGGCGGTTAACCCTTCCCCAATGGTTTGCCAAGTCTTATGAACTTTTGAAAAAGGGCGGTCAAAGTTATTAAGGCCTGAAACATGGGATGGTTGAATAGGAGCATTAATAAAAGGGTCTATATCAGTGGCATAAAAGCGGCTTCCGTTTTGCCTTTGGTAATAATCAAGGTTCACATGAAAAACCCCTCGAATATCCGAAGCATTTCCAGTTACATCCAATAATTGCCTGTGGTTATAAGTTTGAGTAACGGTCAACCCTTGGGATTTCACAAAGGCGATCAGGGTCTGGTAGTCCGGCTCGGAGGGGCCGAATTTTTGGGCGAATTCCTCCGGTGTGAGAAGTGGCGGTAGAGGGGGTCGTGGGGATCATAAACTCGGGTCAGAAAATCATCCAATCCCCGGGGATCTTGCAAAGGCAAGCTAATGGCTAAGTGAAGGACCGCCGAATCCTCAACGGCTCCCAGCTTGGGAAGGGTTGAGATTTCCTGAAGGACGTGGCCGGGAAGGACCGGTCCAGCAAAAGAATTCGAGAGGGGCAATGAGGCGAGAAATGACGAGGCGAATAACATGAAAAGTAGTCGGTTGGGGTTTTCGAGGAATCGTCTTATATGAAGGATGGGAAACGAAAAGGAGATAGAAAAAAGTAAGGCTCGGGGTTTGTTTTCCATTTCGAGTTTCCGTTAAAAAGTTGAAAAGCTAGGTTTAAAAGGCTATTCATTTCATTGTAAAACCCATTTTCCCCCCTCGCCTTGGCCTTCGCCACCTTAATAAGCAAGAAAATATCAGGTGGATGAATCAAAAGAATAAAACTGGAAGTTCCGGGAAAGTGGGCCGGATTAAGCTTCGGTTTTCTCAAACCCCTGCAGACGGTAGATGCAAACCGACAGAAGCCAACCCAGGATAAAGACCCCCACCACCACGAAACCGAAGTTCGTGAGGTCGTTGTTGAGGGCCTCCACGATCCCGAAAGCGCCTCCGTGAAGGCCTAGGCGGTCAGCCAGGAGCCCCAGGGCTTCCAGGGAGCCGATCAAAAGGGCCACCAGTACCGAAAGCGAAGTGAGGGTCAGGTTGTACCAGAGCTTCCTTAAAGGGTGAATGAAGGCCCAGCCGTAGACCCCGGTCATAACGACGCTGTCGGTCGTGTCGACCAGCGCCATCCCGGCCGTGAAAAGGAGGGGAAACACCATGGTGGTCCCGAAGGAAGAACCCTGGGCCGCCTGGGAAGCGGCGATGCCCAAAAGGCCGATCTCCGTGGCCGTGTCAAAGCCCAGGCCGAAGAGGAAACCCACCAGGTACATATGGCGGCTCTCCTGGACCCCGGTGAGGATCGGCTTGAAGATCCGGGACAAAAACCCCCGGTCCCAAAGCAGTCCGTCGAGTTCCTCGGTGTCGCAGGTTTCGCCCCTTTGTTCTTTGCGGAAAGCCCGCCAGATGTTTTTGAGCACGAAAAGGTTGGCCAATCCGATGCCGATCAAGAAAAAGGCAGATACCGCCGTGCCGAGAAAGCCGCCGATATTCCTCAAGCCCTCCAACCGGTCCTGGGAGAGGCCGATCGCGGCGGCCAGGGCCGCCGAGGCCAGGACGACAATGGTGGAATGCCCCAATGAAAAGAAAAAGCCCGCCGAGATGGGCCGGCGTCCGTCCTGCATGATCTTGCGCACCACGTTGTCGATGGCGGCGATATGGTCCGCGTCCACGGCGTGGCGCAGTCCGAAAAGATAGGCCAAAAAGGCTGTGCCCAATAGCGCCGGGCTGTGGGCGAATGCCGTGAAGGCCCAGGCCCAGGCTCCCAGGTTGAAAAGTATCAGCCAAAGGTAAAGCATGGTGGTCTTGGCAGGGGCGTCTTCGTGGGAGTCATCAAAAAGTTTGAAATGCATCAGTGGAATCTCCAAGGGATTGTTATCCAAGGTTAAGGGAGGGGACCGAAGGTAAAAATGACCCCGGTCATACCAAGGAAGTCATTTTTGAAAAAAAGAAGACTAAAAGTCTCTAATTAAAAAAATCAAAGAGGAAGACAATTTGAACCGCGAAGACGCGAAGGACGACTATAAAATCAAGATTTTAAGGTTTTTTGTTTGCTGGCCGTTCGGTGTTCTTGGCGGTCTTCGCGTCTTCGCGGTGAAATAGGTTTTTGTTTGCGGTTCGAAAAGGTTCAAGACAAGTCCAATCCCATGCGGTAATCATCCATCACGAACCCATCACCAATGTCGGTCACGACGGGTTCCGAAATCTCAAATCCGAGGGCTTGGTAGACCTTCACCGAGGGGTTTTGCTTGTGGACGGTCAGGGTGATGCGCTCCAATCCCTTGTCCTGCGCCAGGTTTTTCAAAAAAACCAAGGCGGCGCTGGCGACACCCTGCCCCCGGTGGGATTGTAAAAGATAGAGTTTGCTCAAGAATAATTCGGCGGGGCGGAAAAAGAGGGAAAGATAGCCGATATTTTCCTCTTCGTCGGTCTGCAGGAAAAAGTAGTGATAGCCTTCCCGGATCTGTCGCTCGACGGCATGAGCGGTTTGGAATTTCCGGAGCATGTATTCCACCTGTGAGGACCCAATGATAGGCGTGTAATGTTCCCGCCAGATGGGGAAGGCCAGGGCCTCAATGGCGTGGCAATCCGAATGGGTCTTCACCGGGATATAACGCAAGGTGTCCATGGGGAAAGTTTATCGGCGGCGACTATCCATGTACAGGAAAGACCACCGGCCTCCGGACGGTTCTTTTCAGGGACGGCGGATGGTTTGTTGTTTCAATCCGGCCATCTTTTCGGCGTAGGCCTGGAGGTTTGTGGCGCGGATCTCGCCTAGGCAGGCCGGGCGGTCCGACTTGAAAAGAAGCCCGAAAATCTTCGAGATGAAATTGTTGAATTTTTTGCAGTCCACCGCGTCGGGGAATTCCAGGCACTGGGCGCAGGTCGAGATGCCCTTCTTGTTGGTGCATTGCTTCACCTTGCACCAGGAATTCTTTTCGCTCCTTTGGCAGCCCTCGCATTTTTCCTTCAAGTATTGGCCGCAGGCGCCGCAATAGAGCCCGCAGCAGGCCACCAAAGCCGGATCAGCCGTCACTTCACGCATGAAACACCTCGGGTAGGGGATAGGCCACTATAAAACCAGGCGGGAAGGGGCAATATGATTCAGGCTATAAACTTAGAGGCTTTAACAAAAAAGCAATTAACCGCCAAGACGCCAAGGCCGCAAAGAAAGGCAAAACAAAGTGAAGATTTTGAAACGTTTTTGCTTTTTCAATCTTTCGGTGTACTTGGCGGCCTTGGCGTCTTGGCGGTGAAAAATGCTGTCATTTTTTTGTTTTTAGTAATGGGTTCTTAGACCTTCCCGAAATAGTCCGAGAGAACCCGCCCGATTTCCTCCCGCTCATCCTGATTCAAGCGGTATTCCAGGGCCGGGGCCAGTTCCTCCACCTGCTGAGCGTTGCGCACCCCCACGATGGCCCCGGTGACCTCGCTTCGGCGCAAGACCCAGGCCAGGGCCGCGACCCCGGCTGGGTGCCCGTGGCGGGCGGCGACCTTGGCGAAGGCGGCCTGCAGGGCCAGGTTTTTGGAAAGTTTGGGTTCCCTGAAATTGGCGTCGTTGCGGCGCCAGTCGCCCGGGGCCAGGTTCTTGATTTTTTCAAGCGTCATGCGCCCGCTCAAGAGCCCCGCCTGCATGGGGGAGTAAACGATCACGCCGATATTTTCCTTCGCGCAAAAGGGGAGGAGTTCCTCCTCGATATCCCGCCGGAGGGCGGAATAGGGCGGCTGAAGCGAAGTGACGGGAGCGATGGATTGGGCCCGTTTCATCTGGGAGGGGCTGAAGTTGGAAACGCCGATCCAGCGCACCTTGCCGGCCTTCTGCAGTTTGGCCATCTCCGTCCAGCCTTCCTCAATGTCCCCGTCCGGGTTGGGCCAGTGGATCTGCCAGAGGTCCAGCGCCTCCACCCCCAGGCGTTTGAGGCTGTCCTCGCATTCCCGCCGGATGGATTCGGCCTTGAGGCTGTTGAAGATCTCCCGGTCCGATCCCCAGACCAGGGAATTCTTGGTGAAAAGATAGGGTTTTTTCGACAGCCCCTTCAGGGCTTTCCCCACTACCTCTTCCGAGTGGCCCTTGCCGTAGGCGGGGGCGGTATCGATCCAGTTGACGCCCAAATCCACCGCCTTGCGGATGGCATCGATGGATTCCTGGTCGTCCTGGGGGCCCCAGTTCCAGTTGCCGTCCGGTCCGCCGATGGCCCAGGTGCCGATGCCGATGGGAGAGATTTGAAGATCCGAGTTGCCGAGCGGGCGTGTTTCCATGGGAGGCTCCTTGGGAGAAATTCGAACGGGGCTATCTTAGGGCGGGGCGGGGGGAAGTAAACAACCCGGAAAGCATGAAAGGGTTTTCAAACCCGTAAAAAAAACAAGCCCCGCCTTTCAGCGGGGCTTGTTGTGTTGGGGATGCCGGATCGAAAAGGCCTACTTTTCCGATAGAGTCTTCAGATTATCCAGGCCCTTCTCGAAATCCTTCCCGATCATCTTGTCCATGTTCATGAAAAGGTGCATCACCTTCATCATGAGGCTGCTCGGGCCTTCCATGGCCCAGGTGACTTCCGTGGCGGACCCCTTGGGCAGAAGGGTGAAGATAGTGGTGTTATGGGCTTCGAAGGGTTTGAGGAAATCCAGCTTGAGCACCAGCTTACTGGAGGCTATGGATTCGGTAATTTCCATCCGGCCCTGTCCCACCTTGTTGTTTCCCTGCCATTCGTAGATGCTTCCCAATCCCGAATCCTTCCCGCTGTAGGTGCGTTTCATGTCCGGGTCCACTTTTTCCCAGGGGGACCAGCCGGTCCAAGTGTGAAAGTCATTCAGAGAAGCGAAGATTTTTCCGGGCGGGGCCTGGATGGAGGCGGTCCGTTGGATGCGGAAAGTATCGGGTTGGGTAGCCGCGTAGATGAGGATCGCAACAATGAGAACGGCCAGGATAACGGCAATCAATTTGATCATTTTTTCTCCCCTTTTGGTTTTTGGCCCGCCCTTTAAAGGGCGGGAAGATGCTCCACTTCCAGTATTTCTAAAATCAAGAGACCCAAGGCGACTTAGGACCCTTTGTAAGCCCGCTTCAGCTTCTTAATGTCCAACTTCACCATTTGCATCATGGTTTTCATCACCCTTTCCTTCTTTTCGGAATCCTTGTCCGAGATCCACTGGAGTAAAACCCCTGGCACGACCTGCCAGGCGACCCCGTATTTGTCCTTCAGCCATCCGCATTGGATCTCCTTGCCGCCCGCGGAAAGCTTTTTCCAAAAAGTGTCCACTTCCTTTTGCGTTTCGCATTCCACCACGAAGGAAATGGCGTCGGTGTGGGGATGTCCGGGCCCCCCGTTGAGGCCTGCGAATTTTTGGCCGTTGAGGGAGAACTCAACGGTCATCACCGTTCCCTTGGGGCCGGCTCCCTCGCCCCCATAGCGCCGGACCCGGTTAATTTTCGATTTTTTGAAGATGGAGGTATAGAACTTGGCCGCCTCCTCCGCCTCGCTGTCGAACCACAAAAACGGCGTTATTTTTTTCAAGAAGGTTCCCCCTTGGTTTTGAGTCTCCAACAAAACCCCAAAGCAACATTAACAGGGTGCTGAAAAAGTATTTTTCAGCACCCTGTCGACAGCCATGGGATAGAACGAGCCGCTTAAAATATGGTTTTTATGTGTTGTGGCTCGTTCGCAAATAGGAAAAAGTCCGTTTCTGGGACTTTTTCAGCATCCTGCTAAATTTCACCGCCAAACACTTCGGCCCGCAACCGAAGTGTCGATGGCTAAGTTCGCCAAGAAAGTCAAAAAACTAAACCAGATTTTTTTTGTTACTTGTTTTTCATTGTTCTTGGCGTCCTTGGTGCCTTGGCGGTAAAACTGGTTTTTATTAGTGGTTCTTAGCCAGGTATTCGACCATCTGGTCGAGCGTCCGGTTGGTGCCCTGTAGCATCCCGCCCAGGAAGCAATCGGAGCCTTCGTTGGCTTCCAGAACCTTGATCTCCAGGCTCAGGGCTGTTTCCCTTCCCTTTTCCTCCAGGTGGAAGGTTTGGCGGATTCGGAAGAAGGGGCTGCCGTTCGGGCCGGGCACGGAGGCTTCCATGACCAGCTTCCGGGGAGGGTCCACTTCCTTGTAGACGTGCTTGGCGTCGTGCTCCTGCCCCTCGGGCGGGCGAAAGGTGTAGGTCCATTCCCCCCCGGGCCGCAGGTCCACCTTGCAGTTGTGGGTGGTGTAAGGCTGGGGCGCCCAAAATTGAACCAGGTGTTCGGGCTGGGTCAGGGCCTCGAAGACCAGTTTTCGCGGCGCCTTTACGGTCCGCTTCAACACTACATCCTTGGGGTGAACCCTCGTTTCGAAATTTCCAAGTTCAACCGGCATGACGGCCTCCTTATTTTGCGGCGTGAGAATCACGGCCAAGTGGGATTCCAACTGATCGAAGGACCCGGTCCAGCCGCCCTTCATGCCGTCCATGGCACCCAGGAAGGTTTGGATCTCTTCTGCGGTAGCGTTGATGGGCACCCAAGTTAGCGTGAGGTTGGTCTTCCCACCTTGATCCTCCAAGGTGACGGTGGTCAGCATTTCCAATGGCCAGGTCGGGCTCATGGGGTGGCGGGTGAAACCGCCCTTTTCGTCGGAAAAGGAATTGACGTAAACAAGTTTTTGGGGAGGAGTGATTTCCCGGAAGACCCACTTTCCCCACATCTCATGGCCGTTGAATTCCATGCAGGTGTGCAGGCTGCCGCCCGGCCGCAGGTCCATTTTGGCGCTTTTCAGGGTGGTACCCTTGGGGCCCAACCAATGGGAGAGGTGTTCCGGCTCGGTCCAGGCCTTGAAGACCAGCTCGCGGGGGGCGTTGAAAAGACGGGTGATGTTGAATGTCTTTCCCGCGACCAGGATCGGGAGCCTTTCTTCCAGCCTGTCCAGGTTCTGTTCCAGCCCGGGGACGGCGTAGTTTTTGACCGACTCAAAGGTTTGGACGCTGTCGAATACGTTCCGCCAGGTGATTTTTGTCTTGTCCCCCAGGTCCTCGAACAGGATGGTGGTCACGAAATCGGGCGAATGGTGGCGAAAGACGATCTTCGAGGGTTTTTCGATCTCCAAAAAGACGCTGTCGTTTTTATAGTCCTTGCCGCCGGGTCCCTGCATGATGAATCGCCAGCGGCCCTCTTTCTTGAATTCGAAGTCCTGAAAGCTGTTGGTAAAACCCCGGGGACCCCACCATTGGCTGAGGTGCTCCGGGTCGCTAAATACCTTCCAGACCAGTTCCCGCGGAGCCTGGAGCACCCGGGAGGAAAAGATCTCCCGGTTGGCGGTCGACTCGGCTTGGTTTTGGGTTGCGTTCATTTTTTCTCCCCTTTTTTTTGTATTTCCTGCAGGTATTCCTCCAAACGGCCCAGGCGGTCTTCCCACTCTTTGCGCTGGTGCTCCAGCCAATCCACGGCGTCCTTGATCGGCTGGGTCTGGAGCTTGCACAACCTCTGTTGCGCCTGGCTGCGGCGCACGATCAACCCGCTTTTTTCCAGGACCTTCAGGTGCTTGGAAATGGCGGGCAGGCTCATCTTGAAGGGCTTGGCCAGTTCCTGCACCGAGGCTTCCCCCGCCGTAAGGCGGGCCATCAGGGCCCTCCGGGTGGGGTCGGCCAGGGCTTGAAAGGTACCGCTCAGTTGATCAGTGGGCATGCTTCATCCTTTGTATTTAACTAAATGGTTAAATACAAGATCGGAAGGAAAATGTCAACAGGAAGGAGAAATTTTTTTAAAAACAACAACAAATATTCTGATCTCACCGCCAAGACGCCAAGTTCGCCAGGAAAGTCTTTAATTTTCAACGAAAACCAAAAGGCGGAAGAACATTAAAAACCCTTTTTCAGAGGTTACATTCTGAATATCCTTAGAATTTAAGGCTTGGTTTAAGGCTTCCTTGGCGAACTTGGCGTCTTGGCGGTAAAAAACTTTGTTTTCGTTTGTAGAGTTCCAGCCCTATTTCTTCTCCACCAAATCCATTCCGCACTTGGGGCATTTCCCATCCGCCGTCTTGGGGCCGCTGTAATCGCCCATCGGGCAAACCCAAACCGCCTGGGCCGCTGGTTTCACGGATTTTTTCTTGGTTTTCTTGGCCTTAGCTTTCGACGAGGGTTTTGTGGCCGGGGTCGCAACCGCGACCGTCGTCGACATGCCCGTCAAAGTTCCCGTGCTATCGGCCCAAACCGAGCCCGCGGTCCACAGCAATGCCGCTCCCATCAACCAACTCAATAATCTTTTCATGACCCCGCTCCTTTTCATTTTTACACCGGCTTCCAATCAAGGGGCCGGGAACATCTCGCGCAACTTCAACTCCTGATCGCCTTAACCGATTCTTTGAACCCATTTCCAAAACCCGGTGGGTTTTTGGGGGTTCACCTCGGCGTGCCATTTCCAAAGCGTGAACAGCACCGGGTAAACCAGAAGTTCGAGGATAAAGGATGTAAAGACGCCTCCCACCATGGGGGCCGCTATGCGTTTCATGACATCCGCTCCCACGCCCGTGGAAAACAGGATCGGCACCAAGCCGAACCAGGCCGCCGACACGGTCATGAGCTTCGGGCGAAGCCGTTTGACCGCGCCGTGCATCACCGATTCCTCGAGATCCTGAATGCTATTCATCTTTCCTTCCTCCCGGTATTTCCGGTAGGAAAGGTTCAGGTAAAGAAGCATCACCACCCCCGTTTCGGCGTCCAAGCCCGCCAGGGCGATGACGCCCACCCATACCGCCACCGAGGTGTTGTAACCCAGGATCCACAAGAGCCAAACCGCCCCGACCAGGGAAAAGGGCACGGCCAATAGTACGATGCAGGTTTCGGTGAAGGATTTGGTATTGAAGTAGATCAGCAGGAACACGATGAGAAGGGTCAAGGGGATCATGACCTTGAACCTTTCAGCCGCCCGGATCATGTACTCATACTGCCCGCTCCAGGCCAGGCTGGTGCCCAGCGGCAGGGTCACTTGCTGGGCGATGGCTTTCTTGGCCGCCGTCACGTAGGTTCCGGGGTCGATCCCCTCGATATCCACGTAAACGTAACCGGCCAAAAGGCCGTTTTCATCCCGGATCATGCCCGGCCCCAGGGACAAGCCGACGTCAGCCAATTGGCCCAATTGGACCTTGGACCCTGAGGGGGTGGTCACCAGTACCCGCCTTAACTTCTCCACGTCGTCCCGGAAGTCCCGCGCGTACCTCACGCTCACCGAGTAGCGTTCCCGGCCTTCCACGGTCGTGGTGACGGTGTCCCCCCCGATGGCCATTTCGATGATCTCGTTCACGTCCTCGATCTTCAGGCCGTACCGCGCGATCTGGTCCCGGCGGGGGGTGATATCGACGTAATAGCCTCCCGTCACCCTTTCGGCGTAGACGCTCGAGGTTCCCTTGAGGGGCTTGAGGGCGTTCTCAATCTCGATCCCCGCCTTCTCGATGGCCTTGAAATCGCTGCCCAGCACCTTGATGCCGATGGGGGTGCGCACCCCCGTGCTGAGCATGTTGATGCGGTTGATGATGGGCATGGTCAGGGCATTGGTGTAGCCGGGAAACTGCAGGGCCTCGTTCAGGTCGTGCAGAAGCTTTTCCTGCGTCATGCCCTTTCGCCATTGGTTTTCCGGTTTCAAGAGGATGGTGGTTTCCACCATGGAGAAGGGGGCCGGGTCGAGGGAAGTTTCCGCGCGCCCCGCCTTGCCGAAGACCCGCTCCACTTCGGGGAAAGACTTGATGATCTTGTCCTGGGTTTGGAGAACCCGGGCCGCCTCGGTGACCGAGATGCCCGGCAGGGTGGTGGGCATGTAAAGCAGGGAACCTTCCCATAAGGGCGGCATGAACTCGCTTCCCAGCCGTGAGAGGGGAAAGAAGGTCACAACCACCAGCCCGAGGGCGGACAAAAGGGTCTTTTTCCTGTTTTCCAAAACCCACTGGGCCGGTTTCGAGTAAACCCGGTCTAAAAAACGGTTCAAGGGATGTTGATCCTCGGCCAATATTTTTCCCTTAAGAAACAGGACCATAAGGAAAGGCGTCACGGTAATGGCGAGAAAAGCCGCGAAGAACATCGAAAAGGTCTTGGTATAGGCCAGGGGCGAGAAGAGCTTTCCTTCCTGCCCCTGCAGGGCGAACACCGGAAGAAACCCGACCGTGATGACCAAGAGGGTGTAAAAAAGCGACGGCCCCACCTCTTTCGCCGCGTTTAGGATGACCTCCGTTCTTGTTTTGTTTCTTAATTCTAATGTTTTAGAAGTTTCTTCCATTTCCCCAATGTCTTTCTTGGCGTCTTGGCCCCTGCCCATTGGGTGCGGTCCCAATGGGCTTGGCGGTGGATTTGTCTTTTCCCATTCCTCCAATCTCTTACAGGCGTTTTCCACCATGATGATGGAAGCGTCCACCATGGCCCCGATGGCGATGGCGATGCCCCCCAGGCTCATGATGTTGGAGGAAACCCCCAGGTATTTCATGCAGATGAAGGACATGAGGATGGCCAGGGGCAGGGTCAGGATGATGACCAGGGCGCTGGGTAGGTGCCAAAGGAAGATGAGGCACACCAGCGTGACCGCGATGGCGAGTTTGATCAGTTCATGAGTCAGTGTTTCGATGGACTTGTCGATCAGTTCCGACCGGTCATAAACGGGAACAATCTCCACCCCCGGGGGAAGGGAAGGTTTGATTTCTTCCAGTTTTTCCTTCACCCGATCGATCACCGACAGGGCGTTCTCGCCGTAACGGGCGGTTACGATGCCGCCCACGACTTCCCCTTGCCCGTCCAACTCGGCCACGCCCCGGCGCACTTCCGGGCCCGTCTGGACCCGGGCGATGTCCCCGATGAAGATGGGCGTCCCCTGCTTGTCCCGGCCCACGACCACCTTTTCCAGGTCGGAAATACCCTTCAAATAACCCAAACCCCGGATCATGTATTCGGTGCCGTTAATTTCCAACAGCCTCCCGCCCACATCCCGGTTGGAATTCCGCACCGCGTCCAAAACCTGGCCGAAAGTCAGGTCATAAGAGGCGAGGGCGTTGGGGTTGACTTCCACCTGGTACTGCTTGGTCTCGCCGCCCACGGTGGAAACTTCCGCCACCCCCGGAAGGCTTTGAAGCTGGTAGCGCAGGTTCCAGTCCTGGTAGCTTTTCAGTTCCGAAAGGGTGTGTTGCCCGGTCTTATCGACCAGGGCGTACTGGTAGACCCAGCCCACGCCCGTGGCGTCCGGCCCCATCTCGACCTTCACGCCCTCCGGCAGGGTTCCCTGGACCTTGGAGAGGTATTCCAAAACCCGGCTTCGGGCCCAGTAGGGGTCCGTCCCGTCGTCAAAAATGATGTAAATGTAGGAATAGCCGAAGTCCGAAAAGGCCCGGATACTTTTTACCTTCGGCGCCCCCAAAAGCGCCCGCACGATGGGGTAGGCCACCTGGTCTTCCAGGATGTCCGGGCTCTTCATCCACTTGGCGTAAACCACCACCTGGGTGTCCGAGATATCGGGGATCGCGTCCAGGGGGATGTTCTTCAAGGCCCAAACGCCCCAGAGTATGACCACCAGCATCCCCAGGGAAACCAGGAACTTGTTTCTTCCGCACCAATCGATCAATTTTGAAATCATGAGAAACTCCTAAATTTTCACCGCCAAGGCGCTAAGACGCCATGCCGACCTTCAATAAAGTTGTTTAAAGAGGTCGGTATAGTACCGATTACCGTATTAATTTTTATTGTGAATCGGCACAAGCAAAGACTAAAAAAGCAGGGATTTACGGATTTTGTTTTTCTTCCCTTTGTAGTCCTTGGCGACTTGGCGTCTTGGCGGTTCATAATGTTTTGCCTTCTCTTATTTGTTTTCAGCAAATGAAGAAGTGATTTTGGAATCGGCGTCGATCAGGAAATTCGCCCCATCGACCACCTGTTCGCCCTCCTTCAGCCCTGAGGTGACTTCCCACAAGTCGGTACCCTGGTAGCCGGCGGTGATTTCCCGGGGGGTAAAGGATCCGGGTTCCGTTTGGACGAAAACATAGCGGTGGGTTCCCGTGTCCATGACCGCCGATTGGGGCACGCATAACAGGGGCCCGGTGGCCGCCAGGATGTCCACATTGGCGAAAAGCCCGTTCTTCATGGGTTGGTCCAGGGTGATCTTGACCCGGGTGACCCGCGATTGGGTTTCGTCGTAGGGGTAGATGTGGGTGATCTTGCCTTCCACCCTTTCCCCCGAGCCGCTCAAGGAAGTCACCACGGCCTTCTGCCCGGTTTTGACGAAGGGAATATCCAGGGCATAGACGTCGGCCACGACATACCGGCCGGAGGATTGAACGGAGGTTCTCGCCGCGAAATTACCGGCCAGGGCGGCGAAATCCCCATCGCCCCCGGCGAACCGCCCGCCCGTGTGGATGACCCTCGTCAGGATCGCTTTATGGGCCGTCGCCAGCCTGACCCCGATTAACTGTTGTTTGTAAGGGCTGATCTTAACGGGGGCCAGGCCCTGAAGCGCCTCGGGGGCCCCCGCCGCCGCGGTGTCTTCCTCGTAAACCGGCACCAAATCCATACCGCAGGGGGCCTTGCCCGGCTTGTCCCTTTTATAGTTGGAATCCATGGGGTCGACCCAGTACTTGACCTTCTTTACATTCGATTGGACGGGAACCGGTTTTGGACCGCACCCCACTTGGTTCAAAACAAAGATTCCTCCGGTCATCATGATCATCAAACCGAGCCAAATGATCTTATGGGCGCCTCTAAAAATTGCCTTTCTGGTTTTGTCGGCATCAATCATTAAGGTTTTCTTGGTGTCTTGGTGCCTTGGTGGTGAAAATTTATGTGTTTCCTTATTTGTTTTCATGAGTGTCTCCTTTTAAATCCCCGGCTTGGTAATTCAACTCGGCCAGGGCCTTTCCGTAATCGGCCTGGGCCTGGTAGTAACTGCGGAAGGTTTCCAGGTAGATGTTGTAGTTTTCCACGAACTCGGAGAGGGGCATTTCCTCGTTACGGTAGGCCAGTTGGGTGGAAGCCCAGGCTTTCTGGGTCTGTTTCAAAAGCCCCCCCTGCTCATAGAGCCTCAAAAGGCGCCAGGCGGATTCGGCGTTGACGTAGGCGTCCTCCACCATGTGGATGACTTCGTTTTGCTTTCCCTTCAAATCGTAACGGGCCGCCGACAGGTCGTCGGACGCGGCCCCCGCGGCCGGACTTTGCTTGGCGGCGAAGAAGACCGGCAGGCTGATGCCCAGCCGGTAGCCGTAGTCGGAAAAGCTTCCGTCGGGCTGCCGGACCCCCGACACCCAAACGTCGAAATCGGGAAGATAGTCCAGGTTGGCCAGGCTTTGGTTCGCTTCCCTGGATTGAATCGCGTCCTGGTAAACCTCGATTTCCGGGTTATGAAGAAGGGCCTTTTGAACGAAGTCCTCCTCCTTGCCCACGAAGGGGGACAGGGGCACATCCCAGGGCAGGGTGTAAAGCGTCCCATGGGGAAGGCTGAAAAGGTGGTTCAAGTTGAACTGCGAAACCTTGAGGGCCCGGCTGTTGGTGATGAGTTCGTTCACGGCCTGGGCCATTTCCATCTGCATGCGGATGGTCTTGACCGAAAGCCACTGGCCGCTCAAGGCCTTGGATTCCATCAACTGGCTCAAGCCCTTCCAGTTTTTTTCCGCTTCCTGGAGCAGGCCGTCCACCTTGGAACGGTAATAAAACTCCCAAAAGGCCTGGCGCGCCTGGAGAACGATGGTGCGGCGCTCAACGGATGCCTCCGCCCAGGACTCTTTGGCTTGCGCGCCGTAAACATCGGCCTGGGCGATGCCCTTGCCCGGGAACCCCAATTTTTCCTCGATCATCCATTGGTCCATCCCCGGGTTGGTCGTGTCGATCATGAACATGGGATCGTCGGGAAAAAGCGAGGGCAAAACCTTTTCATCCGAAGCCTTCGCCCTTTCATCCGCCGCCTTGATATGCGGGTTGCCGGACAAGGCCAGCTCCTCGGCTTTGGAAAGCGTCAAGGATATCGTGGAGCTGGACCCCTCCATGCCGTGATCCATCCCGGGCATGTCCCCGGCCCAGGCTACCGGTCCCAGGGGGGGAACTCCCCCGATGAGGAATAGATAAAAGAGAATTGAAGGTTTCATTTTTTCCTTCTTTGCAAAAAGTTAAAACCGAAATGGTGACCGGGTTTTTATGCGACAGGAGAAGACGGAATAGGACTGAGCGTTAACGCGAGAAATAAACGCGTTAAAGCGCCATAGGCTGATCCGTGGGCCTACGGCTAAATTGAGGAAGTTTTCAGATGCGAAGAACGAGAGGCTTGGGGGGAGAAGTATCGAAGATGAGCTGAGGTGAAACCTGAACCGTCCGGAAGATGGACGGCGGAACAACGGCGTAAGAAACAGCCGGAACATCGGCGACATTCAAATGGGCGCCCGCGACCGGCAAGGTGGATTGGTCCATCACCTTGCAAAGGGGGCTATGGGATTTGTGGGATTGGCAGTGACCGCAACAGGGCATGTTCCCCATGTTTTTCATGGGGCAAACCGAACCCTGGGCCATCGAGGACCCATGGCAAAGGCCGCAGGGGGTGAGGGCAACCAACAACCCCATGGCCAGCACCGTTCGATTCAGTATGGAGAACAACCTTTTCATGTCCTAATCCTACTCCCTCAGGCGGAAAACAGCAAATAAGCGTCTTTCTTGATAACCCTATATTGGCTGGATCAGTAAACAATGAATATGTCCTGGGTTAGAAATGGTAGGCTTTTTATGGGTCATTAGAATGGCCACTCTGGGGGGGCGCTACCACGGGTTCGCCGGTCTGGTACAGGGATTCAGGGCGGTCGGTATAGGGGTTGGCCGGGTCGGTACAGGGCTTCAGGGTAGTCGGTATACGGGTTCGCCGGGCTGGTACAGGGGTTCAGGGCGGTCGGTATACGGGGTTCGTCGGGTCGGTATACGGCTTCGCGGTGGTCGGTATAGGGGTTGGCTGGGGGAAGGGGGTCCACCACTAAGTTAAGGCTATTTTTGATTTAGTCTTAATCAAAAACATCCCTTTGAGTCGGTCAAGCCCCCCCCCGGTTACCCCGGGGGTTAGTTTGAACCCAAAATTACCACACTGCGGTAAAACTACCCTATCCACCACCCAGCTAATCTTCCAATTTTATTCTGCGCAGCATAAAACGCCCCTTAGGCAGCCCCGTATCGGGCTACCCAAATCCCATATTATTACACTGTAATAGAACACCCCCCTATCCCAGATCCGGCATCGGCTAGTCCAACCCCTAAAAATATAAGCTGCTTATAATTTTGGTCTTTCAAAACCGGCCTAATCTTCCAATTTTTATAACACTGTTATAAAACCTGGTCCTAACCCTCATTGGTAGGCTTTTTTAGTTGGTCCTACCACGGTTTGGGGGGTTCTACCAAGGCTTCGGGGTTCGCTACCACGGCTTCTAGGGGTTCTACCACGGGTTTACGCGGCTTGGTGTACGACTTCAGGGCGGGCGGTGCACAGGTTCACCACTTATGTCGGTATACGGGCCGAACCTGCCGGTAGGTTGGTACCGTTAATCAGGTTGGCGGGGTGGCTACCACGGGTCGCTGTAGGCGGTATACGGGTTCGTCGGGCCGGTTCAGGATTTCGGGGTGGATAGTCTGACCCCAACGGCGAAGCTGCCCCCGGTTGGGTTTTCTTTCTGTGAAATGGGGTAACGTAGGGGTGACTTCCCCTACGAGCGGAGCAAAGATAGCATGTCTGGGCCAGCGACCTGCGTAGTAGCTTGATCAATAGCAGCTGATCAAAAACGCGGGTTGCTCCTGTAGGGAGCCTATCCGCATACGGAGGGCTGGCCCATGGAAAATAATAACACGGTAGTTGGACTGGATGTTCACAAGGAAACAATCACAATTGCGGTTTTAAGACCCGATAAGGATCGCCCTGATCCATCGGTAACGCTAGAAAACCAACCTTCAATCATTGAAAAGAAAGTACGGGAACTTAATCGCCGCCATGGTCCGCTTGAATTCGTTTACGAGGCTGGGCCTGGAGGTTTTTCTTTATATCGGCAGATCACCCAGCTAGGGCACCATTGCGCTGTGATCGCTCTTGCGTGGATGCCAATGAAACCCGGGGATCGAGTCAAGACGGATCGGAAGGACGCCGAAAAGCTGTCTTGGTATTGGCGAATGAAGGATTTGAAAGAAGTCCGGATCACGGCCAAAGACCGGACATTCGCCAAGAGGCTTCTAAGGTGTAAAATGTAGGCCTGGCCCCTTTGTTCTGCTTTGAAGATTCGGTTTTCAGTGATACGCTAATTTCTGTGAAAGATGATGTTGACATTGAATCTGCAGTTGAACTTATCCAAATTTCAACGAATTCGGCGGAACATTGAAAAAATCCAATAATTACAGGCTCCTGCACATGGCCCTCGCAAAAAGGATGGTGTGCAACATAAGTTGTCAAGTTTCCGGTTCTTCCAACGGGAAGAGGCCATCGTTCTTTAAAAAAGTTTAACCAAAAAATTGTCCAAGGAGGACATCATGAAAACATTATTGAGAGTGTTGGTGGCAGTAATTCTGTCCTCCATCACTACAGCCTCGTCGACTTCGGGTGGTTGCACCGATCGAGACGCCGACAAATGCACAGGGTTACACTCCTGTGCCGACAGTGCCGACGGTCAGTACGCCGAGCGTTCCCGGAACGCCGACGTTCACGTCAACGCCGACGGTCACTACGACCGCAACGCCGACTGTGACCGCGACGGTAACGTCGACGGTAACACCAAATGGGAAGAATCTTTTACTGGGCCTGACAGCCAGTATTGCCTGCGGTGTTCCATACAGTGCCTACTACTATGTTAGTGGGGCTCCGGTCACATTCAACGGGGTAGCATCAATAGCATCAGCCGGGGCAACATGGTATTTTCCTAAGACTTTTACACAAGCGGAGAAATTGCCAGGATCGATTTTTATGGTCCGACAGCTCCTGCCAGTGGTGTGCCCGCCTGTACAGCTTTTGTTGCCGATGCAGCTACGACCACATGGTTGTCTTGGAATGGCGGTTCTGTCATTAGTGCCGCAACAACGCTTAGCTCCGGTCCATACACTGAACCTTAACGGAGACCTCAAAATCTCCCAACAAACCCCCGCCTTCCATTTTTCGGTCGGTGGGGTTTTTTTATGGAAAAAATGATACAATATTTCAGTAGAAATCCTGCACATGGCCCTCGCAAAAAGGATGGTGTGCAACTTGATTTGACCGTAACCGAATTGGATAAGCCAAAAGTCGAAGAGATATTTAAATACCTAGCCGAATCGAAATTTAAGATTAAATATTTCCTTTCCAAACACGAGGAGCAGGATATCGAGGTTAAGCCGAAAGTCATTTTTCCACTCGGCCCGGATGACCTGACCTGGAATTTCGCCTCTGTTAAGGGACATGGGTTGAGTTTTGGTTTCGTTTTTTACGGTACTTACGATTATGTTTTCCTCACCTTTGAAGGGCCTTCTGTTTCGAGTGTTAAGAAGGCGAAAAGCCTTATAAGGGTAATGAAAGACTTGGCCAACCTTTTAAATAAGTATGTGGAGATCATTTCGGATAAATCTCAAATACGGGTGGCTTCTTGTGAGCCGTCCGATGGTTACTTGAAGTTTTATCCACCGATTGAATATTTCGACATTAAGGCAAGGGTAACCAAGAAGAATAAGAAGTCTTAATTCTTCTTTTGGGGGGAAGGTCTTCCCCCTGGCCTCCGCTACCTTCGGTGATCCTCGGCACACCCCTTTCGCCTGGGCTTTGCCCCAAACCCCTAAATTAAGTTAGGAATAATTAACATGAACGCATTTGAACAGATCGTATCCGACATCATGCAAAGAAAGGGTTACTGGACTCGAATCGAAGTACAGATTGAACTCAAGAAAGAAGAAAAGGTGGCAATAGGAACCCCCGTCTATGCCCGACCTTGAAATAGATGTGTTGGCCTATAAGGCCAAGACAAATGAACTAATATGGATTGAGTGCAAATCTTATCTAGATTCAACGGGGGTTCGTTTCGAGGACTTGCTACCAGATGGCAAAAACGCATCGAGGTATAAAATATTCACGGATAAAAACCGTAGAGAAATTGCCTCGGATGCTCTTAAAACGCAGTTGGTGAATGAAGGATTCGCGAATCCAAATCTTACGGTGAAACACTGGCTTGTAGCTGGAAAAGTGGTTTCCAAAGACCAAGAAAAACTAGAAAAGCATTTTGTTGATCAAGGTTGGGAGTTGAAAAATCATGAATGGCTATTAACGGAATTAAAGGAAATATCGAAGGGCAGTTGGGACGACAATGTTGCTTCAACCGTGGCAAAGCTTTTTTATCCAAATCAGAAAAAATGAAAACAGGAAACCTTTGAAACTAAAAATTGGGAAAAAATAAATGGAAAAATGTTTATTTTGCGATTCGGACTGCACAGTGAAGATGGAGGTGGCAAACACTGGCTCTGCACCACGACCTTATTTGTGGGTCGGGTGTTCCTTTTGTGGGGATTACTTTTTTTTCGGAGACCTTGATGGGGGAAATTTCTGCCGTCGTCAATCAATGTCGCCGCAAAGTAAGGTGAATTGCTCCTTTCGTTGTTTGAATATCAAGGGGGAACATATTGGAACGGGAGGGCTTAAAACCTTATCCCTTTTGGACAACGAGGGCAGAATATGACGCTCTTATGGCGACGAAATCTTCTAATGACGTTGTGCTGATAATAGAAGATGTTGAATTTGAATTCGTCGATCATGCGGAAAAACCATTCGTTTTTTTGGAAATGATAGAAATTTGGAGCACAAAGGGGCTTTTGAATATTTTAATTTTAATAAAAAGCACTTAACGTTGGCAAAAATTGGAACAGAAAATGAGCTTCAGAAAATTATTCATTTTCTTTTGGAAAAGAATTATGTAAGTTCTGGAAAACTTGGCCACGCTTTACTAGAACAGCTCAACGAAATTATGCATAGCAAAGGGTTGAATCTAACTGTGGGTGGGTGGGCGGCGGTAAATAGAGAGAAATTCTGGAATTAATTCCAAAAAGGTATTTATTGCCATTAAGTTTGAGTGGCCAACGGCTGAGGAACCTTTGCGTCTGGAAGTGTTACGGGCTATTCAGGAAGCTTGCGATGCAAACGGATTTGTTGCCCAAATTGTCAACCAAAATACAGACCGGGTACATTACAGACCAAATTATTGCTGATATTAAAAATTCTCGGTTTTTAATCGCGGAATATACACATCATAATCATGGGGTTTATTACGAGGCTGGTTTTGCAAAAGGCCTTGGAAAATCTGTTTTTAACTTGGTAAGAGAAGATCATGAAAAAGATTTCCATTTTGATGTACGTCAATTTAACCGGCGCACCTGGACTTCGGCCACTGATTTAAAGGACAAGCTTCGATCCTGGATTGCAGCTTCTGCCGCAGAAAACAGTTTGAGGTAAAACATGTGTATCTGTTACCAACTAAAACTGCTTAAGGAACGATGATATGAACATTGATTTAAAAATGAATGAAACGAACCAAGCCTCAGTCCCGAATTCGGTTTACAGGTTTATTCCCATTCATCGGCTTTGGGAAATAATTGCCTCCAAAAAACTATATTTTTTAAGAAACACTAAATGGGAAGACCCGTTCGATGGTTATATAGCCGAACAGTGGTGTGAAAAGAATGGAAGATCCTATGAAAATTTTAGGAACAAGATTTATTTTTTATGCTGTACAACCGATAAACACATTGAGTTCTTTTGGAGGGCATATACACCAAATAAAGACGGAGTAAGGATTGAGATTTCTGTTTCTGAATTGTTAAGTTGTGCGCCAGGAATGAAGGCTCGCTTAATCCATTATGATAAAAGAGATAATCTTCAAGAAATCATTTCGAAAGTAAAAAATGAAGCGTCATTGCTTACTGAATATTTTTTTTATAAAAGAGAAACATTTCAATATGAAAAGGAGCTTCGATTTTATTTCGAAAAAAAAGATCATTCTTCGGATGTTTTGGAGGTTCCGTTTGATCCGGCTAAAGTGCTTAAGAGTATTGTTTTTGATCCAAGAATGTCTAAACCTGTTTTCAAACTTCATGAAAAATTTATTGAACCTCATTTACCAAATGTCACCATATACCGCTCTAATATTTTTGATCCAAGGGAAGCTGTAGGTCATGAAAGACTTTCCCTTTTGGCGCGGTGCCATTTACAACGCTAAAACCCAGATTACACTTAAAGCTGTTGGGGAAGACCTCTCCAAATTCCAAAAACAATCCGGACTTTTCGTTGACGAGGAAGCCAAACTAACCGGCGACCAGCTGACCACCCTACGAAAACAGTATTCTGAAAAGATGAAAAAACTCGTTGTCGAAAGGATTTGAAATGAATGAACCAAGTTCTTTACCAACACAACAAATAGGGAAGCTTGGGGAATTACTTCTTAGATGTCAGGCTGCCTCGGTTTGGCATCGAATCCTCCAATCTAACTACAGATTCCGGAATTGATCTTGTCGCCTATTCCCCTAGTGAAAAAGGAAGCTCTCACGATCCAGGTTAAAGCCAACTTAAAACCAAAGCCTGGTGGCGGGAAGGGTCATCCATCCCTCGATTGGTGGGTTCCGGATAATTCCCCTGCCGATTTATTTGCTTTTGTGGACATTTCCGAAACACGTATTTGGTTTATTACAAAGCAGGAATTACCAAGAATCGCTCAACAACATTCGAGTGGGAGGCGTCACTTCTATTTAAACGTGTGCCCCGAAACTGATCTAAAAGGGAAAATTGGTAAACTTGCCCACGCTTCAAAGTTTGAGTCATACACACTCCAAAAAAATAGGAATCTTTTTTTTTAGCTAATAAAACCCTGAGATTTTCCCAATTTCAAATTTGCCAACCTCTTAAAACTTGACCTTTGCGAAAGGCGGGAGGTATACAAGAGTATACCTTTACCTATTTCGCTAGGGT
>CAWKIF010000019.1:0-5269 GCA_963849485.1 candidate division FCPU426 bacterium | reverse complement strand
GATAGCGGCAAATCTGGCTCTCTTCCTTGTCCCCCCTTCCCCAAAACCCTAACCCAGCGTATGGTGTGCGCCATGGCCACCAATCAATCTTTCATGGATCTCAATATTCCCGAGGGGCTGAAAACCGCCCTTCAGCGCATGGGCTTCGAAAACCTCACTGCCATACAGATGTCGCATTATCGCACCGGCCCTCAAGGGCCCGCTCTTACACAAATATGTTGGAGGCCTCCTGGAATGAGCAAGAAAAAAACTATCTTCGTGGGCATAGTTCTCACCGAAAGCTTTCTGCAAAAACTCACAATGCCCAAGGATTCTCCTGAAAACGGTTCTGCCCACCGCCAAATTTTCATGGAAATGCAACGGTGTGAGGCGGATATTAAAAAGGGTGTTGCCCAGGCTCTTGAGGATTACCAAGCCGGAGCATTGGAGTGGGACGAGGATGAAAAAATATGACATGGATCCCGTGGATAATCATTGTATTACTTTTAATTGCTTATTCCGTTGGAGAAATTCACGCGAGTAAATGGCTCCAAAAATCTTTTACAAAATACACATACGCTCTCGAAAAAATTACAGAGGCCGTTGGCTCCCAGGAAATTAAAATTGATATCCTTATTTTGGAGGTCCAAGCTTTAAAACTTTCCATAGAATCGAACACCGAAACATCCAAGAACGCGTCCGCCCGTGTAAACATCTTCGGGAATCAACTCGACTCGGCTTTTAAGTACCACAAAGAAGAAGTTGCGGACCTTCTCAATCGCCTCCAAGCTAAAACCACATCCGAATATTTAGCCCTTGACCGAGCCCGAATGAGTCCCGAGGATTTTATGAAATTTAAACTCAATCAGGAAGAATCCAGAAAACGTCAAGAAAATCCAGCGTGGGCAAAACAGCAACGGGAAATTAGTGAGCATAAATTTGAGGTTCTAGGATGAAAGATCGTTCCGCTTTTAAATTCTCCAAAAAAACGTGTGCTTGGCTGGAGAGTTATGTCATGCAACAATACGAGGAGTGGAAACATGGGCGTCATGTATGGGACGCTCAAACCATCCTGTCCCTTGCATACTATTCAGGCCGCCACTACCTAATTTACAATAGAGCATCCCGCAAGTTGGAATATTTAGAAAAGCGCCGGGATGATGAAATCCGCGTCACACTCAATTACACCCAATCCAAGTGCCGCACCATGAGCGCCCGCATGACCTCCATGATCCCGGATGCCGAAGTTCTTCAACAATCCAGTGACCAGGAAGCGAGTGATGGCGCTCGCATGGCAACGATGTATTTGGAGCATTCTCATAATGCTAATAACTGGCAGAAAGTTTACAGGGAATTTGCCAACTGGGACATTATTGCCGGATATGCATGGCTCAAAACTACCCGCAACCCACTCATTGGTGAAGAGCTTAATGATTTTGAAGAGGAGCCAAAACGCGACCCGGAAACAGGAACGGTCATAACTGATCCTCTAACGGGCCTCCCGGAAATGCAAACCGTTCTTGAGTTGGGTGTCCCAAAAATAAAAAATTCTTTCATGACTGGCAAGGTCAAGAAGAAGGTTGTTTCCCCATTACATTTGTTTTACGACATTAACACCAAGGACTGGGATCACGTCAACGAATGCATTGAGCGGGCCTACGAGCCATTGAGTTTCATCCGAGAATCCATCCCAAATTGTGACGACATTCAGGAAGAAGAATCCGAGACAACCGACAACGGATATCAGATGATGTACGATACCACCGTTGACCGAAAGGGTGCCGGATGGAAGCGTGGTGCCGTTATCCTTGAATTTTGGTCAAAAGCCAGGACCGTACCACAAAAGCCAGGAGATCCTAAATTTCCAGATGGTATTCACGCAATACTCGTGAACGGAAAGATTAGGGTTGCTGAACCAATGCCGGTCATTCGCGGCGAAAGACTCCCTTACTCCATGGCCGGATTCATACCTATCCCCGGAACAATGCGGGCCATTGGATACCCAGAGGCCATTGCCTCCATCCAACAGACTCTAAATAAAGTTTTCTCTCAGATACTCGAAAACGCAAATGACATGATCAACCTCAAGGTGTGGCTCCCGGACGGATGCCAAATTACTGATTATATTGACGACTCCGCCGGACAGTTGATTACATTCACGGGTACAAAACCTGAATTTCCAAATCCGCCATCCCTACCGCAAACCCACTTCCAAATAATTCAGGCTTGTCTTCAAGCTTTTGATGACGTGACCGGTATCCATAAAACCACCGAAGGGGACATGGACAAGGAAGCCAACTCGGCCGAAATGGTTCAAGCCACAACCGAAAACGACTCCCTCAAGCACTACCCACAAATTGATTCTTTCTTTGAGGCTATTGCTGACTCCTGCAAGCTCGATTTAATGTACACGGAAGAATGCACCCCCAACGAGGTGATGCTCCAAATCGTGGGGAAAAACGGCATCCCGATGATAAAAGGTTTTCGTGGTGCGAATATTAAGGGCCAGCGAAACGTCCGTATGGCCCCTGCCTCTAAAATTGCACAATCCAAACTAGGACAGAAAAACGAAATCAAGACCATGGCGGATGCCGGGTTCTTTAATGACCCAGATCCACAGAAGCAACAGATGTACAAAATGATTGTGATGGACCGCATGGAATGGGGAGAAATGAAATCCCTAATGCAAGATGTGAACCCGGATGTACCGCCTCGCGGAATGGGAAAACGCGCAAATGGATGAAGGAAAACAAGTTCCAAACAACGAATGGGATACTGACCCAGTTCACCTGATGATCCACGAGCGCCGGTTAAAAGCACCTGATTTCTTGGCGCTCGATCCGGGCACCCAGAATCTTTTTAAGCAACACTGGGCAGTTCATAGACAAAACTATGTCAAAGCCATACAATTAGCACAACAGGGACCAGCAGGAGGTCCGCCAAAACCTCCGGCGCCTGGGGGGCCCCGGCGTGGTGGACCCCCGCATCCGGCGGGACCGCCCCACCCCGGTGGGCCAGCGCAACCTCCGCCCATGCCACAGAGGCCGCCTTTAGTTTTACCCGGTGGGCCGCACCAAGTCGCACCTCCACCGATGCCAAGGCCAAACCCAGGCCAGCCCATGCCGGGCAGACCACCGATGCCAGGGCAACCAGTGGGACCACCGCAAGGTGTACCGCCAACCGTTTAAAGGAGTTTCACATGCCGCCAATGCCGACAATGACACCAACGCCTGGGGGGCCACCGACTGCGGGATGACTACCGCAACCTTCTCCTACTCCTGCTCCACCTCCTGGTCAAGGAACCTCAGATCCTAACTTTTTGAAAGCCATCATCCAAAAAATGGCGAGTTTGATGGGCGGAGACAGCCAACCGGGTATTGTTCCGCAACACACGAACCAATTGAACGCTTGCCTTGATTCCCCCTGAAAAGATGAATCCGCAAGGCACTCCAATGCCAGGGAATATGCCAACCCCCAACCCCCACGCCCGGGTTGTGGCCTGTTCTTTCTGGCCTTCCGCCTATTCCTGGAATGCCATCCGGTGGAATGCCCGTCCGAGCCCAGATCACACCACCACATTTAGCGGGACAAGAGTAAACGGATCGGCGGAGAAGAAATGGCCGGTCAGATAAAGGCGGAGTTTTAGGCCTTAAACAAAAAAATCCAGATGGGAACGGCTAAAAAAGCCTCTCCCAAAAAGTAGAACCGAAGAAGCCTGGAACACCCCAACATCGGCTTGACCGATAGGGGCAAGGAGACTATATGCAAGGTGGAACAGGTAGCGAAGCACCGTTGCAGGAGACGGCAACGGCAGTCTTGGAAGATCAGGAAAGGAAACACCCGCACAACCGAGATCCTTTGAAGACTTGAGGGGCGAAAATAGAAGTTCTTTTTGATCAATCCGATGAAGAAAAAACCCCTGGAATCTGAATTGGAGGATACCCCGGAAGGCGATGATCCTAAATCTGAAAAACCAGACGAATCGAAGGAAGAGGCAAAGCCCAACAAGGAATCGGGAAATGAAAAACAAAAACCCGAAACTCCTTCAGGAGGCGAAAAGCCGAAAGGTCTGTGAGGGTAGCGCGGCAATCGACGCCAAACGCTCACCCAGGGCACGCAGGATCTTTCTATCGGCCTCCGTGACCTTCACTCTCTCCGCGCATCCAGGGCTCTTGTCTGGTCCGAGCTCAGGAACCAGTCTTCACCTTGCATCCAGCCTTCTATTTGCATCAGAGGTCGCTCCATTCCATCGCTCGACATCAACTAAACACCTCGCCGCGGCCCGTCCCAACGTCCTTGTTCTTGCGTCAGCTCGTGGTCGTTCGTGCCGCTTTGCCTGGCACTTTCCCAACCCTCATTCGTGGCTCCAACATCCTCTCAGCCCTTCACCGCACCTGGGTCAATCCCCGAACCATCCGGCGCTGCAGGAGCCCGAACAGAAGGAAGGTCGGGATCAGCAAGAGCACCGAGGCCGCCATCGAGCTCACCCAGTTGGAAGGAGTAATGGCCGATGAAACCGTAGATCGCAACGGCAGGGTTCCCTCGAGACTGGTGGACATTATCGTCAAGAGCGAACACGAATTCCTGCCACGAGGCAAAAGAGAGATAGCTACGTGGCCACGATCCCGGGCACGGCCAGGGGTAGCAGTGCTCTGCGAAAGGCACCGAACCGTGGCACCGTCCACCTGGGCCGCCTCTTCAAGCTCCCAGGGCAGCCCGAAATAGCTGCGTAGCAGCCAAATTGCCACGGGAGGTCTGAAGCTCAAAGTAGATGATTATAACCCCTTACGTGTTGACCAGGCCGACATCCCTTGCTAAACGGAAAAGTGGGACGATCAGTACGGCCGTTGGAAGGAACTGAGAAGAGCGCGACCATGAGCACGAGGCCACTGCCCGGGAACTTGAGCCGGGAAGGCATACGATGCCCGACGGCCAGCGCTATCGTAAGGACGGTCGCTCCGAGCGAACATTAGGCTGTTCAATAAGTACCGAGGGAAACCCCATCGATGACGCCGGTAAAATTTGCCCACGTGGGATGGCCGGTATCAACTTGGGAGGGACGCTCAACCACTCCCTCTCGGGCTTGAAGGCCGTCGACACCATCCACAGGAGCGGCATTGCCAAAAACAGCGCACAGACAAGCGCCCCCAAGTACACCCAGGCGCTTCGCGATCTTTCTGTGGCGGGGCGGGGACATTTAGAAAGCTCCGATCTTCGCGAGCCGCCGGCGGTCAGAGATGGCCAAGATCGCCAGCATGGGATCATGAGCACGCCGTAACTGCGGCTAGGC
>CAWKIF010000018.1:0-14014 GCA_963849485.1 candidate division FCPU426 bacterium | reverse complement strand
CCATAGGTATACGCTAGTATACCTTCCGAAAACCGTCAACTAGTGATTTGGAGGGGTTTTATTTCCGTTTGAAGGTCAATGTCATTTTGGGACGGTTGGAAGGGTCCTGCCCGGAGTGGCCCGACTTGGCCTCTTCGGCCAACCGCTGCTTTTCAAGGACCTGCATCCTCAGGAAATCTTCCTTATTGACCGCCGCGAACTGGACTTCCGCCCGGAACATGGGCCGCTTCAACTCCAGAAACGTCTCCGTCCTACCAATCCTCGCCAGAACCCTCATTTTGGTCTTGTGCCGGGCCGAGAACATATGCAGCTCCACGATTTCCTTGTTCGTAAAAACATTTTCGGCGGTCAGGTATAGCTCGCCGTAGGTCACCTTCTTGTCGATGACAAAGTAAAGGCTTTCATCCGAAGTCGCCTCGGCGGCCTTGTTGAATATCTTCTTACGAGGGGTTTTCTTAAGCTTGACGCGATGGAATTTCACCTCAACGATGGATTGCACCATTCCCCGCTGGTGCTTTTCTAGCCAACCCGTCGATTGTCGCATTCTTCTCCCCTTCTGAACCCATTCTTGCCGAAAAGGGCCTTCTATTTAACGATCCCGCATCCAGTCACTATTCCGCCTAACGGCCAGTTTCAAACTAACTTCAGCCCCAGACCAACAAAACCTCTAAATTATGAACCCTCATTTCCCGTTTGAAGAGTTAACAGGGTGCTGAAAAAGTATTTTTCAGCACCCTGTCGACAGCCATGGGATTGAACGAGCCACTAAATATATGGATTTTATGATTTGTGGCTCGTTCGTAAAATAGGAAAAAGTCCGTTATAAGGACTTTTTCAGCATCCTGTTAAATATTTAATAAAATTGGGAACCCCTCTCATGAATAAATGTTTGAGAGGCTGGGAAGCAGATTGGACTTGGAAAGTTCCCTGATTTTCGCCCCCTTCTTTTCCCATTCGGAAAGTCTTCTTTGATGTTCTTCCCAGATGGGACGGATGGAACTCCCGGCAAAAACCGCCTTCAAATGGAGGGAAAGTTGTTCCTCCGAAGGCCTTTTAGCGCCGGTCAAGAGCCGGGCGGCTCCATCCTGGGAACAGGCGGTAAGGATAAAACTGTTCCCGTCGAAGGAATAGATCTCGAGGTTGGGGATGATGACCTTCCCACCCTCTTTGCCCTCCACCCAATTCACGAGAAGCAGGGCCGACTTGGCGTCGGGGGAGATAAAGGTTCTGGCCCAAAAAAAATTAAGGGCGGCGTAGGAAAAATCTCCCAGGTATTTGAACCCCTCCGCCTTCAGTTTTTCATTCACTTCCTTTTGCCAAGGCGGCGTGAGGGCCTCCACCATGCCCGGCGGTGCGGGAGCCAGAACCACCGGGGGTTTGGGAATATCCCAAGGAACCTTTGCTATAGGACGGTTTCTTCTTTCATTGGAAAAAACATAAATCCCCACTGCCGCAATGAGGACGAGAACCACGACACCACCGATTCCCATGGCTTTCCTTTGATGGAAATTTTATTTACTGAAGGTGCCCATTAATTGAGTTTCCGCCAGGATGTGGCCCTTCATGGCCTCCAAGAGCTGTAACTTGCTGGCCCCTGCCTTAAGTTCCAGGGCCTGGTCCAGGGCGTAGAGTTTGAAATAATACCGGTGAACGCCGCCGGGCGGACAGGGCCCGTCATAGCCGATTTTCCCGAAATCATTGGTCCCCTGCCGGATGCCCTTGTCGCTGATTTCCTTTTTCGGGAAGGCCTCCAAAAGCTTAAAGGTCGATTTGAAAACTTCTTTTTCGATGGGGATATTGAAGATCACCCAGTGGACCCAAATCCGGCCGGGCGCGTCGGGGTCGTCGCAGATGAGCGCGAAGGTTTTCGTCTTTTCGGGCACCCCTGTCCAATGGAGCTCGGGGGAAATATTGGCTCCCTTGCAGGTGTATTCGGCGGGCAGGGGCTCCCCCGCTTGGAAAGACTCGCTCGAAAGGTTGAACTTTGTTGATTCCAAGGGTGAACCTCCCCCAACCTGCGGTGAAAAAAGAATGCATAACAGAACAAACAAACAAATTCTATGTTTCATTCGATGGCTCCCTTCTCGGGGAATCATTTACATCAATTAATCATTGATTGTAACTCAATTTATGTCATAACCTGACAAGAAGCTGCCTAATGCGGGATCCCAACTCAAAGAACACTCCATGCCTGAGATCGACTCCTATCTCCAAACCTGCATCGACCAGAAGTGCTCGGACCTTCATATCGCCTCGGAATCCCCAGTTTGCGTCCGCCAATTGGGCCGGTTGATTCCCATCACGGAGGGCCCCCTTTCCGCCGAACAGTGCGAGGCCCTGATTTTCGAGGCTTTGGACCCGGCCACCCTCACCCGCCTGAAGGAAACATGGGAGGTGGACACCACCTACACCCTTGCCAACGGGGAGCGATTCCGTCTCAACGCTTTCCGTCAAAGGCGGGGCTGGGACGCGGTCTTCCGCCATTTCAGTTCCAAGATCCGAACCATTGACGAGTTGGGCCTGCCCCCTATCTTGAGAAAATTCGCCGACGCCAACCAGGGCATCATCCTCATCACCGGGCCCGGACGTTGCGGCAAATCCACCACCTGCGCCGCCCTAGTGGATTATTTGAACGAAACCACCGAGGAAAACATCATCACCATTGAGGACCCCATTGAGTATATCCACCGCCGCAAAAGCTCGATCGTCAACCAAAGGGGCGTGGGGCCGCATACGGACAGTTTCACCAGCGCCCTGCGGAGCGCCCTCCGGGAGGACCCGGACATCATCATGGTGGGGGAAATGCGGGATCACGAGACCATGAGCCTGGCCCTCACCGCCGCCGAGACCGGCCATTTGGTCATCGGCACCCTCCATACAGGGTCCGCCACTTCCACGATTTCCCGGGTCGTCAGCCTCTTCCCCGCCGGGGAACAGCCCCAGGCCATCGCCAGCCTCGCTGAAAACCTGGTGGGCATTATTTCCCAGCGCCTCTTGGTCAACGCCGAGGGCACGGGGATGGTGCCGGCCTTCGAGATCCTGGTGAACATCATGGCGATCTCCAACGTCATCCGGGAAAGGGAATTCTTCAAGATACCCTCACTCATCGCGACGGGGGCCCTGCACGGGATGCAGACCATGGAGGTGGCCATTAAGGCGTTGGTGGCGGCCAAAAAAATAAGCACCGCCCTGGCCGAAGAGATCTTATCGGAGGAATCCTAATGCCGGCTATCGACGATTTTTGCCGGACCATGGTGGCCCAAGGCGCGTCGGACATGCACCTGACCATCGGCAACCCGCCTTTGATCCGTGTCCGGGGCGATTTGGTCACGCTCAACGAGACGGTCATTACCGAGGAGTTGATCCAAGGCTTGATCTACGAGACCATGACTCCGGACCAGTGGAATTTGTGCTGGGAAAGACGCGATTACGATTACGCCTACGAGGTCCCGGATCTGGCCCGGTACCGGGTGAACGTTTTTTTCAACCAGCAGGGCATCGCCGCGGTGTTCCGCACCATTCCGACCAAAATCCTCACGCTGGAACAGCTCGGAATGCCGCCCGTGATGCGGGAAATGTGCAAAACCAAGCGCGGCCTCATCCTGATCACCGGGCCGACGGGAAGCGGTAAAAGCACCACGCTAGCCGCCATGATCGACGAGATTAACGACACCCGGGAAGCCCATATCCTCACGATTGAGGACCCCATTGAGTTCGTCCACCGCATGAAGAAATCGAAGATCACCCAGCGCGAGGTGCATCACGACACCCATTCCTTTAAGGCGGCCCTCCGGTCCTCCATGCGTCAGGACCCGGACATCATCCTGGTGGGGGAAATGCGGGACTACGAGACCATCTCGCTGGTGATCGCGGCGGCCGAGATGGGGATCCTGGTCTTCGGGACCCTCCATACCAATTCCACCGCCAAGACCATCGACCGCATCATCAACGTCTACCCGGCGGACGAGCGTGACAAGGCGCGGGACGCGTTGGCCGCTTCCCTCAAGAGCATTGTGGCCCAACAGCTGTGCCCCACCAAGGACGGCAAGGGACGCTGCGCGGCGGTGGAGGTGCTCGGCTACGACAAAAGCCTTCCCAACCTCATCCGCACGGGCAAGACTTCCGGCATTAATTCCCTTATCGAGATCAGCGGGAACCAAGGCATGCAAACGATGGACGCCTGTTTGATGAGCTTTTATCAGTCGGGAAAAATTACGGCCAAGCAGGCCTATCTGAAGGCAATCGACAAGAAAAAATTTCAATCCATGATGGAAAAAGAAGTTTCCCGGGAGTCCTCGGCTACACCCTGGTAAATTATTCTCAAGTGCCGATGACCGGTTTCCTGAGTCGGGCCGCCCAAACGCCCAGGCATTGGTCGCTGACAACTTTCATCCCCTCGGCTTCCAGCCGGGCTTCCGAGGCGGGGTGGGTGATCCCGGTCTGGAGCCAAACCGTGTGTGGGCGTTTTTCATCAGGCAAGGCCAAAATCTCATCCACCAGTCCGGGGATCAACTCACTTCGGCGGAACACATCGAGGATATCGGGCTGGATGGGAAGGTCGGAAAGCTTCGGATAAGCTTGAATCCCCAACGAAGTGGTGATCATGGGGTTCACGGGATAAATCTGGTAACCTCGCTCATGAAGCATGGCGGGTATCTGGTAGGCGGGCCGGTCGCTTTTTTTCTCGTCCTGCATGCCATAAACCGCGATTGTCTTGGCGCCCTTCACAATATTCGCTATCTCCAATTCGCCGAGCATATTCGTTCCCTTTCTTGACTCAAACCCCAATCGCCGGGGTATAGAGAACATAGAGCATCCAATAAACTACCACCCCGGTCACGGAAACATAGAGCCAAATGGGAAAAGTAATCCTGGCGATTTTACGGTGTTTCTCATATTCCCCCCGCAAGGCCCGAACCAAGGTCCAAATCGCCAGGACAGGAACGATGGCCGCCAAGATCGTATGGGTCGTCAGGATGAAGAAATAAAGAGGCCGCACCAGGCCCAGCCCGGTAAACCGCACTACCCCCACATGGGCGTGGTAGTAGAGGTAGCAGGCCAGAAAGACAACGGAGGAAATAAATGCCAAGCCCATACAAGTCTTGTGAGCAGGAAGATTTTTATTTTTGATAAAGACGAACCCCGTCAAAAGTAAAAGCGCGCTCAAGCCGTTCAGGGACGCGATCAGGGCGGGAAAATAGATATAGCTCATTCTCCCCCCCAACTCAAAACCAGATGACGCAGGTCTCTCTTCAAGTCTTTAATGTCCTTATCGTCGTCCCCGTTATAAAGCCCCCGGATTTTTCCATGCCGGTCCACCAATACCATGCGGGTCGTGTGGATGAACTCAAAACCCGGGGTCCCCTGCGGGTCTTCTTCGGCCGTGAGTTTGAACCCCCGGCGGATCATGGAATAGATATCTTGCTTCTCACCCGTCAGGAAAACCCACTGCCGGGAGTCCGCCCCCAGGTTTTGCGCATAGCGGGCCATGACGGGAACCTTGTCATATTGCGGGTCCACGGTAAAGGTGACCAGCCGCAGGTCGGGGTTCCCCTGGTATTGCCGGGCCAGGAGCCGCATCTGGCCTGATAGGATCGGACAGGTGCCCGCGCATCGGGTGAAGATGAAATCAGCGACCCAAACCTTGCCTTGCAGGGAGTCGGATGAGATTTTTTTTCCCTCCTGGTCGAAAAGAAAAAAATCCGGCGCGGGGGTACCGGACCGGATGAACTGGGGGGAAGGTTGGAGCTGGTAAACCCGCAGGCCCCAAATGAGAAGGACCACCCCACCCAGGACCATGAAGGCCACCGCGATCCATCCCTGGCCCTCTTTCATGACCGTCTCGTATCGCTTCGGGCCACTGCCAGGGAAGAAACGGCGTAAAAGGCCAAGCCCGACAGGGTTAAAAACAACAAGCAAACACCCATAGAAGGCAGGTCCGGAAAGGTTTGATCGGGATAAAGCCCTTCCCTGATCCCCGCCACTCCGTAGGTAAGCGGGTTCACGGCCATGAGCTTGCGAAGAAATCCCGAACCGGATGGTGGAAAAATCGCCCCAGAGGCCATCCACAATGGCAGGAACACAAGGTTCATCAGGGTATGGAATCCAGGGATTGACTCGATCTTCCATGCAAGCCAGAACCCCGCCGCGTTCATGACAAATGAGACCAGGAAAAGTGCGGCCACCGCCCCCATAAATGGAAGGAATTCAAAACGGACCCCGACGAAAAAGCCGAGAGGCATAAGAATGAGACCTTGCAGGGTGGAAAGGGTCGAACCCCCTAGGATCTTGCCCATGACGATGGCCGCCCGGGAGACCGGCGCCGTCATCACCGATTGGAGAAACCCCGCCTGGCGGTCCTCGATGACCGAGGCGTTGGAGAAAATGCAGGTGAACATGACACTCATGAGGATCGTGCCGGGGAAAAAATAAACCTGGTAGTTGGATTGGGGGATTCCGTATCCCAGCACCAGCCAAAAGAGGAAGGCGGTGCCCAAGGCCCCAACGACCCGGCTGGGCTGGCGGTAAAAGCGGACCAGCTCCCTTTGCCAGAGGGTATAGGTGGCCGTCCAGAAAGTTTTCATTCTTTCTCCTCCGACAGGGTGCGGCCGGTCTTGTGGATGAACACATCCTCCAGCGTGGGAAGCCCGACGGTGAGGGAAAGCACTTCCCCCGGGAAATTTTCCAGGATCGGCGCCACCAGATTGTGGGCCTTAGGCTGTTCCACCTGGAGCACCCCCGCCAGGATCTGGGATTCCACATGGAGTTTCTGTGCCAGTGCCGTTTGGAGCGCCTCGGGGGAGCGGGCCCGGATGCGCAGGACTTCCCCGCCGATGGAGGCCTTCAACTCTTCCGGGTTTCCCAGGGCCACCATCTCCCCCTGGTGCAGGATGAGGAGCCGGTCACACCTGTCCGCCTCCTCCAGGTAATGGGTGGTTACCAGCACCGTCATGCCCTGGCTTTTACGCAAATTTTCAAGGTGGCCCCAGAACTCGCGCCGGGCGGCGGGGTCGAGCCCGGTGGAAGGCTCGTCCAAAATCATGAGTTCGGGATCATTCACCAGGGCCTTGGCCAGTTCCACCCTTCTTTGAAGCCCTCCCGAGAGGGTCTCGACCCGGTCCTTCTGCCGGTTGGATATGCCGAGGCGGTCCAGGTCCCGGTCGATGCGCTTTTCCAAATCCGCCCCCGTCAAGCCGTAGAGGTGCCCCTGATGCCAAAGGTTTTCCCTGACCGTCAGCTTCTTGTCGAGCGCGGGGGATTGAAACACGATGCCCATCTTGGAGCGGATAACCCGTGTTTCCCGGGCCAGGTCCAAACCAAAGAGGCTCACCTGCCCCTCCAAACAAGGGTAAAGGGTGGAAAGAAGCTTGAAAGTGGTGGATTTCCCTCCCCCATTGGGCCCCAGAAAGCCGAAGATCTCTCCCTTCCCAACCGAGAAGGAAAGATCCTTCAAAGCGGTCTTGGAACCGTATTGGAAGGAAAGATGGTTCACGTTCAATAACTCGCTCAAAGGCTCACCCCTTGGAAGCCACCATGGCTGTGAATAGGAACGGTAAATAGAGGATGGAAACCCAGAAAAGCCTCCGGGCTTGGGCCAGGGTGCGGTGCCGGGCCAGGCCGATTGCGAATCCCAGGAACACTAAACTTAACACAAGGGCGATCCAAAAATACATGGGCCCGGTCATGCGTAAATAAACCGGCAGGAGGGAAACCGGAAGGAGGGCCAGGGAATAGGTTACCGCCACCAGCCCCGTCCACTCCCCTTTGGGGTCGCGTACCGAAAGCATGGGAAAGCCCGCCCTTTCGTAATCCTCCCGGTAGATCCAGCCGATGGCCAGGAAATGGGGCATCTGCCAGAAGAAGAGGATGCTGAAAAGAGTGAATCCCTCCAAACCGGTATTTCCGCTCGCGGCCGCGTAGCCCATCAAAGGCGGCAGGGCCCCCGGCACCGCCCCCACTACTGTGCAAAGGGACGTAATTTTTTTCAGGGGAGTATAAAGCACGACATAACTCACGAAGGCGCAGAGCCCCAAAAAGGCCGTGAGCTCATTCACCTTACAAAGAAGCAACCCGACCCCCCCGAGGGAGAGTAAAGCCCCAAACCAAAAAGCCTGCCCCAGCGGAAGTCTTCCGTCGGGCAAAGGGCGTTTTTGGGTCCGGCTCATTTTTTTATCGGCTTCCACTTCCAGCCATTGGTTCAAGGCTCCGCAACCACCCGCCAAGAGGCTCGCGCCCATCAGGGAAAAAAAAAGGACTTGCCAGTGGACGGGTCCTGTGGTTCCCAGCAGAAATCCGGCCAGGTTGGTCAGCAAGGCCAGGAAGTTGAGCCGAGGCTTGGTGAGGGAAATAAAATCCCTGAAAGGGGCTGGTTTCATGGTTGGCGGAGACTCAAGCTTTTGCGCCGGGTTGGAACAATCGACGGCAATTCATGGCCAGGATCAGGGTTGAAGATAGTACCCCGGCGCCGACCAAAACGTGGAAGGAGGTTGGGACCACATCCTTCTGGGTGACGACCACCAGCGTGCCCAAAAGGCACTGGATCCAAACCAGCAAGCCCGCCCAGGCCCCGGGCCAGAAGAGGGATTTTTCATCGGGATAAGTCGAACAGACACGGTAAGCCACCCCTGTTAATAGGGTCAGGACGAAGAACGCCCCTAAGCGGTGGAGATAATTAATGAGGACAGGAAAATTCCAGTCCGGGGGCCAAAGACCCCCAAAGCAGGTTGGAAAGTCGGGGATCGCCAGCCCCGCACCGCTATGGCGCATGATCGCTCCCACAAGGATCTGGAAATAAACCAGGACCACCATTCCGGGAGCCCATTGGCGCAAGGGATTCCACGCCAGGCGGGCGGGCCGGGCCCAAATCCATGATTTGGAGGTGACCAGTGCCAAAGAAACATTTAAGCAGAGGAATATTTGCGCCAGACCGGCATGGGCCACTGAGACGGCCGTGGGCAGGTGGAGGAGGACGGTGGCTCCCCCCAAGAGCGCCTGGATCAAAACCGCCCCAAAGGAAACCCATGCCAAGGCCTTGACCCAGCCGCGAGTTTCACTTATCTGTGCATAAACCGCTAGACCTAAGGTCAGGAGAGCCACCGTCCCGGCCACCAATCGGTGGCCATGTTCGTATAGAACCCCCCCCGTCATGGGGGGGAAAAACTTACCAAAGGAAAGGGGCCAATCCGGGACCGACAGACTCGATCCGGTGCTGGTGACCAGCGCGCCCGCCAAAACTAGCAAAAAAGTGCAAGCGGCGTTCAGCAGGGCGTAACGATGGAGGGCCGGACAATAAATTTTTTGTTGTTCGATCGCCATGGAAACCTCGTGACCGTCTCGTGAAGGGACAGGCCCAGAAAAAAGGCCCCGGTATCAACCGGAGCCTCGATTGAAGGAATAGATTTTATAAGAGAACTTACTGCGCGGTGAAGGTGAAATTGAGGGTTTTGGCCTCGCCATCCTTGATATCCACCTTTTGGGGGGCGGATTCGCCATATTTTTCCTGGTAGGCGACGAGCGTGTAGGACCCGGTGGGTAAACCGATGATCTTGTAGGACCCATCCTCGGCGGAGACACTGAAGAAGGGGTGGGTGAAGACACCCGACAAGCAGTGCATCCAGCTATGAACGTCACACTTGAATTTGACCGGCATCTCAGGCTTTGTGAATTTTTTCTCGGTGACCATACCCTGGCTGGGCTGGCCGACGTTGAAAGCGTCATTCGTCACCGGCATGGCATGTACGTTGTGCAGGGTGTTGTCGCCATTCATGATTTCCAGGGGCTGGTTCACCTGGATGCCAAATACATGGGGATGGTACTGGCACCCTTTCTGAAGGAGCGTCACGCCGGTGGAGGGAGAAGGGTAGATGCCGGCTCCGTCTTTCACGTAGACCATGACGTTGGCCAGGTTCCCCTTGGCGTCCACTACCACCGACTCATCGCGGGTGGTGCCGCTGTGTTGGGCCTTGCAAACCGGGTCGGCTTCAAAATTTATCACGGCCTGTTCGGGGGCCTTTCCGGTAAGGGTCACCTTGCCAGCAATTGAGGCGGTTCCCATGATGGCCGAGGCGGAGGAGCCGGTGGAAGACCCGCCTCCAGCCAAAAGATCGTCATCATCGCTTTTTCCGCACCCAACCACGGTTAAGCCCATGATCAATAGCAAGGACAAGTATTGTTTAAGTTTCATCTAATTCTCCTATCTTGGCAAATCATCCAGTTCATTTTCTTGTATAAGGGAAAAGTATCAAATTTCATTTTAATTTAGGCCTGCCCTGGGATGGATTGCAAGTATATGCCGGGTATGGTTTAGTTTGCATTCTTCCAGAACATGAAAAGGTAATCCCGCAAGGCCTCGCGTTGCTTGAGGGAATTGCCCCCGAAATACTGGGGCATGGGTGAGACATCCTGCGGCCAGAAACCCGGCATACGGGTACCCGGCATCAGATCATCCGGGTTCTTGAGCCATTCCACCACCCAATCCGGCTTCAGGCGCTCATGCACCTGGTAGAGATCGGGAGCCGCCGAGTTGAGATCCGGCGGAATCTTGCTACCCAGCACATGGCATTTCTGGCACTGAAGCTTGGTGAAGAGAGCCTTGGCTTGAATCAGGTCCTGGCCCTTGAGAGCTTGGCTCTCGGGCGTCTTAAAGGGAAAGACCTGGTCTTCTTTCGCGTTGAAGTAGGTGATGACATCGCTCACATCCTCGTCCGTCCAATGGAAGCTGGGCATGCGGATATGAAGCCAAGGACGGATGGGATGGACACCCAAGAGGAAATTGTGGAACCAGTCGATCTGCAGCTTGGCCCCTTCCTTGCGCAGGTTGGGGGGAGCCAATGAAAGATCGATCCCCTCGTTCTCGTACATGGCGCGGATTTTACCACCTTGATCCTCGATCAGGTGGCAGCCCCGGCAGTTGAACTTGGAGATCACCCGCCGCCCCTTCTCCAGCAAGGGGCCGTTGCCGTGGATGCCCGCCGTCATTTCATCCGGCACGTAGGTCTTAGTCAGGCCCAGCACGGCGGTCATGATGGCGTCCCGGTCCTCGTCCGAAAGGTTGAAGTTGGGCATCTTGAGCCGGTCTTGAAAGGCCTGCACCTTGTCCTTGTCAAACTGGCGCGGGTTGGACAATTTGGCATTGATGAAACCCTCATGGGAATGGGGCACGTCGGTATAGCCGAAATCGATTTGGCTAATTTGTTTGCTTCCCCACTCGGAAAGCTCGGTTCCGATGCCCTGGGCCGTCTCGAAACCCGTGATCATATGACAGCCGAAACAGCCGTATTTCACCAGGCTCTTCTGCCCGAGGAGCAGTTCCTTTTCTTCGTCGGTCATGCCGGCCACTTGGGCCTGGGCGGCCTTGGGTCCGGATTGGACCTTAAGATAATCCACCAATAGGGAGTCCCTAACAGACGGGTCGGCCTGGGGCGGATCGAGGGCCTCGAAATCCTTGTTTTTCTTGGTCATCAGATAGGCCGTGATATCGGATGCTTCCTGGGCCGACAACCTCAGCTGGGGCATCCGGGTTTCAGGGTCGTAATGGCGCGGGTTGCGGATCCATGTATAAACCCAGGAAGGTGAAAGCTTGCTTCCCACGGAAGACAAATCAGGCGCGAAAACCGCGTGGTATCCCGTGATGTCTTCCATACCGTGGCAAGCCGCGCAGCCCACATCATGAAAAAGTTTCTTCCCGGCCAGGGCACTGCCCCGGCCCGGGGTATCATTGGGAGTATATTCCCCCGAGTGATCGAATAAGTAAGTGACGATGGAGTTCAGTTCAGCCTTGGTCTTAGCCAAACCCTCATCATCTGAATTGTTGGTTTGTTGGAAATAGCTTGGCATCTTGGCGGCGGGGTTATAGGACCGGGGTGACCAGACCCACTTGAGAACGAATTCTTTCTTGAGTTTTCCTTTGACTTTAAGGAGGTTGGGCCCTGCCTTGGGCAGACCCTCCAGATTCTTGACCTTGTGGCAGCCAACACATCCCCGCACCACCATTAGTTCCCGCCCCTTGTCCAGTTCGGGTGCGAAGCTGACATGCTGTTGGGTGCCATGGCACTTCAAGCAGGACCCCTCGGTGTACTTCAAGGGCAACATGGGCTCGGCAACACCCTCCGGTTCTTTCCACCCATAATGGGATTTCCATTTTTTAGCTTGTTCCTCATCATTGGGGACATGAGCGCAAGTGTCGAAATTGACAGCGGGGCCTACCCCGCCATGGCAGATCGTGCAGCCCACCTTATCAATGGGATGGGGGCTAGTGGAGCCCAAATAAAGTTCCAGATGAGGATGGGTGCGGAAAGGCTCCGGAGCGTCCTCATAGCCTTTTTTGTCGATAGCCTGGTGGCAGGTAGTACAACGGTCCACCCGCATGGTCTTGGCGAAATACATATCCTCGGGCAGGTTGTTAAGAACAATTTGATGGATTTGGATCGTGGGAGACATGAAATCCAGCAACATGGCATTGCGGAAATCGAAAAACCAGTCCTGTTTCAACCCGGCGGCCCGGGTTTGATAAAAATCAAACTGTTTTCGAAGGACCGTAATCTTGTCCTTGATACCGTTTCTTTGGGCGGTCAAGTCAGCCATTTGCTTGTCGGCGTCAACCCGCGATTGTTTGAGATCCAGAATCTGTTGGTTGAGATTGGAAGCCTGATCGACCAACTGGTCGATCTCCTTTTTAAGGCCCGGGTTTTCCTTCCCTTCTTTGAGAAAGTGTTCGGAATAATCGTACTTCGCGGCGTCGATCTTGGCTTTGGTGACCTGGTAAACTAAATTAACTTTATAAATCTGGTTGTCCAAGGAGGCTTGTTGGCTTTGGACATGGTCGATCACGTCCTGGTGTGATTTCAATTCCTGATCGGCTTCCTTCCTATCGGAAAGGAGCTTCTTGTACTGGGCGATGTCGATTTCACCCTTGGCCTCATTACGCATTTCCAGAGCTTTTTGGCGCTCCATACGCATGAACTTGATCTGGTAACTCTTCCACGGGCGGCTGTAATCGAACCAAGCCATAGCTGTGACGCATATTAAAAGCCCCAGGCTGGACCAAAGGAAAACTTTGGTCAGGGTGTGAGTGTCATAAACACGTTCATCTTTGAAATCGGCCAAGTCTTTGTCCTTTAACTAAATATTGAAGAAAAACTCAGGTATCGCCACGATGTATTTAAGGTTCAAAACCCACCGCAACACCATCTTGATCGGCAGGGCTGCCATCAAAAGGGCCAAGTTGATGAAAATTCCATACCTAACGATTCCCAGTTTCTCAAGAAATTGTTGGAGCGCGGTGAACCGCTTTGTTAATAAGGGGGGTAATCCAATTAGATAAAAACCAACCAAAAGAAACCCGGGTAATTCCCGCAATAACCAAAAAGGAGGCAAACCAATCCCCAATATTTTTACCCAAATATATTCTGAAAGATTGACGTTATTGAGCACCACTACTTTGTGCGCGTCCCAAGTTTCAAAGGGCCCAAAGAAATTCCAAGCTGGACCCCGAAGGAAAGTGCCCAGAAAGATTAATGTGACCCAGAGGATGAAGAAGCCAAAGAGAAAGGGCGTGATAGCCCATTGCCGTTCAGTGAACGTATAGTAACCTGAACCCTTGGGGTTTTTATCGATATAGGGGATGGCCATGAGCCCCACGATAATGAGGCTGGGGAAGACTACCCCGGCTAGCCATGGATCATAATAAACCAGCATCTCCTGCAAGCCCAGGAAGTACCAGGGCGCCTTTGAGGGATTCGGCGTCCATGCGGGTGTGGCTGATTCTTCCAGAGGGGCATGAAGTACCAAAGACCAGATTAAAAGGAGAACCCCGCCGATAACCGTTGCGATAAACTCGATATAGACCAAATCAGGCCAAACGTAGGTTTTCTTGTCCGATGTTTCCTTTTCCACCGGCGGTTGGCCCTGTGCGATTCGGCGGTCATTCACCACGGCTTGCCTGAAGGAAAGCCAGGTAAAGAACCCCACTGAGAACACCATGATAAATATCGGGAAATTATCAGCTTTGGTGGAT
>CAWKIF010000017.1:0-4697 GCA_963849485.1 candidate division FCPU426 bacterium | reverse complement strand
GTTCGAGGAAATCGCCTGAACAGTTGCGTTTCTTGTTCTTTAGACCATGGGCGCGGCCCATTCACGACACCCAGGAGAAGGAAATGATCACCATTCGAAGGTCGGAAGAACGGCACCACATCGCCGGCGAGAACCAAAAAACCTGGATGACCTTCGACTGGGAAAACAAGGCCGATCCCCTACGGGATGGGTTTGGAGCGCTGAAGGTATTCAACGAGGAAGTCCTGAATCCGGGCCGTTCCTTCACCCTCCATACCCACAAGGACATGGTGGTCGTGACCTACGTCAACGAAGGGATCATGATCTTCAACCGGCCGAGGCTGGGAAAAACCGGGCTCATGGAAATGGGTGACTTCCACCACTCCTATTCCCTCTCCGGCTCCAAGCAATACTCCCTCAACGCCTCACCCTCGGACGAGGCGCGTCTATTCCAAAGCGGGTTCACCCCGGGCACGGGGGTGCAGGAACCGGGCGGGGAAAAAAAGCACTTTACCCTCGCCGAGCGCAAGGGCATCCTGAAGCTCATCGCCTCCCCCGACGGCAAGGAATCCTCGCTCAAGATCCAGCAGGATGTGGAGATGTATTCCACGCTCATCCACAAGGGAAACCACATGGTCCACGAGTTGAAGCCGGGCCGCACCGCCTGGCTTCACGTGGTCAAGGGCAAAATCGACCTGGACGAATACCACCTTCAAACGGGGGATGGGGCCGGTTTTACGGGAGAGATGGCGGTATCCTTCACCGCCACGGAACCGACCGAAATACTGCTGTTCGACCTGGCTTAAATTTAGAACCCTTATCAAACCGCCATCCAAAGGCAAATTTCACCGCCAAGCCGCCAAGAAAAAAAAGCCATTAAATATTTCCAGGTTTATTTTACTTTCTTGCGCTTCGTTGTTTTTGGCGGTCTTGGCCATCGACACTTCGATTGCGGGTCGAAGTGTTTGGCGGTGAAATAGGTTTTATTGGAGATTTTCCGAAGGTCCGAAGATCAGTCCTTCACCTTGTCCAAAAGCTTATAGGCCTTGAGTTTACGGTACAGGGTCGCCACGCCCAGGCCCATCAGGTCGGCCGCCTTCCGCCGGTTGCCGTCCGTCTTTTCCAGGGCGTTCAGGATGCAATCCCTCTCCACGTCCTTCATGAACCGGGTCTCCCCCCGGTTGAAAACCACCGGCGCCACCAAAAGCACCTGGGGGGGCAGATCCCCCAAATCAACCCGGTTCGTTTTCGCCACCGCCACCGCCCTTTCCATGGCGTTCGCCAGCTCGCGCACGTTGCCGGGCCAGGGATACTCCAGCAGTTGGTCCGCCGCCGGGGAGGTCAGCCCGTCCACGGGTCTTTTCATCTGCAACGCGGCTTCCGCTAACAAAAGCCGGGCCAGGGGAAGGATATCCTCCCGGCGGTCGCGCAGGGGCGGCACGGCCAGTTCCACCACGTTCAGCCGGTAATAAAGGTCGCCCCGGAACCTCTTTTCCGCGACCTCCACCGAAAGATCCTTGTTGGTGGCGCTGACGATGCGCACGTTGACTCGGCGGGTCTTGTTCTCGCCCACCCGGCGCACTTCCCTCTCCTGGATCGCCCGAAGAAGCTTGACCTGCATAGGAAGGGAGATTTCCCCCACCTCGTCCAGGAAAAGCGTCCCGCCGTTGGCCGCCTCGAAAAGTCCCGGCCGGTCCGCCGAGGCGCCGGTGAAGGCCCCCCGCGCGTGGCCGAAAAGCTCGCTTTCCAACAGGGTCTCCGTGATCGCCCCGCAGTTGATGGCGATGAAGGGACCCTGCCCGTGGGAGGAGTTGTCGTGGACGAACCGGGCCACCCGTTCCTTGCCCGTGCCGCTCTCGCCGGTGATCAATACCGTGGAATCGATGGCCGCGATGGTCTTGGCCAGTTCCATCAGGTTGCGCATTTGCGGGCTGCGGGCCAGGAGTTCCGCCGGGTCCTCCTCGATCTTGGCGATCACCGCCAACTTGCGGGTTCTTTCCCGCAACTCATTTTCCGTCCGTTTGAGCGTCGAGGTGACGTCCCGGAGGGCGTCGTCGATGCCCATGCGCTTGAAAACCGCCAACTCTCCCCCCGCCTCGCCGCCCCATTCCTCCTCGGACTTGATCACCACATGGCAGGCCGAGTCGCCCTTCCCCACGCACTTGTCCTCCAGCGCGTACATTTCCTTTCCAGAGGTATAACTCATGTAACCGCTGATGAGCCCGCAGAGGTTCCAGCACACGGGAGAGTCCGAGCGGCCCATATGCAGCAGGTGCTGTTCGGCCTCGTAGGAAACCCGCCAGGTCCCCCCCTCCGGGCTGAGCGTCACGGGCCCATCCGGGTCCTGCATGAATAACCCCTGCAGGGCGTAGATTCGGGCGCCCGCCTTTTTCCAGTCCTCTTCGGTGTCCCATTTGAATTTATTTTTCAAGGTTTCGGCCAGGCGCCGCCCGTGGATATATCCGTAGCGGCCGAGAATGCCCCGGGCCGTCCGCTCGCCGTAGGACTCGATGAGTTCCTTCCGGAGAAGGCCTTGGGAAACGGCGTCGAAGATCAAGGCCCTTTGACCCGCGAAGCGAACCTTTCCCCCGGCCGGGTCTAATTCCAATAGTTCCTTGAGGTCAAGATCTTCGACTTTCATAAGCATCTCCTTGGGTGGAAGGCAATCCACCCGTTAAGGCGGGAAGCGGAAACAAAGGCCGAGTTGGTTGAACCAAGGGGGGAGGAAAAAGTGTCTGATTCGGATTCCGTAAGGACATTCGCCGGGGCCGGTGAGGAAGCGTTATCTAGCCGTTTGATCGATTTGATTCTACTCTTAATCTTGAGATGAAGAGATAATTTTCGCCCAATTCTTTGTAAACTTTTGGGAACAATGATATTTATCATTACGATAGCCATATTCCCTGTTAATACCGCCGATCCGGATTGAGACCTACGCTAAGTTGCCCGTGATAAGGGCCGGGCGAATGGGCCACCCCTCACCCTGTCCCTCACCCTCAAGGGGAGAGGGTTCTTTCAATCAAAATGAGTCTTATCGGATTTGGACCCGAAAAGCTTGAAATGAAATTACGATCAATTTGATTGGGTCCCCGAGCATCCAACCTGGATTACCGAATTTCCCCCTCTGGGGCGGGCTCATTTCTGCTTTATCCATTCACTGAATCAAATTTAATAAAAGGGGCAATATGAAACGAATCACCGTTTTCACTTTGATCTTGGCTTCTTCCATCGCCATGGCCGTTTATGCCGATCAAGGAGGGGGCCAATAAAAAGGAGGGCGCAACGGGCGCCGGGAACATGGGGGAGGTTTTGGGGCCGTCCAAGCCACCGAGTCCCGTCCCTTCACGCTCGGGGCCCCGGCGAGGATCCAGATGAACCATTCCACCGGAGCATGGGGCTACCACCGGACTACCACCTTCCTACGGCCAAGTCCACCCGGACCCAGGCCCATGCCCGACCAAGCACACCTTCCAAAGGGCGGCCCCTAGGCCCAGCCGCCCGTCCGGTGGCCGCAGCACGCGCCCCCCGGGGTGCGGGAAGCCGCCGCGGTCCAGCACCATGCCTATCAGCACGGTTATGTCCGCAAGAAACTGTCCAACATCGGCGTGAAAACCGAACCCGGTACATCACGGACCGTTCGGAAATGGTCTCCACGGACCGGGCGCCATTCCAGGATCGGCATGCCTTCGACCGGGCCCCAGGGCGAGGCTTTCAAGGCGAACCTGGTTTCCTCCCGGCAGTTCAACGGGAGCCTGGTGCGCAACCAGATGTCGGCGGTAAACCGGCCCGAATACATGCAGCGGATTGACCGGGAAAACCTGACCGAAACCCAAAGGGGCCGTTATTACTGGCATACGGACGGCGGTTTTTCCTATTCCCACTATATCGATAATTCGGGCTACCACTGGTACGGCTGGTACGCCGGCGACCAATTCTTTTGGACCCGCAATTACGACGGCCGTTGGTGGTGGTATGACCAAGCCTATAACCGTTGGGATTTCTACAACGACAACTATTGGTGGTGGCAGGACCCCTACCACGTGGGCGAGCTTTACGTTTACAACAACGACGACTATATCCCCGCCAATTCGGCGGACGACCCGGTGGTCGTGACCGGAGCGGAATCGTCAGGCGAAGCGGTTTATACCAGCCCGGACGGCAAGCGGGTGGTCAAGATCGTGCCGGGCGACGGGGACGCCTTTTTATATGAGGGAACGGAAACCCAGAACTTCACGCCCATCTACCGAGCGGGCGCAGCGAGCCCAGGTGATTGAGCGTGGCGGCAGCCTGTTCGGCTTCCACCTGGGCCTGTGGCCGTGGCCGGGCTGGTTCGTTCGCCGCGCCTTGCAAGGTCGGAGAACACCCATCGGTGACCGGCAGGCCGGGGCGGCTCAATGCAGTGCTGCAGCCGCCTCAGTCCAAGCTTGCTGGCCGGGCCAGCCTTGCCGATTGGGCAGGCCGTCGGATCGGAGCCGCTGCCGTCAAAGGGCAACCTGCCGGGAAACGGCGCGGGCAAGAGCGGCGTGAGCTGAAAGGGGCCCTGTTCGGCGGCCGCGCTCTGCAAGGCTCCGGGGTCGGAGTCGGCGTTCGCCTGCCAGCTCGGAGCGCCGGGGCAGGGGCGACAGGGCGGGCGGCATCAGCGACGGGCTGGCCAGGGGCGCAGAGTCGAGCGCCGGCGACAACCTCGGCCGCCGGGGGGCGTGCCTGAATCAGGGCCG
>CAWKIF010000016.1:0-3950 GCA_963849485.1 candidate division FCPU426 bacterium | reverse complement strand
TTTCACCAGGTAGTCGTCCGCGCCCGATTCCAGGCCCAGAACCCGGTCCCCCAGGGCGTCCCGAGCAGTGAGGCAAAGGATGGGAAACTTGTGTCCCGACTTGCGCAGGTCCGTCAAGATCGACCAACCGTCCTTACCCGGAAGCATGATGTCCAAGATCAGCAGATCGTATCCGCCCTCCCGGGCCATTTGGTATCCTTCCTCGCCATTGGAGGAGTGGTGAACCGAAAAACCATTTTCGCTCAAACCCTTGGCGAGATAGGCGGCGGTCTTGATTTCGTCCTCAATGACCAGGATTTTCATATCTTCTAACCTCTTCTTAGAGTCTCTAACAAAACCTATTGAACCGCCAAGACGCCAAGGACGCCAAGAACAACTAAGGCAATAAAAGTTGAAAATCCTTTAAAACCTGATTGTTTTTGTCTTTCTTGGCGAATTTGGCGTCTTGGCGGTGAAAATTGCCTTCGCTTTGAGGTTTTGTTACAGGTTCTTAATACGGAATCAGTCAATGGCTTTTCCGGGCCGCCCGGTGTGGAAAAAACAATAAGCAAGCCAGGATAAGTAAAAGAAGTGCCCCGCTGGCGGCGTACCGGCTCAGCGCCAAACCCCCGTGGTCCAGCGGCTTATCCAGGAAATCTCCCAAGACCGCTCCCAAGGGCCGGGTGAGGATAAAAGCGGCCCAAAAGAGAAGCGTTCGTGAAACTTTGGTCCAGAGGTAAAGCCCGAGAACCACTGCCAATAGGATAATGAAGATGGTGGCGCCACCTAGGTAGCCCAGTCCCTCCGAATCGGCCGTCCAGTCGCCCAAGGCGGTCCCCAGGGTCTGCGAAAACATGATGGTAACCCAGTAGAAAATTTCCGATTTAGGTTCGGAGACCGAATCCACCGCCACCGTTCCCAAACCTTGTGCCAGACAAACAGGGACCCCATGAGCAGGCAAAATAGGATCGAGGAACCACCCGCGTAACCTATTCCTAATGACCGGTCGCAGAAATCAGCCAGTGTCGTGCCGACGGTCGTGGTGGCGATGATGGTGAACCAATAAATATAGGGATGAAACTGTTTCGCCTTGATCTGGATAATCACGGCCCCTATGAAAATCACCGCGAAAATGGCCGGTGCCCAACCAGGTAGCCCAGGTTCATGGACATGGAAACCATATCCCCGCCGGTTTCGCCCAGGGTGGTGGCCGCGATCTTGATGACCCAAAAAAGCAAGGTCACCTCGGGAACTTTGCTCAAAAGGCTATCGTTTGTGTTTTCTTTCATTGGTAGTGCCATCCTATCAAGTGAATTATATCGGCACTTCTTGTTTCACTTCTTTACTAAGAAACTCAACTTTGGCAAATCTTGAAAAACGCGTCGTGAACGCCAATACCCCCCTTTGAAAAAGGGGGGGAGGGGAGTATTAGTCATTGGTAAAGTCGCAAAGAAAGGCTAACTCCCCCTCGTTCCCCCTCTTTAAGGGGGAGATATGGAATGTCAGACTTAAATTTGCCAAAGTCGAGTAAGAGTCTCTAAATTCGTAAGTCCCCAAAAAGGTTATTCGGCTTTTGTGTTGATTTGCTTGATGGCTACGGTCGCGTTTTTTTTAGCCGTCGGGTCTTTGTCATTTGACATCGCCTCCAGGGCCGGCAAGGCTTCCTTGGCGGCCGGGCCAATCTTGGCCAAGGCATAGGCCGCGTCGGCCCGGACCCAGAAATCCCGGTCCTTCAGGGCCTGTACCGCTTTAGCTGCACCGGGCCCGATATTGCCGAAGGCAATCACGGCGTTGGTCCGGATGAAGGCGTCGTCGTCCCTCAAGGAATCCATCAATTCCGGCAAGACTTGGACGACATCGGGGCCCAATTTCGAAAGGGCTTCCGACGCTTTTTCTTTGACGTTAGTGACAGCGTCGTCCAGCCGATCCGCCAAGGTGGGTATGGCCGAGTCCGCGTCGGGCCCGATCTGTCCCAGGAGCTGGGCGGCATTGGCCCGGGTATCGTCGTCGTTCTTCTTGAGGGCTTTTACAAGATAGGGCACTTCGATCTTGGCGGCCATCCTCATTCCCGCGAGCCGAGCGGCCAGGGAGTTACCCACTGCTTCCACGTCCAGGTGAGAGATCTGGTCTTCCATCCATTTTTTATTCTCTTCGCCCAATTTCCCGATCCGGTCCTGAACCTGTGGCCGGTCCTCCGCCTTGGGCGCGGCCAGCAGGTAGAGGTTCAGGCTTTGCAAGGCCTCGGGATAGAACCCCACTTTCTCCTGGGCTTGGGCCAGTTCGGAATAGGTGCCGGCGTCCCAGGGGCCGGATCGGAAGCCAGTGAAAGGGATTGGGCGGCTTCCTTGAACTGCGACTTTTCGGTGGCTTCTTTCGCCTGGCTCTTCAGGCTGACCGCGGCGCTAGGCAGGGATGGGGCTGACTTCATAGAAAGAACTTCTTGGATGATCTTTTCCCGCAACTCCTCATCCCGGGGGTTCTTATGGAAAGCCTGCAGGTCTTTCTTGAAGTAAGTATCTTTGGACCAGAGAAGCCCGGGACCGGGGACCATAAGGATCAAAAAAAAGTAAAAGATCCAATTATTTCCGATACCAAGAAAAAGAAGGTGCGCAGGTATTTCACCTTCTCCCCTCGAGGGAGAAGGCCGGGATGAGGGGGGAATGCCTGTAGTAAAGCACCCCTCACCCTACCCTCTCCCCCAAGGGGAGAGGGTTTATTTTGCGTAGTTTGCCAAGAGCATAGTTCCGAATTATTTTTGCGACTCATCGACTTTCAGATCTCCTTATAAACAATCGGACTTTTCAGTAACATCCGCCTTAATCCAGCTTGAAGGAGATCGGCAGCCTCACCCGGCAGTTCATGGGCTCACCCATCTTGTCCAGGGCGGGCCTAAACCTGGCGTCCTTTAGCCGGTCCAAGACTACCTGGTTAAAGGCGGGGTCGGCGCCCTGGAGGATGGTCACCTTGTCCACCTTCTCCCTCGATATTGATGAGAAGCTCCACGATCACCCTGCCTTCCTTCTTTTGCTTCCTCATCTCGGTGGGATAATCGTTCTCGTCGATGAAACCGCCCACCAGGGAAGGTTGGCGGGTGGCGACCACATAAGGCGCCGCGGCCTCGGGGTGGGGGTGGGTTTCACCAGAGGCGGCGGCGGGGCCTTGCCCTTTTTCGCCAATACCCAAGGCTCGGGCGGCGGGGGCGGTGTCAAATTGTTCTGTAAGGTTAAAAGAGGAGTGGCGCTGAGGTCGATATTGGTCTTGTACTCGGCGTGCGACTCGCCCCAGGCGATGAGGCCCATAGCCACCCCGAAAAGGGCCCCATGGAGAAGAAAGGACAGCAGGATGCCGCCAAAGAGGGTCTACCCTGAAACCGCTAATGATGCGGTTCATCGGGAAGCCGTTCGGAAGTTGGTTCGTTTCGGCATCGCAGTAAGGGAGGTTCACTATTTGCGGTCCATGGCCAGGGCCACCTTCTGGACCCCGCCCAATTTGATCGCGTCCAATACCTGGGCCAATTGCTCATAAGGGATGCTCTTGTCCGCCTTGAGGATGACCTTCACTTCCGGGTAGACGCTCGTCTCGACCGTCATCTGCTGGGTCAAGCCTCCCAGGTCGATGTTTTTCTGGTTAAATTTAAGTTCACCCTTGGAACCCAGGGTCACTACCAGGGCCGGCTGGGGGGCCTTTTCCTCCTTGACCACCTTAGGCAGGTGCACCTGCAGGGCCTGTTCACTGACAAAGGTGGCCGTTACCATGAAGATGATCAAAAGCACCAGCGTAATATCCACCAGGGGGGTGACATTGATGCCGGTGACCAGGCCCCCGCTTCCGCCCGGAAGCATTATTTCACCCTCTCTTGCTTGAGGTAGGCCAGGAGGATGCGCGACAGACTGTCGGTATTGGTCTGGATCTCGCCCAGCCGGGTCAGAAAGAAGTTATTGGCCACGACCGCCGGGATGGCCACCAAAATT
>CAWKIF010000015.1:0-6558 GCA_963849485.1 candidate division FCPU426 bacterium | reverse complement strand
GCCGCGGCGAGGTGATTTATCAGCAGGCGTTCCTTTCGGTGCGCCGCACCTGTCGCAATGCAATGGGCGAGGGCAGATTATTCGCCGTCCCTGTAAAGAATGCCGCGGCGAAGGATATCTGCGTCGCGAACGCAAGCTGAAAGTAAACATCCCGGCGGGAGTCGACAACGGCACGCAGCTTCGCCTGAGCCAGGAAGGCCAGCCCGGAGCCAACGGCGGTCCGGCGGGCGATTTGTACGTGGTGCTGAAGGTGGCCGAGCATCCGATTTTCGAAAGGCATGAGAGCGATCTGCATTGCACGGTGCCGATGAACATGGGCAGGCGGCCTTCGGCGCGTCGATCGACATTCTGACGTTCGACAGATTGCGAGCCCATCAAGATTCCGGAAGGATCGCAGGCGGGGAGCCGTTTGCGGCTGAAAGGCCTCGGGGTTCCGCACTTGAATTCGACCGCACGAGGCGATTTGTATGTGCATCTGGATGTGAAGGTTCCCTCGAAGCTAACACGTGAGCAAGAGGAAGCTGTTCGAACAGTTGCGAGATTTGCTGCCAGTAGAAAATGAGCCTCAGGAGAAGGGCATTTTCGATAAAGTCAAGGATTATTTCCTGTAGACTGTAGTTGGTGGAGCCATCGACCAAGAGCTAAAACAACACCTGGATGCTATGGAGTCTCGGCTGACCGAGAAAATGCGCGACATGCAGACCGAACTGCTACGTGGGTTTGCTGCATTCTCTGAAGGCCAAACGATCCGGGTGCGAAAAATTGAGGCCGATCAATCGAATTTAGATGCCGCTCTGTCGGGCCGTGTCAACGTGCTCGAAAGGCGCCTATTGGAAATCGAACTGCAGGTAGGGGCGAACGTCCTAGGAGGGCGCGTTTTCGAGATGGCGGAGGGGACTTCATTGATCAACCTCGGCGAGCTGTCAAAACCCGCGCTACGGTCCTGATCGAGAAAATCTCAGACGCTGTCGGCGGAATTTTCCTCCCATTCCAGATCCGCCGCGTCGCGCACGCAGAGGCGGAGGCAGCGACGCTCCAGGCGGTCACCCAGATTAGGTCACTGACCTGGAATGTCGAGCGATACGCAGACGGCTCACCGAAGAAGCGATCAAGCAGCAGAACATTGAAGACATTGCACAGAAGGCTCTGCCGTCAGTCAAAGAGAACGCTCGCCCGGGGGACGTCGAGAATGATTGGATTGCGAACTTTTTCGACAAGTGCCGACTTATCTCGGACCGTGATATGCAAGAACTCTGGGCGAGGGTCCTCGCCGGCGAAGCCAATGCGCCTGGCCAGTTTTCCAAGCGCATGTCAACTTACTCGCCTCTTTCGATAAAGCGGACGCCGAGTTGTTCAGGAATCTCTGCTCCGCTGTTTGGAATCTCGGCGGCTCACTGACTCCGCTGGTGCTCTGACCACCGCGTCCTGATCTATACCCGCACGGGGATTGACTTCGATACCCTCCGCCACTTAGCGGCGATCGGTCTGATTTCTTTTGACGCCGACGAAAATCTCTCCTTCGACCAGCGGGCCAGCCGTTGCATGTCACTATCACAACAACCGTTTTGTGATCGAGTTTCCGACGCAGGAAAACAATATTTTGGATATTGGAGGCGTACTGCTCACTAAGGCCGGGCAGGAACTAGCTACGGTTAGCGGATCGGCAGAGTTAGAGGGATTGGCAGGTTACGTCCTGGAGCGGTGGAGGGTTGGCAGAATAACAATTCGCTCCTATGAAGCGCCAAAGTCGCCGAGACCGACTATTTGATGAATGGCTTTGATTTAAAATTTAGATATTTTTAAGTGCTTCACCGGCAACATCAACATTGCGCCAGGAGCTGCCCAGCCGCCGCACTTTTTTCAAACTAAGTGAGACGTTGTATGCGGAGCATTTTTCATACCCCGCACACAATTTGTTTTTGTGGTTATTTGCTGGCTACAGGCTTGGCGGCAGCAGCTGCGTTGAGTTCCGCGCAACGCCGCGCCAGATAACCTCCGGCACCCTGGCCTACACTCTTGGCGCTGGCAAGGCGGTTATTTCCACGCTGTACTGGTACGCGAAATGCTGGCCGACGAACGCGGCGTGCTGGTGCCCTTCCGCGACCCCGCCGCGATCGCCGCACAGGTGAACGACCTGATCGACAACGAGGCGAAGCGCCACGCAATGCGCAAGCGGGCATACCTGTTCGGCCGGTCCATCATCTGGCAGCGGGTGGTGGAGCGGTACAAGGAAAGTTTCGAGCGCGCCCGGGGCGAACGCAGGAACTTCACCCCTCGCGGTTTCACCGCAAGCCTCTTAACAAAGCTCCGGCGAGCTGCCCCCGCTCAAGCTTGACCATTTGCGCCACATGACCGATGAGACCGGCATGCTGCAGCATTCCGTGTTCACGGTACCCAATTACCGCGAAGGCTACACCACGGACGACAATGCCCGCGCCCTCATGGTGAGCGCGCTTCTGGAAGAGGCGGGCAGCGGCGTGGCGTTCGATCTTTCGTCGCGCTATCTCGCCTTTGTCTGGTTCGCGTTCAATACCGCAACAGGACGTTTCCGTAATGCCATGGATTACCAGCGCCACTGGCAGGAAGACAGCATTTCGGGACGACAGCCACGGCCGGACATTATGGTCGCTGGGCACCGTATTGGGCCGATCCACGTCGTCCGCCCTTCACAACATGGCAGGCTGGATGTTCCAGCCAGGCCTTGCCCGCCATATTGACAACTACCAGCCCGCGCGCATGGGCGTTCGCGCTAATCGGAATCTGGCCCTCAGGCCCGTTCTCAGCCAAGCCAATTTCGTTTATTTTGAGGTGGAGGGGGCGAAAGCCCTTTACCAAGGATTGCTTCGGCAGGGTGTCATCGTTCGGCCCATGGGGGACAAGGCCCTCCGGGTGACGACGGGGACGGATGAGGAAACGGAAAGATTTTTAAGGGCCTATCGGGCCTTGGGAAACACGGGGAATAAGTGAAAAAAAAGAAAGTAGCCATTATCGGGGTGGGTCTCTTGGGAGGGTCCCTGGCGCTCGACCTGAAAAAAAAGGGGAAGTACGAGCTGGTGGGATGGAACCACCGGGCGGTCTCCCGGCGCAAAGCCGCCAAAATCCTCCCGGTCGTCCCGACCTTCGAGAAAGCCGTGGAGGGGGCTTCGGTGATCGTGCTTTGTTCCCATACTGGAGCGGTCCTGGAGGCCTTACCTGGCCTTTTAAAGATGAAATCCCCCGCATCCCTCATTATGGACGTGTCCAGCGTCAAGGGTGCCTTGGTTCGTTCCGCCTCTCAGATTCCCAGGGCTCCCCTACACTTTGTCCCCTGCCATCCCATGGCGGGCCGGGAAAAGTCGGGCGCGGCGGCCGCCGAGGGGGGGCTTTTCCAAAACAAGGTTATCTTCATTACGCCCCTGAAAAAAAGCCCCGGGAGCCTGGTGCGCTCGGCCATCGCCTTTTGGAAGGAAGTGGGGGGCCGGCCCCTCCTCTTGGAAGCGGCGGAGCATGACCGGATCGTGGCCCTCACCAGCCACCTGCCCCATATGATGGCCTCTCTTTTAGTCCATCTTTACGACCGCTCCGCGCGCAAAAATCCTAAGACCCATTGGGGGGTCGGTTCGGGGTTCAGGGACACCACCCGGGTCGCCGCAGGAAGCCCCGCCATGTGGTCGGACATCATGAAATATAACCGGAAGGAAATCTTGGGCCTGTTAGCGGAGTACCGGCGTGAAATCATAAGGCTGGAGTCGAGCCTCGTCCGGGGAAAACCTGGGGATTGGATGCGCTTCTTCGAACAAGCCCGCGCTATCAGGGAAAAGTTATGAAAAAATTGGTCATACAACCCGCGAAAAAACTATCGGGGACCTTGGACATCCCGGGGGATAAGTCCATTTCGCACCGCGCCGTCATGCTGGGCTCCCTGGCCTACGGCACCACGAAGGTCAGCCATTTCCTGACTTCGGATGATTGCCGCTCCACCATCGACATTTTCCGGGCCATGGGGGTTCAAATCGAGCAGAAGGGGGACCGGCTCACGATCAAGGGTAAGGGCCTGAATTCCCTGGTTCCGCCCCAGGGTTTCCTTGACGCGGGAAATTCCGGCACCACCGCCCGCATCCTGATGGGGCTCCTCGCCGCCCAGCCCTTTTCCTGCCACATGACAGGGGACAAGTATCTGAAACGGCGTCCGATGAAAAGGGTTCTGTTCCCCCTGGCGGCCATGGGAGCCCAAATCAAGGGTTCGGGCGGGGGCGAGAACCTGCCGGTAAGCATCGAGGGCACCAAATTGAAGGGCATCGACTATGAGCTTCCGGTGGCGAGCGCCCAGGTCAAATCCTGTCTTCTCCTGGCGGGCCTCTTTGCCGAAGGAAAAACAACCGTCCGGGAACCCCTTCCCACCCGGGACCATACCGAGCACATGTTCAGAACCTTCGAAATCCCCTTTAAGAAAAAAGGCTCTGATATTATCGTCAAGGGACCGATCCAGCCTTTCCGTGGAAAATCGATCCGGGTTCCCGGGGACATATCGTCGGCGGCCTTTTTCATCGTGGCGGGAATTATCGTCCCCGGGGCTCAGATTAAAATCCGAAACGTGGGGGTGAACCCGACCCGCACGGGACTGTTGGACGTCTTGAAAAAAATGGGGGCGGATATTGAGATACACCGTCTTCCCGTTAAGAAGGGCGGGGAACCTATCGCCGACTTGGTGATCCGCCATTCGACCTTAAAAGCGGTTGAGGTTGGAGGAGCCCTCGTCCCCCGGATGGTGGACGAGTTTCCTGCCTTTGCCGTGGCAGCCACCCAGGCGAAGGGCACCACCCTGGTCAAGGACGCCCAAGACCTGAAAGTCAAGGAATCGGACCGCATCTTGATGATGGCCTTGAACCTGAAGAAGATGGGCGCGGATATCGAGGCTACCTCCGATGGATGGGTGATCCAGGGTCCCACCCCTCTCCAGGGTGCGAAGGTTTACTCCGGTGGCGACCACCGCATCGCTATGGCCCTCGCGGTGGCGGGACTCGCCGCCCAAGGGAGCACCACGATCCTGGATACCGAGAACATCAACACTTCTTTCCCGGGTTTCGAGCAAAGCTTGAAAAAGATCAGTGTCCCCCGCTAAGGTGCCAGCCATGAAACCACCTACCATTGTCGCCATCGACGGGCCCGCCGGGGCGGGGAAGAGCACCGTGGCTAAAACGCTCGCTAAGATGCTGGGGTTCCTGCATATTGATACCGGGGCCATGTACCGGGCGGTCACGTTAAAGGCCCTTCGCTTGAAGGCTGATTTGAAAAGCGACCCCGATTTGGAAAAGATCGCCCGCGAATGTCTTATTGAACTGAGGCCCTCCGAGCCGGAAAACAAGGTTTTTCTCGACGGAGGGGAAGTGACGAAAGAGATCCGTTTACCGGAAGTGACTCAAGCCTCCGCCTTTATCGCTAACTCGGTTCCAGTGCGGAAAATCCTCGTGGCCCGCCAGCAAAAGATGGGCCGTGAAGAGAGCGCCCCCTTCGGGGGGGCTGTTCTCGAGGGTCGGGACATAGGAACTGATGTTTTCCCCGACGCCCAATACAAGTTTTTCCTCGACGCCTCGGTTGAAACCCGATCCTTGAGGCGTTTGAAGGACCTGCAAAAATCGGGTGTGGAATCCACCCTGGAAAAGGTGATGCAAGAGGTGAAAGCCCGGGACGAAAGGGACATTAACCGCCCCGTGGGAGGCCTTCGAAAGACCGCAGAATCCATCGTGATGGATCATAGCCACTTGTCGGTCCAGGAATCTGCCCAAGAACTCTTCCGATATATCCAAATCAACCCTCGATAGGACGGTTGAGAGGGTTGTTGGTGATTAAAGTTTTACTTTAACCACCCAACCCTTCTGCTAATTTAAAAGGTTTTATAAGGGTTTTTGGTTGGAGCGTGGCTTTGGAAAGAAAGATCCAGCCTCGCTGGGGGGCAAATGAAACTTCCGATGAACTGGATGACTTGAAAGACCTATGGAAGCCGGATCAGGCGCCTTTAAGGTTGTTTCGCAAGGTCTTATTGGGAAAAAACCTGGCATCGCCTTTGAAGATTTGGACCCTTTTTAGCTTTTAATGGAAATGTATCTTGATCCTTCATCGTCTCTAATCGTTTAAAAAAAACGTGTTTAAATGCAAAATCGACCCATCGGAAGCAATTTTAAATGCGACGATAAAAATTCAACCCTTCAAGGTTCGGGAGACGGTTGATAGTTGATCGGCTAAAAAGAAACCCGGTCGGCCATCTCAAGAATATGGACTTAGGCTCGATGCCTTTAAAAAGACACGTTTTTTAAAAGTGAAGGGTGTGAATCGACCGAAACCATGGACGAGGGTGGATTCAACGGGAGGGAATGCTACCATTCTCGGCCCCAAGATAAACCCCGGTTGGCGTAAAAATCCATCGAGAGAAAATGGACGCCTGTTATAATTCGACCCCTTAAAAGGGGAAAAGGAAAAAAATGAGCCTGCCCAAGAAAAAACACAAATTCTCCCATATCGGCAAGGTCAATCTGAGGGCCAAGGCCCAGGATACCCATGTGGCCGGTTCCGAGGTTTTGA
>CAWKIF010000014.1:0-15049 GCA_963849485.1 candidate division FCPU426 bacterium | reverse complement strand
AGAAAGTTGCGGACATCCTAAAGCAGGCCGGCATCAACGCCGTCGAGGTTGCGAACAACCCGGTTGCGCTGGATCGTGCCGCGAAAACAGTGACGGGCTTGTTACCGTTTGTCCTTAGACCGCTGGTAAAGGAGCGGATACGAGGCGTCATCCTTCAGATCGCGGAGCGCTTACCAAAGCCCGCTGGGACGGAGTTCTCCGTCGTGGAACCCGAACCCATCGAGGTCCGCCTTCGCTCTGTCCAGGATGAGATCCGTCTCGTCGGCGGCGAGTACGCTACTAAGCGGAGCCTCCGAGGTTACGACGCAGAGATCGATGCTCGTGTGTAGTCGGCTGTGCAAAGAGTGCGAGGCGTTGGAGACGGCAGTCCCTCAGTCGGATACAGTCCTCTTGGTGCGCGTCCTTCTGGTCAAGGCGCACCTGCTCGGCAATTGGCAGAAACTCCACGGGAGCAAGAGCAACCAGCAGTCGGCGATCGGATGCTACGAGCGCGCTCTCATATTGGCCGCCGGAAGGCGAGCTTCTGCCAGGCCCTTCCCGTTCCCGTCCAGAGCCTCCCGTTCTGGAAGATCAGGGCGTCGGTCGCGTGCGCGTTCTCGGCGCCCCCTTTGCGCAGCGCCGCAAATTCCATCGGCTGGATCTCGTAATCCATGCTTTCGCTCCGGCCCCGATTCGCGGACGAGCCCATGCTCGACTGCGCGCCGATGCTCAGGCTGGCGCCGGTGCCGCTGTTGCGCAGCGACTGGCAGCCGCCTTCCGACCAGGTCGGACGCAAGCTGGTTGGTCTCGCGGTCGCTGTTGGCGTGGAAGATCTTCGTGCCGATGCTGCCGAGCAGCGAATCCGTGAGCGCTTTCGCGCCGGCGCCGCCGCCCATCGAGGCGACGAGGCTCGGATAGTTCTGCGTCAGGTAGACGCTCGCCGTTCGCGACGACCGGGCCGTGGCCTGGACGCACAGAGTCGATGGCATGTGCCGAAACGTGCGCCCATCGCCGCGAGGCGTACATGGCCTGCGGCGTGGCCGGAAACGGGAGTGCGCCGACCAGCCGAGCGCTGGCGGTCTCCGCTCACGTTCTCACATTCCCTCAAAATGAGCGCAGCCAGTCGCGGCCACTATTTCTGAACCGCCGGGTCCGGCTCAGCAGCGCCCTACGTCGGGGAGCAGACGCCCTGCCGAAGCAGTTTAGGTGGTCATCGGTCCGCCGGTAGTGTGATGACGAACCTCGTCCCCAGCTCGGCGGGAGGAATCTACCGAGAGCTTCCCCCCGTGGGCATCCAGAATGCGCTCCGAGATGTACAGGCCGAGCCCGAGCCCAGCCGACCTCCCGGCGGGTTTTTCGACGCGCGCGAAGGGGTTGAAGAGGAGCGGATGAATTTGCGGGGTATGGGCGCGCCGTGCTTCTCGATTGAAAGCGTGACCTCGCCCTTACGACAGGACAGCACCACGAGAATGGGGCGCGTGACATCGCCATGGGCCACGGCGTTGTCAATCAGGTTCGATACGACCTGCGCGAAACGATTGGTATCGACCCGGGCCGCCAGCCCCCATCGACGAGTAGCTCGATCTTCGCTGACGGATGCGCGGCTTGGATCTCGTCGACAATCTTCGTGATATTCTCCTGGGATTCTTTTTATCGTTTCTTATTTGAATATCTTAATGGGATTTAACCTATTCCAAGCACCGATGATTTTTCACCAAACTGAAACTAATCAGGGTTTTTCACAACTTATTCTTTGTTTATACTTCTTCCATGAAACAATTCGACGTCATCATCCTTGGGGCGGGTGCCGCAGGGCTATTTTGCGCCAAAGAAGCGGGCCAGAGGGGAAGATCCGTATTGTTGTTGGACCACAACCCTAAACCGGGCGCCAAGATTCTGGTGTCCGGTGGGGGCCGCTGCAATTTCACAAATATCGGCGCGGGCCCGGATAACTTTCTTTCGAGTAATCCCCATTTCTGCAAATCCGCTTTATCCCGTTACACCAGCGCCGATTTCATCGAACTGGTCAACAACCATGGCATTTCATACCACGAGAAGAAACTGGGCCAGCTCTTCTGTGACGGTTCCGCCCAGGAAATCGTCGATCTTTTGCTGAAAGAATGCGAGGAAGGCCGCGTTCAAATGTGTATGGGCGAGAAAGTCCAAACCGTAGAAAAACCGGGTCTCTTCAAGGTCTGGGCCTCTTCGGACCTCTATTTTTCCCATTCCCTGGTAGTGGCCACGGGCGGGCTTTCCATCCCCAAATTGGGAGCCACCGACTTCGGGTTACCAGCTTGCCCGCCAATTTGGCCTTGGCGTTATTCCTCCCCGGCCCGCCTTGGATGGATCTCAAGTTTTCCAAAGAGAGACGAGAAACGCTTTGGGAACCTCATGGGAGTTTCAGTGGATTGTCTCGCAACCTGCCGGGAAAGAGCTTCCGGGAGTCCCTGCTTTTCACCCATGTGGGCTTAAAGCGGCCCGGTCGCACTGCAAGCCTCCCTCCATTGGGAAGTGGGCGATCGAGTCATGTTGAATTTCCTTCCGACGAAACCCCAGAATCGCTGGCCCAGTGGTGGATAGATCAAAAGGCCGTTTCTAAATACGAAATGAAGACCCTGCTGGGCCAGAAACTGCCCCAGCGCCTGGCCGAAAGATTCCTGCGAGCTTTATCTACCCCCTAGGGCAACAGCAGCCCAGCTTTCGGATAAGCAGCTTGAGGAATTCAGCCGCGCCCTCACCGCTTTTCATTTCCTGCCTTCCTCAACTGTGGGCTATTCCAAGGCGGAGGTCACCAAGGGCGGGGTGGACGCCCAGGAGCTCTCTTCCCAAACCATGGAAAGTCGAAAAACAAAAGGGCTCTATTTCATTGGCGAGGTGGTGGATGTGACTGGCTGGCTGGGGGGCTATAACTTCCAGTGGGCCTGGTCCTCCGCATGGGCGGCGGGGCAAGTAGTTTAAGGAAAAAATATAATGGATACGGCCTTAAGCCCAACTTTCCCCTTGAACCGGATCAGGCAATGGGGATCTTGACGTCAAAGCATCCGTTTGCCAAAGAGTCCGATAAATCTGAAGACGCATCTGCTCGTATTTTCTCAGTGTGAAGAGTCGCTCGGCTTTTCGAACCCAATTTGAGATCCTATTTCTTTGGGACTTAGTTAGCCTTAAATTATTTGCAGAAGGATCCGATCGGCCTTTAGACAACATATATTGAATACCCATTTCCCCACGTAATAGTGCCGCTCGGGCAAAGTCGGGATTCTTGATTAGAACACCCAGATCCATCCGGGCTAATCCCCGGATCATCCGGGCAGCTTCTCTCACCTTCACGGGTGATTTTTCCCCGTAATTTAAGGCCCACAAATCGTCTAGACCCGATTCCAGGGCTCTTTCCCTTTCGGATAAGAGATTGGGGTTCAGCCCACAATCTTGGTTCATGGTTTTCATATCCGCGCATGCGGTGAGCTCAATCAATTTTTCGTATGGGAGAACGGAATAACTTTCTTCCGAACGAACGGCGGGTGTCATGGCCAAACAAAAAATTGAAAGAAAACCCGGCTTCAGGAATAACCTTAACCGAATCAAGGGAGGGACGTCGGAAATGGGGGGAAATGACCATCGATAGCTTCGGCCATCAACACCTTCGAGGGTTCGCTTTCTTTTCCGGTCGAGCTGACCGACGTGAATACCAGGTAATATTTCTTTCCAACCTTCAAGTTTTTCAAAAGGGCCTTCTCATTGGTAAAGGGAATGTCATTGGCCCGGATATAGGCGCCCTTGGGTTGTTCGCAGTAATAGGCGTTATAACCGTCCAAACCCGCAAGGTTCAGATCGTCCCACTTTGCCATATGGGCCGCCTTTACGAGATTGATCATTCCCTTGGGGGACGGGTTTAACTCTTTCTTGTTAACCACCCGCATTTTAGGGGAGAGCATTAATTCCAACGATGAAGCCCCTTCCTGTACGGGATTGAGGCGAAGCACTTCCTTCACTTGGAACGAAAATTGGGAGTCCGCCGTTGCGGTCATGTAATACTGGTTAGTCCTCAAAAGAACGCTATTGAGCTTGAAGAAAGGGCCCCTCGCACCTTGACGGCTGTAGACGTTATATCCTTGAACGACCACCGAATTGGGATCTTCCCATGAAAGAATCAGATGGCTTCCATCAATCTTCTTTGCATTGAGTTTAATGAATTGGGTTGTCGGCGGCACTTCACCGTAAGAAATGGGCACCAGCTCGAATAAGACAAAACAGGAAACGAGGATCAGGAGTGGATATTTCACTGGTTGATAAACCTTTCAAAAATTGCCGTTCTTAGACAACAGCGGGTATTTTCACCCCAGAAGTGGACTGGGGATAGGCCATTGGTTCTTCAGCGCCCGAAAGAATAGCTTCGGCCTTCTGTTTGGCGATTTCCATTTTGGGATACCGGATCTGCCGATATCCCCGGACCTCTTCCGGCACACTCAAGGCCCTCACCCAACGTCGGTACTCGACAGAGGATTTAAATTCGAACCGCGAGGTTAATTCCTGGTACCAGGAGCGGAATTCCTTTTCCCGCCTATGCCATCCAGGGAGTAAAAACCGTAAGAACTTCATCCGTTTCATGATTTGAAGCATCCAGTCCTTGGTCTCGAAATCAAACTCGATTCCTATCCCGAATAGGTCGAAATGAGGCCGATTAATATGCTTATAGGCGATCCGGTCGCCCCCCTTGAGGTCGACTTTGTACCGCTTGGCGTCCTTTTTGTACTTCTCGGGACTGGTCAAAAGATGCGCCACATAGACCTCATCCTTAATTTCCATGACCTTGTGAAGGTATTTCACCACCGCCCGAGTGGCCTCGAAACCTTCCTGATTTGTATCCTTCCCCAATATCTCCAGAACTCTGTCAACGTAACGGGCAGCGTAATCTACGTTTTCAAACTCGATGAGGTCATAAAGCCGGGTAACGAATTGGAGCCGGGTATCTTCATCCCCCTCCCAAACCTTGAGGAAACGTTCAGCCAGGGTCCGGTAGGCTTTGGCGCGGCCCTCGCCCAACACCAGGGATTTGACAGCCAATACTTCCTGGAAGCCCATCCTCACATCGGCGTTGTACTTATCAGGATTAATCGCCAGATCCCGGCCTAAATTTAGGGCCTTGATGTTGTAGTCGGCCGCACGGGCAGAGAAATTTTCCCGGATGGATTCGATTAAATCCTCCAGTTTCAAGGGCAACAGACCACGTTGGAAAGCCACCCCCAAAAGAAGGACATTCACGAATACCTTGTTCCCCAAGTAACGCTCAGCGATCTGGCTCATATCAGCGCCCACGTAATCCTTAGTGTATTTCCGAAAGATTTCGGCCAATTGATCAGGAGAGAAATCATCCTGACCCATGAGGGTGAGTATCGTGTGAGTTTTGTGGGTATTAATGACCGAGTGGGTATATTCCTTGGAACCGACCCTGAAATTCATTTTTGGGTCCAATCCGCGGGCCGCCTCCAAAATGTCGAGCCCCAATAAAACATCAGCCTTGCCCTGAGGAAAAAGGGGCGAGACCACCTTCTTTTTCTTGGAAAAGGTGATCTGGGAATTGACCCCGCCGTTTCGGATGGCGATCCCCTTTTTGTCGCAGAAGGTGACGTGGTATCCCTTTTTAAGGGCTGCCCGGACTAAAACCGCCGTCGAGCTACCGATCCCCATACCTCCGACCCCACAAAGGTACGCGCGCCAATCCTCCTCGAAATCCAGGATCTGGGGCAAGGGAATATTTTCCGGCTTTGGGTGTGTCAGGGAGGGGGCTTTGTGATTACGTAGGATAGTCAGCTCCTCAAAGGAGGGGCAGACTTTGGTCCGGGTACAAGCCATGTCCGAAACGCAATAGGAGAGATCGGTGGACATCTTAGGTCCATAGACGGTGTCCTCGATGGCCAATCCGGGACAGCCGGTCAAATTGGTGCACTCGAGGCAATTTTCACAGGTATGATCATTGATGTTGATTCGTTTTTGCGCTGGGTGGTAGCCCAATTGTGCGCTTTCCCGGCTCATCTTACGGCGGAACCTGCGGTGGTAAGTGATGCCGCATTCCTTATCGGCTACGACGAACTTTACGCCAGGCTCCAGGATCATCTTTTCTAACAGTTCCCTGTAATCCTGGCGCTCTTCGGGGTTGACCCTGGCAACGGAGACATCCTGGCCCTTGGTGAGGCCCTCCAAAACCTTTAGGATATCCTGGGCGAAGGTGGGTTCCCCCATCAAATCACGGTCCATACCGGCGTGAGGCTGATGGCCCGTCATGGCGGTGGTTTTGTTATCGAGCACGACGTAAAGGACGTCCTGGTGGTTCTTTATGGAATCGGATATCTCGGAAAGCCCCGAATGGAAGAAGGTGGAATCACCGATAAAGCAAACGCTTTTATTGGTGGAAAAAGGGGATAGGCCCGCTCCCGTACCGCCGCCCAGGCCCATGCCGATATAGTTGTGCATGAGAGGCCCATAGGGGGGCATGAAGAGGAGTACATAACAACCCGCGTCACCATGGAAAAGAATATCCAGAGGTTCCCTTTTGTACTTCTTTTTCATGAAAATCGGATCCTTGAAATCCTTGACTAATTGCAGGAAGACCGAGGCTGAATCCCGGTGTGGACAGCCGGGACAGAAGGTCGGAGTCCGCCGGGTGACATCAATTTTCACTTCATCCAGACTCTCAAGAAAGGCGATCTCCTTTTTCACCCTCGCGCTGGATCGTTCGTATTTATCCAGTAGAGGCGCCAGGATACGCATGACCGCGGCGGGGCTCAGGCCTTGTCCTGAGGGAAAACCCGTCAAACCGTCCGGGAACTCTTTCCCCCAAACGCTGGGCATTTCCTTCACTTGGCCGGATTGGTAAAGATCCAGGACGATGTTGCGGACCTGGGACTCGATGAAGCGGCGCTTTTCTTCCACCACCACGAGGTTCTTGGAATGCGCAAGGATATCCTTTATCGCTTCCGGATCAACGGGATAGGTCATTCCCAACTTGAGAATAGGAAATTTCCCGGAAAATCCGAATTCCGCCAAAGCCTGTTCCAAGTAGGTATAGGAGGCCCCAGCTGAGATGAAGGTCAAACCGTTTTTACCATCACCCGGTAGGATTCGGTTGAGCCCCTTGGCCCTGGCCGATTCCATAAGCCGTGGAAATTTGATCTCCAAAGTTTCTTTTTCCAAGCCTAAAGTATGGGGAGGCAGGACAATGCTGTGTTTGATGTCAAATTTGGAACTATCGATTGTGGCCAGATTGAGGGTGCTGGTGCCCTGGGGAGGATGGTTGGGAAAAACTTCCACGCAGCCACCGCCTTCAGCGGTATATGTGATTAATAGGTAGGAGATGAAAAGATCAGCTTCCTCAGAAAGCTCGAAACCTACCTTGACCCAATCCTTGATCTCTTGGAATGTCGCCGGTTCCAATACAGGCATAAAAAGGTGATCAGATAAGCGCCGTGAATCCATGGGAACCTGGGTTGTATCGCTCCAGGGGTCATCCCCAATGACAATGAGCCCAGCCCCCCTGTGGCCCTGTTTGGACATGCTGGCCGCAAAAAGGGCGTCCGATGCCACATGGAAACCGACCGATTTCATGACGGCAATGGCCCTTAACCCTGCGATTTGGGCTCCATTCAATCGGGCAGCCGCCAAAGCCTCATTATTGGCAATTTGGGCGAGAATGCCCTTTTCTTTTAGGTAAGGGGTTATCGCGGAGGCGGCCTCAAAAACATCCGCTACAGGGGAACCGGGATAGCCGGTCAGGAGGTTCATTCCAGCTTCCAGCCCTCCTTTCACGATCAATTCATTTCCCGTGAAGGTTTCCGTGCCCTTTTCAGCTAAAAATCTGGGATCCATAGTGGACTAACTTAACTCGATAAAGGCAAAGATTGCAACCAATGGAAAAGACAGAAGGTTTCCTTAGAAAACCAGGAATGGAATCGAAAGGATTTATCGCGCGGCGAAAAAAGCGGATTGCACGGACTTATAGCCCAAATCAAGCGCGTTAAAATTGGGTGTAGCCAAGTGAAGTTTGCGAGCTCCAAGGGCCTTGGGGAGGGCTAGGGCTACTGTTGAAAGTTTTATCACCGGCTTAACCGCCAAGACCGCTCCCAGTCCCACCATATTGGCGGCAGCCTTTAAGTTTGCCTCTGCGGCCAGTTTGGAAGTCTCTACGCCATAAGAACTCCCGCTTACCTTGGGCGGCTCGAATACTAGCGAGGAGTTGTAAACCAATACCACATCCGTTTTAAGGACCGATGCGTAGGTGGAAGCCGCACGTTGATCCATTGCAAATAGCAATGTGGGCCGGTCCGTCACCGGACAATCGACGGGCTCATCCGAGACCGTGACCGCACAAAAGGATGTCCCCCCTCGTCGTTCAGCGCCATAGGAAGGTATCCAGGTCACGTGCAAGCCCTCTTGCATGGCCGAATGGGCCAGGACCAGACCCATCAGCAGGATGCCCTGCCCGCCCGAACCCCGGAAATGGAATTCTTCCCTCATGCCTTACCTCGAAACTTTAAATTTCAAAAAAACCAATTAACCATGAAGACGCTAAAGCGCTTTGAACGGCAAATAATGAAAAATTCATTTTTAAATTCGAATGCTTTATATCTTTTTACTTTTCTTCGTGTCTTCGTCGTAATGATCTTTTTCGTAGTTCGTTATGTTTTTTATGACCTGTCCCGTACTACGCCTAATGGAAAAGTCTTAACCATAGTTTCCCCCACCCACTTCACGGCCTCGACCGGAGTCATGCCCCAGTTGGACGGACATACCGACAGAAGTTCCACCAGGGTGAACCCCCGGCCCTGTACCTGGAGTTGGAATGCCTTCTTGAGAGAGTTCTTGGCTCGGCGCACGTGTCCGGGGTCGTGCAACGACTGGCGGTCCAGGTAGACAGGCGCCTCTAAGGCGTTCAAGAGTTCAGGCACGCGAATTGGATGCCCTTCCCCCGCCGACCGTCCCAGGGGTGTCGTTGTAGTTTTCATGCCCAGTGGAGTAGTGGGCGCCATCTGCCCGCCGGTCATGCCGTAATTGGCGTTGTTGATGAAGACCACCGTAATATTGTCCCCCCGGTTGGCCGTATGCACGATCTCTCCCATGCCGATAGAGGCTAGGTCGCCGTCCCCCTGATAGCTAAAGACCACCCTGTCGGGCAAAACCCGTTTGATACCTGAGGCCACGCAGGGCGTACGGCCGTGGGGTGCCTCGGTCACATCGAAGTTCCAGTAATCGTAGGCAAAGACCGCGCAACCCACCGGCGCCACACCCACGGTTTTCTCCCGCACTCCAAGCTCATCTAATACCTCGGCCACCAGGCGGTGCGCCATCCCGTGACCACAGCCGGAGCAATATACGTTCTGGACCTCTGTGAGGGATTCGGGAAAGGGATTCACCAGTCTCACACGGGTACCTTTCTTCCTACAGCCTTTTCCATGGCTGTTAGAATCTCGGCAGGGTTTGGTACCGCCCCGCCCGGTCGCCCGAAAAATTCCACAGGCACGGCTCCCTCCACGGCCAGGCGCACGTCTTCTACCATCTGACCCAGGCTCATTTCCACCACCAACACCGATCCGGACTTTTTGGCTGCATCCCGCACTGCCGCATAAGGAAAAGGCCAGAGTGTCTGGGGGCGGAGCCAGGCGGCCTTCAGACCCTTATTCTTTGCCTCGCGCACAGCGGCCTTGGCGGCCCTAAATGCGGCACCGTAGGCCACCACCAGCAGTTCCGCACCCTCCGGAATATCCGAATCCCAACGTATTTCACAGGCCATGATCCGATATTTTTCGGCCAGTTTATAGTTGTGCTTCTCCAGGACACCGTCTTCCATCAACAACGACCGTATAAAACGGGGTTCTCGTCCTAATGCGCCATCCAGCTTCCAGTCACGGGGAGGCAATGAGGCGTGTTGAGGCGTCTCCAAATTCACCGGTTCCATGAGCTGGCCAAGCAGACCGTCGGAAAGCAGGAGTACGGGATTGCGATACCGGTCGGCCAGGTCAAAAGCCAGTTGGGTGAAAACATAGGATTCCTCAACCGAATCGGGGGCCAGGACCAGGCAATGGTAATCGCCGTGGCCGCCACCCTTCACCGCCTGGAAATAGTCGGCTTGAGAGGGCTGTATATTGCCAAGGCCAGGGCCCCCGCGCTGGACGTTCACAAGAACACATGGAATTTCACAGCCAGCCAGGTAGGACACCGTCTCCTGCATCAAGCTAAAACCGGGGGAGGAGGTGGAGGTCATGGCACGGGCACCGGCCACCGAGGCACCAAAACATAGGTTGATGGCGGCGATTTCGCTCTCCGCCTGGATGAAGACGCCCCCAGCCTGGGGCATACGACGGGACATGGAAGAAGTGATCTCATTCTGGGGGGTGATAGGGTAACCGGCGTAAAAGCGGCAGCCCGCGGCGATGGCCGCCTCCGTGACCGCCTCGTTGCCCTTGATTAGAGTGGGAGTCATTGGAGAGAAAGTCCGACGACGGTTTCATCTAATATCCATATTTTGAGAGCCATATCGGGGCACATCAATCCGCAATTGCCACAGGCCGTACATTCGGCCACTTCCTTGAAATGCATAGGGATGAACCCGATCGAGTTCAAATTTTCCCCCGGCTCAAAACAATCTTTGGGGCAGAATTGTTCGCAAAGTCCACAGGCCTTGCAACTGTTAGCTTCAACTTCTACGCGCCCCTTGCGCTTGCCCATATCTCCTCCGAGAAAATCGAAAGAAAAAGTATGCCCTTGTTAGGCATGAATGAATATGACGGAGATTATTGTATCAATCCGGGGGAGGACATTCATTTCGACAAGCGATTCCAAGGTGAATCAAACGGAAAACGTCAGATTTTCAAACAATTCCAAATTAAGACAAACCTAAAGCCAATGATCAATGTTTATCAGATATAAGGTAAAGGATCGACAGCCTTGCCATTCTTGCGAATCTCGAAATGCAAATGGGGACCTGTTACTCGTCCCGTAGCCCCAACTTTTCCAATCAACTGGCCCCGTCGCACCTTCTGTCCTTGTTGGATCAAAATCTTTGAAAGATGCCCATACAAGGTGATGAAGCCATTACCGTGGGCGATTTGAATCAGGTTACCGTAACCCCCGGAGATACCGGTGAAAATAACCCTCCCACCTGCGGCGGCGTAAACCGAATCTCCGTACTTGGCCCTCAGATCCAGACCAGAGTGGTGACGCACGTCTCCATTCAGCGGATCATACCTTTTGCCAAAGGGCGACGTGATCACACCCCAGCGTCCAAGAGGATCCCCGAAAATACCCCGCTTGGAGAAATAATCCCGCCATTCCTGAGCCATCAGGAGAGGTTTGGCGCCAGGGATGAAAAGCACATCCCCTATCCTTAATCGATTCCACCACCACCACTCAATAACGTTGATCTTTTGCAATATTTTAGTATCGGTTTTGAATAAGGCTGCGATGGACCCCAGAGTCTCCCCTTTCAAGACGGTGTGAAGCACACCTTTTTCTGAAAGTATCACAACCGCTCGGTTAATCCGGGCCTTTATGGGCAGATTGGGATTGGCGCCTATCAAGGTGGGCACATCAATCTTATAGTCACTGGCGATCGACCACCAATTCTCCCCATCCTCAACTTTATGGACTTCCACCAAGGCCTTGGGATCCCGTAGTCGTTTTAAGTCAAACACATCCTCGTCCGAGGCGATTTGAGTGATAGGAACAGACGATTGAACTTGAAGAGGGGACGCGTGAATAGGAGTGGCAGTGGTAGCAAGAATCGAAACAACTGAGACCGGGCTGGTAGGAGTAACACTGGGAGTGAGAAGGGATAAAGCAGAAGTTGAGTTATCCGGAATCGTTTGATGGATAGTGTGGAAGAGTCCAAACAGCAGTACTGCCACTGCCAGTAAAATCAAATATACTCGTGGTTGGAAAGACAGCATTTATGAAACGACGCCCAGCCGTAAGGCGCTATGGCTCTTGAGCATCTGGCGCACCGAATCCGCAATCTGGTTAGGTTCCAAGCCGCAAAGCTCACGTTGAATCTTGGGATTAGCGTGCTCAACAAACATATCCGGGATGGCTATTTGGCGTACCGCACAGTCCGTGACGCCTACCCTTTGAAGTAACTCCAAAACCCCGCTTCCGAAGCCGCCCATCAACACGTTTTCCTCCAGGGTCAAGAGGACTTTATGGCCGCGGGATAGTGAAAGAACCAGTTCCTCATCCAGGGGCTTCACAAACCTCATGTTGGCCACCGTGCCCTGGTAACCTTCCTTTTTCAGAAGTTGAACGACGGTCTTGGCTACGCCTACCATTCGTCCAACCGCGAGTAGGGCATAATCTTTCCCAATTTCGAGAATTTCGCCTTTACCCATTGGAAGCTTCCTGAACCCCGGTATGATTTCAACACCTTCACCGTTCCCCCGGGGATAGCGCAAGGCGATGGGGCCGTCGTGCTCCAGTGCCGTATATAGCATGTCCCGCAGCTCATTTTCATCCGAAGGGGCCATGATCGTCATGTTGGGTACGCAACGCAGGTAGGATAAGTCGTAAACTCCTTGGTGGGTCTCACCATCCTCCCCCACTAATCCGCCCCGGTCCAACGCGAACACAACCGGCAAGTTTTGAAGGCAAACATCATGAATGATCTGGTCAAAGGCCCGCTGTAAAAAAGTAGAATAGATGGCCACGACCGGACGTAATCCCTCGCAAGCAAGTCCGGCGGACATGCAGACCCCATGCTCCTCGGCGATGCCCACGTCGGCGAAACGTTCGGGATAAATTTGGCTGAATTTTTTGAGCCCGGTTCCTTCCGGCATGGCGGCCGTGATCGCGAAAAGGTTTGAACGGGTCTTAGCCAACTCCACCATGGCATCCCCGAATACCTTGGTATAAGAAGGCGGGGCTCCCGGCTGGGGCGGTGCCTGGGAAATGCCAGTTTCCTTGTCGAAAACAGTCACCCCGTGGTATTTCTCCGGATTTTCCTCGGCGGGAGCATAGCCTTTGCCTTTGGTCGTGATGACATGAAGTAATACGGGACCCTTGAGTTCCTTGACCCGTCTGAATATTTCTACCAAAGTCTTCAAATCATGCCCATCCAGGGGGCCATAATATCGCAGGCCCATCTCCTCAAAAAAGGTTCCGGGAGTTACGAAACCCTTGAGCGATTCCTCGGCGTGGTGGGCGACGTTGATCACCTGTTTGCCCATCGGGAACTTTTCAATCATGTGCTCGAAATTCGACTTGGCGTCGTTGAAGGTTTTTCCCGCTAGGATTTTGTTTAAATAGGAGGACATCGCCCCCACATTGGGGGAAATTGACATTTCGTTGTCGTTCAGGATGACCGTCAAGTCAAGCTCCGGGTGGGAACCGATATTATTGAGGGCTTCCATGGCCATGCCATTGCTCACGGAGGCATCACCCACAACGGCCATTACCTTGAATTTCTTTTTGAGAACGTCCCTGGCCAGGGCCATACCGTAAGCCGCCGAAAGGGCTGTGCCAGCGTGTCCCACCGCGAATGTGTCATATTCACTTTCATTGCGCTTGGGAAAACCGCAAACGCCCTCATATTGGCGCAGAGTGGAGAACCGGTCCCGCCTCCCCGTAATCACCTTGTGGCCATAGGCTTGGTGCCCCACATCCCAAACGATGCGGTCATCGGGGGTGTTGTAGATGTAATGAAGGGCTAGGGTCAGTTCCACCGTACCTAGGCTGGCGCCCAAGTGTCCCCCTGTCTTGGAGACTGAATTTACGAGAAAATCCCGAATTTCCTCCGCCACTTTGGGCAAGGCCTCTTTGGGCAGGGCCCGCAGATGATGTGGACTTTCAATTTTATCCAGGTACTGGTACATGGGGTCCTGATTTAATGGAGTAATGGGTAAAGGGCAAAAGCGATACCGATACCCAGTCCCGCTCCTGCGATTACCTGCATGGGAGTGTGGCCCAACAGCTCTTTCAATCTTTCCTGCGGGATAGGCCGGGATTTTTCCAGGTCGTCCAACATTTGGTTCAAAATCTTCGCCTGTTGGCCCGCAGCCCGTCGGACACCTGCCGCGTCTGTCATGACGATCATGGCCATGCCCACCGACAACCAGAAAGCGGGGGAATCCCAATGGGTATCCAGACCGATTCCCGTTGCCAAGCTGCAAACAAAGGCCGAATGCGAACTGGGCATGCCGCCCATTCCCACGAACAAGCGAAAGTTGATTTTATGGTGCTGAAAATAGTAAATCAACACCTTCAGCCCCTGAGCGACCAGGAATGCGATGAAAGTGATGTAAAAAAGGTTGGTGTAATGGCGATGGTCGAAAGGATTCATGAATTAATGGTTTCGACGGGACATGTAAAGTGCGAGTGCACGGAGTGGTTCTGCTCTTGGGCCAAATGGTTTTAAGGCCGCCACCGCATCGAAGGTCAAACGTTGGATTTCCCTGAGGGACTTTTCCAGTCCCTCGGCGGCGGGATAGGTCATCTTTCCCCTCTCCCGGTCACTGCCCGATGACTTGCCCATTTTTTTGCTGTCCCCCGTCTCATTTAAAACATCGTCCACGATTTGGAAAGCCAAACCCGCTGATCGTCCATAACGGGTCAAAGCGTTTATTTTGGAAGTGGAAACCCCCGCCAGAAGTGCCGGTAATCGGAGAGTGGCAAGCAACAAGGCGCCCGTCTTTCGCCGGTGAATGGAAAGCACCTTATCGAGGCTGGGTTTCTTCTTTTCGGAGAGCACATCATCCACCTGCCCCCCCACCATTCCAGGGTAGCCCGCGTGAAAGGCCAGTTCCTGGATTACCCTTGGCAGATGAGGGCGGTACTTGGGAAGATAAGCGGATGGGTTGGAAACCCACTCAAAAGCCAAGGTCAGGAGACCGTCCCCTGCCAGAATCGCCATGGCTTCCCCAAAGACCTTGTGGTTGGTTTTTCGGCCTCGCCGGTAATCGTCGTTATCCAGCGCCGGCAAATCATCGTGGATAAGACTGTAGGTATGGATGAGTTCCAGGGAACAGGCTACGCGAAGAGCTTGGCCCTGAGGTACTTGCAGGGTCTCAGCGGATGCCAGGCAAAGGATCGGTCT
>CAWKIF010000013.1:0-5195 GCA_963849485.1 candidate division FCPU426 bacterium | reverse complement strand
AGAGAACTGAAAGACCTTTTTTAGGCGGGTTAGTCTGAGGGGATTTTTGACCGCTTGTGGGAATTGCATTAAGATGATATCATGATATCGTAATGACGCTTAAACCTACATTGTGGAGGGAACCTATGGCCCAATTAATCGTTAGGAATTTAGATGACAACGTGAAGATGAAACTGAGCCAAAGGGCCCGGAAGAATGGGCACAGCACGGAAGAAGAAGTGCGGGATATCTTGAGAAACGCTGTAGGGAAAGATGGGGGCCGCTTCCCAATACCATTGGGTGCCAGGTTTAAGGCGCGGTTTAGCAAAATAGGGCTGACCAGGGAAATCCCTGAATTGCGTGGCCAGCAAGCCCGGCCCGCCACTCTTGTCCCATGATCCTGCTCGATACGAATATTCTTTCCGCATTGATGCTTCGGGAACCGGATCCTGCGGTCGTTTCATGGTTGGATCGCCAGTCCGTTGAATCGGTTTGGACTACGACCATCACTGTATTTGAAATTCGGTTCGGCCTTGAGAACCTGACGGGTGGACGAAGACGGCATCAACTGGAGGAAATTTTTAACCAAGCCTTGGAAAAGGATTTGGAAGGTCGGGTCCTTCCATTTGACCTGGCCGCAGCACGGGCCTCTGCCTCGATCGCGGCCCAACAAAGAAAAATAGGACGTCCGGTTGAGATTCGAGATGTCCAGATTGCCGGGATTGCTTTGGCCAGCAAGGCTACATTAGCCACCCGCAATATCCGCCATTTTCAAGGGCTTGGGATCCATCTGATTGATCCATGGAAAACCTAGCCTGTCCACGACGGGGACCCATCGTGGACAACCAAATCGGAGGTTAGGGAAAACCCTGGCCCCTTTATTTACGCACGATGGTAACCCGTGTGAACGACAAGAGCCTGTGAAGGAGGACACAAAATGAGAAAACTGAAGATCGCCAATCATATTTCGTTGGACGGCGTGATCTAGGTTGGCGCCCTGGACGACGACAAGGATTTCCCCTACGGCGACTGGTCGGGGCCCTACCGTACCCCTGAGGGCCGAGACGCGGTGCTCGCGGCCTATGGTGGGAAATTCGACCTACTGTTGGGCCGGCGCACCTACGATTACTTTTCAAGCTTCTGGCCGAAGATGCCGAGCAGTCCGATGGCGGACGCGATCAACGGCGCGAAGAAATACGTCGTGACCCACCGGCCGGAAGGCCTGGAGTGGGGCCCTTCCGAGGCCATCGGGCCGGACATGATCGAGGGCGTTCGCCGTGTCAAGTCGCAGGAGGGCCCTAACTTGGTCCTTTGCGGTAGCATATCGCTGATATCACCCCTGCTGGAGCACGGCCTCGCGGATGAGCTGCTACTGCTCGTCGATCCGGTCCTTCTGGGAAAGGGAAAGCGCATCTTCGCGGAGGGGACCCCACCGCGCTCGTTCGAACTTATAAGCACCCGTTCTTTCCCCACGGGTATCCTGATGAATGCTTACAAGGCCGCCGGGCCTTTGAAGAACCAGCCATAGGGTGGCTTTGTCCACGACGGGGACCCAGAGTGGACAGTTGATTTGGATGTTTTAAAACAATAGGAGATTCTGACAATGACGGTTAAGCGTGAACAAACGGAATTGTTTGATATCTCTGCTCAGGAAGTAATGGAAATCATTCGAGCGATATTAATACGCGGTCAAGCTGACTATAAATATGAAAATACCGTCGAGAGTGGTGAGGCTCCGACATTTAAAACCATTATAAAGCCCTCGCGCCCTTTGCTCCTTTCAACCAAAATGCAAATTCAAATCGATGGTATGGATTCAAAAACAAAGGTGGTTGTTGAAACGAAATCACAGTGGTTTATTTTTGGGGATATAGCTGATTTTTATGGCGGTTATATTCGAGACGTATTTGGATCGATTCATTCTGAAAAAATGGGCCATCCAACCATACAAATCGGACCGAATGATGCTGCGAATTACAAACACCGAATCATAATTAAATTCGCGATATGTCTTGGTGTTATCGTGGGTTTGGTGAATCTTTTATTGTTCTACTTGTTGTGTTGGCGAAAATAGGTTGTCCGCGACGGGGACCCGTCGTGGACAAGCTTTTAAAGGTGAGGACCATGAAGATTTCTTTTTTCGTTTTGGCTGCGATAAACCTTCTTTTTATTGGAACCTTTACCCTATACGCCCAGGTTGTGGAGCCTCATTGGAGTTGTTGTGGTAATGCTGAAAAACTTTCCAACTACAGTTGTTTCACAAAATCGCACAAAAATGGTTCGGCTCTACGGGAGGAATTTATCCAACGGACTACGGATAAAAAACCGATATTGTTTTATAGCCACCACCGCATCATCGAGTTTACTCTTGGCCATTTAAACAGACTAGTGTTCATCAACGATGAAGATTGCAATTCATGCAATAAGGTCATGATTAGCGATTTAGATACCCGCAAATCCCATCCGATTGACGGGGAGGTTATCCAGGAATATCAAAAGTCGGCCCCCGGTTCCAAAGACTGCTTTTTTCCAGAGGCTAAAGCCATATCCCCCGACGACAACCAGGTCTTGATCCATATCCGAACCAACAACCTTCTTCCCCCGTTCAACTATCAAGATTGGTCATACGTGGTAAATTCGACTGTAGGTAAAATACTAAAAGCCTATAAGACCAAGACCATCCCGGCCCATTGGTGGGTGGAACCTTCTTAATATTCCTTGTCCACGGCGGGGACCCGCGTTGGACAATAAAAGTAGGGTTAGGCCTAATATTTCTCTGGATTGCGCCTGGCTCCAAGATTTGATATAAGTATGGTAAGTAGTGCCATACCTTTGGAGGATGCAATGAAAATCACAACCCATATCGATGAAGAGCTCTTAAAACAGGCAAAGCGGAAAACGGGCATTGTTTCCCAAAGGGAAGTCCTGGAAACCGGCCTGCGAAACTTATTAGCTGATATTCAAAGAAAAAGTTTCGTAAAGGATTTCGATAAATTCCGCCTTGATCTCACGCCCAAATCGCTTAAAGAGTCCAGGGGTTGAACCAGCTTTACCTGATCGACAGTTCCGCGTGGATTTTCGCCTTGGGCTCCCGGCCTGTAGAGGTTATACGTGCGAGAGTGGAGGAATTGGTGGAAAATAACCTTGCGGCCATCACCTCTCCTATCTTCTTCGAACTTGTTTCCTCCGAAAAAAATCAAGCCCATTCAAGCCTGTTGGCGGCCCATTTATCGGCCCTTCACCCTTTCCCGTTGTTGCCCCAGGAGTGGGCGGAAGCCGCCGAGTGGACGAGGTTGCACCGCCAAAAAGGGCACAAATTGAAAACGGTTGATGCCCTGATTGCTTATAAAGCGCACAAACACCATCTCACTCTGGTTCATGTTGATGCGGACATGGACAGGATTGCCTCCCATGGAAAATTGGAAGTAGAAAGCTACGTCCGATATGTTCGGTCTATCCACCCAAGCAATTAAGGTTGTCCACGATGGGGACCCGTCGTGGACAAGGCTTTTGCCAGAAAGATCTACAATTAAACCAACCTAAGTTGTCTAAAATTGGAAGGTGTTTTTAAATGGTTCAATATTCCGATTATTATTGTGGTGGTTATTTCTTAACCCGTCCCGCCAAAAGAGGCTCGCGGACGCCTTTTCTCCCCAATTCAATACTTAGTCTACATGTATTAACGGGCGAATTCCAGAATATCGGTTTGGTGATGTATTCGCCAAAGACTAACTATTTAAAAACTTCATTTTCGACCAAACACAATAGATTGTCGAAATGTTTTCCCGATATAAACGTAAAAGCGTTCAAAAAAATAATGAGGTATGTTGGTGATGGCTTTGTTGTGTTGGAAGAACGCTATAAAAATGAATTTACTTTTGGCGAAAAGCCTAAAAGTATTTTAGAACTGACTAAAAGCATTTTGCCTTTTGATGACAGTTCTTACCAATTTTCCTCTGAAGGTTTTGGCTCTACAAATGATTTGGAAAAGACTTTTCAGGACTTATACGAAAAGTATGTAGAAAAATATTACCTCGAACGCCAGTGGAAACATAAGAGGCATGATGGTGATATCTGGAAAACCTTTAAGAAGCCTCTCGAGGAAATCGCACTAATAAAAAAACTGGAATCAGTCAAAGTGGAATCTGATGATAGTGAATATGAATTCCCTCATGTAGCTTTCAATGGTGGACCTCATATATTTCAACCAATTTCTTTGGATCTATCGGATCGTAAACATATTTTTGAAAAGGCACATCTTTGGTTTGGCGTGAGCGTGGATTTGTTGGATGCGGACAGAAACAAAAAGGCGCCAAAGAACTTAAAACTACATTTAATGCTTGGTGCTCCTAGCGATACGGCATTAAAAGATGAGTTTGAAAGCGCTCGAAAATTGTTAGACAAAGTGCCTTGTGACCATGAAATTATTATGGAAGAAGAAGCGGAAAAATTTGCACGAAGAGTAAAGAAAGATTTTGAAAAACACCATTGAGATTGAATGTAATTACAAGAGTTAGACACTTCACGAGTGTAGTCCAAAGCGTTTGAAATACAACGGGTTTGGAAGGGTTTGCCAGACTGTCAATGAGAACCCGTTGGTGGCCTTCAAGACGAGCCGGACGCGCTTGAAAAAGGCGAAGGTTCTCACGAAAGCCAATGATTTTTTCCTAAGCGATTCAAAAAGAGACCGCAGGTAGGCTACCAAAAGCATGGCGCACAAGGAAAACGCCAAGTGGTTTTGGATGGTTTTCCAGGAACGGTTGTGGAATTTCTCCAATGCGAAGGATTGCTTGGCTTCCCGGAAGAAAGTTTCAATGCCCCACCGCCTCAAATAGACCTGAGCGATGGCCTCGTCAGAGGATACCCAATCATTCGTCAGTAGGAATTCGATACGGGTTTTCCGGGAAGATAGCCGTCGACGGAAGGCCACGAGACGGTAGGTGCGGCCGTTGGAGAGGGTCACCTCAAAAGACGAATGGGTGGACTTGGGCAGTTTTTTGAGAAGTTTCTTGGGCGATGTTTTGCGGCCGTCGATGTAAAGAACCCGGTTTCTTTTGAGGGAACCCACGAAGCGCAAGTCTCTTTCATCGGCGAAGACTAATAGTTCGGCGACAGTGAACCAAGTGTCGAAGACCAGGAAGTCTGGAGAAAAACCTTGATTCAAGGCCACTTCTAAGAGGGTTTTGGAAAGGTTAATTTTGGAAGGGCATGTCTTG
>CAWKIF010000012.1:0-52021 GCA_963849485.1 candidate division FCPU426 bacterium | reverse complement strand
ATTTCTAAACCCCCGCTTCCAAGGATGCTTTCCCAGAAATCAGGGTGCCGTCTTGCCCCCAAGCGATCCCCCAAGCCAGGGCCCATGCCAATCCAAGGAACTTTATCCAGCTTCGGGTCATGCCTGTTTCCCCATATCTAAAATATCCCGGGCCTGAGGCTCATCCGATTTCCTGATCCACAATTTGACAGAACCGAAGGAAGGCGAGGTTAAGGAACCGGGATACATTTGGTTCATGATCTCACCGCTTAAAAAACAATTGATTCGATGTGCTTCCAACTTAGTCTGTACAACTTGGGCCTCAAAATTAGATTGAAATGCCCTGAAAGGAATCAGCTCATCATCCAATATCGGCTCCATAGCCGATTCTCGTCTCGGCGTAATCCTCTGCTTTTGTAAGGCTTCCTGGCAACCGGGTCTGCGGCAGTAATAATACTCACCGCCTTCTTCCAAACAAGGGCCACAATAATACTCCTCGCAAGAGTGACAAAAGCTCAAGGCTTGTCGGTCCGGATGGTTCTTACAGGTTTGATCCATTTATTCTTTCCTAAAATAAAAGGGTTCAGAGGGCTGGGCTGAAACTAGGGGTGGATAGGCATCCTTTCCCAAGTGGTCCCTGCAATCCATGACCTTGCCGGTTTCGGCGTTGAGCAAATAGAGAAGGTCCGTTGCCCCGGGTCCCAAGCCATCATGGATCGATACTATCAGCCAAAGGCGGCCTCTATTTTTATATAAGGAAAGGGAACCCGCACTGGCTTTTCTTTTTTCATCCTGATAAGGAAGACGTACTTTCCAGTCGACCGTTTGATCGTTATGAACGCTCAGCACTTCCCCGTTGGATTGGAGGATGTAGGTGTTCCCGTCCGGGCCCCGGAGCAGGTTCAATGCCGGGGGAGCGTCCGGGGGAGGTGCCCATTGCCAAACCATCTTATCCTCCTGAAATTGGATTTCCTCGATCGCGCCACTTTCCAGAAGGACGAGGAAATTACCGTCATCGGGGCAGACCTTCACTTTCAAGGGCGAAGAGGGCAGGGCATATTCCCAACGAAGCTTGGTCCCGGTGGATTTGGCCTCGGCCAATACCAGTCTTTTACCCAGGGTGTCGGCCCCCAGGATCAGGCTGGGTTCCCCCTTCAGGTCCCAATCCGCACCTACCGCGCTGACAATGGAAACCCCTTTGAGGTTGGACCAGTCCCAAACCACCCTCACTCCGCTTTCCACCTTGCGGATCAGGAAAACTTGGCGCGGCCCCCCCACCATCAAGATTCGTCCCTCGGCGGGCTGGGGCTGTATTTCCTTGGCTTGGCTCTCCCCATCGTATTCCCAATCGATGCGGCCTTGGGCAACATGGGCCACATGCCCCTTTTGGGTGCAAAGGACCAGGGAAGGAAAAATTGGAACTTTTTTGTCGGGTCCCGCCCATACTCCATTCAAAATAAGGAATAGGCATAGGATGGTTAGGTTGTATTGACTCAGAATTTTTTTCATTGAGGGCTTGGACGGGGTGGAGTGGGTCGAGGTTGGCTGCCAACCGCAGACTGCCAACTGCGAGCTGTCTTCATGTGCACCAGAAACGGATGATCTCGAAACTACGGTTGGCTTCCCGAATCCTGGAGCAGAGGGTCACCACCACCATGTCCTGCACCCTGAGGGCCGTGGAAGGATGTTCCGTTTTCAATCGGATGTATTCATCGTGGGTGAGCCAGTAAAGCACCGCGTTATCCTCCGCCACCGCGTCCGCGGAGCGGGGAGCATTGTCCACCAGGGCCATTTCCCCGAAGAGGCTTCCCGAGGTCAGAAGGACCAGCAGTTGCTCGTACACTTCCCTCTTGCCGTCGGGAACCACCCGCCGGGTGATACGGATTTTGCCTGAGCGGATGAGGTAAAACCCGTCCCCGGGGTCGTTTTCTTTAAAGACATAGGATCCGGCGGATGTGTTTTTTTCTTGGAAAATGCCTGAAAAAAGATCCCAATCCTTTTCTTTGAAACCCCGGTAAGGGGCGGCGTCCTTAAAAACCGTGAAATCAACCGGCATGGTTTTGTCCTTTTTTCAACTATTTGGGGAATCGGTTTATTTTAGGCCCATTTTAATTTTCGGGTGGTTAGAAGTGGATTATTTTCTTGGATAGCCGTCTAAAAAAAGAATCGAAAGGGAAAGGTCTTATAGGGCCTAAATCCCTGCTAGCGTAATGTCATCACCAGGTTGTTGTTTCCTTGGAATTTAGGATAAAACCTCGTGTCTCATTGTTTTTTGACCGCTGACCTGTCCACCTTGACACCTGATCAATTCAATTTTCAAACCATTGAAGGGATGGGTGCGTATTGTTAGAGAATATTTGGCCGCCTGGAAGTGCCTTTGGGGGCTCTTTCGGGTGTTGGGAGTCTCGTTGGGATGAATCACCTTCTAGCTTTGGCTCCGAAAGCCGAAATAGGGTGGAAAACGTCGGGGAGCAATACAATAATGATGAATATTCAAAGAAGAAATCATCCGGTAAATCCCGGATGAGAGTAAAGGCTTTACGGAAAAATTTTATTTCGTCACGAAAAGGAAACTAAGACGTGATCAATATCAAGCACATCGGTATGAAAACCACATGGCGGGATTCTGTTTTCTTTCTTTTAACAATCTTCTTAATCGCCCCGATGGCCCCCTGCCAAGAGTCACCCTACATCGAAGATACCTACCCCATCCTTTCCCCTTTTTATAACGTGCCAGGCAGCACCGACGAGCGGTTTACCCACTTGAATTTCAGGTTTGGATGGACCGATAAGGCCCCCTATCGAATCGCGGTCCAATTCTCGAACCCGGCCTATCGGGACCAAAAGATCAAATTCGCCATCAAAGACTTAACCACGGATCAATCCGTTTTATTGGACGCGGACCATAACGCTTATTTCATCAACGAAACTTTACGCGCCAACTCGGATGGGAGCATTTGGTCCGGGGAAGTCCGGAACCTCTCGGACGCCTTCGCATTAAAGGTTTGGGATAGTGAGGGGGACTCGTTTCAACAAACACCTGTCACGATTTCGAGTGATTGGGCCAAGAAAAGGCGCCCGGCCCGGAAGCGTAAATTATCCACTCCCACACCCACCCCGACGGTGCCGGTCATCCCAGCGGGCGAAAATGCCGTCGTCTCAGGGGGCACTCCTGTCTCTACCGCGACCCCCATTCCGACCATGACGGCCACGAGCACTGATTCGCCGACCCCCTGTCAAACCCCCGCGCCTTATTTCAAGTGCGCCTTGGCTTTTGTTGGCGATTCTTATACGGGTCAAAACAATCCGAGCGATCCCAATCAAAAATATTTCTGTAACCTTACCTACCAAGGAATCAAGAATTGGTATCCCGGCGTGGAATCGACCCTGAAGGATGTGTTTTCTGGCGGGGGATGTACCCCCGAGTGTTGGATGAATGATACGGGTGGATGGTTGAAGGGGATCATCAAAGCCAACCCCGGCATCCCGATTGGTTACCTGGTACTTCAGACGGGGAACGCTTGTTTTTATTACGTGCCGGTGCCGGACCGTTCCAGTTGCAAGGGGGCGTCCGTTTCCCAAGGCGTTTCCATCTCCTATATCTATCAAAAATACATGGATGAGGCCATCGCGACGATTTACTCCGAATTACCCGATGTCCATTTGGTCGTGCTGGGGATCGCGGACACGACAGGGGGGTCGGGACATTACGCGCCCCGGAAGTCTACCAGGCTTACCGGGATAGGCTTTTTGAGCTAAAGACGAAGTACCCCGACATGAGGATCGCTGATATTTATACGGCCATCGGGGATCACAATGAGTATTTCCATCATTCGGATGATGACAAGGAACATCCCACCTTGGAAGGCCACGCCATTTACGCGAGATGTATTTTGGACCAGTTGTCCTATTGGCTCTATCGGCCCCGGAAACATTAGCAGGCGGCGGGCCCCCATCCTCCTGGGGGACGGATCCCCAAAAGAGGGCTGGGGAAAACAAACTATGGGCAAAACGGTGAAAAGGGTCCGGGCCAACAGGGGGCTGTTTCCCATAAGACTTGATTGTTTTCTTGAATTTTTTGGTTTCGGACCGTTGAAATAGGCCTAGCCCCAGCGCTGATAGTTTTTTTCAATAACAAGCTAAGGTCAACATTTATGTTGTTTAGCAATCCTTTTGATAACTATTAGGAATTGAATCCCATGATTTTTCTTGCGCAAAAACAATTCGGATCAAAGGACCAGGAGCTTTTCGCCGAAGTCTCGGACGATTGGAATCCAATGCACATGAATTCCTTGACGGCGCGCCGGACCCAGATGGGCGCTCTGGTAGTACATGGGATGCATACGGTTCTTTCATGCCTTGATTTTTTTGCCCGGTCAACAAAGGATCTCCCCCTTTTATCTAATATCGAGGTTAATTTTCTGAAGCCCGTTTATTTAGGGGATACGGTCGTTTTCACGGTTGTGCGTCAAAGTCCGCTTCGCTTAACGGCAGAAGTGGACGGAATGAAGGTGTTGACGGTTGATTTGCATTTGGGATTTTCAAACACAACACAAACTGACGAAATGACTCCCCCCGTTTCATCTCAAATGAACCGGCTGCCAAGGGACCGAAGTTTTCAGGACATCGAAAAAGCGGTCGGAATCATCGAGCATATTCCCATTTCCTTCGCATGCGAAAAGCTGTTCCCGAATGCCGCCCAATGGATAGGGAAAAACAGGATCGGCGCATTAGCCGCTTTGTCGAAGGTCGTGGGCATGGAATGCCCAGGTCTCCATTCCATTTTAATTGGTTTAAAGTGAGTCTTATTACGGATGGCCCGGCTTCATCGTGTAGAATTTTGCCCGTACTCTCAAGCGATGACCGTTTCCGGAGGATAAGGTTAAATGTGACGGGCGGGGGGTTAAAGGACGTGGTGGACGCCGCCCTACGAACACCACCCGTGCAACAACCTAGTCTCCGGGAAATCGCCAGCCGAATAAAATCCGGTTGTTTTAAAGACCAAAGGGTTTTAGTCGTTGGTGGATCGCGTGGAATGGAAATGTACGGCGAAGGTGATCGCGGCGGGGGGCGGCCAAGTCGCAGTAGCTTATGCGGTCGGCCTCGCGGAAGCGCAGGCGCTCACGGAAGAAATCAAAACCTTTGGAGGCGGGGCCGAATTAATGCCCTATGACGTTCATCTTCCAGCCACCCAACAGTTGGAAAGATTAAGTTTTTTACCGACGCATGTTTATTATTTTGCCACGGGGCGGATATTCGCCCGTCGCGGCGATGGATTCAATCCAGCTTTTTTCAATGATTTTTATCGTTTTTACGTGACAGGTTTTTACGAGCTTTGTTCTGCCTTGAGTAAAAAGGCGGACCATTTCAGGGTTTTTTACCCTTCTTCCGTTGCCGTCGAAAGGGAAGACAGGCCGAAAGGTATGACCGAATATGCCATGGCGAAGGCGGCAGGTGAGTTGCTTTGTTCTGACATGAAATGGCTTTTGCCGGGGGTAGAGGTGATGGTGAAAAGACTTCCCCGGCTGCCGACCGATCAGACCTCGACCCTCATGCCGGTACCGGGCGAGGAATCCATTCACGTTCTTTTGCCGATGATCCTCGAGATGCAGCGATAAACGCAAAAGGTCCTTGTCCCATTCTGTCCAATACCCGGGTATTGCCTTTAGGAAGAGCATAAGTTTTAACCTTATGAATAACCTCTTATAATAAGATCATCTTTAATCGGTACCTGGGATTGATATCACCATGAACATGCTCTGGCTTCCAAAAAACCCCGATTTTTCCAAGGATTTACATTCAATTAAAAAAGCACCCCTGGAAAGAAGCTTGGTCCCTTTTGTCCGTTGTCGCCGGACATGACCTATCCTTCATTGAAACCCTGCAAGTCGATAAGCTGTTAAACGAAAAATTCGGCGCCCTTCCCCCTCCAGCCTTAGCGGCACCTCTCCTCCGACTGGCATTATTGAGCTCCTCGACCGTGGACCAGTTGTCACCCGGTATCCGGGTGGGAGGCCTGCGCCGCGGCCTATGGGTTTCCACTTATATTACCGATTACGGCCAGTCGCTCCAGGAACTCATGGACCCGGCTTCCCGTCTGCACCAGTTCAAACCCTCGACGGTGCTGGTGCTATTCGACGCATTGAGCCTCTTCGGCACCCAGCCCTTGAGCCCGCACGGGGAGGCGGCCTCCCGCCAGCTGGAACGGGCCCTGGGGCAAGTCCAAATCTATGGCGGCTTTCCCGGGAAAAATTCGGCCGTTTCCGGATCATCCACCAGACGCCCCTTCCCCTTTACCAGCCCTTGATGGGCCAAAATGAACACCGGCATCCCGATTCTCCCGCCATCTCCTCCGGGTCTTTAATGAAGACCTCGGGGTTTGGCCGACGAGCAAAAAGTGGATCTGCTGGATCTTCAACCCTGGGTGGCCAGAAGGGCTTGAAAGAATGGCATGACCCGGCCTTATGGCACAAGGCGAAACAGGAAGTGAGCCCTGCAGCGGGCCCCTCTGTACGGGGATTTGGTCGGACGGTCTTTTGGCGGCCCAACACGGCCGTTCCAGTAAATGCCTCGTCCTGGATCTGGACAATACCCTCTGGGGCGGGGTCATCGGGGATGACGGCTTGGAAGGCATCCGGCTGGGTCAGGGCAATGGGGTGGGAGAAGCCTTTTGTCGCTTTTCAACGCTTCATCCGGGATCTGGCTGGCCGGGGGATCATTTTGGCGGTTTGTTCCAAAAACGACGAAAAAAACGCTCTCGGAACCTTTCGAAAGACATCCCGAAATGGTCTTAAAAAAATCCGATATCGCCTGTTTCGTGGCCAACTGGAACGACAAGGCCTCCAACCTTAAGGTCATCGCGAAACAATTGAATATCGGCCTAGATTCATTGGTGTTCGTGGACGACAACCCATTCGAACGCAACCAAGTACGGGCCGATTGCCCGGAGGTAGCGGTTCCCGAAATGCCGGAGGATCCGGCGCTTTATCCCGCCACCCTCACCGCCGCGGGTTATTTCGAATCCGTCGCCTTGACCCAAGACGACTTGGCGCGCTCGGAGCAATACCAAAAGAACCTGCAAAGACAACAGTCCCAGGCCGCCTTTGGCGACCTGTCCGAATACCTGAAAAGCCTGGACATGGAACTGGTATGGGGGCCTTTCGATCCCCTCAGCCTGCCCCGCGTGACTCAGCTCATCAACAAGACCAACCAGTTCAATTTGACCACCCGCCGTTATTCCGAGGAGGATACCCGCCGTTTTTCATTGGACCCGAAGATTGTCACCCTACGCTGCCGCTTGACCGACCGTTTCGGGGATAACGGCATCATCGGTATCATGATCGCCGTTCATAGCGGGGGTGAAGACTGGGACATTGACACCTGGCTGATGAGTTGCCGGGTGCTGGGCCGAGGGGTGGAACAAGCCATGCTTGATCTTTTGACGCAGGAAGTCGCCCGCCGCGGCGGTCAAAGGCTTATCGGCCGGTATATCCCAACGGAAAAAAACGGGATGGTGAAGGACCATTACCCCGGGCTGGGTTTCGAGGCCTGCGTCGATCCGGGGGAGACGGGAACTCGTTGGGCCTTGAAGGTCGAAGCCAAGCGCCGGTTCGAGTATCCTATCAAGCTGAAAGAGGGAAATTGACTTATGGAACAAGCGGAAATTTACCGGCGTTTGACTCAAATCATCGGCCAAATCTTGGGGGACGACCAGCTGATCTTGAAGCCCACCACGACCGCCGAGGATGTGCCGGGCTGGGATTCCTTCAACCACATCAACATTATTGTGGGAACGGAAATGGAGTTCGGGGTCAAATTCAACTCGTCCGAGTTGGAGTCATTGAAAAACGTCGGGGATTTCGTCGCCCTGGTGGAAAAACGGCTGGCCAAAAAAAAGTAGACCCGTTTCATATCCGGCTGAAGGACCCGGCATGCTTTTTAATTCCATCACCTTTTCTCCTCCTCTTTTACCCGCCTGTCCCTGTTGGTTTATTTCTGCTAGGTCATTGGCGGCTGAAAGCCGCCAAGTTATGGCTGGCGGCCCTTTCGTTCCTTTTTTACGGATGGTGGAACCCCGACTACCTATTATTACTGACCGGCTCGATCCTCTTCAATTACGGCTGCGGCTATCTCATCCAGGTTTTCCGGGAAAGGGCCAGGGTGTCTTCCTTTCTCCTCACCTTGGGGATTACGGCCAATCTCGGGGCCCTGGTCTATTACAAGTATCTCCTCACCCTCAGCCATTACCTCCACGAACACGGCTTCTACGCGGGACAGCCCTGGGGGCGGCCATCCTACCCTTGGGAATTTCCTTTTTTACCTTTACCCAGATCGGGTTCTTGATTGACACGAAGGGTGGGATCGCGGAAGAAAGGGGCTTTTTGGAATACGTTCTCTTCGTCACGTTTTTCCCTCACTTGATCGCGGGGCCGATACTTCATCACAAAGAGATCATGCCGCAATTCGCCAAAAAGGAGACCTATCGGCTCCACTGGGACAATCTGGCCCTGGGGGTTTCCATCTTCATCGTCGGATTGGCGAAAAAAGTCTTGATCGCCGATCAGATCTGCCCGGTCGCCAACGACATCTTCCGGCACACGGCGGACAAGCATGTTTTGGAGGCTTGGACCGGGGTTCTGGCCTACTCCCTCCAACTTTACTTCGATTTCGCCGGTTACTCCGAAATGGCCCTGGGGTTGGCCCGAATGTTCAACGTGAAATTTCCCGCCAACTTCGATTCGCCCTATAAGAGCCAAAGCATCATCGATTTCTGGCAACGCTGGCACATCTCCCTTACCCGGTATTTCACTCTCTACCTTTATAACCCCGTCTCCCTTTGGATCATCCGCCGCCGCGCGGCCGAGGCGCTCCCCCTTTTAAAGGCCGGCGAAACCACCTGGAAAGGTTTCTTAACCATGCTGGCCTTGCCGACGCTCTACACGATGATCCTGGTGGGGGTCTGGCATGGGGCCGGGTTCCAGTTTTTTATTTTCGGCCTGCTCCATGGTTTCTATCTATGCGTCAACCATGCCTGGCGGTTTTTTGGGCCCAAGGACCCTGATCCGAAAACACCCGGCCCTCCCTCGTCCTGGCTCGACGGAGCCTGGAAATGGGGCCTGACCTATTTTGCGGTTTTATTCGCCCAGATCTTCTTCAGGGCGAAAACCGCCAAGGACGCCTGGCAACTTGATCCAATCCATGTTCGGGCGGGGCACGGGTGACAGCCCGGGCGGGGCCACGGGAGTCGTGGAGTCGATCCTGGATTATTTCGGAGTCCCCGTCCCCTATTGGAACTACTCCAATTCCCTGCTGACGCTGGGGATCCTCTTGGTGTTCATCCTTGTGATGCCCAATGTCCTCCAGATTATTCGGGAATGAAGGCTTCCCTGACCAAAATCCGGTCCGCCCCCGGCTCTTTTTCCGATTCCAATTCCGGCCCAACATGTTTTCTGGGGATCCTATTGGCGGTATTGGCTTTGGTCGACCTTTTGATGGTGACGGGCAATAGCGAATTTCTTTATTTCCGTTTCTGACAGGAGAAAATTGAACATGCGATCGATATTTGTTCATCCTTGTCCTCGTCTTTATGGCTGGCCTCTCCTGGGCCTGGTTTTGGGGGGTGAATCACCGGCTCGACTATCTCAGCCGGGATTACGCCCTTTTGACCGGCAAGCTCCGGCTGATCGACGGATACTCCCAGCCGGGATTGGCTGTTTTCGGGGACTCCATGGTCATGGACGGGGTTTTACCCCAGAAGCTGGGGCCGAATGTCGTGAACCTCGCCCTCAATGGTTGTACGCCCATTGAAAGCTATTTCCTGGCCCGCCGGCTGCTTCAAGCCCCGGTCCGGCCCACCGCGGTTCTGCTTTCCTACAACGCCTACCACTTTGTTCATCCGGATTTTTACTGGGAAAACACGGTGAAATTCGGTGTGATTCGGCCCCGGTGAGGCCGATGAGGTTTGGGGGCAATATCCTCGAATTGAACGATCAAGGAACTACTGACCGGCTCAGGTCTTTGGAACATGGAGCAGGGCTCTATTCGTTCCTACTTTCTCGCGGGTTTCCCTTCTTATTATTTGTCCTCCCTTTGGGCAGAACCTTTTGGTGTCCGGGCAAAAGAAAACGAAGAAGCCTTGAGTGTGATCGCCCAAACACGGGGACAATATTATTTTCCAATGGCAAACGGGTCGAAAGACCTCAACGCGGATACCAAATTAAAGGCTTTTCATGTCAGTCCGGTGGTCGATGTTTACTTCCGGGAAACCCTAGATCTGTTGAAGAAAGAAAATATTCCGGTCTATTTTTATGCCATGCCGACGAATGAATCTTCGGTTCCACACCTCGACGCGGGCGTTTTTCAAGACTATCGGGATTACCTGGAAACTTTGGCAAAGGCCGATCCGAATTTCCATATTCTTTCCCAACTGAGCACGGTTTATCCCTGGAAACTATTTTCCGACTACGCCCATTTGAACCTAAAAGGGGCCCTGAGGTTTAACCAAGAATTCGCCAGGGTCTTGAACCGGGCCCAAGTTCCCGGCGGTCCTTATGGCGTGATCAACCAATAACTGAATTCCTGAAACAAAATACGAATTAGGATTTTCCTAAAAGATCATTGATGAATTGCCGGGCGGTGCGGCCGGAGCGGCTGTTGTTCACCCTTTCCCACTGGGCGGCCTTTAGGTGAAGTTGATCGAGAGGCATCTTGATCCCCTCGGCCTTGGCCCAGCTTTCCACCATCTTGAAATAGGTCTCCTGGTCGGGGGAATAGAATGAAATCACTAGGCCAAACCGGTCGGAGAGGGAGAGTTTTTCCTCCACCGTGTCCGCACCGTGGATCTCCCCGTTTTGTTGCGTCCCTTCCGTACGGTCCGAGAAAAATTCCTTCACCAAATGCCTGCGGTTGGAAGTAGCGATCAGGAGGACGTTTCGCGGGGTGGGTTCCAAAGTGCCTTCCAAAATAGCTTTGAGTCCCTTGTAGGATGTTTCGTTCTCCTCGAAAGACAAATCGTCCACGAAGATCACGAATTTTTCCTTCCTCCCCCGAAGAACCGGCAGGATGTCATGCAGTTCCCTCAGGTCCGTCGGTGAGACTTCCACCAACCGAAGGCCCTTGTCCCCGTACTCGTTCAAGAGCGCCTTGACGGTGGAGGATTTGCCCGTTCCCCTTTCACCGTATAAAAGGACATTGTTGGCGGCCTTGCCCGCCACGAAAGCCTCGATGTTGTCGATCAGGGGCTGGCGTTGTTCCTGGTAACCCACCAACTGGGAGAGAAGAATGGGGTCTACCGATTCCAAACCCACCAGGTTCCCGCCCCTTCCCCGGTCTTCCCAGCGGAAGGCCCGGAACTTTCCAAACAGGCCGAAACCATTTTGGTAAAAATGCTGAGCCGCCTTCTCCACCAGGACGGGGACTGGAGCACTGCTTTGGAGCAGTTGGACCTTCAAGGCCCATCGGGCCGCCACGGGCGCGGGAAGGTTTTTCCCCTTCTCCGCCTTTTTCACCCCCTCCAAAGAGGGTGCCTCAGCCCGGCCCAGGAGCCCTGATCTTTTCAGGAATTCCCCTTCCCAGTCGGTCTTGAGGATCTTGAGGAACAATTCCATTTCCCGCAAATAGGTCTGGTACAGGGAAGGGCTCACGCCCGAAAGGGGCGACTGCTCAGCCCTAAGGTGGAAGGCGTTGGGGTTCTCCAATAGTTTTTCGAGAAGGTAATCCTGCAAAAGCGTCCCGGCCCGGGGCTGGGGGTTGAATTCCTCAAAATCCACCACGGCCTTCCAAAAAAGGCCCCACCGGCGGAAACCCTTGGCGGGGTTCTCCTCTTCCTTGCTGGAAAGCCAGCTCAAGACCTTGTGGAAAGCCTGTCCGGCTTCATCTTTGAAGATATCCTCCAGCAGAATGAGTGATTCCAACCAATCCAAGGCCTTCCGGGCATTGGCGGATGATGGGATCAGGCGGGGCACGTCTTGGGGTATCCCCAAGGCGGCTTTACGGGCATTGCTTTTGGACATGGGAAGTCTATTCTCCTCGTAAATTTTAAAGACCCAACAAAACCTATTTGACCGCCAAGTCGCCAAGAACGCCAAGAATAACTATTAAACCGAAGGATATTAAAATCTCTAAAAACTAATTTTTGTCTTTCTTGTACCGATTTATTATAAAAATTAATTTATGGGAATCGGCACTATACCGACTTCCTTAATCCTTTTTTAATGAAGGTCGGCATGGCGAACTTTGCGTCTTGGCGGTGAAAATTGTCTGTGCCTTAAGGTTTTGTTGAAGTTTATCTAAATAAAGTCTTATGATTTTACGCCTTTTTACCCTGGGAAAGCCCAATTTTGGCTTTCATTGGGTCTAAAATGAAAGCCATGAGCGATGAATCCACCCTGGAAAACATGCTGGGACAACGCACTGTCCCCGGCGAGCTCTATGAAAAGCTTCCTGAAAACAAGGTCCGTTGTTTCGCCTGCGGCCACCGTTGCCCCATCCCGGAGGGACGCCGGGGGGTTTGCCAGGTGAGGTTCAACGAGGGGGGATCTTGCGGGTCCCCAACGGCTATTCCGCCGCGCTCCAGGTGGACCCCATCGAGAAGAAACCCTTCTTCCACGTCCTGCCGGGGGCCCGGGCCTTTTCTTTCGGCATGCTGGGGTGCGATTACCACTGCGATTACTGCCAGAACTGGTTCACCAGCCAGGCCCTGCGGGACCCCGACTGCGCCGAGGCTTCCGGCACCCTGACCGACCTGACCGCCCGCGAGATCGTGGACCTGGCCGTGCAGAACGAATGCCGGGTGGTGACCTCCACCTACAACGAGCCCCTCATCACCGCCGAATGGGCGGCCCAGGTTTTCGACCTGGCCCGCCCCCGGGGCCTTTTGACCTCCTTCGTCTCCAACGGCAACGCCACCCGCGAGGCGCTGGAATACCTGCGGCCCCGCCTGGACGCCTACAAGGTCGACCTCAAGAGCTTCAATGACTCCACCTACCGCAAACGTTTTGGGGGGACCTTGAAACCCGTGCTGGAAAGCCTGGAGCGGCTCAAGGCGATGGGTTTTTGGGTCGAGGTGGTGACCCTGGTGGTGCCGGGCTTAAACGACAGCGAGGCGGAACTATCGGCCATCGCCCGGTTTGTCGCCTCCATTTCCCGGCAAATCCCCTGGCACGTCACGGCCTTCCACCCCGATTACAAGATGGAGGACCATCCCCGCACCTCCCCCGGCCAATTGAACCTCAGCTACGAGATCGGCCGCGCGGCCGGGCTGGACTTCGTCTACTCGGGCAACCGGCCCGGCGAGGTGGGGACCACCGAGAATACCTACTGCCCCCATTGCGATTGCCTTTTGGTGGAACGAACGGGCTTCCGGGTCCAGACGGTAACTCTCAAGTCCGGCGGAACCTGCCCCCAGTGCCTCAGGGCCGTCCCGGGAATTTGGGAAATCCCCGACCGCGGGTCCAACCCGGTGAGGCCGGTTTTGGAAACGCCTTTGGCCCACAAAGCCCTGGTGAAGTAGGCCGTCCGGTTTTCTATAATGCCGCCAGTCTTGAAACCCTAAAATCAGGATTTTAAACCCATGTTATTCATCACCTTCACCGAGGATACCCCGGCCCCCAAACGCCCGCCCATCGGCAACACCCTCCTCATCCTCCTGAACATCGGCCTCGCCTTCACCACCCTGGGCCGCCCCGATTTTCTCCAGATCCTCGACCGCTTCGCCTTCATCCCCGCCCGCCACCTTTCCTACACCCTGGTCACGGGGCTGTTTCTTCATAGCAGTTGGGCCCAGCTGGTGGCCAACCTCACTTTTCTCTATATGTTCGGAAGGGGCGTTGAGAGGGAATGGGGGACGGGCCGGTACTTTTTATCCTACCTGGCCTGCGGAATCGCGGGGGAGATGACCCACCGGTATTTTCACCCCGACGGGGTCCTGGCCTTCGTGGGGGCCTCCCGGGTGGTGACGGGGATGGGGATCGTCTACCTGATGCATTACCCCTGGGGCCGGATGAAATGGTACATCACCTTTTTCGGGGCCCCGGTCGTGGAGTTTCCTTCCCGCACCCTCTACACCATGGTGTTGTGGGTGGGCATTCAGGCCGCCATGGCCTTCCTGCCCTGGTACCGGCTCTCCGGATGGTTCCCCGCCCTGAACCATATCTGGGGGCCGCTTTTGACCATCCACCCGACCGCCGGGACGGCCTGGATCGCCCACCTGGGGGCGGCAATCACGGGCCTGATTCTCTTCATGGTTTTTTCACTCAGCGGCACGGGCAAGAAAAAAGCGAGATAGCCGATGTTCTTCGCCCTGCCCGTCGAAGACGGAAAACCCCCGAAGCAATTCCCCCTCGCCAACCTGATCCTGATCGGCTTGAACGGCTATTTCTTTTACAAGACCTTCATGCGCCCCGACTTTGACACCTTCATCTGGCACCACGGGTTCATCCCTGCCCACCCCCACCTGCGGGACGCCTGGAGTTCCATGTTCCTGCACGCGGGTTTGTTGCACTTGCTGGGGAATATGTACTTTCTCTACGTCTTCGGGGACAAGGTGGAGGACCGGCTGGGTTTCTTCCGCTACCTGCTCGCTTATTTCCTCAGCGGGTTCGGGGCCATCTGGGCGCAGTACTCGGTGTCGCCCCATTCCATAATCCCCATGATCGGGGCCTCGGGGGCCATCTCCGGCATCTGCGCCCTCTACATGATCTTTTTCCCCTGGCAGAAGATGCGCCTGCAATTCTTCTTTTTGATCTTCCCGATCTTTTCCATCCCCGCCCGGGCGATCTTCGTGGTGGGTTTCTGGTTCCTGGAACAATACGCCCTGGCCGCCACCTCGCCCGTCAACCAGGGAGGCGTGGCCTTTTGGGCCCATGTGGGGGGATTTTTCTCGGGGTTGATTCTTTCGGCGGTTCTCGACCCGGGGCCCGCTTCCAGATCCCGGGCCAGGTCCTAAAGTAGGATTATTGGAAGAGTTTCTGGATCGCTTCCGGGGTGCCAAAAGGGATCCCCGCGACTTCGAGGTTTTCCTTCACGTGTTCCTTGCGTTTCATGCCCACCAGGGCCGACTTCACCCCCGGGGTGGAACGCACAAATTGAATGGCGCGGGCGGCGTCGGTCTTCAGCCCGGGCAAGGCCTCGGCCACCTCGGCGGGAAGGTTCCAGGCCAGGCGGGATTGGAGCATGGAGGCGCTGGTGAAAACCGAGACGCCGCTGGCTTGCGCCGCCGCCAGCACCGGAACAGTCTTTTCCCCGAGGGTCTGGTTCTTGAGTATAAAGGCCTCGGGCATGCCCAGGTTGTAGGGCAGTTGGATCGCCCGGAAATGGTGCCGGGAATTCCCCGCCGCCCTTTCAGCGGTCCTCAAAACGTCCTGGAGCGAAAGATATTCCTGTTGGCCGGACCGAATCCGGTAGCCGTTCCAGGTGGCGGTACCATAGGCTCCGATCTTTCCCTCGGTCACCAGCTTTTCCAGTTCGGCAAAGGCCACTTCCAGGCGGGTCAGGAACTCGTCCTTGGGGATCTCATCCAGCTGGGTCTCGGGGTTGTGAACGTAATAAAGATCGATTGATTCCAGCCCCAGGTTCTGGAGGGACTTTTTCACCTGGTGCCTCAGGTAGGCGGGCGTCATGCAGTGGCAGCCGGCGACCAGATCCTGGGGAGTGCAAACGCCGGTTCGGACGTAGTTTTCCTGGAAATACTCCTCCAGATTGGGGGCCGGCGTCCCATCAAAAGGGAGGAACCCCCCCTTGGTGCAAACCACCACTTCTTCGCGCGAGATTTTCCCCTCTTGAAGGAGGTTCCGGAGGGCCTGCCCGATATTTCGTTCGCTATGCATGCAACGGTAATTGATGGCGGAATCGATCAGGTTGACGCCCGAGGCCAGGGCCGATTCCACTGCTTCCGTGTAAAGGGCGTCGTCCTCCTTCGTCGTTTCCCCCAGGTAGGTGCCCAGCCCCAGGGAGGAAACCTGGAGCCCCTCGAATTCCCGGTAAAAACCGGCCTGCTGGAAGATGGGGAACCGGTCACAATAAAGTGTCGTTCCTGCCGCGGTGGCGCTAGTCATAAAGCCTCCCCTCAATCGTTCCAATCGGCGCTGATCATAGTGGAGGAAACGGGGGAATGAAAGAAGCGGGAGGCTTTTAATTTTAGTGTCCCTAACAAAACCCCAAAGTAAAAACCATTTTCACCGCCAAGCCGCAAAGTTCGCCAAGAAAGACAAAAAAACCAATTAGGATCAATAAATTTCCTAACTTTTATTTCTTTCGCTGTTTTTGGCGTCCTTGGCGTCTTGGCGGTTAATAGGTTTTGTTAGAGATTCTTACGGACGAGCCAACTATTTAATCGCCTTGTTAAGGAAATCCATCGCCGAGGGGGCGTCGGTGTAGCTGATCATCTTCTTGTAGCCCTTGCGGCCCGGCACCTGCACGACCAGGATGGGAAAACCCGTGACCTGGAACCGGTTTTCCAGGCTCATGACTTCCGGGCTGTTCTCGGTCTTATCCTTGACCTCATCGGTGACCTTGACCGGAACGAAGGAGCGGTTGATCCGGGCGGCGACCTGGCCGTCCCCGAAAAATTCCTGCTCGAGCTTCAGGCAGAGGTCGCTCTTGCCGTCGGTGAAAAAATAAAGCAGGGCCTTGTCCGTGGCCTGGCTTTCGGTAAGCCCTTCCGGAATGCCCCTCCACACCAGGGATTCGGGCGCGGTCTTGACCACGTCCACCGCGGGTTTGGGTTCGGGAAATTTCGCGGTCGAAGGAGTGGCCTTCGGAAGAAGCTGGGGGGGCTGGGCCAGCTTGGGCTTTTCCCAATAACCCACGGATTTTTCCTGGAGATTGATGAAGACCATCACCAGGGTGACGAAGAGGGCGATGGCGAAACCGGCGGCGGCCCATTGAACCAACGGGTTCAACGGGGGTTTCCCTGGCTGGGGTGTTTTGGAATCGGGCATGGAAGGCCTCCTAAAAATTCACTCGGTTGGTTGACTCATTCTTAACCGCCCCGGCGCCCCAAGTTATGACCGCAGTCATAATGAGCGCAACAAACGGTTCCAGATACTTTTGGTAACTGAATCTTCCTTGATTATGCCTCGATTAGAGAACCCATGAATATAAAGCCAGTCGGAAAGTCATACCGCCGATCTGGATCTTTTTGGCGGCGGGCTCTTCCCGGCCCCCCAGCGCGGTATAGAAAGCCTGGTGGGGGTTGCCCGCCAGCGAATAGAGGACCATTCGGCGGTAACCCAGGTGTTTCAACCGGTCGGCGCCGGCGTAAAAAAGCTTCCGGCCGATCCCCTTTCGCTGGTAACCGGATAAGAAATAAATAGCGTAGAGTTCGCCCATTTCGGGGCCGGATTTTTCCCGGACCGGCCCTCCGCTCACGAAACCCACGATCTCCCCTTCTAAATTCTCGGCGACCGAGAGAAAGCGGTCCGGGGGTCCCTTCAACCAATTTTGGAAATCCTGGGTCCGCGAGGAAATATCCAGTGAATTCAGGTAGTCATCCGGGACTAAGCCGCGATAGGTGCTTTTCCAGCTCTCCACGTGCACCGGGGCGATCCCCGCCGCGTCCCCTTCCCCCGCCTCCCGCACCAGGATCATTTAAAACGCCGCCTCAAAGGTTCCAGCGGTAGGAAACCAGGGTGATGGAATCCTCCCCCAGGGTCAGCCGCTTCATGAGGCTCTCCAGGCGCCCCCCGCCTTCTCGTAAAACCCCCGGGCCCTTCCCTCGCGCAAAACCCAGGCGCGGGCCTGGCCAAACCCAAAGGCCCGGAAGCGTTGAAAGGCTTCCTGGAGAAGCTTTTTTCCCCATCCCTTCCCTTGATGAGTTTCGTATAGGTACATGCCGTAGACCTCACCCAGATTCTCCTGGGGGGTCACCCGGTCCCTGCCACCGTCCAAGTAACCAATAAATTCCCCTTGGGCGTCTTCCGCCAGAAGAACGAAATAGGAATGTCCCTCCGACGCGAAGCTTTCCCGAAAAGTTTTTCGGCCCCAAGGGGCTCGATGGAGTTGAGAAAACTTTCGGGAAGGAGATCCTGGTAGCTGGAACGCCAGACTTGGGTGTAGGCCCGGGTGATCGCTGGGATATCCTTCGGTTCGGCCAAACGGATGGGCATGGGCTTTCTCTTTTTTATTTTGGACGATTCAAGTCAAAACCAAGAAATATTTTAAAGTATTTACAATTTCACCACCAAGACGCCAAGACCGCCAAGAACAACGGGAGACAAGAAAGTCGAAAAAACGTGAAAATTCTTTATGGTTTTTTGTCTTACTTGGCGAACTTTGCGGCTTGGCGGTAAAAATTACCGTTGCTTTTGAGTTTTGTTATAGGTTCTAAGTCTTTCTTGGAACCTTGGTGTCTTGGTGGTGAAAATTCGGTTCTAATTTCCTCACGGCGAAGTAACCGGCAAGCCGCCTTCTTTTTGAATTTCTACCGCCATCGTGACGGCCTGATTGGCCATCGTGCGGTTGCCCGGGGCAAGGACCGCCTGGTTGAAATCCGCCAGCGAGGAGGAAAAGCGGTTCTTCCTCAATTCGATGCTTCCCCGCTTGTAGAAAAGATGGGCGGCGGGAAAGCCCTCGCGGATCGCCTGCCCCAGGGCCTGTTGGTCGTAAGGGTAGGCATGGTCCCGGTAGGACAGGTCGGAGGTTTTCTCCCAGTAGACGCTTTCCAGAAAGGGGTCGTCTTTCAGCAGGGGTTTGACCCGGGAAAACCCTGCCAGGAGCCGGCCGCCCTTCTGAAAATCCGCCAGTTCCAGCCAGCCCCAATCCAGTTCCCGGAAGGCCGGGTAGGCCTTGATCCACCGGTCGAAAGTTTCCCGGTTGGTGTCATCCAAGGGCACCACTCCCAGCATCTCTCCCCCGTCCGCGCTTCCCGAATCCGGGTCGACCCAGGACCATTTCCCGTTGGGAAAAGCTTCCCTGAGAAAGGGTTCATAGCAGGCGTTCACGAGAAAGGCCGCCCAACGGGCGTTTTTTTTGTCGATCTGCGGATTTTCCAGCGCGTTGAAACCGTACACCGCGCAGTCCAGGCTCTGGTCGTAGGGGATGGAAGTGAAGTCATTGAAGAAATAACCCGGCCCCCGGGCCGCTTCTTCCTTGAGGATCTGGTAGGACCGGTAAGTGTTGAAAACCTTGGCCGGAGGCACGCCATGCAAGGGGCCCTTGGCCGATTCCATCGGGTAAAGGTGGGGAAAGGCCAGGTGGGTAATGTCCAAGGCGAAGGAAAGGATCAGGATCGCCAAGAGAGCGTAACCCCGCCCATGGGAGGGGACCGCTCCCAGCAGCCGTAAAAGCCCCCAGGCCGCTCCCAAGAGAAGAAAAGGAAGTACGAGAATGACCCGGTACATTTCCACGTTCATGGAAAGAAACCCGGGCATCATGCAAAGGACAGCCCCGGCCCAAGCCCCACGAACCATGGGGTTCCGGCGGTGGCGCCAGCTTTCGAGAAAACCCAATAAGAAAGCGCCCGTCAGGAGGGGGTTGAGCATCCCGCCCCAAAACGGGGCATAGGCCGACTGATTCTCAAATACTCCCCAGAAGGGGGCTGTTAGATACGAAATAAAAGCGAGGGCTTGTTGGCCAAAGGGCATGTAACCGCGCGCCGAGGATACCGCGAAGATATGGTGCCCGTACCCCTCGGTGAAGATAGCGTTAATGAAGGGGATGAGAATGATAAGAAAAACGATTGTGAACGCCGCCCAGGCACCCCGGGGTTTCCGGCCCCGGAAAGTTTCCAGGGTCACGATACTTCCTACCCAGAGGGCAAAGACCGGCCAAGGGGTGAAAGTGAAAGACCCCAACCCGGTGGCTAGTCCCAACAATCCGCCCAGCCAAATCAGCGCCACAGATGTCTTGGATTTCAGGTAAAGCCCTAAGACCGCCAAGGTCAGGCATTCCCAAAGGGGCAGGAGCACCCCCGGATGGGAAAACCGCCCGTAAAAAAAAGGCCAAAAAGAAAGACCCCAGAGGGCAAAAACCAAAAAGGCCAACGACCTCGACCCAAAAGAACGGAAAGCCCAATAGCTGAAGAGAAAAGCGAGTATGGAAACCACCGCCGGAAGAATCCAAAGACCCGACAGGGAATCCACCGCCTTGGGGATGGTCCAAGAAAGAAGCCATTCGTAAAGCGGCGGCACCTGCCCAAAAGTATAGAAGAAGCGCCAGCGCCACTGGTGCGCCAGATCCAGTCCGAAGCGGGCCACCAGTCCCTCATCCGTGTTGGGCCAAACCGGCCAGCTGGTGAGGTCGATCAGCCTTATTTCCAGGGCCATGAGGATGATCAGAAGGAAAACCCAGGGCGAAAACCGGGGCAGGGTCTCCTCGCTCAAGGGGTTCCGTGCGGACGGCTTTTGCCAATGGATCTCGATCAGGGCCCAAAGGAGGGGGAGAATGATCCCGAAGAACCCCCATTCCACCTTGGCCGTGAGGGAAACGGGGCCGTAGGAAAGCACCGCGCTGGAAACAGCGAATAGGGCAAAGAGGACCCAGGGCCGGTTGGACAGGAAAGGCTTTAAAGTTATTGAATCCGAATCCAAAGGAACCTCATGGGATGATTTGACGGCGGATGGGAGCTTCAAATGCCCAGGAAACCCTTGCCGTCCGCCGTCATGATACCTTTTTCCACTGTAGTCTTAACCCCATTTTCGGATAATTCCCTACCCCTATTAAGATACCGATGCTTCCTCTCTCTTTTTCCATTCTTCGATTTCTTTGACCTCCGCTAAAATCCGTTCTTCCTTTGATTTTGCTAAGTTTTTGTAATGAACAATCTGCCAATCAGGTTTGCCATCATAATAAATTTCCAAAGCCGCTTTACCTGCGGTCCAAATAATATGTTTCTCATCTTTCGTAAGGCATCTTCCTCTTGCAAACATACTGTCGGGTATAGCGTCAAAAGGATGGGGTTTTATTTCAGCATCCTCCTCTGAATCGGACTCGGGATTGTCAGGTGTCTGCTTAACTTCGGACTTTTCGTGAGGCTGGACCCAATCCAACATGAACCGGGCTGAATTGGCAGTCTGGTAAGCTTTATCCTTTCCTGAAACGGCCCAGGTGATCTCGTATTTTTCCCCGCCCTTCACTTTGACCTTGATCTCGGGTTTTAGGCATTTCCAATCCAATGCCAAGGGGTCACGGTCTTTGGGTGAAACTACCGAATAATCCACAAAAGGCACTTCTTCCCATTCCAAAACGGCTCGAACCGCCTGATAGATAGTTGAGGCGGTACGGCCCCCTTTCACAGCCACTTTAAACTCATAGTCCTCACCACCCTTGAATTCGACCCCAACGGGGGGAACCATGGATTTCCACATGCCTTCCATGGGGTCTTTTTCATCTGAAAGGTCGCTGGAATCCTCTTTTTTGCCAAATTCCTCCATTTTTCCGCCGTTTTTGACCCATTCGACCAGCTTTTTGGCCTTGGATTCGTTCAATTTGTTCTCAATAACCCAATTTATGGCCTTTTCGATCACCAAGGGATCAGAAAGATCGGCCAAAACCACCAGGATGCTCTCGGTTATCTCGTATTCGGGTTTTGATTTTTCTGGCGGCAAGAATTTTTCTTCTTCCCCGGCCTGGCTTTTTTCTGGCGGCAAGAATTTTCCGTCCTCGGCGGCCTTGGCTTGGTCCAGATTCCGGGTGATCAATTCCCGGGTGGCAGGATTCAGGAGGGGGAGCAAATTCATGGCAAGGCTGACTTTGGATTTGTCCTTCCCCAAACGCTCGCCAATCTCCTTTTGGCGCATATTCGGGTTGGCCCTTTTCTCCTCCTCAATGGCTAAATCCCAATCCCACCAGTCCATTTCATCCAGGTTATTGTCCATCAGGGAAGCCAGGTGGGTTTCGGCGGGGGTGATAGGCAGGATGAGGCAATCCAGGGTCTCAAAACCCGCCAATTTGGCCCCGGCCAGGCGCCGGTGGCCCCCGATGACCATGTATTCGAAACCGGGATAGAGGGCCTTTTCCTCTTCGGTCAGGGGCCGAACTTTGAGGAGGGTCTGCTGGCCGATGGCCTTCAACGAATCGCGCATTTCCTCGATGGAACCCCGCCTGAACCGCCTTCGTGGCTGGTAGGGGTTGGCCATGATTTTGTTAAGGGGAATCGTCTGGATCGACAAGGGACGGGAAGTATTTTGCGGCATAAGGGGCCTCCATATGAACAGCGGATAGGCCGGAGGCCGTTCACGAACGGCCCATCCCCAGCGGTCAATTGCCGCCGGAGACCTCCCCTTGGCTGAATAAATTTTTATCCCAGGGATGAGACCTGTCAATTATGAAATGGGAACTTTTTGGGAAAACGTACGGAACTGCAATTTTTTTGGCCGAAATTGGTAATCTTTTGAGAGCTGTTTTTTGTAAACCCCGGGTTCCCGTCGTGGTCAAAAACTTATTATTCCAGGTCCAATTCACTTCCGCAGCCTGACAGGCAATTGCATGGATTTCAAAAGGGAGTCTTGGGGAAAAGCCTCCAACGCCACCTTTAATTCATATTGGGCTTTTTCAATGCGATCATTTTTCCGCAAAAAATCAATCAAAGACTTTAAGCGGGAGGTTTTCTCCTTATCAACAAGAACCGCCGAGGCAAGACAAAATTCCGCAAGATCCTTCTGGCCTTCCGCCCTATATTTCTTTGCAACCGAAGCATATTGGTCTGGCGACCAGGACGATCCTGTTTTCCCAAGAGTGTAGACCCAGTCCCAATCGCTTTTCGAAATTGATGCGGCATACCCACTTATTTCGCCCAAAGGTGAGCCGTTTGCATCCCAAAGGTATACCTCAACGGCGGCATCTCTTTTATCCATTTCTTTAATGGAAATAACACCCCACAAACCATTTTGTTTTATTTCGTAAAAGTAATCAGGATATCCACCAAAGGGTATTGATTTAATAATCCTCGGGATAATTCCATACCGTTCTTTTAAAAATTTCTCCTTTGATTTGGTCACGTCTTGGAAGGCATCTTGGAGATCATTTTTACTTTCCAATGTCCATAAATGCTTTCCAATTTTCAAACAAACACGGCCCTCTTTTGGATAAACGTAAATATTTTTTAGGGGGGATGGAAGATTCAGTTGATAACCAAATGGCAGGGGCGGGAGGTCACTTGGTGAAAAAACCTTTCCTTCGTAAGGGAGAGGCATTAATTCGGGGTAAGAAAAACCTGTCTTTAAACCACAAAAAACAAAATAAGAAGGAACCGCGCATAAAATAAATAAAATCACCAGCGCCCAAAATGCCTTGTTTACCCATAACGGCGTGATCGTTTTGCTTTTAAGTGCTCTATATAGGAAAGAATCCCAAAGATCTCTGATACCTATCAAAATGAAAAAGGCAAAAGAAAGGGATATTACCCACCATCCACCTGGAAACGAAAAAGTTGGACCATAAAATGCCAATTGCATTTCAAAGGCGGATATTTCGAATAATATCCAAAGTGATACAAATGATATCCCCCATGGCTTTAAAAGATACATTCCAATTGTTGCTGCTAAAGGTAGAACTAAAGCACGGATAATCCAAGTAAGGTTACCTAAATATTGTTCCGGTTCTTTCCAATCAGAAAGGGTGCCATCGTGAAAGACCCTCCATATCGCATATGCAAAAAGTGCGGCCATTAGAATAATAACGACGACCCTGCGTTTGGCCCGCTCAACTGAATATAGTTTCAAATCCATAAACATAAGCCTCGCCTGAAACTTAATAATCTCCTAGGAAAAATCGGTCCATTTTACACTAATAGCACCGTTACATATGGCACCCAGATTGGACAATATAGTCTATCGAACGGTTTACTTCTTTCCCTTAAACCCTTCCCCATCGTCCGGGATGATTCCCTTTTCCATTTTGCCCTGAGGCTCTCGAAGGGCCACTCATAGATGCCGTCCATGGCCTTGCCCGCCGCCATGGAATCAATCTTGTCGGTGTTGTGGCAAACGCACACGCAACGGATAAAAAACTGGTTCTCTTTCTTGTTTTCGCAAAAACCGAAGGCCAAAAACACCCTTTTTGCGGGAGATTGACGAATTACGGCGGTACTACTAGAGTATAGGCGGGCGGTAAGTCCTGCCTGGGTTCCTACGGCGTTCCCCTCCTTCGAGGGCAAGAGCCGTAGGGAAAAGGCCCAGGGGGCGCGCCCTTTTTATTTTCAGGGTAAGTAAAGCTCATCCAGCAGGACTTTTTCCGAATAGCAGTCGAACCATTCCAGGTCCTTTTTTTCATACTTTCTCAGGATGCCCCAAGCGAACAAGTCGACGGCTTGGAGCCCGGCGTCCTGTCTGCTGTCCAAATGGTTTATTGACAAAGGGACGGATGGGTCTAGCTTGCCTTTTAATTGCCGGATGATGTATTCGTTGAATTCCTTGATCTCACTCCTGCCTTTACTCTTGTCCACGGTCAATTGAACCCAGTCCGTCGCCTTTTCTAGGGGAAGCCGATCCATAACCTGCCGGGCCAAGAAGTTGTAAATTCTTTCCTTGTCGCGGGTCAATCGCTCGTACAACCGCCGTTTATTCAGGGTCAAGGAATAAATGCCGAACTTTAAATGCTTCACCTTCCCATAGAAATACTTTTTAACTGGGAGGGTTAATCCGGTTGCGTGAAGCTCTTCGTGGAAGGGTGGTCTTTTTTTCCCGTGATTCACCTTTCGGCGCAAGGTGGTGTGGACGGCCTTTCGTATGCCATAGTAAGAATCGGGGTCTCTGACAGCTAAAATACAGACGGTGAAATAGCGGGAAGGCTTTTTGTTGACGAAATCAAAACCCAAATCGCCGCTTTCATCCAAAAATAAATGCCACATAAAATTCCCTGATTTATAAAATTACCCGGCTCATGAATTATATTCTCGATTAAGTAGAAACAGCCCTAAGATTTCGCTTGTTCGGCCAAAATCAAAGATTCAGTCACTTCTTCCCCTTAAACCCTTCCCCATCATCCGGAATAATTCCTTTTTCCATTTTGCCCTGAGGCTCTCGAAGGGCCACTCATAGATGCCGTCCATGGCCTTGCCCGCCGCCATGGAATCGATCTTGTCGGAGTTGTGGCAAACGCCCCCAAAACGGCCCTATTTTTTATTGCGGAATTTGACTTCAGGCAGGCCCTCAAAGTCGGCGTCTTGGGTCCAAACCTTCGCCCCGTGGGCTTTCGCGGTCGCCAAAATGATGCTGTCGGCCATGGGAAGCTTATGTTTTAAACTCAACGAAGCCGCCCGGAAGGAGAGGGGAGCTGTCAAATCCACCACCAAACCCTGGCGCATGGCTGCGGTTTTCTCCAATGCCTCCTTCTTGCCGCTTTGCCGCAGAAGGGATTTAAAAACCTCATAGAGGCAGATGGAAGGCACAATCAGGCGTTTCTGGTCCTCGATGGCGGCGGCAAAGAAACCCGCATTTGGTCCTCCCGCGAAATATTCCAGCCATGCGGAAGAATCCACCACGTTCATATCCGGTCTTCCGGGTCCCGGGGTACGTTCGTATCGATGCCCTTGAGGGAGCCTCTCAGGGAACGCATATCCCTGAGGGGTACGAATTCCAAACAACCCTCAAATTCGATGACATCGAATTTTTGGCCGGGCTTTATTTTCATGCCCTTGCGGATAATTTCAGGGATAACCACCTGGTATTTGGGGGAAACGGTGACGGTACTCATTGGGCCTCCTTCGATCTACTTACCGTCATACGATAACACGATCGATATAACTTCTCAAGAAGGTCTTTAAAGCCTGTATAAAACCAATAACCTCAATGTCCGGCAAATTTAATGGAGTGGGTTACTTCTTCCTCTTAAACCCTTCCCCATCATCGGGAATGATTCATTTTTCCATTTTTCCCTGAGGCTCTCGAAGGGCCACTCATAGACGCCATCCATGGCCTTGCCCGCCGCCATGGAATCGATCTTGTCGGTGTTGTGGCAAACGCCCGCGCAACGGACAAAAACCGGGGGTTCTCTTTCTGAATTTCATAAAAACTGAAGGCCTAAAAACAACCTTATTAGGGGGATTGATGAATAATTCCAGCGCTATTAAGGTATGGATGAAATGAAAACAGTCAATGTCCGGGATCTTCAGAAAAACATAAAAGAATTCGTCGACGCCTCCCAAAAGGACCGCGTGGTATTAACCCGCCATGGCAAGCCGTCCGCCATCCTCGTCGGGGTGGAGGGTGAGGATTGGGAAACAGTTGTGCAGGAAACCAACGCCAAATTTTGGGACTTCATCCAATCCCGCAGAAGACAAAAAACCATCTCACTTGCCGAGATGAAAAACCGCCTGAAATTGAAAAAATAATTGCGAACTATGCACTTGGTCATAGCCGCAAACAAGAACCCTCTCCCCTTGAGGGTGTATGGCAGGGTGAGGGGTGCTTTACAACTGAAATTTCCCCATCATCCCATCCTTCTCCCTCCGGGGGAGAGGATGAAAACAAGAATAACCATACTTTTGTTGGGTCACCAGATTAGAAAATACTTAATCCTAGATTTTTATTTCTTCCCCTTAAACCCTTCCCCATCATCCGGGATGATGCCCTTTTCCATCCACTCATAGATGCCATCCATGGCCTTGCCCGCCGCCATGGAATCGATCTTGTCGGTGTTGTGGCAAACGCCCCGGAAATAAGCTTGGATGCGGATCTCGGCCTGGCGGCAAAAGATGTCCGCCAATTCGCGGGAGCATTTAAATTCGGGCGTTTCATGTTCCACGGCGAGGGCCTTGGCGCAACAGGCGGCCATGGCGAAGAGTTCCGTGCCCACTTCCACCAAGCGGGCCAGGATCATTTGGCGCCTTTCCAGCTTGGGCCCAAACTTGATCATCTGGTGGAAAAGGGTGCGGGCCAGTTTGCGGGAATTACATTCCACGAACCTCATGTGCCCGGCCAGGTTGCCGTATTCGCTGAACCTCGGCCAAATACCGGTCGGCAGCCACAGGCGCAGGTACCAGAAAGGATAAAAAACGGCGCATTTCACCAGGGCGTTCATCTTTTGGCCCATGGAGGTCTTGGGGGAAAGCAGGTCCCCGGCCAACCTCATGTGCTTGTCCAGGGCCTCGCGGGCGATGAAGAGATGCTGGATCTCGGTGGTTCCCTCGATGATGCGGTTGATTCGCGCGTCGCGCATCATGCGCTCCACGGCGTAACCTTTTTCGCCCCGGCCCCGCAAGGATTGGGCGGTCTCGTAACCCCGCCCACCCCGCAACTGCATCAGGTCATCGATGATCTTCCAGGAGGCCTCGGAACAAAACAGCTTGGCCATGGCGGCCTCAAGCCTAATATCCGCCCCACCCCGGTCGACCAGGGCCGAAGTGTAATAGGTCATGCACTCCTGGGCGTAAGTGGAAGAGGCCATATTGGAGATCTTGACCGCCCCGGCTTCGTGCTTGCCCACGCCTTGCCCCCACTGAACCCTTTCCTTGCCCCAGTGGCGAGCGATCTGAAGCGCCTGCTTGCTCATGCCCGCCGAGGCGGCGGGCAGGGTCAGCCGCCCGGTATTGAGCGTGATAAGGGCCAGCTTCAAACCCTGGCCCTCGCCCCAAAGGATGTTCTCGGAGGGCACCTTCACGTTGGTGAACTTGATGACGCCGTTTTGGATGGCGCGAATGCCGAGAAAATCGCACCGGTGGGTATATTCGATGCCGGGCGTCCCCTTCTCGACGATGAAGGCGGTGATTTGTTTTTTCTCTTTCCCATTCACCGTCTTGGCGGGAGTGCGGGCCATGACCGCGATCACGTCGGCGACCAAACCGTTGGTGCACCAGAGCTTCGAGCCGTTGATCGTCCAAGTCTTGCCGTCGGATGAGGGAACGGCTTCGGTGGTCATCTGGGCTGGGTCGCTGCCAACTCCGGGTTCGGTGAGGGCAAAGGCCGAGATGGCGCCCTTGGCGATCATGGGGAAGTATTTATTCTTCTGGGCCTCGGTGCCGAAAAGCTTCAGGGGCTGGGGGACGCCGATGGATTGGTGGGCCGAAAGCCACACGGCGGTGGAGCCGCAATAAGAGGCCACCAGGGCTACCGCGCGGTTGTAGTTGATCTGGGATAGGCCGAGCCCGCCGTATTCCTTGGGGATCTTCATGCCCCAACAGCCCAGCTTCGCCAGGCCGTCGATGACTTTTTGGGGGAGGATGCCGGTCTTGTCCACCTCGTCCGGGTCGAGGTTTTCCCTCAGGAAAACCGAGAGACGTTCCATGAACTCATCGCCGATGGCCTTGTCTTCGGGCGTCTGCAGGGGATAGGGCGAGATCAGGTCGGATCGAAAGTGCCCCATGAATAACTGGGCCACAAAGGAAGGCTGGGTCCATTCGGTTTCCCGGGCCCCCTCGGCGACTTCCAGGGATTCTTTCTCTTTTTCAGTTAAATGCTTGGCGGTATCGGCGACACTCATGACGGCCCTCCTAGCGTGGAATAGAATGGCCTGACACTTCTATTTTAGTCCTCTTAAACGGGAAAAGACCCCCTAGAAACAATTAAAGTCTCCAACAATGTCTGGTTTCACCGCCAAGACGCCAAGGCGCCAAGAACACGAAACAACAAAGGTAGAAGAAACCAAGAAATCCAATCTATGCTTTAGCTTTTCTTGGCGCCTTGGCGGTTCAATTGTCGTTTTTGGATAAAAGGGGTTTTCATTCCTGGCCCTTCGGAGCTAAACTACCCCTATGAACCCTTTTGCCAAACCCGAGGAAGCCACCCAATACGACTACACGGAATTCCCGGCGCCCGAGCGCCTGGAGCAACACTTTTCCTTCGCCGACAACCCCGCTTCCCGGAAATTCATCCCCTTTGACGCCGATCAAAACCGGATTCAAGCCGAAGCCCTTTCCGTCGTCCAAAGTGTCCGGTTTCAGGACTTCAAGGAAGTCATTCCCCGCGTTTCCTGATTTTTTTCGTGGAACCCCTCCCCGCGCCATCACCTGACCCAGTCCCCGAGCCTCTTGGTTTTATTTCCGCGCCAACAACCCTACATCCAGCCTCACCTTCTTTACTGACCCGAGTCTTAAAGAAAATCTTATCGACCCTCGCCGATCCCTGGCTTTGGGCCCTGGCCCTTTGCTTTACCCTGGTGTTCCTCTTCGCTTTCCGCCAGAACTACGACTTCGACCTGGGTTACCACCTTTCTGGGGGCCAGTGGATTCTTCAGCACCTGGATGTGCCGCAGAAAGACAGCTTCACCTTCGGCGCGGAAGGCCACGAATACCTCGACAGCCAATGGCTTTACCAGGCCCTGGTTTACCTTCTCGACCGTTTAGGCGGCTACCCCCTTCTTTCGCTTTTCCACCTGGCCTTAATCCTCTTGGCCTTCGGACTCACGGTCTACCGTATGTCCCTGGGCGGCTGTCCCCGGTGGCTCCAGGCAGCCCTGATCCTTCCCTCGGTCCTGGCTATGGAACTGCGTTTCCTCGACCGGCCCGAGGTTCTCTCCTGGGTTTTCCTCATTTTGGTTCTTTTGTGCCTGGACCAATACCAGCGGGGAAATCTCGGTGCCCTCTATTTTCTTCCGGTGATCCACCTGTTCTGGGCCAACACGGAAGCCCTGTTCCCCCTCGGCTGGGTCTGCATCGCCGCCTACCTTTTGACCCTCTATTTCACCCAGAGGCGGCTGGACCGCCCCTTGGGGAAGGCTCTTTTAGCTTCGGTCGTCGCCACGTTGGTGAACCCCTACGGCTTCCAGGCCCTGGCCTTTCCCTTTCTGCTTCTGACCCGTTTCGACCCCGAGGGGCTCTTCAAGAAATCCATCTCCGAATTCCAGTCCCCCTGGACGGCCAAGGCACTCCCCGATTCCCCCTTCTTCCCCGCCTTCCCCGTGGACAGCTACCGGATCCTTGCGGTGATTTTCCTTTTCTTGATCCTCTGGACCCTGCGGCGCCGTAAATTCCACGAGTACGCCCTGGCCTTTTTCTTCTTCGGCCTCTCGGCGGTCGCCATCCGCAATGTGCCCCTCTTCTTCCTGCCCGTCCTGCCCACCGTGGCGAGGGCGGCGAAGGAAAGGCTCACCATCCGTAAAAAGGGGGAGGGGGAAGCCCATCCTTGGGCCCCGCCCCGGGTCCTGGGGTTGGCGGCGGTCCCGCTTATTTTTCTCCTCTGCCTTCGGGTGGCCACGGGCGCCTATTACGTTTCCGAAAGGCGCATCCTCCATCCCGGCCTGGGGATGGACCAAGCGCACCTGCCCTTGAGGGCCTCGGTTTTCCTGAAAAGCCACCATCTCTCGGGCCCCTTCCTGAACGACCTGGGGTTCGGCGGGTTTTTGGAGTGGGAGGCCGGGGTGCCTGTTTTCCTGGATGGAAGGCTGGAGGTCATGGGCGAGGATCTGTTCCGCCGTTACCGCCAAAGCTTCGGCCCCGGCGGACTGGAAACCCTCTATCTGCAAACCGGTTTCCAGGGGGTGGTGCTGGACCACATGACCGACATCCCCTGGACCCGGCAGTTGCTGAATTTCACCGGCTGGAGGATGGTCTACCTGGACGACCTGTCGGCCGTCTGGGTGGCGCCCAATTTCGGCCAGAACCTGCCTTCGGTCACACCCCGCGATTTGGAGAAGGATTGGGGCGTCACCCCGCTGGATGAGGATAAGACCCTTTCGGACCTGCGCGCCCTTCCCCGCTTCGCCCTGGGCGAATGGCTCAACGGATTTATCATCCCCCAACGCTATCCCATGCCCTGCATGAGGCTGGGCAGCCTGGCCTATGAGATGGGGGATTACACGGCGGCAAAGGATTTTTTTATGCGCGCCCTCGTCCTCTCCGAGGGGCGTTATTACGAGGTCTATTACAACCTGGCCTCGGCCTACTCCAAACTGGGGCAAAAGGACCGCGCCCGCGCCTGTTACCAGAATCTCCTGGATCTGTATCCAACCTGCCCCGGGGTGCCGGCCCTGATAGCCGGGTTATAAAGGTTTGTAAAAGTTCAGATTAGGCAAACCCACAGCCAACACAAAGCCACTAAGATAGAGAATACGAACCCTGATTTAAGATTGTAACCTCTGAAAAACTCAAAAATTTCACCGCCAAGACGCCAAGTTCGCCAGGAAAGTCTTTAATTTTCAACGAAAACCAAAAGGCGGAAGAACATTAAAAACCCTTTTTCAGAGATTACAGATTTATTTAAAAAATAATCACTTTTTTCAGTTCTTTGTAACTTCGTGGCTTTGTGTTGGACGTTTTTTTAGCCGTATGGGAGGTTTTGTTGAAATTTCTAGCATTTCCCTTCAGAACCAAAATGATAGGCTGTCGACAATTCAACATTAGGATTATTCAGCGTTCCCTCGCATTATTAAGCAATATCATTCATTCTTGAAAAACTGTTTATAATCCGTAACGTTTGAATATGCCCATTCGTCAAAAGATAGAACCTTTTAAAGGAGTTCCTCATGAAAAGTACCCTGATTTTGTTTGGCTTGTGCATTACTTTTTTAATACCGTGCCTAGCTTCAGCCCAGATGACCTCCCAGGAATACGACCAGCTGGGCCAGGCGGTTTACCAGAAGGGCCTCTACGACAAGGCCGTGGCCTATTTCCAGCAGGCCACCCAGGCGGATCCCTCCAACGCCCAGGCCTTTGAGGATCTCGGCAACGCTTATATGAAGGAAGGAAACCAATCCCAGGCCCTGCAAGCCTACCAGCAGAGCCTCCAGCTCAACCCAAACAACCCCACCTTGAAGAACATGGTGGATAACCTCAACAACTCGACGAACGCGCCTTCCAACGCGGCCCCTTCCCAGCCCGCCCAAAATAATGAGGAAATGGAACAGGCTCCCGGCCAGCAAACTCTCGTCATCCACCGGCACCGCCCCCGCCCCCAACCCGCTCCCGTGAATTACAACGACAACCTGGCCCCCATGGACCACGCCCGGCTTTGGACCCGTTTCGAGTTCGGTTATAACTACTCGACCCAAACCGATCTGATGAACAGCGTCACAAGCGCCAATAACGAAAATACGAACGGCACCCTGCCCTTCGGTTTCACCAGCGGCAGCGCGACGATGCCGGTCGGGGGCTTGATGTTGGGGGGGGAACTGGGCTTCCTGATCAACCCCAACAGCGGCATCGCCATCGGGGTCCGTTACCTCCAGGCCAACGATTACAACTATAGCGCCACCGACTCCAACCCCGCCACGATCTCTGGTAACAACGGCCTCAACGCGGATGGCTGGTCCACGGTCATGACCCCCTATGTGGTTCCCCTCACGCTGGACTACTACCTGTTCCTGCCCGACCATGACGGCCGTTTTTTCATCACCGGTGGGGTCGGCTATTACGCGGGCACCGTGCAGGTCACGGAATCCTACAGCGTAGTGAACAACCAGTATGCCACCAACAATCCATCCGACTGGGCGGACGCTTTCAACACCCCCGCGGGTAACCTGACCGCGGGCAATATCGGCTTTCAGGTCGGTTTGGGAAGGGATTTCGCCATCGGCCGAAATTTCGGCCTCTCGGTTTTCGGCCGCTTCCATTACTGCAAGCTGACCCAGTTCCAGGGCACCCTTTCGGACGGCGGCTCCTGGGTGCTGGCCAAGTTCAAGGATGGAACCGTCGATATCGACAACCCCGCCAATATCGGCTCCAATGGCGAGACCTACGCCACCATCGACTTCACGGGCTTTGACATCGGGGCAGCCCTCAACTTCTATAGTTTCTAAATCTAAGGCAAAAAAGGCCGTTTCCCTCACGGGGAGCGGCCTTTTTTATTTCTGTAACTTCTTTTCTTGTTAGCCGTAATTATTGGAAAGAACTTTTAGGGGAGAAAAACATGAAAATAACCGCCTTCATCCTTTTCGCCGGGGCCCTGTTGGCCGCCTCGGCGTCCTTCGCCCAACCTAAAACCGAATCGGCGGTCTTCGCGGGGGGCTGTTTCTGGTGCATGACCCCGCCTTTTGAGAAACTCGCGGGTGTCCTGAGGGTGACGGCCGGCTATGCCGACGGCCAGGGCGAGAACCCGACCTACGAGGATTACGGCGACAAGGGCTATACCGAGGGGGTCTCGATCTTTTACGACCCCTCAAAGATCACCTACCGGAAACTGGTGGATGTCTTCTGGAGGCAGATCAACCCCACCGACCCCAACGGCCAGTTCGTGGACCGGGGGCCCCATTACCGGGCGGCGGTTTTTTACTTGAACGAGGCCCAGCGGAAGGCCGCCGAGAAATCCAGGGCCGGCCTGGACAAGTCGGGCCGTTACAACCAGCCCATCGTGGTCCCAATTAAAAGGTTCGTGAATTTCGTCCCGGCCGAGGAATACCACCAGGACTATTACAAGAAAAACCCCTTCGAGTACGGCCAATACCACGATAACTCGGGCCGCAACGAATACTTGGATTCCGTCTGGGGTAAGGGGAATCATTGACGGATAGAGTGCCCCTACCCTTGGAATGGGCTATTCCGGAATCTAAAGACTGGAATTCAATCGGGGCGACCCTATAGGATAGGCCCTCTTCCAATTCAAACAGAGGAATCACATGTTCAACATCGCTTTAGTCGCCTTCCAATTCCTTCACATTCTTTTCGGGTCCATCTTCATCGGAAGCTTGATCTACCTGCGGTTGGTGCTTTGGCCAACCCTTTTGACCCGTTCTTCCGCCGAGGCCCGGACTTTTTATGAGACCCTCCTGAAAAAAACCAACGTTCTTTTGGCCGCTTCGGGGGGCCTCAACTTTATTTTGGGCATCCTCCGGGGGACCCTCTTGGGCCAGCTCCGGTCGGCCGAGGCCTGGGGAACGCCTTACGGCATCACCTTCTCCATCGCCTTGTTGGCCACCCTGATCCTGCTCATCCTCAGCCCGCGTCTCGGGCCCGCCCTGCTGAAAAAGGTCTGGAACGGCACCTCCTTCGCGCCCGGCGCTGCCCAAAAGGTAAACAGAAATTTTATTTTTCCCCTCCTGTTGGTCCTGGTCATCCTCACCTGCATGGTGTTGATGCACTTCGGCTTCTAAGCAACCGGGAAGAACACTTGGTTTTCCTTGCCCCCGGCGGTGTGGCGTCTTAAGCTTCCTCCATGAAATTCCAATTCCTTTTCATTCTCGCCGTGGGGTGGCTTTGGGCCCTGGCCCCGGCTTCCCTCCACGCGGCCAATGACCTAGCCCTGGGCCGTGAGGCCTTGGTGGACCGGGATTACCCCCTCGCCTTCATCTTTTTCCACCGCAGCGCCCAAACGGGCGACCCCGCGGGCGAGTGCGCCCTGGGTTTGATGTACGAGAACGGCTATGGAGTGGAGAAGAATTACTCCAAGGCCCGGGAATGGTTTGAAAGGGCGGCCCTGAAGGGGGACCCGGGCGGGCAGAACAACCTGGGGTGGCTTTACCGCTGGGGCCAAGGCGTGGCGCGCGACGACAAGACGGCGCTTTCATGGTTTCAAAAAGCCGCGGACCAGGGCCTGGCCTCCGCCCAGATGAACTTGGGCCTGATGGCCGCGCGCGGGGAGGGGATGAAAAAGGACGTTACGGTGGCCTTCCACTGGTTTGAGCTTTCCGGCCTCCAGGGCGACGAGGACGCCCAGGTCAACCTGGGCCAGATGCTCTCCCTGGGCGAGGGGACACCCAAGGACCTGGTGGAGTCCTACAAGTGGTTTTCGACGGCCCTCCAGCATGACGATTTGGACTCGGACAAGGTGGCCCAGCTCCACGACGACCTGGAATGGCTGGAGCGCCGCATGACGGGCGACCAGCTGAAGGAAGCGAAGAAAAGGGCCGAGGCCTTCACCCCCTCCTCCGGCCCGCCCGACGCGCCGACCCCCACCCCGGCCTTGCAGGAAACCCCGGAGCCCGGTCAATGAATCTTTATTTCCGCCTCTTCTCCCTCATCCTTTCCATCCTCTTCAAGCCCCGTAAATTGACCTTGTTGGAGTCCTCCATCCTGACCGGCCGGGTCTGGCCCACCGACCTGGATAACAACCTTCACATGAACAACGGGCGCTACCTCACCCTGATGGACCTGGGGCGTTTCGACCTGGTGGTGAGGGTGGGCTTCCTGCCCTCCATTTTGAAAAACCATTGGTTCCCCGTGCTGGGGGCTTCCCGCATCAGCTACTTCCGTCCCTTGAAACCCTTCCATTTCTATAGCCTCAAGACCCGGCTCGTGGCCTGGGACGAGAAGTGGCTTTACCTCTGCCAAGAGTTCGAGTCGGATGGGAAACTTTCCGCCCGGGCCTATGTCCAGGGATTGTTCCTGGCGCCGGAGGGCAAGGTTTCCACGGCCGATTTATTCAGGGTGATCGATTTCAGGGAATCTTCCCCTCCCCTGCCCGAGGATCTCGCCGAGTGGCGCCGCCCGATTCAGGGTGCTTCCACCCCCCCGTCGGATCGCGGATAAGGTTCAAGGAAAAATCTTTCCCTCGATCCTGTTACGCCGGAGTTAATTTCGCTTCCCGGCGGCTTAAAAAAATAATTTTTCCGAAAATTTCGCCCATACTATTTTCATGAACGATTCATTGAACTTGAATCCTTCGGTCTTGATCTGGCTCGCCGGGGGGTTCTTCCTCTACTTCGGCCTGAGCGCCTTCCGCTATATCCGCAAGGTCCTGCGCAAGAGGGAGGCTTTCCGCGCGGCGGCTCGCGCCATGGGTTTCCACTACTTCGGCCTCTCCTCCGACCTCACCCGCGCCGGGTACGACCTGCCCGAACCACTGAAACCCCGGCAGGCCCGCCCCCACCTGGGAAACCTGGCCCTGGCGCCGGGCTGCCAAAACATCCTGCGCGGCGAGAAAAAAGGCTGGACCGTTTATTACCTGGAATCCCCCTCTTCCGAGCGCAAGGGGACCATGGAAACGCTCGCCCTCTACCAATTGCCCGGGGCGGACCTGCCCTATTTCGAGTTGGTTCCCTTGAGGCTCTTCGACAAGTTCCACCGGTTGATGGAACTGGATATCCGGGACATCATGTCCGGGCCCGCCATGACCATGCTGGAGATCAAGGGATTGGGGGATTTTCACCGGCCCCGCCATCATTTGTGGGGGGAAAGCCGGAGGGCCCCGGAATTCGGGAGCCTTTTTTCCAAGGAATTCCTGGAGGAACTAGTGGGTCATGGCAATTGGCGCCTTCAGGCGCGCGGGGATTGGGTGATGATCTTCGAGGAAAACATCGCGGTGCCCCCCGCCCAACTGCCGGAATTCGCGGCCGAGACCCAAAAAGCCGTAGAGCTTTTTTTCAGCGGGTTGGGGAACTCAAGGGTTCGGGTCCCGGTAAAGGTTGGTGAAGGGCTGGGCACGGGGACCCTGCAGGGTGGAGGGAGCCCCGCTGGGAAGCTTTCCGGGCAGGAGGGTCCTTTGGGGAGTGCCAACCGGCAGGACGCCGTGAAAGGTTTTTTTTCCATCCCGGGGGGAAGCGGCTGGAAGGTTGTTGTTTTTCGCGGGATAAAGCGGAATGAACGCCTGCTTTTTCATGGGGATGGCCTGGCTTTTTTGAAAACTTTTCCTCACGGGTTTCATCCCGCCCGTTGCCAGGGTGCGGTTGGGGGCTGACCAGACATTCGTGGCCACGGGCACGAGACCGTTGTTTTGGGCCCGCAAACGATCCATCCCTAGGCCGAGGGTCAAAACCACCAGGGAACAACCGACTTTTAAATAATCGATTTTCATAAACGCATTGTAACAAGCTGCTCTTCCCCAGTTCCTTCTAAAATCATTGAGTATTTTTAATTTGATCTATCTTTATGAAATGCATATCTCTTACCCACTTTGAGCATGGCCGTCCATTTTTTATCCGATTCTTTCTCTTCACATGAAGCGCGGCTCAATATTCCCTGGATATAAGGCATGAAAGGCAATAACACTTTGGCACGTCCTTTGCTTTGTTCTATGAGGAAGTTATTCACCAACCCGGGGAGCAATATGAATTCGACGATGACGAAGTCAAGCCAAGCCGCGCTTACCAGACAAAAAACCGCCCAACCTCACCTTCCCACTACTTGGGTCCCCAACGCCGAGGAATGTTATTACCAATTCGCTCAGGCCCTGGCGAACATCGGGGACTTCCCCGTCCATTGGCTGAATAACTTCCGGATCCAATCCTCCGACATGAAGCTCTCCCGGACCTTGCGCGTGGGCGGAGACAAGGGGCTCACCTGCGTGGTCCGCTCCTCTCCCCGGCTGGAAAGCTTCTTCCAGGAAAACGCGAATCCCCTCCTGCGCGTGGGGGAGCCCCTGTTCGATCGCCTGGCCGTGGAAGTCACCCAGCGCCTCGCGAACCTCTGCCTGGGAAGCACCTTGATGATCGCTCCCGAGATCCAGTCCGGAATGCCCAAGGAACTTCAAAACCGCGAACCGGACACGGTTTGCAAGGTGATGGTGGATGTGACCTTTCTGGAGATTCTCATCTATAGGGGACCGCTCTCCCCGCGGTAACCCCTTTTTGAGGTCGGGCCCTTCCCTTCAATGGGAAGGGCTTTTTTTATTGGGGGATTTCGGGGGACCGTCGGACCGGTAGGAAAAGTTGCCGAAGGAACGGCCTATTCCGACGCCTTGGAAAACCGCTTGGCCTTGTCCGCCCGGGCGGCTTCCTTAATATCCTTCAGTTCGCGCACCAGCCGTTGGACGCGATCCTGATCGGGTTCGGGTTGACGCAGTTCATTCTCCATCTCGACGAACTTATTGTGCAGGGGATAAGACTTGCGGATGGTCTTGAAGAACTGTTCCAAATCGGGATGAGATAGTCCGAATTGTTGTGACACGAAGTTCAAGGCGAGGGCATAGGCGATTTCCAGGTGCTCACCCTTGAGACCGGGGTTTTGCTCGATGTAGCGGTTGAAATGCCGGACCCCTTCCAAGTAAACCGCCTGGGCCTTGCGGTCGTTCTTGTCTTGGTAATAACGGCCGACGAGATAATAGAGAGAGGGATCGAAATGATCGGCCTGGATCGCCTCCTCGTAATGGGCCAGGGCGTCGGCCAGATGCTCCTCGGGAACACTCTCCCCGGTAAAGTGGCTGTACAGGCAAAGTTTGACCAGCTGGGACCGCAAAGCCTGGTCCCCGGGGTTCTGCTCCAGGGCTTTTTGGAATTTCTTGCGCTCGCTGGTATAGCGGGCCCCCTTTTTTTTCATCGGGCCCAAAAGAATATTTCCGAATAAATCCATCAGTGAAATGGCCTTTAAGGAATCAGGGTTCCCAGGAGACGTAAGACCTTCCGCGGGGCAGGGGCTGAAGCGCCGCCAGCTCCGGCCCAGCGGGGAAGGCTATCGCCACCGCGGTGGGGACGTCGGGGAAGGATTTCATGATGAGGTTGAATTCCAAAAGATCAAACACTTCCCGGACCTCGTCCCTCATCCCGGACAGGACCAAATCACCCTTTTGAGCGCGCATTTCCTTGATGCGCATGACCAGCAGGCCCCAACCCGCGCTGCTGATATAATCCACATCCTTCAAGTCGAGAATCAGCCGGGTAGATTGGTTCTCCAGGACGGAAAGCAGATTTTTCTCAAATTGGGGGGCAGTTAAGGTATCGATCGAACCCCTCAACGAGAGGACGGCGAGGTCGGGCCGGAAGGAGGGGCGGGTGACGGAAATGGATAAGAATTCCATATCTACACCTCCCCGCGGGACATGAGATAGGCGTAAACCTGGTGGCCGATGAAGATCCTTTCATCGACCGTCAATTCCCGCCGCATATGGCACTCCACCCGTTCCACGCAATGGGCCAGCACCTGGTTGAAAAACAAGACATTCGTACCCTCTTCCACTCGGGGTGAAATCATCTTTTTCCGGATGGCCAAAACGGCCCCCCCCAAAGCTTCCGGGGTCAGGCAATTCGTCTCAAAAAGGTAGCCCAAATCATCAAGAATCTGCATCTTTCACGAACCCCCTAAAATCATTTTTAACGATTCTGATGACGGTGATTGTGCAAAAAAGGGGGTGGTCTTGAGATATACCAAAGGTATATTTTCGTGACTTTATTTCAGATATATGAATTAAAACAAAATTTACAAACGTGTTGCAACGAGAATACAAACCCTAAAATTCCTAATCTTAAACGGGTCCTCAAGAAAAGTTGGAAGGGTGACTTATCCAGATATCAGCTGGTGGAGGCTTCGGGCCAAAGCTCATAGGTGTGCTCGCGTAGGTGCTTCAAGAGGAAACGGCGCCGTTGTTTGATCCTGCCGTTCTTACCATTATCCCTCGAGGCCTGGGCGAGAAGTTCCTTGTCCGCCGTCTCCACCTTGTCGTAGATCCCCTGCCAGCGCTTTTTGACCGTGATGAGGGAAAGGCCCAGGACCTGGGCGATTTCCTCGTCCGTCTCATCCGACAGGGCCCGCTTGAGGATTTCCTGTTCCCCGTTGTTGAAATGAAACCGCGCCGGACCCATGAAGGCGATCGCCGCGGTGGTCGTGCCGGTTTTCTTGCGGGCCGCCTCCGAGGTGATGCCCACCAGGTAGGGATAGTGCTTTTCGTCCGTTTGGGGCAGGTATTTGGTGCCCACGAATTCCCGGTAATCCCGGTAGATCTCGCATCCCATGTTGAGGATCATGTCCCTTTCCTGGGTCTCGTAAATCTCCTCGGCGAAATCTTTGCACCGGAACCCCCTTAAAAGGGTGACAAAGGACTCGATGTGGAATTGCCGGATCTTACTGAAACCCTCCAGGTTGTACCGGCGGCTATCCCACCCCACGTGCAGGACCAGCATGTTCAAGCCTTGGCCCGCCTGCGCTGCCCGGAATTCATCCTTTTTCAAGAAAGGCCGGATCCCCTTCATCCATTTGTCCAGCACCTGCAGGGGAAGGAAAGGCGGAAGGTCGGTCTTGGCCTGCTCCATGAAACGGTCGGTGGCGAAAATGCTGACGCCGATCCCGACGTGCCGCGATCCGACCGGCTGGTCATGGTCCTCGATCACGTGCGAGAGGCAGCAGCCGTCCTCGAGGAGTGTTTTCCAGAGTGAGAGGACGTCCTTTTTCAGGTTGTCGTCGTAATGGTACCGGTCACAAATGAAGGGGTAGCAAGCTTCCAGGTCGGAAATTTTGGTTAAGCGATAGTGCAGGTACATGGTTCCCCGTTCAAGTCGATGAGGCGGTTACGCAAGGTAAGTATTTGCGTACATCATATGAAAAATATGCACATTCTTTTGTATGAAATTTGTAAAAAAATTTCATGCGATCGGTTGGAGGGTTCAATCGGGGCCGGAGTGGACCCATTAAATTTTCAATTTCTTTATTGAGTCGGTTGAGCGGGTATCTGCTTGAAGTATTATTTCAAATCAGGATGTTCCTCGGCCAGGCGTTGTAAATTATGGATCGCCTGGGGATGGTTGGGATCGAGCTTGAGGGTCTCTTCCCAATTTTTCTTCGCGCCAGCCAGGTCCCCCTTGCGGTAACAGTCAAAACCAAGGTTGTAGAACCGGTCGGCTTCCCCATCGTCGCTATTTCCAGGGGAAGGGGTTTGAAGGGCGTCCAATTGATTTTTCCAGCCGGTCAGATTGATATTGCCGGGATCCAGCGCCTTGAGCTTTTCAAAGGCGGCACCGGCTTTAGCCGCATTCTTGGCCTTAAGAGCGGTCTCAAAATTTTCCATCGCGATCTTTCGGTTGATTTTTTTCAGTTCGGCCGACAACTCGGCTTGTTCAGGTTGGCGCTTTAAAGCCTTTTCATAAAGCGCCTTTGCTTTTACCCAATCGCCGTCCGCTTCGGCGTTTCTCGCCTTAGTAACGAGCCCTTGAAGGTCTGTGACCAGCGCCGAACCCTTTTGGTCGGCGGGTGGATGGGTCGGTGTCATCACCACCCCATCGGTTGATTCCTTGTTATCGGCCAGGATCAATTGGCGAAACGCCTGCACCTGGGGTTGGGTCGGGTCCAGGTCCACGGCCTTGTTGAGATAATTCAACGCGGAAGGTTTATCCCCATTGGAATAGGCTTGAACGGCCTGCCGGTAAAGGTTTTTGACCATGCCGTTAAAGGATTTGTCGTGGTTTTCCTCAAATTCCGGGATGGATGCATCTGAGTTCCCTTTCGCTTCCCTATTCCCCTCCCCTTGGCTTAAATTCACGACCACCGGAACTTCCTCCTGGTCCGCTTGGATAAAAGCGGTCAATCGGTACCCGGCTTTAAAGCTACGGGGTATCTCGGATGTGAAGGTTTTCGTGCCGTCCAGGCCCGCTTTCTGAATGACTGCATTGGTGCCGGCATCGCGCAAGATCCACCCGGTGAGGGGCCGATCGCTCGAAACCTTCATCAAGAACCCATCCTGGTGGTCTTTCACGGTTATTTCCAGGTGGGCCCATACCGATTCCTGGCGGTATTGGTAGGTAGTCGTGAGTTTTTGAATCACGAGGGAAGAATCGGAAGGGGTAGGAGGGTTCGTCCCCTCCGTACATCGCCCGGAAAGTCCAGGTCCTAGATAAACCAACCCAAAAGCCACGAGGAACCGGAACATTAAAACTCCACTCCCGTTCGAATTAAAAAAGCGATCTGGTTATAACCGTAAGACCTCAAGGGGGTTCCCGGTCCGTTGGTCTCGTTGCCGGGCCCGAAAGGCCCGTTGAATGGCAGGCCGACCGCGGCGGGCACCAGCCGGTCGAGCGTGAAATCGTTTTGGTTGTTAGTCGCGTGGATTTCGAGAAATAAAACTTTCAAGCGCATCCGCAACTTGGCATACCAGGAGGTCTGGGGTGTTTGGGCCAGCTCCGGGATAAAATTATTCCCCCCCGTAAAGGCGTTATCGAGTGAATTCCCCATGGGAATTTGGGTCTCCAGCACCACCTGGTCGATGGAGAAGGCGCCCCAAGTGCCCAGACGGGACGCTTGAAGCCCCAGGGCCAACGCGCTGGTATCATTGAAATGGGAGGGATTCTCTACCCCGTATTCGGCTGTCAGGTCCATGTTTTGGTGCAAATCCAGGTCCGCCGCGAGGGACGCGGAGGGACCGCCGTTCAGGGAGGAATACTCAAAGAAATTCGTGGATGTCCCGCCCACATTCGCTTTTAGGCTCATATCAAAGTCGTTGGTATTGATCCGGCATCTGAGCTGTCCCAGGCTGTATCCCTGGGTAAGGTCTTCCTGAACCTGTTGGGCGGAGAAGAGACTGGGAGTGTAGAAAAAACTCAAGGCCAGGGGCGAGGAACCCTGAGTCTGGGAATTCTTGGAATCCCCGAAACCCAGAAAAAGGGAGATGGGGACGGTGGCCATGATCCCATCCACTCGGTGAATGCCCATGATGGGATAGGCTCCGAAAAAAGAATCGTCGGTGAGGATCTGGAAAAGGTCGAATCGGCCGACCGAGACCTGGAAGGCCGGTTCCTGGTAAGCAATCCGGGCCAGGCGAAGGTCCACTTCGGAGGCGGCGTCCGAGGTGGATAGGTTTTTCCGGAACCGGACCAAGCCGTCCGCCATAACCGAATTTTCATCGATGGCTCGCTTGGCGGAAAGGTCGAACATCGAGAAGGCCTCTCCCTGCAGGTCCGCGTCCTGTTGGTAATCCGCTTGAAGCAAAAATTTGACCTCGCGGTCGCTCTCACTGACCGGCGGGGGCGGCACCCATTTGCTTTCCTGACTCGACTCAATGAAAGAATTCTGGGACAGGGATTCTTGGCTCCAGAGGAAGGCCGGCAGGCTGAAAAGCGTCAGAAGAAAAATTCTTGTTTTCATGGGACACCCGCTGATTAAAGAATCATTGAAATTTATAAAAAATAAAACGCTGAAATATTGTACAAATATTAAATTTATTAAAAATAATATTTTTTAGTTTTTTTGGGCCCTCTCAGCTTTAAATTACGGCTATTCCCATCTTTACTCACTCCCTGGTAACCCCATTCTGATTCTCCAGGCCTTTTGTTTTTTAAGGATTTTTCTTAATCTTTAAGGTGAAGGATAGATCTAAGACGAGGGAATTGAACCGACATGAAAACCAACCACAAAGCAGATAGTGCCAAGGGCCGGATGCCGGTGGGGTTCGTGGGCCATGGGGCCCCCACCCTGGGGTTGGAGGACAACGCCATCACCCAAGCATGGCACCGGTGGGCCCAGGGGCTTCCCCGGCCCAAGGCCGTCCTGGTCGTTTCCGCCCATTGGCTCTCGCCCGAGCCCGAAATCGGCCCCATGGTTCCCCGGCCTCTCCTCTACGACTTTTATGGCTTCCCGGATGAACTTTACCGGGTGAAATACGCCCCCCCGGCGGCGGAAAAGGAAGGCCAGCGCGCCATGGATTTATTACGCGAGGCGGGGCTGAACCCAAAACCCGCCCCAAAAAGGGGCCTGGACCACGGCGCCTGGGTGCCCCTGATGAAGATGTTCCCTTCGGCCAATATCCCCGCCTTCCAAGTTTCCCTGCCCACCCAGGTTCCGCTGGAAAACCATTTGGCCTTGGGAAAAGCTCTGGCACCCTTGCGGGAAGAGGGGGTTTTCATCTTGGGAAGCGGAAATGTGACCCACAACCTGGGGCGGGTAAACTTCGCGAACCGGGAGGCCCAACCGGATGCCTGGGCGAGGGATTTTGACGCCTGGGTTGCTGGGACCCTTGAGGCCTTCGACCTGGAAAAGCTCACCCGCTATCTCAAGGCCCCCGGCGGGGGCCTGTCCCATCCGACGGACGACCATTACGTGCCGCTCGTGGCCGCCGCGGCCGCTGCCGAAACCCAAGGGAAACCTTCCATCCGGTTTCCCTATGTGGGTTTTGACTACGGCACCCTTTCCATGAGGTGCGTGCAAAACCAACTTCCAGGATTCAGCAGTACCATCGTTTTGTTCCTGGAAGGGTTCGCATTCGAGCAGGATGCCAACGCCGGAATATTGGTCTCTGGCGGCCGACTTTGGCGTGCGCCCGCTGACCGCCGTGAACTGGCACTTTGCCGATGCCCTGCTGCGCTGGCCAAAGGGCCCGGTCAAGCCGCGGTCGCTCTCGATGTCCTGTCGCCCTGGCTTCCGGTTTTGCCGCCGCCGACAACCATCAGCCCTGAATGCGGTCACCTCGCGGCTCGTCGTGTTTTCCGGGCGGATGCCGGCCAGTATGCCGCCTTGCAGCCGATCGTGAAGACCACTCCGCCCGTTGGCGCCGCCCCTGGCTACGGGCCGAGGCCGATCGTTCGCCAATTGCCCTCGGGGCTCGGCACAGAGGAAGACGCCGTTTTGCTTGAGCTGACCAGGAACCTGTTTTCGACGGCGATGCGGGCTGGACCGTAGCCCAATGCCCGCGATCTGGAGGCCCTCACGGATCGGATGCTGCGAAGCTTGGAGAGTGGGGGCGTGGGCGAAAAACCTGCCGGGCGATCCGGCGATGCAGCCCCTGATCGTAGCCGCGTTCCGCACTGCCCGCAGAAGCCGGCAAGACCGCGGACGCCTGGCGGCAATCCGCCAGATCGTTCGCTCCGTGCTCGGCGGCCTTGGACGAGCAGCAACGGCAGGCGGCCCGACAAGAATCCCGTCCGTTACCTGCCGCTCAACGCCTGTCCGCAGGGCAACGCCTGGTTGAACATGGAATTGCTCTTCGCCGAAAAGCCGCAAGGCGAGGCCCTTTTGAGCCGCCTGCAACAATCGCCAGGCTTGCGGCAAGTGTCCGGAAGGCGGAGACCCTCAACCAATTGCTCGGCATGGGTGGTCCGGACACGACGACGCCGACCTCCTCGCCATCGCGCTGGGCCGGATGGCCGAGGTCACGACGGGCACCGTCTTGGTGCAAAAGGTCCTGGACCAATACGGCCGCGCCAAAGCAAAGGCATCCCCGCCACGAGCTCGCCCAGGTCCTCGCCGGCAATTGGCGTTGGCCCGTGCCAACTCGAAGGTCTTGCTGCGCAAATCTTCGAGGAAACCCGGCCCTGGCCACGGGAGTCCAAAGAAACTCCAGGCGATCGGGGGAGATACTGCCGCGAATCCGCGAAACTGGCTGCCTCTGCAGGCGAGCTCCACACCGACGCTGCCTGGGCCAGCCCGAGTGGCGCGAGCACGGTCTCAAGTTGGCACAGTACCTTCTCAAGGCGTGCCTGGAGCAGGGTTCGAGTGGTCCCTGGCTGGCAAGCTTCTCGCTGCGATGGCCAACGCAATCCCTTTCGGACCGTTGACGGAGGAATACCGCAGGGCCTTTGCCGATTTGCCCGGGGCAGTGGATACCCCGGCGTTGGGCCGGCTCCCTCATGAATTCATGGGCGATGTCGAATCCGCCGCCGCGAAACCAGGCTGGACGCTGGTGCAGTTTCCGCACAACCACGCGGCCTGGCAGGAGATGCATCGCTTGCCGCCGAGCGAGCAGGTCCAGGCGATTGCCTGGTGCGACGATCATCTTCTCCGGCTGGGGATTGCAACGCCCGACGACGCGATCCATCTTGTAGGGCTGCTCCAGGCCGCGGGACGGGGCTCCGAAGAGCAGATCCTGGATGTCGTTCAGCGGATGATCTACGGTCGCAGACGCCGTCACCTGCGTGGTCGTGGCGACGTCCTTCGCGTATTGCGGAATCACGAATGTCCGGCCCCCGGCAGGGTGGAGTGGTCTGCCTTGGCGGACGCCCTTGTGAGGACATTCAAGCGGCGGACCCGCAAACTCTACAAGGCACATCTGGACCAGCTCTTCTATCAACCCGACTGCGGAAATGGAAACGCATGCCATTGCCCAGGCAGCGCAAGCAGTTCCAATGCCGCCGTGACGTTCCTCAAGTCGCGGGCAAAGGTTAGCCTGTGGAGCCGAGCGTGGCGACATAGTGGTTGTCGCGTCGGTTGTGACTGTCGTGCTCGTGGTTGGAGGCGTTGCCTGGCCATGATCTGCGTAATCCGCGAAAGACGTTGAGGCATATCTACTTCGCGGCAAGGAATACGCGGATCACGGCAAGATTCCCAGAAACTCGCTGCCTCGACTTCACGACTGCCATCGATTTCAATTCGAGACTGTGTCAAGCCTGATCGTGGCCGGTAGTACCTGCCGCGCGTGAGAAGATGAATTCTTTGGATAAAGCGATCGAGGACGATTCAACAATCAGCGACATTCTGACCAAAAGGTTGAAGGGATTGGAGGCCGATACTCGGATTCCTCGACAGAACTTGCCGAAGCCTATTGTGCCCGAAACTCAATCTACCGACGCCGAGGATGATCCCAAGAAAGCTATTGCTGATCTGACGGAGGCCATCGGTTTTGATGGCAAGCTAGCCGAGGCGTCCCACGAACGTGGATCCGTGACAAGCCATAGGAAAGGACATCGAGGCCAAAGAGGACTTCGATCGGGAACGGAACTTGGATACAAGCCGCGAGGATAGACAGAAGGGTAAACATATTCTGGCCAGAGCGCCCGTTGGCTGTTTGGATGGACCGAAATGCCGGCAAGCCCGGCCGGACGAGAATCCGACTTGGGACTTGGGCCGAAACACCTCCCCGGATTTCAATGACCCGGCCCACGGTCGATGCTTTGTCCGCTGCTACACACACGCCCAACCCGTCCCCTTGATTCCATTCCGCGGCGACGGCGTTGCCGTCGCCGCGGAATTAAATCAAAACCGTCAACTGCCGGATCCGATGTAGCAGGGAGCGTGACAGGCTCCACCCGGCAAGCGGGTGGCATCCCATTCCCGGCGATGTCCGCCTCTTTTCTCAGCCAACTCTCATTCTACGTAATCCCAAAGGCGTCGGCTCTCCACGGCCTTGGGGAAATGGTAGAATGGCTCTTGACGTATCAAGCGAATCGGAGGATGGACGACGATGGCGAGGCAAGCCAGGCAGTCGCGGCCGCAGTTGGTGTGGTTTTGGCAGACAATAGCGGCTCGATGGCTGGCGAAAAGGCCCAGGCCGCCACCCAGGGAATCCGCGAGATGCTCATGGAGTGCCAGTCGCGGGACCGGACGGGCCCGACCGCTCGTACTTCAAGTTGCTCTTGATTCGCTTCGACCACGAGGCTGTGATCGACCTCCTCTGCGCGATGACCCCGGTCCGCAGGATCGATCCCGACCGGGTGTCCATCGACGGCCGCGGCGGCCAGACCGACATCACCGCCGCGCTGGAGCTGACCCTGATGCGGCTGAAGCCCTATATGCAGGCCCTCCAGCAGCATCCCGAGCGCGCCGAGCATCCGCTGCCGCTGGTGCTCTTGTTCTCCGATGGCGAACACAACGTCGGCTCCGGCCCGCGGCCCGTCGCCGAGGAAATCAAGGGCCTGAACCTGGACGGCGAACCGGTGGTCATCGCCGTGGCGGGCGTCTCCGTCGGCAACGAGCATCCCGACGAGAAGATGCTCCGCGAATCGCTTCGCCCGAATGCTATGTCCATATCGACAACGCCCAGTCGCTGGCGGCGTTCATCGCGTCGGTCGGCAGTTCCGGCGCCTCCCGCGCCGCGGACGTGGCGAGAGTCATCAAGCAGATTCAGGGGTAGGCCATGAGCCAGGGCGCAGAAGCCGAAGGGCCCGAGTCGGACAATTCCCCTGCAAACCTCCTGACGCTGACCAACACGCAAGCCAAGGAGTTGGCCGGCCGCCTGGTGACCTCGGCACGGAGACGTACTGCTTCAAGAACTTCGATCCCGGCTCGCCCGGCCAGCCGCCGTGGCGTTCCGGCGCGAGGGCAAGGCCTATCCGCTCTTGGATTATGACGAATCGGTCGCCGCCTACCTGAAATTTTTCACCCGTCCGACACGGAAACGGCTCGATCGCACGGCCTGGCTGATCGGCGAGCAGATCCACGCCGGCTGCCCGGCCTGGCGGCCGCACCCTGGTCTGGGTCGACACGCGGCATGCCCGCCGCCCGCCGGACGCGGCGCTCGATTTTGCCGGCTATTTGGCGCGGGCCGTTCCGGGCAAGACCTGGCTGGAACTGAAGAACTCCATTCACGACAATTCGCTTCCCTTCCCCGAGAACTTCCGCTGGCGGTGCATCCGCGACCTGGTCCTCGCCCTCTCGGTGCTCGAGCAGGCGGGGATCGTTCACGGCGATCTCTCGCCGAACAACATCGTGATCGACCTCGAATCCCCCGCCCGATCGCCCGGCCTGTACCTCATCGACTTCGATGCCTTCGTGGCCCCGGCGGCGGAAGGGAACGAATCGGTCACGGTCGCCGAGGGAGGCACCTACGGCACCGAGGGCTACTGTCCGCCCGGATCTGGCAGCCGCGGCGGCTGCCGCGGGCGATGGTTCCGTGGCCGCCTGTTCGGATCGCTATGGGCAGACATGCTGCTAGTGGAGCTGCTCTTCATGGACTGCGGCCTTGCGGCGGACGATCCACCGTCGATTTGGCCGGACGACCTCTCCAGCGCCGCTTACGTCATGGAAGGCCCGCGGTGATACCGTCGAGCTGCAGACGCTTATCCCACTTGGATGCGGCGACCCTCTTCACCTTGGCGGAAAACGATCGGCCGGCCTCGGCGGAACTTGCCGCCGGTCTGGGCCTCTTGCTGCCGGCGAAGCGACTGCCGCACCGCATGACGCGGGTGTGGAATCCACCCCGGCGGTGCTTGGTACATCCCCTCTCCGCCCTGCCCGTCCAGCGGCCGAGTCGGCCATCGTCATTGAACGGCCTCCGCCCGGCACCGGCAGCACTCAATTTTATCGTCCCCTGGCGATGGCGTCGTCCGGAGTCTTATCCGGGCTATACAACCCTTTGGCAAGAGATCAAGGTGGCTATGGGCTGTGCTTCGATACTCTTGATGCCCGCCATCATGGCCTTGATTATCCTTCTCCTTAGGGCGGTTTTCGATTTTCTCGGCATGCCGTTTCGCCGGTGATAAGAGGCCTCCCTGGAGTAGCGGCAATGCGGATCGCGATCTGGATTTGTTCGATGTTGCTAAGGGGCATTGACACCGACTTTTCCCGCCTCGACCATCATAGAGGGAACACCACCCGCGGAGAATCCAGATGAAAAATACGCCGTCGTCAGTTCATGGGCTCGGTTGCTGCCGCGGCGGCGGCGACGATCGTTCCCCGCCACGTGCTCGGCGGACCCCGTTTCGTTCCGCCCAGCGAGAAGGTCAACGTCGCCCTGGTCGGCGCCGGCGGGCAAGGACGGACGAACACGCGGGCCTTGTTCCAGGAGCCCGACGTACAGGTCATCGCCGTGGCCGATCCCGCGGAACACTGGAATCTCGACGCCTTTTACTACAGGGGCAACGCCGGACGCAAACCGGTCAAGGCGGAGGTCGAAGAGCACTACGGCGGGAAGACCCCCAACTTCCGCTGCGCCGAGTACGAAGACTTCCGCGTGATGCTCGAAAAGGAGAAGGCCGTCGACGCCGTGCTCTGCGCCACGCCGGACCACCTGCACGCCTACGTTCGGTCCTTGCCATGCGGGCGGGCAAGCACGTCTACTGCGAGAAACCGCTCACGCACAACCTCTGGGAGGCCCGCAAGGTGGCCCAGGTGGCCAAGGAGACGGGCCTCGCCACCCAGTTGGGCAACCACGGGCACTCCCGCGAGACGATCCGGCAGACCTGCGAGTGGATCTGGGACGGCGCGATCGGCCCCGTCCGCGAGGTCCAGGTTTGGGTGCGGGCGGGCGGTTCAACAAGTCGCTCACGGGCAGACCCACCGCTGCAGCCGCCATGCCCGCCGGTCTGAACTGGGACTTGTGGCTGGGCCCGCGCGAGCCCCGGCCGTTCCATCCGGCCTACGCGCCGGTCACCTGGCGCGATTTCTGGGTCTTCGGCACGGGGACGATGGGCGATTTTGGCTGCCACGACCTGGACAACTCGCTGTGGGCCCTCGATCTCGACGCGCCGTTGAGCGTGGAAGCCTTCCCGGCCGGCGATATGGACGACGGAATCGCGCCCCATGGCGAAATCTGTTACTACGAGTTCGGTCCCCGCGGCGACAAGCCCCCGGTCAAAATCACCTGGTACGACGGCGGCCTGCAACCCCCTTGGCCGAAGGAGATGGGCCCGGGGCGGCCCTTGCCCGAACATGGCGTCCTTTTCATCGGCGACAAAGGGAAGTTGCTCACCGAAGGATGGGCCGGCCAGCAGCGGCTGCTGCCCTACGAGAAGACCGCCGCCTATAAGAAGCCGCCGAAGACCCTGCCCCGTTCCAAGGGACATCACCGCGACTGGCTCGACGCCTGCAAGGGAGGACCGCCTGCCAGTTCCAATTTCCAATACGGCGCGAAGCTTACCGAACTGGTGCTGCTGGGGTCCTCGCCTTGCGTCTGGGCAAGCGAATCGCCTGGGACGCAGTGAACCTCAAGGTCCCGGGCGTGGCCGCAGCCGACGCGCTCATCAACGAACCTCGCCGCAAGGGCTGGGAAATCGTCTAAGTAGTTACGCACACCTCCATCTACTTGGTGCTCACCTCGATGATCGGATCAACGGGTCGGGACATGTTTCAAGGCACTCCCACCGGCCCGCCGCATCAGCTTCAGCGTGGGAGTGTCATAAACGGTTCGCTGCCCCTCCGAATCCAGGAGCGGCATCAGCTCTGACAGGCCCGCGACCATTGCCCCGCTTCGAAGAGCGTGTAGAACGATTTCCGTGGTCGGGCACGGATGAGGAGATCGAAGTCAGCGGAGCCGAGACCATCGACCAGTTGACCGACCTTCATCGTGAACTCAAACGCAGGCATAAAACCTGTCGGCGAAACGCCGAGAAGAACGGCAGGCAGCTTGCAGTCGTTGGATAACGGGCCTGCAAGTTAAATCTCTCTTCTCTCAGAACTGGAAGCAGTGATACTCTCCCACCAGGGAGAAGTAGTTCCAAGCGTTGCCGACCCGCCGTCGCTATCAAGGCAACGCACCAGCCAGCGCAAGCTGGCTCGTGGCGTCTACGGAGGTTCTCGATGCCCAAGGGGCCATTCCTCCCGGAAGAATTTACAGCGACCAAGTTTTCGACAGCGGCCGACAAAGCGGAATTCGGAAATCACTTCCTTGCTTCATCGATGCCGAGTGGGCGCAGGCGCTATTCACCAAAGATTTCTATCACCGTCTGTCGATGTGCTTCGGGCATATTGCGCACTGCGACCGTGCCACATTCTTCAGACCTGGTTCACTTGCGATCAGGACCGATTGCGCTTCCTTGAGAAGACGCTCAAGTGGCCGTGCTGGGGCGATCCGGAGTACACCTTCCCGATGTCGAGCGCGCCATTCAGCAGGAAGTGTGCAAACGCAACTATCTGGCCCGCTATCAGCTGCGCGTGGCCGAAGCTGAGCGTGCTACCGAGACGGATACGCTCAGACGACTGGAGGCCAAGTATCGTGCTCCCGCCAGTCAGGCAGGAGATGCGGACGCCATCACTGTCGATGTGATCGCGCAGGAGTTGCCATCGCCAGTGATCGAACGAATGCCGGTACAAGCCAGCCTTTTCCGAATCCCAATAACCATTCAAGCGAATCCGCCCATCTTGGGGAGATGAGGAAGAGACCGATATGGCCATGCTAAAAGCGGAAGCCCTACCGCGGGAGTTCTATTTCAATGGCACGCGCATTCCCGATCCCGCGCCGTCATCGGAGAATATCCCTTGAACAACTTGTACGTGCAGCTTACGCCTTCCTTATGAGAACCACTGTTGTCAAAAGGAGATACGTCAGCGTCAATCGGAATATACGGTCCAAAGCAGGCGGTGAGCCGTGGCGCTGCTTTTTTCAACAGGGACGCCGAAGCGGAAAGGACTGCGTTTTGAACGGTCAGGCCCGTTTCGTCCATTCGCTGCCGCAGTGTAGCCTCGGGAGAAACCGCTTTCAATCCAAGCATCTCCTGAAAATAGTCGTCTTCACGAAACTGCTCGACCCCGTCAAAGTCTGGTTTCGCAAACACAAAAGCCCCGTCATGGTCAGCAGCGCGTCCGCGGTCTTATACTCTCCGCTCTTCTTGTCCGGAGTAACCTGCGAAACACGCTCGCGCAAACCGGATCGCTCCGCAAGCATCCCGATCATTGCCATTCCACCATGGCTGGTCAGAAACCCGTCCGTTTCCGTGATTATCAACTTTTCGGCTTTGGCATGACACCTTCCGGGTGAATAATGTGAACTGCCATTTAGTAAGCACCATTCACCCTTAATCTACACGAAAAATCATCAAAATGCCAAAGTTTTTCTACGGATTTAGGAGATTATTATGCATATGGAAAGCCGCATATGGCTCATTCTTCATGACTTTGAATATCGAATATGCAATATTGGTTATGTGTACAAGCTACTTTTCAATTCAATTGTATTTTCTCAGAGATTATGCAAGGATTGGCTTGATCGCTTTCATGTTTGTTGGGCTATTTTCAGATTTGATT
>CAWKIF010000011.1:0-13999 GCA_963849485.1 candidate division FCPU426 bacterium | reverse complement strand
TCTAGGGTTCGGAGTTCGGGGTTCAAAGTTTTTTCGTCCTCGTTCTCGTCCCCCGGCCTCTCCTCGTTCGGCGGGGAGAGGGAAAATTAATTTGTGGGATGATTTCCCGGCGTAGGCCGATTGCATCGGCCAACACCGGGCTGATTTCCGCAGCACCTTCAGCGCGTTAAATCACACCGCCAGCTTCAAGTGGGTGATGCGGAAGATGGCGCCTTTCGGCTCGTTGCTGAGGCACTGAATTTCCCAGCCGTGGGCGAGGACGATTTGCTGCACGACGGCGAGGCCGAGGCCGGTGCCTTTCTGATGCGTCGTGAAATAGGGCTTGAAAATTTCCTGCCGGCGTTCGGGCGGGACGCCGGGGCCGTCGTCGCGGATTTCGAGGGCCGCCTCGCTGGCGCTGACGCGCCGCGCTGAAATTTGAATCTGCCCGTTCACGTCTGCGGCCTGGATGGCGTTGATCAACAGATTGAACAAAACCTGGCGGAACAACTGGTCGTCGGCCTCGATTGCAATCGGTTCGCCGCCGGTCTCCACGCGGAGTTTCTTTTCCTCAATGTCGTGGGTCAGCGCGCGCACCACTTCGGCGGTGGCGGACGGCAGCGCGATTTTCGAGCGGCGAATTTCGCGCGGGCGCGAGTAGTTGATGAATTCGGTCAGTTGCGCGGTCACCTTGTCGGTCTCGTCCATGATGACGCGGGTCTTCTCGCGGATGTCGGACGGGGCGTCGGTCTGTTTGGAAAGCATCTGCGCGAGGCCGCGGATGATGTTGAGCGGGTTGCGGGTTTCGTGCGCGAGGCCGGCGGCGGCGAGGTTCATCTCCTTGAGATGCGAATTGAGTTCGCTCGCGCGGACGAGGCGGATCTGCAGTTCCGCCGTCTTGGAAACATTGCGCGCGGCCATTCCCGCGCCGGCGGCGGACATGCCCGCGAAAAAAACGATGACGAACCGCAGCCAGAGGTCGCGAACGCAGACGGCGCGGTAATTTTCCGTGGACATGGCGAGCACCAGCCCGTGCAATTCATGGGTGGCGGCGAGCGCCCGGTAATCGGCATCGGACATGTTGCGCATCCACGGCGGACGACCGCGCGACATCCCGCGCCGCGCGCCCGGTTCGGCGTTGGTGGCGGTGCCGGTGGCGGCGCTGACAAGACCGTTCGTGGGCGGCGGCCCGCCCGGTTCGGCGTTGGTGGCGGCGCCGGCAAAACCGTTTGTGGGCGGCGTTTCGCCCGGCGGCGTTTCGGGACGCGGAAAATCACCGCGCATTTCGTTGGTCATGTCGCGAAACGACGGCAGGACAACGGTGGGATTGGTCGCGCCTTCGGGACCGACCCCCGTGCCCGTCACCGGCCAGATAAAAGTGACATAACCGTCCGACCATCGCTCGCTTTCAGCCGGGGTTTCGCGTGACAGCAGATTGGTGTTGCCGACGGCGACGATGTAGTCGCCGTCGGTGTTCAGCAAGCCGACCGAAATCAAGCGGATGGAATTGACGAGTTCGTTGGTGCGGTTGCGGACGAGTTCTTTCAGGAGCGGGTCGAGGCGTTCCTGCGGAGTCGCGCCGCGAATTCGGAGGGCGTGCGTGACGGCGCTCAAGGTGTTGGCGATTTCCTGGGACCGATTCCGCAAATCGGTCTTGGCGGCTCCGCGGACCTGGAAGTGCTCCTCGATCTGCCAGGCAACGACCAGCACCCAGACTCCAAGCAGCAGACCGTAAATCAAATTGCTATTTCGTTTGGGTTGCATGATTCGTATTCCAATTTAAGGCTGGGGCGAGAAAAATCCATCCCCATTTCTCGGGGTCGAACTGTTGTTCGCCGGCTGGCGGTCAAGAAAACGATCCAGTTCCTGCTCCGGAATCGAATTGGTGATCATCGGCGCCTGGCCGGTTTCATGCGCGGACATGGCGGCGAGTTCATCCGGCATCTGGACGACGTGCGGCGTGATAAACATCAGCAACTCGTCCTTTCCGTTCGCCTTGCTGGTGAACTTGAAAAGATTGCCGAGCACCGGTATGTCGCCGAGAAGCGGCACTTTGCTTTCACTGGAGGACTTTTGGTTGCTGATGAGGCCGCCGATGACGACGGTCTGGCCGTCGGGAGTAATGACCACGGTGTTGGCGGAACGTTTGAGGAGATTGGGCGCATACACGGCGGAGGTGAACAGGCTGGCGCCTTCAATCACCTGGCCGGGCGTCGAGGTGTCAATGGAGGTGATTTGCGGCTCGAGAATCATTTGCACCAGGCGGTTCTTCCCGATGAACGGCGTGACATCCAATTGGATGCCGACGTTCTGATAGCTGCCGTTGATGGAAGGAACGGTGGTGCCGGTGCCGCCGACAGCGGTTAAACTGACGCTGCTGGGCAGATAGACGCTCTGGCCGACGACAATTTCCGCCAACTGGCCGTCGCGCGCCAGAACGGACGGGCGCGACAGCACCTGCGCCTTGCCGGCGGTGGCAAGAGCCTGGATTGTCCCCGTGAAATCATTGCCCATGATCTGATAAAGCCCGCCGTTCCCGCCCGATCCCGACAGGGATGCCGGCACGCCAAAACCGTTGTTCACACTGTAACTCGTCGTCAACGGAGTAAGGCCGCTAGGCCCGATGGTTGGAGTCCCATACGTTGTTGTGCTGCCACCACTGGATTTGCAACAACTGTAGAAGGGGTGGTAAGACTGTAATTGGTTATATACCCCGTGATCACCCCGAAGTTATGGCTGAAACCGTTGTAATTGCCCTGAACACCGAAATCGAGCGCTTTGCTGTCGTCCACTTCGAGGAAGACGGCCTTGATAAGCACCTGCGGCACGGGCACGTCGAGTTCGGCTAGAACTCTATAGATCTGCTCCTTGGTCTCCTCGTCGGCGATGATGACAAGGTTGTGCGTCACCGGGTCCACCGAAATTTGCGCGGTGCCCACTTGGCCGTTGTTGTTGTATGCCGAGTTGCCGTTAGCGGCATTGCCGCGTGCTCCCGCAACAGCGCCGGCACCGCCACCACCACCGAAGGCAGCACCGCCGCCGCCGAAGCCGCCGCCACCACCACCGAAGCCGCCGCCGCCACCGCCCCGGCCACCACCGCCACACGCCACCGCCACCGCCGCCACGGCCACCGCCAGCGTGGACTTGCAGCGCGGCGCAAATCAGAAATATCAGAATGCCGCTGACCTTTTGCTTGAAATGGTTTGTCGTCATATTTTGTATTTTCGTTGAATTTTTTCGTGGTTTGGAATCCTCTACGGCGTTGCACCGGTGCCGATGCCGGTGGATACGTTGGCGGTGCCCGCGCTGTTCGCGCTGCTTTGATTGCGATTCATGAGCGCGCTGGTCTGGGTGGTGCCGCGAGAATTGTTGCCCCCGAACATGCTGTTGAGCGTTTGCAGCGTCTGGTTCGGATCGGCGTTTTTCAACTGATAAGTATAAACTTGCTGGTCGCGAGTCGAAGGCTTGTCCATATCCGCAATCACGCCCGCAATTTCGTCCATCAAATCCTTCGGCGCGGTCACAACGACCGCCGAGGTGCGCGAGTCAGGCACAACGCCGATCTGCTGCGCCTTTTGAATGCGCTGGCTGGTGGTGCCGGCGCCGCCGGCGCCGCCGAATCCACCGCCACCGCCACGGCGTCCGCCACGGCCGCCAAGCTGAACCGGCGACTGGGTGCCGGTGGAGCTGGGGAAAATGCTGCTCAACTCGTTCGCCACGTCAATCGGGCTGGCCCATTTCAGCGGGAAAGTCGTGACCACCGTTTCCATCTCGGCGCTGTCATCCACCATCCGGATGATTTGAGCCAGATGCCGGATGTTGGACTGCGTGTCGGTGATGATGATCGAGTTGCCGTTCGGATCGGCGACAATGATCGCCTGCTCCGAGACGAACGACTCCAACTCCGTGACCAGTTGATTGGCATCCACAAACCGGATGGGAATGATCCACGTCGCAATCTCGGCGGTGTTCGGAATGTTGGTCCATATATTGCCGGTCTTGACCGGGATGTTGCGTGTCTTCGCGTCATTTTTGTTCAAAATCGTCAGCGTCCGCCCTTCGCAGATGGCCGCGTAGTTGTTTTTGTTCAACTCGGAATTCAGCAAATCCACCGCCTCATTCTTGGTGAGGTGCGTGCCTTTGACCGTAATGTAGCCGCGCGCCGGCACGTCCTCCACAATGATGAAACCCGCCGCGTCGCTTAAATAATTCAGCACCATATCCAGCGGGGCGTTCCGGTAATTCAAGGTCAAATCGTTGGGATTCGTATTCGTGCCCGTTGCCTCCGCGGGCGCCGGGAAGTCCGACGCCACGGGTTCCTCATCCGCCGGCGCGCTTCCACTCGGCGAAATGACCGCGGGAGCGGCGGGCTGATTTCCCGCCGGGGTGGCGGTCGTGTCATCCGCCGACGTGTCGTCCTCTTCGTTGGTTCCGGTTTGATCCGGCGGCGCGGCCATCATTGGCGGGGGCGGTCCGGCGTCCGGTCCGCCGCCGGGTCCCATGTCCGGGCCACCGGGCGGTGGCGGCGGCGGGGCTTGATCCGGCGATGCCGCCGCGTTGTTGTCGTTGGCCGGCGGGCCGGCGGGCTGCGCGGCTGCGGACAGCAGCAGCCCTGAAATGCAAATGGCGGTGAGGATGGTGGTGTTAATGATTTTCATTTTAATTCCTGTTGTCTAATTGCCTAATTGCTTTTGTCTTTGCTCCATGAGTCTTTTCAAAATTGCGTTTCCTTCAAGGGCGGGACTGGGAGCGGAACTCTCTGCGGGAGCGGCGCTTTCCGTCGTTCCCGGAACCGCACCGAATACCCCGCCCGTGCTGGTGGACAAATCGCCTTGCCCGTTCACCAGTTGCCAGACGCCGTTATTCTGCCGCATGCCCTGGCCGATATTCATCGTCAAAGTCCTTTTTTTGTCGGTGGACTGCAATTGGACGCCGGAAGTTGTGACTTTCGCCACGGTGTAGCCGGCGATGCTGTTGCTGTCCGATTGAGACAGCACCTTCCGGTAATTGTTATTGGGGCAGGTAGGAAAAATCTTGCCGATTGCCTTGAACTTTTCCCCCCAAAAGCATGCATAGGTGTATTCAAAGCGAATTTATTGAAGTTGGTTATTCCCGCATTAAGGAAAATCCCGATCCAATGTGCTATTGACTATCCCTTTCCCGGAACATCAAACCTGAGGGGGGGATCAGTAAAAGGTTTGGACGAGGCATTGAATTGTGAGGCGAAAGATGGCGCACTTTTAACATTCACTAGTGGAAGCACTGGCCGCCCGAAACCAGCCATGCGAACCCATGGGTTCCTCTTACACCAGCATGAGATTCTTGAGAAAGTTCTATTCTTAAAGGAAGGGGAGCGAGACCTGACTACCCTGCCTGTTTTTCTTTTGAGCTACTTAGCTTCCGGTCTTCAAAGCATTCTTCCAAAGGTGAATCTTCGAAGTCCGGGAAAAACCGAGCCGGGTCCGCTCTTAGGCCAAATTGAACGGTATAAACCAAGTCGTTTGACCGCACCCCCGGCTGTTTTCTCACGATTACTCGAAAAATTGGAAAGGGAAGGGAAAAAACTAGAAGGAGTGAATAGGGTTTTTACAGGAGGGGGGCCTGTTTTCCCTGATTTGCTTTTTAGGCTTTCAAAGGCAATGCCGGGTGCTCAAGTTGAGGCGGTATACGGTTCCACGGAAGCTGAACCTATCGCACATCTCCCGATGGAAGATATTTCTGAAGGGGATCTGAATTTGATGGCATGTGGCAAAGGTCTTTTGGCGGGGAAGCCCATTGACGACATTAGGCTAAAAATTCTTTCAGACCAATGGGGCAAACCTTTGGGGCCATGGGAAGAAACGAAATTTAAAGAGAACTGTTTGGAGTTGAACCAACCAGGTGAAATTGTGGTGGCGGGAGGACACGTCTTAAAGGGTTACTACAAAGGTTTGGGGGATGAGGAAACCAAGCTTAAGGTTCAGAATGAAATCTGGCATCGGACGGGGGATGCCGGTTATTTGGACGCGAAGGGGATGTTGTGGCTTCTAGGAAGATGCTCCGCCAAAATTCAAGACTCAAAGGGTGATCTATATCCTTTTGCGGTCGAAACGGCGGTTTCTTTTCTGAAGGGCATCGAAAGATCAGCCCTAGTTTCTATTCGAGACCGCAGAATACTTCTATTAGAAAAAACCGAAAATTTTAAAGGCCCTCTCGAAGACAATATCCGGAAATCACTTGAATGGGCGCAGATAGATGAGTTCAGTTGGATTCCCAAGATACCCATGGACCGGCGACACAATTCCAAAATAGATTACACTGCTATCCACCGCCTAATTGACAACAATCCATGAAAACCTGCGTGGTTTGTGGAAAAGGGGGTGAGGGTAATAATTGCCCCCATTGCGGGGCGGAGTTGGAAACATTCGACCTTAACAAATCACGCAAGCATTTCTTGGCAAAAAAGGTTGTCCGCGACGGGGAGGTGTAGGAAACAAACTTTTTAATTCAAAGAGTTGATTTAAAGTCTAGTGATCGATTGCAAGATTTGCATGGATTTACCTATGGTTTTGTCCTTCAAGCACGCTAGACTTTTTTTAGGACTCAAAATCTATCGACCTCACGGTCATGTCGGTTCAAGTCCGACCTCGGGCACCATTTTTTGATCTCGCGATGTGTGATCCAATTTTCTTAAAAAGACCCTAAAATCATTGTCCCTTGCTGAATTTCCGAGGCTCGCGTCCGGGAAAATTTTTAAAATTTTCCGGCGCGGGCCTTTTTTGTTTGGGATGGTCAAGGATAGTCGGGGATGGTCAAAAACGGTAAAAAACGACTTTGAATGACACGTATATGACAGCAAAAAAACGGTAGAAGTCTATTGAGCTTTAGGCTCGATAGAGCAGAACTCTATTGAGCTTTGGGTTGCGTCCACTAGATAAAAAGTCTATTGAGCTCTCCCCCTGATTCGGCTTGCAACATTCCTCCAACTGAATAAATCTAAAGAGGTAACGAAACACTTAATCAGCAGGGGCAATTCAAATAATGTTTAAGAACTTTTTTAAAGCAGTTGAGGTGCACACTCCTCCAGTCTTAGCCGGTTTTGGGGTCTATTCGGGCCTTAAATTCACCCTGGAAGTCTTAGGGGTCATTTCCCCATCCGTAACCCCATTTGACACGGTTTCGGCCCTTTCCGTTGGTTTCCTCTACCTGTTTGAGAAGCATGTCCGAATGAACCACGTATTGGCCTTAGCCCCTGCCGTTATAGCCCTTGCCTTTTGCCATGACTTTTTCGGGGTGTTCCTGGGAACCGAAGGGTTTACGGGGGATGTGGTGATGGGGCTTTCCATCCTGATCGGCTTTTGCATTTATTTCATTCACTTCTTCATGAGGCATATCCCGGAACATCCCGGCGAGTCGCCCAGGCATGAGGGCGGAAAGTTTTCCTTGTATCTGGATGAGGAAAACAAGTTTTTCATCCCCGCCGAACTGCTCAAGTACCACACCGAGGTCATTGGATCTTCCGGCATGGGGAAAACCAATATCTTCAACCACTTGATTGAGCAGGGGATTAGGAACGGCTTGGGGATGTTCGTTTTTGACGCAAAATCCAACTACAACAAACATATCCCTTATTACGCCGAAAAATACGGACGACTAAATGAGCTCAAATATTTTGATTTGGCGGACGTGAAAAGAAGCCAGACTTATAACCCGGATTTCAAGGACAAGCCGGACGAGGTTTTTAACGGCCTCATGAAGTCGATTTTTTATGGGCCTGTGACTCAGGAATATTACCGGGACCAAGCCAGCGACGTTTTGAGCAACCTAACCAATCTTCTTTTTTTGGACTTCAAGCACGTTACCCGGATGGATTACCAAAACCTCATCTCCAACGAGATCAGGTCGTTTGATTCGATCAAGGCCTTGGCCCGGAAACACGAAAACACGGTCTCGGGGAAATACTTTCTGGAAAAGTGGGTCAATATGTCGGAGAAGGACAGGGAGCTAAATCTTTCGGGGTTGACCAGCAAATTGGCGCGTTTCACCACCCGTGAATGGTCACCCCTAATAAATACTCTTAACCCGGATATCAAGATGAGGGATGTCGTTGAGAAACAGCAGATATTCCTATTCGGAACATCTTCCTTGGTGAACCAGGAGGACTCCAAACCGGTCATTATTTCGGCCCTTACTGACTTGGCGGGGGTCATAGGCCGAAGGCTAATTGAGAAGCCGGAAAGGCCCTTTTTCGTCTTTTTGGACGAGTTTTATACTGCCGCTTATCCAGGGTCTGAATGACCTAATTTCCTTGGGCCGAGAAGCCAATGTTTGCTTCTTTTTGGCCCACCACAGCTTGGGCCAGTTGGGGGCGGTCAGTCAGGAATTCAAGGACGATATCCTCACCAACACCAACCACAAAATTGTGATGAATATTACCGAGAAGGACACGGTGGATTTCTTCGCCTCTATATTCGGGACCAAGGTCACCAAGAAAGATGTTTATTCCTATGACACCCGAGTATCCCAACCCAGGGGAAGGACCGAAAAACAGGATGAGGAGTTCATCATCCATCCTAATTACTTGAGGGGAATGAAACGCGGGGAAGCTGTATGCAGGATTGTATATGTCGGTGGACCAAAGGTTTTCAAGATGAAGCTCAAGGAAGTCAAACCGCCTCCTAGGGAATTTGATTATGTGGGCTGTGTGCCGATCCGAAACAACCATCTAAAGCCTATAGAGTTCAATAAGGTTGTGGTGCCCAAAATTGTTACCGCCACGAAACCAGATCAGCATAATAAAACCATAAAGGTTGAGAAAAAGAAGGTGGAAGCATCGAATAAACCCGAAAAGGAAGAACCAAAGAAACCAGAAACACCTGTTAAAGAAGTAAAAGCCCCAGGCATATTGCATAAGACTGATTTTGGGAAAAGTTGTTGATGGGAGGTAAGCCACGGGACTTGCTCCCCATGACAACCGAAGAAGAGGAAAGGCTAGTTTGGATTCACTCCAACAAGTTCATCGTTCCCGAGCTATTCCACAAAAAATTCATTCCCTCCCAAACATACCGTCATGCCTGTCGTTTGTTGAGCAGGTACGCAAGCCCTGAAGTCGGGTTCTTTCATATGCAACAAGATAATGTATTCCAAAGGGCCAATTACTATTTGACCGCCAAGGCCATAAGGACACTAGATGCGACTAACAAGATCCTCGTTAGAAGTACAAAGTATCCCGTCAAAATCAACCCGAAAGAAAAGGACCATGACCTGTTAGTACAGGCGATCCGAATATCTTTTGAATATAGCGAACACTTGAAGAGTGTTTTTTGGGTTTCCGATTTTGAATTGCGTTCAGGTATTAGCCCGTCTATAAAAGCAGAATTTCTTGAGGGTAAATTGGATAAAGAAAAATGGCGGTCCAATGGCTTCAACCCCAACCCCAAAGGAAGAAGAACGCCGGATGGTTATTTTGAGGCAGACTTGGACGGGGAGCGGATGGGATTCACTCTTGAGTATGAACACCAACCTTACGGGGACAAGAAAATAAGTGATATGGTGGACTGCTTGAAAGACGGTTATCCACATGCCTTTAAACTTGTTGTTTCCGCGAGTTATAAGAATGCATTGCGGATGATCCGAGCGCTAAAAGTGAAAGTAAAATTGGAGGACCAGGAAAAATGGTTCGTGACCGACGTGGAAAAGGCGACAACCCAATCGTTCAGGGGGATATGGCACCAGCTCGACAAACCGTTGGATTGAGGCGGTGAGGGTATAACTGAAGGAAAAAGGTTTTCAGAAGTAATGACCTTTTTATAGTGATCTACCCAAAAAACGAGACCCCTAGTTGGCAACCACTTGTATAGATTATTGTGTGGGATGGACCAGGACGCCCCGTTAAGTTGGGGGGGGGGGGAGTAGTCCTGGGATCGGAAGACTTGAGTTTTAGAAATATAATTTTTTTGGAGGATTTTATGGTTACTGGAATTTTGAAGTATCGGTTATTTCATACGGAGGAATTCGACCACTTAGCAAAAAGGACTCACAGGGTTGAAATTTTGGAAGCATCAAAAATTGGAGATCCCTTAAAAGCCATTGTTGGTTATAGGTGCCGCCTTTATCAGAACGTTAGGGGCAAATGGAAGGAAATCATTCCAGATGGCTTATTCATTGAAGCTAACGGTGGAGGGAGTTATTCGACGATGGAACTCGTTTCTTTGGCTATCAATCAGGCGGGTCTCATCAAAAAGACTAAGGTTACAGCTACACGGTGAGTAGTGGTCTACGGAGGCCATTATTGAAAGAAAAAGTTTCACACCATGGCACAGGGAACAGTGAAGTGGTTCAAGAACGAGAAGGGATTTGGTCTTATTGCTCAGGATGGGGGACAGGACGTATTCGTGCACTTCTCTGAAATCCAAGGTGACGGATTCAAGAGCCTTAATGAAGGCGACCGCGTTGAGTTTGACGTTGCCCAAGGCGATAAAGGCCCAAAAGCGGTAAAAGTCCGAAAGATATAACCCTAAAATTTGGCAACCCCCGGCTACCAGCGGCCCGGACGGCCGCAAGGTAGGGAAGGGCATAAACAAAAAAAGGCCGCCGCTTTTAAAGCGACGGCCTTTTTTTTGTCTCAGGTTTTAATCAGTTGGAGGCGGGGGTTTCTCCAAGTGCCAGTGAATTCTTGTCTAGAAGGGCATTCAACTGGCTTAATTGATCCGGGTTTAGTTTGTGATCAGTGTTAGTTTTTTTGAAAGACACTTCCTGCTGGCGTACGCTTTTGATACTGGTTCGCAGATCTTTCGCCTGTTGTGTGGTGATCTTTCCCTTACTCTCCCCGATTGTGATGAGCTTCGATTGGTTGGTCAGGCGCATCTTATACTGGACCTCGGGGCTGTGGTTAAACACCGGCTTTACCGAAGGTGTGATCGATGGGTTAGTTTGGACGGTCGCGAAAACCTGTGCAGTATAGAAAGCAAAAAGGACAGGAGCGGCGAAGAAGAGTAAACGTTTCATAATAAATACCCCCGAATTGGATTATTTTCCCCTTCAAACAGTTATGGATTACCACTTTATTAGACATCGTACAAGTTGAAATAAGTTAATTTTTAAAACCGCACAAAATATTACCTTTTATTACCTAAATATTTGAATTTCCAAAGGTATAAAAGCTGAAACGTTTAACTTCAACGTTTTTTACCGGATCACAAGGAGTTTCCATATTTTGGTTTGATTTGAGGAACCAGTGACTTGGACCCGTAAATAATAAAGGCCATTGGAGACCAAATTCCCCCACTTATCTTGTTGATTCCACACCAGGGTCGCGTTTTGGCCAGGAATAAGTACGGTTTTGTCCAAAATTTTCCGGAAGGCCAGTGTGAAAACCGCCCATTCAACTGTGGAACCGGGAGGCGCCAGCACCAGGCAGGTGACGGGTCTCGTATCCTGGGAAGGGTTGGGAAAGGGTACTTCGATAGTCACACCCGTCAAGATTTGGGTTGAAGTGGGGGTCGGCGACGAAGTGACCGTGGGTGTGCCGGTGACAGTTAGGCTAAGGGTTGGCGTGGGTGTAGAAGTGTTGGTAAAGGTAGCCGTCGGAGATTGAGTCATACTGCCTGTCGCGGTGTTCGTGGGTGTGCTGGTAAAGGTGCCTGTCGTTGTGCTGGTTGGCGTATCGGTGAAGGTTGATGTGCAGGTGTAAGTGGGAGTTGGGGTGCTGGTAAAGGTGCCCGTCGGTGTGTTGGTTGGCGAATCGATTACGGTCGACGTGTCCGTGAAAGTGGGAGTTGGGGTGCCGGTAAAGGTTCCTGTCGGTGTGTTGGTTGGGGAACCGGTGAATGTTGACGTTTCCGTATAAGTTGGCGTAGGCGTCGAGCTGAAGGTTTGGGTTCCTGTTGACGTTGTCGTTGGGGTGGGGGACCAGGTTATTGTCGTTGTTGGGGTTATGGAATTTGTCGGAGTCCAGGACGGCGTATTTGTCCAAGTCACCGTGATCGTGGGAGTATCCGTCATGGTGCGGGTTAGTGAAGCAGTGGGCGTCGGGGTAGGGGTTCTTGTTGGCCCGTTCGCGATCTCGAAACCGAAACCATCCCAGACGCCGCCTCCATAAGACGCTTGATAGGGATTCACGGTTGGAAAAGTCCCGGTGTTCATTGTTCCTCCCACATAGACGTCACCCCAACTGTCCAAAACGATGCCCTCCGGCACATCTGGAGCGGTAGCGCCCCAATAGGTGGAATATATTAAGGCGCTGGCAGTTGGATTGAACTCGCATACGAACGCGTTCTCTGTTCCCCCCAAGGCGCTCTGGATGGGATTCACCAGGGGCAAATTGGTGGAAGTAGTGGATAAACACAGGAAGATATCATTGCTTGAATCAAGCGCGATCCCGAGCCCCCTGTCGGCGCCATTCCCTCCTCTAAGTAAGTTGAAAAAGCCAGGGTGTTTCCCGCCGGGTTGAACTTCGTCAAAAACGCGCCGGGGGCTGTTGCCTGAAAGGCGTTTACAACGGGAAAATCTGGAGCGTTTGTTTCTCCTGTCACATAGGCGCATCCGGTGGAATCGACAGCTATGGCATAACCGATCTGGCCCAGACCTGTTCCATTGTTTCCGCCCAAATAAGTGGAATAGGCCAGGGTGTTTCCCGCGGGATTGATTTTAGTGACGAAAATATCATCCGTCCCGTCCAAAGCCGCTTGGAATGGATTCTGGGTTGGAAAATTCGTTGATTCGGTGTTACCCGTGACGTAGGCCGCTCCGGCTCCGTCCACGGCGATTGCCTGGGCAACATCTCCTGTGCTTCCACCCAAGTAAGTTGAATAAACCAAAGTGTTTCCCGCGGGGGAAAACTTGGTGATGAAACCGTTCGGTGATCCTGCCGGGGTGGATTGAAAAGGATTCACCGTTGGAAAGGAAGCCGAAGTGGTTTGACCGGTTATATAAGCGCTTCCGGAAGAATCAACGGATATTCCATGGCCTTGATCACCCAAGCCCGCCCAAGTAAGTGGAATAGACCAGGGCATTACCTGCTGAATTGATCTTCGTAACGAAGACCCCGCCGGGAGTGGATTGGAAGGCGCTGACCAGGGGAAAATTGTTGGAACTTGTTTGCCCTGTGATATAGGCATTATTGGTTCCGTCTAAGGCTATGGCATAGGAGTAATCCAGGCCAGTGCCTCCGATGTAAGTGGAATATATCAAAGCCGTGCCTGTTGAGTTGAACTTTGAGACGGATAGGTTGATCAGCCCGGTTTTAGTAGATTGATAGGTACCGGCATGACGGGGAAATCTATTGATTGGGTATATCCAAATACATAGGCATCACCCGAGGTATCCACGGCGAATCTGCTGAACCTGCATCACGGTTGCTGCCTCCCAAGTAAGTGGAATAGACAAGGTAAGGATCGATGACCAAGGGAAGGTCTTTCCGGTAATTGCCGATTCAAACCCAACCAGATTATCCGGCAGTAGGGCGTATCGCCCATCTACCCTCTGCTTTTGTCCGTTCACCCACTGGTAGCATTGGGGGGATTTCCAATTTCACTTCCCCATGAGAAGTTTCGAGGACCAGATCTCCGTTCCCATCGACCGTTTTATTATCAGCACCCTGATATTTCCCATTGGATCAACTTGGGATCGGCCCCGGGTGAAACCGTGAAGTCATGCTCCAATTGTCCTTGGTTTCCGTAGTATTGAAGGTCTATCCCAGGGTAGGACATTGGAAATTGGACGCCGGAGTAATGCTTTACTCCGGTAGCCATTTGGAATGGTCATTTCCGATGAAATAATTACTGACCCCGGAAGCTCATCCATGGGCTGGAAACTGGACCCTGGTATCGGCGTTTTATAATCTCATGTGAATTACATTCCGCGGCAAACTCAGGATGGGGGTGGTGAAAACTCTTGGCTGGTAGGTTGTTTTCGGTTATGGCTGTAATGAAGGACCAAATGAACTTCATCGGGTGTGAAGAAGATTCCGTACCTGAACCTCGGCTGAAAAATCTTATGTTTGGGTCCGTTTGCCCCCTGTTCATTTCGAAGGAAAGTGGTA
>CAWKIF010000010.1:0-6169 GCA_963849485.1 candidate division FCPU426 bacterium | reverse complement strand
TGATTATCCCCATGCCTTCAAGGGATTAAAAGTGGAGTTAAGGGTCGTGGGCCCGAAGGAAAAATTAATTTTCAAGGACGCGGCCACCTGCGATTTAGAGGCGGATAGCCTGGCGAAGCCATTCGAATCCAAGGAACGGCTGGCCCATATGAAAGGGTTCGCCATCCCAAAGAACGCCAGCCGGGGGAGTACCAGGTTCGACTCGCGGTTTTTGACAAGGAAGGTAAAAAAATAGCCCATAACGAGACCTCGGTCCAAGTTGTCAAAAGGAAGTTTTAGAGGCTCTAACAAATTCTGTTTAACCGCCAAGACGCCAAGAACGACTAAGGATACAGAATTTTAAAATTCTTTAAATCCTGATTATATTTTGCCTTTCTTGGCGAACTTTGCGGCTTGGCGGTAAAAATGCTTTTGCTTTGAGGTTTTGTTCCAGGTTCTATGTATTGGTTGTCCGAAATCGACAGGTTAAGGAAGAACGCATGAAACGTAAAAAAAAATCCTGGCTGTTCCTCGTCGCGCTATTGGCCGCCGCCGGCGCGGCCCAGGCGGTCGGGGTGGAAGTCGTGAAAAACGTCCCCTCCACTTACATGTATCCCACCGATGGTTTTTTGCCATTCAACATCCACCGGGGCACCCAAACCATGCTCACCTTGATGATCCCCGGATGCTCCTTCAACGATCCCAAGGGCGTGGCATGCGCACTCTTGGATTCGGACCATGACCCCAAACAGCCACAAAATGACGTGGTGGTGACCTGCGTGGGGGTGAATTCGGGGGCCGGGGAGATTGTTTACAACATTGGATTGAAGGAATTGCGACGTTTTGGATCGAAAGGCTCAGGAGATAAACAGTTTTTAAATCCCACGGGGGTGGCCGTCAATTCCAGCGGCGATGTAGCCGTGGCGGATACCGGCAACGACCGGATTTGCATTCTTCACCATGACGGCATGAGACTCACCTGGGTCAAGTCGGTGGGCAAAACCGGGACGGGTCCGGGGGAGTTTTCCTCCCCCACGGGGGTGGCTTATGACTCCCAGGGAAGGCTCTATATCACGGATACGGGCAATAACCGCATCCAAGTCCTGTCGCGTAAAGGCCATGTCAAGGTGCTTCAAACCCCCGCCCTTGAGGGCCCCACGGGAATCGCTGCGATTGACTCCAAGGAAGCCTGGACCTTCTTCCAACAGGGGCCTTACGCCAATCGCCTGGCCGTGATTGACCAGGCGGGGCAAAGGCTTCGGACTCTCACTTTGGATGGGGAACCTCTTTACCGAATGACTGCCGCCGATATGCCCGATGGCCCGGTCAGTCTTTGGGGATGCGCTTTTGATTATTACGGCAACGTGATTGCCACGGACAATCTCAAGGGAACCCTGCGCAAGTTCGACAAGGATTTGCGATACATCACGAGTTTCGGCACAGCCGGGGATGAGGATTTTCAATTTAACGAGCCTCGGGGAATAGCCTTCAACCACCAATTCGGCCAGGTGCTGGTGGCGGAGAAAAACAGCGTCCAATATCTTTGGAACGGCACGGACGCTCTTGACCTGACGCAAGAGAGGGAGGGGGGGATCTTGAAGTTTCCTTTTAAGCTCACCGAACGGACCCTCTTGACCGCTGAAATAAGGGACGTCAAGGGAAATGCGGTGACGAGCCTGGCGAAAGCCCAGGACATGGAAATGGGGAAGCAGGAATTGGACTGGACTCCCGACTCGAAGATCCCCAAGGGAAGTTACTCTTTGTTTCTAAGGCTGATGGCCACCTATTCGACCCGGGAAAGAGTCGCTAAGGAAATTGAACTGCCGGTATCGTACCAATGAAGAGAGTTGGCCGCTCAAATCTTTTTGGAGGTTGGCTTGTTTTCATCCTTGGCTTATCGCTAGGTTCTTGCGCGCAAAAGATGGAGCATCCGGATGGCAGCACCATTAATTACGAACATGGGTTGGATATCTCTGACCGGGTGACCAAAGATTTGATCGGGGACAATGCCAAGGACCTCTACCCGCTCCTGGATGAGGGGTTCGCCACCCGATTGAAGAACACAGATGATTTGGGAAAAGTGCTCCAGGACATGTTTGCCCAGTATGGACGCCCATTGAGAGTCCAGTTAAAAGCCTGCGAAACAGGGTACCGGGCCGATGGAAGTTTTGAACGACCTAGGCGAAGTTATTATTATTCCTGCAATACGACCAAGTATTCTGTGGGAAAGTTTTTCGTAAAAGTGGAAGTGGTTCCCTCCCGGGATTACATGAAGTTGGGCGTCACCGGGTTTGGCATCGTCGCGTTCCCGCAAGGCATTCCGAGTTTTTTAAAATAGACTCCAGAATCACTGGTTGAAATTCAAACAAACACTTGAAGCGGACTCAATAAAAAAACCTGTAACCTCTGAAAAACTCAAAAATTTCACCGCCAAGACGCCAAGTTCGCCAGGAAAGTCTTTAATTTTCAACGAAAACCAAAAGGCGGAAGAACATTAAAAACCCTTTTTCAGAGATTACAACCTTTGTTTTGCTTGATGCAAGGAAGCTTCTTTAGTATGTAATTTGAATCTTGGGGATCCTATCCCTCGGAGTGGTATTCATTGAGGAAATATCGGTTCTTTCTAATCGCGTTAGCGGCGCTTTGCGTTCCCTGGCGTTATTTGGCGGTTGAGCGGGAATGGGCTGCGAAGATTAACCTTTATCCTGAACCGGCCCCGGGACGGTGGCAAGCTTGGATCGCCGAGGAACCGGAAGTCCTTTTCACCCATTTGGAAGGACGACATGAAACCGGCCGGAGAGAAGGCCATTACGAGCCTTATGTCCGGGAAATTCGCGCCGTCTGTGTGCTGAAATCCAGGGACGGGAGTTCCGTCACACCCGTCAAGGTCCGCTGCACACTGCGCTTGCGCCCGGATGAGAAGCCCCCCAGCCTGCTTTCCTACGGCGAGACGGTTGAGATGAGTGGAACCCTCCTGAAACCTCCATCCGCCTTAAACCCCGGGCAATTTGATTACGCCCAATTCCTGAAAACAAAGGGAATTCCCTACGTCTTGTATATCCCCGCTGGGCGTTGGTGGAGGGTAGATCGGGCCGAACCCTGCGGATGGTTCTATATGGAGCTTTCTTGCCGCTTAAGGCGGTGGGCCCAAGAACGGCTATTCACCCTCTTGGCATTTCCCCAAAACGCCCTTTTGGATGGAATCCTCCTGGGAGAAAGAGGCGCCCTTCCGGGGGAGATGGTGGAGGCTTTTATGGAAACGGGCACCGTGCATATTTTGGCGGTCTCAGGCATGATCACGGCATTCATCGCGGGAGTTCTTTTCATTCTTTTGAGGGCCTGTCAACTGCCCCGAAAGGGCGCGGCGGGCGTGACCCTCGCTGGAATCCTTTTTTTCATAACCTTGACCGGGGCCCATCCTCCCGTATGCCGGGCCGGATTGTTTTCGGTGCTGGCGCTCTTGGCCGTTGTTTTTGAGCGGAGGGTTCATGGCGGGGCCCTGCTTCTGGTCACCGCATGGATCTTGTCCGTCATCAACCCCTTTGTTTTGCAGGACCTGTCTTTTCAAATTTCATTTTTAGCCACCGCCGGCTTGATGGTCCTGGGCCGAAGATTTGAAAATGACCTGCTCCCATTTTGGAAACCGATCCGGGGCCTTTTGGCGGCCACCGCCGCCGCGCAAGTTTCCGTTTGGATCCTTCTGATCTATAGCTTCAACCAGCTTTCGCTTTATTCTGTCATCGCCAATTTGTTCATCGTGCCTTTGGCTTTGTTTTCCGTGGCGGCGGGGTTGGCAGCGCTGGCGGCTTCTTGTTGGGTCCCCCTTGTTGGAACTCTTTTCGCGGCGGGTTGTGATGTGGTCTTGAAACTCTTGGCTCGGCTTGCCCAGTGGATGGACGGATGGCCAGGGGCGAATTTTATCGTCGCCTCCCCGAACCTTTTGGTGGTCTTAGTTTTTCACGTCCTATTACTTTTCACTTTTTTCATTTTTTGGCCCAGGATTAAACCCAAAAAACCCTCCAAAGAATGGATGGGGAAATCGAGATTCCTCCAGAACGTTCAAAGAATTTTACCGTGGCTTTGGGCGGGATTGTTAGGACTGGGTCTTGGGGCATTGGGGATTGAGAACACAAGCGTGAAAGCATTTCGAATCATATTTTTTTCAGTCGGCCATGGGGATGCGGCTCTCATAGAGACGCCCCGGGGAAAGATTTTCGCTTTGGAGGGCGGGTGGTTTAACCAGGGTTTGCCTCGATATCAAACAACGGTCGCTTTCATGCGGCATGAAGGCTGCAGCCGTTTGGAGGGAGTATTGAATCTTTCTCCCACGGAAGAAAATACGGGAGGGCTGGCACAGATTGTGAAAGCCTTTCCGGTCTCCCATGCCTACGGGATGGCCGGGAACTATCCTGAAACTTGGGGATGTCAGGCCTTTTTGGACAATTTGGATGATCAAAACCTATCTTTGCAACGGCTTCAAAAAGGGGATTTAATTCCGAATTTAGAAGGGGCTGAATGGAAGGTTCTCTATGCCTACTCCTCAACGAAGCGGGATGGTGCACGCACTCCTGTCCGCTCCTTGGGCATGCTTTTGACCCTTCCCCTAGATGGAAGAAAGTTTAGGATTTTATTTCCCGGCAATTTAGGCAAAGTAGGTTTAATTGAAATTTTAAAGGAGGAACCGGCTGGGTTCCATCCGGACTGGTTGGTGGCTCCGCGTCATGGGTCCTTCAGCGCGGATCAGTCGGAATGGGCAAATAGCTTAAAACCGTCTTTTGTCGTGATTAGCGACTCGAAAACGCATCCGGACGTTGAGGCGATCTATCACGCGGCTAACCCGGAATCGAGGGTGTTTTGTACAGCTCGGGATGGTTCATTGGAATTGGTTGTAAATTCAAATTACAAAAAGAGCTATCGGACATTTACTGATGATAATTGGCGAAACTTTTGATGCGAATTAGTCATAAATTCGACCGTTTTAGGGTTTTAACGATGGTTCTACCTACAATGGTAGGCTTCATTGCGGTATCATTAATTGCAAGAAAAACGAAGTATTTCTGGGGGTTTAATGTTTACCTTGTTTCAAGGCGCCAGCCTCAAAATTGCTAAAAATCTCATCAAGGTCACGGGTGTCCAGGAAGGTTTTAACCTTTTCCTGAAAAAGAACCTCTCTACGGTGAATAAGCAGGAATTATTTATCCGGATGCTCGCTCTGAACGCCACCAACCTCTTTCAGACCATGAAGGAGGATTTCATCAGCAAGGAAATTGATCCCGAAGACGGCCAGGACATTGTGGATGATTATGTGGTGGAGACCCTCAGGCACCAGGAGTGGATTCCCATAGGGGATGGGGCGGAGCTTATGGAGAGGTGCCAGGAAGTAGAGGGAATCGCTCAGAAGTTCAGAATCCATTGGATGGGGGAAGGCGACCATAATGGGCCGGAGCCCCGTTATTATTGCATCATGGATATATTGAGGCGGTTTGGCAACGAGAAGAACCACGACCTGCAAGACGCCCTTTACGAATTCATCACCCTTCAGCATAAGCATTTCACCCATTATTTTCACACTCTCTTGGGGCCTATCGAACATGCCGCAACCCACTCTTCTACCCAACATGCTCAGGTTACCGAAGCGGTTCAAGTGTCGGAAGCTTAGAGTCACCTAATAATTCTTTTTGTCCTTTCAAGGGATGACTTTTAATAATCTCGCTTTATTAGACGGGTTTTGGAAAATCGTTTGCCATGTTTCTTCGAAAGACGGTAACCCCGAAGTAACACTTGAAGAATTTCATCGATACCTTGTTCCTTGATAACAGATTCGTCTAGAATTTGGTTGTTCGAACAAACCTCAAATCAATTTCCATATACACGGATATTTCTTGATGCCAACCAAAACCGATCGATTTAATCTCTGGGGACTTGTTAATAGAGTGATTGTCATATTGACACTTCCATTCTCACTTTGGGCGAGTCCCGCTTTGCCGGGACATGTGCTTCCTGAAATCTCCAGTCTCCCCAAGTTGGGACCTGTGGAAGATTCGAAGATTCTTCATCTGGGAATAGGCCTTCCACCCCGGGATGCTCCTGGGCTGGAGGATTACCTCAATCGGGTCTATGACCCCTCCGATCCACTTTACCGTCATTTCTTGACCCCATCGGAGTACACGGATCGGTTTGCCCCTTCCGA
>CAWKIF010000009.1:0-17787 GCA_963849485.1 candidate division FCPU426 bacterium | reverse complement strand
CACCACTCACATGGCGGTGGCCGCAGGCTTTGACCGCTTTACTCCGGCACTCATCGAACAATACCTCAGTGCCTACGCCCGGAAGATCGGCCTCACGCTTCGCGATTTGATGGCGCTCTGCCGCCGGAACCCGGATGACCCGTCGGAGAGTTTCAATATGGCCTACCTGGCTATCCGGGGCAGCGGGGCGGTTAATGGCGTGAGCCGCTTGCATGGGCAGGTAAGCCAGCATCTCTTCGAGCCTCTTTTTCCGCACTGGCCGGCGTCGGAGATACCCATCAGCCACGTCACGAATGGAGTCCACATGCCGACATGGGACTAGCCACGGCCGATGAGCTTTGGACGAAGGCCTGTGGAAAAGACCGCTGGTTGGGACCGATGAAAAACCTGGAGAATGACATTCGCCGTGTCCCCGACGCCCAGCTTTGGCAATTCCGCGCCGCCGCAAGGAAGTCTGTAGTTGAATACGCCCGCGAAAGTTTGTCCGGGCAACTGGCCGCCTCAGGCGCGTCGCCCGATGAGGTGGAAGGGGCGAAACATCTGTTCGACCCCAACGCGTTGACTTTAGGCTTTGCGCGCCGTTTCGCCACCTACAAACGGCCCAACATGCTGCTGCACGATCAGCAAAGATTGCTTCGTTTGTTAACCAACGCCCAGCGGCCCGTGCAACTCATCCTCGCCGGAAAGGCCCACCCTGCTGACCCATCGGGGCAGGCCTTGATCCGTGAGTGGACGCATTTCATCCGGCGGTCTGAGGCCCGCCTCCATGTGATTTTCCTAAGCGACTACAATATGCTCTTGAGCGAGCATCTTGTGCAGGGTGTCGATGTCTGGATCAACACACCCCGGCGGCCCTGGGAGGCTTGTGGAACGAGCGGTATGAAGGTGCTCGTCAATGGAGGAATCAATCTCTCGGAATTGGACGGCTGGTCGGCGGAAGCCTATTCCCCTGAAGTGGGGTGGGCGCTGGGGGACGGCAAGGAGCATGGCGACGATCCGGCATGGGACGAAGCCGAAGCTGATACGCTCTACGGCCTGCTCGAGCGGGAGGTGATCCCGGAGTTTTATAACCGGGACAAAAACGGAATTCCCGTGGCGTGGGTCAAGCGGATGCGGGAAAGCATGGCGTTATTGACACCGCGCTTCTCCGCCAATCGCGCGGAGTGCGAATACACCGAGCAGCACTATCTTCCGGCCGCTGCCGCCTACCAATTGCGAAGCGCCAATAAGGGCGCAGTGGGCAGGCAAATGGTTGATTGGAAAAACAATCTGGAGCGGAAATGGGCTGGGCTGCGCTTCGGCGAAACGAAAGTTGTGTCTCGTGACAACCAACATCTATTTGAGGTTCAGGTCTTTCTCAATGGCCTCGATCCGAAGGCGGTGCGGGTGGAGCTTTACGCTGATGGAATCAACGGGGGCACTCCCGAGCGGCAGGAGATGAAAAACATCCGCCAAAAGGCGGGTGCGCCGGGCTATACCGTTTACAGCGCGGTTGTTCCAGCGGCACGCCCACCAGCGGACTACACGCCGCGTGTGATTCCGCACATGGATGGTGTCGCGGTTCCCCTTGAAGGAGGAAAAATTCTATGGCAATGATGAAGAAAAAAAGCCGACATGAGTTACGCGATTACATCTCTGATATGTCAGAGCGTGCGGATGTCCGGGGGCCGGGTCGCCGCTACCCCTGGGAACCCAGGAAGTGGGGGAAGGGGTTAATTTCGCCCTATTCAGCCGCAATGCCAGCCGCGTCCGCTTGGAGTTGTTCGAGCATCCCGAAGACTCTGCCCCCTCCCGGTTTTTCGATTTGGATGCGGTTCTTAACCACACGGGCGATGTATGGCACGTTTGGGTGAAGGGGATCAGTTCCGGCCAACTCTACGCTTATCGCGTGGATGGCCCCATTCGACCCGGGGAGGGACACCGGTTCAATTTCAAGCGGCTTCTCCTTGATCCCGCCGCCGCCGCGATCTCGAGCATGCCCCCATGGGATTTTTCTTCGGCGCGTGGATACGATCCGGCGGCGGCGGGTAAAGACCTTGTTCCATCGAAGATGGAAAATGCCAAGTCGATGCCCAAATGCATCTTTGTCCATGAGTCCTTCGAATGGAAAGGGGATCGGCCCCCCAGGCATCCCTGGTCGAAGACCCTCATTTATGAAACCCATGTCCGTGGTTTTACCATTCATCCCAAGTCGGGCGTGGATCATCCGGGAACCTACCGGGGCCTGATGGAAAAGATTCCCTATCTCAAAACCCTGGGAGTGACCGCAGTGGAACTGATGCCCGTGTTGGAATTCAATGAAAATTCCTTGACGCGCATGGATAAGAAAACAAACCAACCGCTCAAGAATTACTGGGGATACGATCCGGTGGTTTTTTGCGCGCCCAAAGCTTCCTACAGCAGTTCAGGGGGGATGGGCCAGCAGAAACTGGAATTCAAGGAAATGATCCGGGCCTTTCACAAAGCCGGCATCGAAGTGATCCTGGATGTGGTGTTCAATCACACGGCGGAAGGAAACGAGATGGGCCCGACGCTTTGTTTTCGTGGACTGGATAACGCGATCTTCTACACGCTGGCGGACGACAAGCGCCACTACAAAGACTACTCGGGGACCGGCAATACCGTCAACGCCAACCATCCGGTGGTACGGGACCATATCCTGGCCGCTTTGCGTTATTGGGCGGTTGAGATGCACGTGGACGGATTCCGTTTCGACCTGGCGTCGGTTCTCGGACGTGACGGAACCGGCAAACTGCTGGCCGATGCCCCGCTTCTCGCGCGGATTGCCGAGGACCCGATCTTGCGGGACTTGAAACTTATCGCTGAGGCATGGGACGCCGCAGGAGCTTATGAGGTGGGAAGCTTTTCGGAGCGGCGCTGGGCTGAGTGGAACGGCCGGTACCGGGATGATATCCGGCGTTTCTGGCGCGGCGATGAGGGGATGCTCGGTTCGTTCGCCAGCCGCCTGGGCGGCAGCGCGGACATCTATACCAAGTCGGGCAAAGGCCCCGAGGGAAGCATCAACTTCGTCACTTGCCACGACGGGTTTACCCTGAACGACCTGGTGAGCTATAGCGGCAAGCACAATGAAGCCAACGGAGAAAACAACCGGGACGGGACAAACAACAACTTCAGCGGGAACTATGGTTTTGAAGGCGAAACAAAGGATGCCGGGATCGGATCAGACCGGAAACGGCAGATCAAGAATTTCCTCCTGACCCTGCTGGTTTCCCGTGGGGTGCCGATGCTTCTCGGCGGTGACGAATTTCGCCACACCCAAGGCGGCAACAATAACGCTTATTGCCAGGACAACGAAACCAGCTGGATGGATTGGACACGCCTTGAATTGCATCGGGAGATACACCGGTTCGCGCAAGGCGTGATCGCCTTTCGCAAGGCCCATCCGGTTCTGAGTGAGGAAAAGTTTTATACGGACGCCGGGATTCATTGGTTTGGTCAGCGGGGGGGATCGCCCAACTGGGCCGACCCCAACGCAAAAAAACTCGCTTGCTTTATCCCGGAAAAGGGAAAGGAAGGGATTTGCCTGATGTTTAACGCCGGTACGGAAGGCGCCGATTTTGCCTTGTCGCCCTTGCCCGGCGGTTACGGCTGGTGGTTGTCGGTGGATACGGTCCTTCCCCCGCCGAACGACCTGGTCAAGGCCGGGAAAGAAACCCAGCTGAAAAACTCAAAAAGCTATCGCGTCGAAGGCCGTTCCAGCGTCATTCTCTTGGCGCGGAAAATGTAAACCGATCCATTTAGAGTCTATCTAACAAAACCAAGTCTTTCTTCGCGTTCTCCGCCACTGCCACTCGCTGCGGTGCGAGGGGCTCCGCGGTGAAAGTTTGAGGTTTTGTTATAGGTTCTTAGAAGGTTGCCGATGAACCAGCGCTCCTCCGGGATTCTTCTGCATCCCACCTCCCTATTCAACCACTATCCCATCGGCGACCTGGGGCCCGCCGCGCACGCATTCACCGATTTCCTGGCCGAGAGTGGACAGGGTTGGTGGCAGATGCTTCCCATCGGCCCGGCGGGGGGAGGGGATTCGCCCTACCAGTCCTCCTCGGCCTTCGCGGGGAATCCCCTCCTGGTGAGCCCCGACCTCCTGGTGGAGCAGGGGTTCCTGGATCGGCGGGATATCGTACTCCCCGGTTCTGGAATGGTGGAGAAAGTGGATTTTCCCTCGGCGGTTCGGTTGAAAGAGGAATGTCTCCAAAAGGCGTTCGCACGCTTCGAGCAAGAGGGTGAGGGGGCCCTGCGGTCCAGGTTTAACGCCTTCACGAACGCCGAATCCTACTGGCTTGAGGATTTTTCCCTGTTCCTGGCTCTCCAGAAAAAAGAAGGCACAGCCGATTGGACCCAATGGAGCCCGCAACTGCGGATGCGCCGGCTGGAAGCCCTTCAAAATGAGCGAAAAAACCTTGGCCAAGACATCCGTTGCCATAAGTTTGTTCAATGGCAGTTCGCCGAACAGTGGAAAGGCTTAAGGGCCGCTTGTGCATCCAAGGGCATCCGGCTGATCGGCGATATTCCCCTCTTCGTATCGCATGGAAGCGCCGATGTTTGGGCCCACCCGGAGATATTCAAATTGAACCCCGATGGGACCATGCCGGTGGTGGCGGGGGTACCTCCCGATTATTTCGCCAAATCGGGGCAGGTCTGGGGCGTGCCCGTGTACCGCTGGGACGAACTTCAAGCCCAAAACTATCGCTGGTGGATCGAACGCCTACGGACGGCCCTGGGGAGGTTCGACCTCAACCGGCTGGACCATTTCATCGGCTTCGAGCGAACCTATGAAGTGCCCGGCGGGGACCTGACGGCGGAAAAGGGGCAGTACCAACCGGGTGGGGACGCCGCCTTTTTTGAGGCCATGCGGAAAGTCTTTGGGGCACTGCCTTTCATCGCCGAGGACCTGGGGATCATTACCCCCGAGGTGGCGGCCTTGAGGGACCGGTTTCAACTTCCGGGCTCCCATGTACTGCAATTCGAGTATGAATCAAGCTTTGATCCAAACGCCGATCCGGTGAAACCCCACCCGGCCAACTCGGTGGTCTATACGGGGACCCACGACAACGACACCACGGCGGGCTGGTACGCGAAGCTTTCCGAAGCCAATCGCGACACCCTGCGAAAGCGGCTGGGGGCGGAGGACCCGGGGGCCGTTTGGGCCATCATCGGGGAAGCCCTGGCCTCCCCAGCGGACCTGGCCCTGGCGCCTGCCCAGGATCTGTTAGGGCTAGGGTCGGAAGCCCGGATGAACATACCCGGAACCCCGGAAGGGAACTGGGGTTGGCGCCTGGCGGATGGCGCCCTGACCCATGAACTCGCCCAAAAACTTCGGAACCTGATCCTCCGGCATGGGCGGTTGGGATAAGTCACACCCGGATCATCATCCCTTCTTTTAATAAATCAAATTGAGAGTTAGTGAAATCATTTTGATTGTGTGGGGACCTAACTGAGAGTGCTCTGAAGGTTTCCGAATTCAATCAAAACATTCGTTTTTATTGGCTTCGCGGTTGTATTTACCCCCCCTCCTGCGAAGGGATTAAGGGCATGTTCCTTGCTTTAACTTCATCTGAATATAAGCGGAACCAGCCGCACTTCCCGGAGACATTTGAAATGAGCAAGGCGCCCCCTTTTACATGTCTGTTCGTGGATATCGGCGGTGTCCTGCTTTCGGACGGATGGGGGCGCGGGTTTAGGGACAAGGCCGTCAGGAAATTCGACCTGAATTCGGAAGAACTGGAAAGCCGGCATAGCCAGGCCGGCGACACCTTCGAACTGGACAAGCTCACCCTGGAAGAATATTTGGACCGGGTGGTTTTTTACAAAAAACGGCCTTTCGGCCGGGAACATTTCCGCCGGTTCATGTTCGCCCAATCCAAGCCTTTTCCCGAAATGATCCAACTGGTCCGCAGGATCAAGGCGCTCTATGAGCTGAAGGTGGTCGTCGTCAGCAACGAATCGCGGGAATTGAACGACCACCGGATTCGAAAGTTCAAACTTGAGGAATTCGTGGATTTCTTCGTTTCCTCCTGCTATGTGGGCATCCGAAAACCCGACGCGGATATTTTCCGCCTTGCGTTGGATGTTGCCCGGGTTCCGGCCAAGCGGGCGGTCTATATCGAAAACACCCCCATGTTCGTGGGTATCGCGGAAGGCTTGGGCATCCGTAGCGTCCTCCACACCAACGTTGAAACCACGCGCGGCAAACTGGCTTCTCTCGGGTTGCGCCATGACTAAGGTTTTAAATATGGCAAAAAAGATACTCACCATTAACGGAGGCTCCTCCAGCATCAAATTCGCGCTCTTTGAGTCGGGCGATCCGCCGGCGCGGGTCCTGATGGGCGAAATGGAAGGCATCGGAACACCGGGGGCGGTCTTCCATGTGAAGGGCCCGGAGTCCTTTGAAAAAATCTCCCGTCCGGTTGTGGCGCCGGACCACAAGGTGGCGGTGGGTCTTTTGATGGATTGGATCGAAGGAAGCTTGGGGAAGGATGCCCTAGCCGCTGTGGGACACAGGGTGGTTCATGGGGGGGCGGCCTTTAGCGCCCCCCAATTGATTACCCATGAAATGATCGCGGAGTTGGGGCAATTGAAGCCTTTTGACCCTGAGCATTTGCCTGAGGAAATCCTGTTGACCCAGGCTTTTCACCACCGGTTTCCCGATTTGCCGCAAGTGGCCTGTTTCGACACGGCTTTCCACCATGACCTGCCACGGGTGGCCCGGATGCTTCCCATCCCCCGGAAATACGAGGCGCAAGGGGTGCGGCGCTATGGGTTTCACGGATTGTCCTACGAATTCCTGATCGGGGAACTAGGCCGGTTGGCCGGCATGGATTCGGCAAATGGCAGGGTGATCCTGGCCCACCTGGGCAATGGCGCGAGCCTGGCGGCGGTCAAGGGAGGCAAATCCCAAGATACCACTATGGGTTTCACCCCAACGGCGGGAATGCCCATGAGCACCCGTTCGGGCGACCTAGACCCCGGGTTGGTCTGGTACTTGTCCCGCACCGAAAAAATGGGGGACAAGCAATTCAACGAGATGGTCAATTTCAAGTCCGGGCTGCTGGGCATCTCGGAAACTAGTTCCGACATGCGGGACCTGCTGGTGAGCGAAGCCCGGGATCCCCGGGCGGCAGAGGCCGTAGCGATCTTTTGTTACCAGGCGAAGAAATGGATCGGTGCCTACGCGGCCGCCTTGGGCGGGCTGGACACCCTGGTGTTCGCGGGCGGGATCGGCGAGAACGCGCCTCCGGTCCGGGCCCGCGTCTGCGAAGGCTTAGGTTTTATGGGGATCGAAATCGACGAAAAGCTCAATGCCGCCAATGAGCCTGTGATTTCCCCGGCAAAGAGCCGGGTCACAGTGCGGATGATCCATACCGACGAAGAACAAATAATCGCCCGCTCGGTATGGAGCGTCCTCAAGCAAAATCAGGCGGTGGAAAAGGAAAATCTGGGCAAGGAAAAAGGCCCAATAACCACAAAAGGAGCTGTTCATGCTGGAAAAAGCAAATAGTTTAAAGGGATACAAACTGCACTGCCTCGACGGGGGAATAGGTAAGGTCGAGGAATTCTATTTTGACGATAAGCATTGGACGATCCGCTATCTGGTCGCCGACACGGGAAACTGGCTTACTGGCTGGCGGGTACTGATTTCCCCCTATGCGCTTACTTCCGTGCATCCGAAGAAACAATACATCACCGTTGATTTGACCATGGCGCAGATTGAAGAAAGCCCTTCCCTGGCCAGCGACAAGCCTGTCTCGCGGCAATTTGAGGAATCCTACTTTAACTATTACGGATGGCCGCCCTATTGGGGGGGAGCCTTTGCCTTAGGACCCTACTCCACCATTATGGGTGATCGCGAAAAACCGGAAGAACCGGCCAAAAGTCACAAAACGGGGGACCCCGACTTGCGAAGCACAGGTGATGTAACTGGTCATCACATCCAAGCCCTCAACGGCGAAATCGGCCATGTCGAGGATTTCATCATTGATGACGTGACCTGGGCGGTTCGTTACCTGCTCATAAATACCAACAATTGGCTGCCGGGAAAACATGTCCTCGTTTCCCCCCGCTGGATTGAGCAGGTGAGTTGGACCCAAAAAAAGGTTTACGTCAGCCTGACCCGGGAATCCATCAAGCAGTCGCCCGAATTCACGGCCCAAACCATCCTCACCCGGGATTACGAGGACGGCCTACACCATCATTACGGTCGCAAGGGATATTGGCTTGATGAGCTGGAGGCCGGAATCGGCCCGGGTCTCGTCCCTGGGTTCCGACCCGGAATCCGGGCAGATTTGAAAGTGAAAGGAATAAGCGCATGTTAGAAAGAATGAAATCGCTAAAGGATTACAAACTGAACAGCCTGGACGGGGAAATAGGCAAGGTCGAGGAATTCTACTTTGATGACAAACATTGGACAATCCGTTATCTGGTCGCCGACACGGGAAACTGGATGACGAGCAGGGAAGTGTTGATTTCCCCCCACGCCCTGGCCGAAGTAAACAAGGAAGAAAGGTTTATCGCCGTTGATTTAACCAAGAAACAGATCGAACAAAGTCCGTCCCTGAGTAGTCACAAGCCCGTCTCCCGGCAATATGAGGAATCCTATTATGCCTATTACGGATGGCCGGCCTATTGGGATGGGCCCTTCATGTGGGGGGCCTACCCCTATATCACGCGTGACCATGAAAAAATGAAAAAAACCGAGCAGCCAAAGAAACAATGGGATCCCTGCCTGCGCAGCACCCGCGACGTGACGGGCCACCATATCCAGGCCGCGGACGGGGAAGTGGGCCACGTTGCGGATTTCATCGTGGATGACGAAACCTGGACGATCCGTTACCTGGTCGTCGCCACGAAGAATTGGTGGCCGGGAAAACAAGTCATGGTTTCATCCCGGTGGATCAAAAGAGTGGATTGGATCCAGTCGAAGGTCTACGTCGACCTGTCCCGAGAGGACATCATGAAATCCCCGGCCTACACGGCGGAATCTGTGCTGACCCGGGATTACGAGACCGGACTACATAAACACTACAATCGCCAAGGCTACTGGGCCGATGTGTCGGAAGTTCAGGCGAATTCCCATTAAGGAAAACCCGGGATAAATAACAGACAAAAAAATCACAAGGAAAGGTCACCTTTTATGCTAAGCAAAGCAAAAATTCTGAGGGGTTATCAATTGCATAGCCGCGATGGAGAAATTGGGATGGTCAAGGATTTCTATTTTGACGACCACCACTGGACGATCCGCTATCTGGTTGCCGACGCGAATGTCGCGTTCGTGGATAGGCAGGTCTTGATCTCTCCCTATGCACTGACAGCCGTGAACAAGGAAGAGAAGTACATCGCCGTCAATTTGACCCGTAAGCAGATCGAGGAAAGCCCATCTTTGGACAGCGACAAGCCCGTTTCACGACAATTTGAGAAAGCGTACTACGCCCACTACCGATGGCCGGTGTACTGGGGGGGAGCTTTCGCGTGGGGACCTTACGACTACATTTCGAGAGACTATGAAAATTGGGAAGAGCCCCCCCCTAGTGAGGAAAAATCGGATCCCCATTTACGAAGTACTAACGATGTGAGTGGCCATCACGTCCAAGCGGTGGACGGTGAGATCGGCCACGTTGCGGATTTCATCGTGGATGACGAAACCTGGGCGATCCGTTACCTGGTCGTTGCAACGAAGAATTGGTGGCCGGGAAAACAAGTCCTGGTTTCACCCCGGTGGATCAAGCGCGTCAGTTGGGATGAGGCGAAAGTCTTCGTCGATCTTTCCCGAGAGGACATCATGAAATCCCCGGCCTACACGGCGGAATACTTGCCGACCAGGGATTACGAGGCCGGATTACATAAACACTACAACCGCCAAACCTACTGGGCCGATGAACCGGAAGTTAAGGCGCATTCCCGTTAAGGAAAACCCGGGATCAATAGCGGGCAAAAAAATCACAGCGAAAGGACAACTTTTATGCTCAGCAAAGCCAAAACACTGGAGAGCTACAAATTACATAACCAAGAGGGAGAAATAGGGAAGGTCAAGGAATTTTATTTCGATGACCACCACTGGACGGTCCGCTACCTGGTCGCCGACACGGGAAACTGGCTTACGGGTCGGCAGGTGTTGATTTCCCCCCACGCCTTGACCGCTGTGCATAAGGAAGAAAAAACCATCACCGTTGATTTGACCCGTAAGCAGATGGAGGACAGCCCGTCCTTGGACAGCGACAAGCCCGTCTCACGGCAATTTGAGGAGAAATACTACGGTTTTTACGGATGGCCGATGTATTGGGGAGGCCCCTTAATGTGGGGGTCTTATCCCACCCTTTTGCACGACCCGGAAAAAATGAGAGCTCCCGCCCCTCATACGAAAGCGTGGGATCCCCATTTGCGCAGCACTAAATTTGTAGACGGCCATATCCTCCAGGCCATCGACGGCGAGATCGGCCATGTCGAGGATTTCGTTATTGACGACGAGACTTGGGCGATTCGCTATCTCATCATTGATACGGGCAACTGGTGGCCTGGCAAAAAGGTCCTGGTTTCACCCAGATGGATCGAGAGCGTCAGCTGGGGTCAGTCGAGAATATTCGTTGATCTTTCCCGGGAGACCATCAAACGGTCACCGGTCTATATCAACGAAACGCAATTCACCCGTGACTACGAAGAAGGCCTCCATAAACATTACAACCGCCAAGGCTATTGGGTCGATGAACCGGAAGTTCAGGCGCATTCCCATTGAGGCTCATTGCTCAAACAAGACTCAAAAAATGTTTGATTGGGATGCCTAAGGAGAAACAGTGAAAGAGGAAAAAAGCTGGACCACCATGAAGGCCCTTGTCTATCACGGACCCAATAGCCTGGCATGGGAGGATAGGCCCAGGCCGGTGATCCAGCGGGCGACGGACGCCCTGGTGCGGATTACGACGACCACCCTCTGTGGGACCGACCTGCACATCCTCAAGGGCGACGTGCCATCCATCCCCGCCGGACGCATCCTCGGCCATGAGGGAGTTGGGATTATCGAAGAGGTTGGAATGGGCGTGATGGGTTTTCACAAAAAGGACAAGGTGCTCATCTCCCTAATCACCTCGTGTGGGGTATGTGTGTTCTGCAAAAAAACGATGTATTCCCATTGCCTCCACGGCGGGTGGCAATTGGGCAACAGCATTGATGGTACGCAGGCCGAATACGTCAGGATTCCTTTTGCTGATACCGGCTTGTACCTCCTGCGCCCCGATACCGATGAGGAAGCGGCGGTGATGCTCAGCTGTATCCTCCCCACCGGCCTGGAATGCGGGGTGTTGAAAGCGGAAGTGAAGCCCGGGGACACCGTGGCGATCGTCGGGGCCGGTCCGGTGGGCTTGGCAGCCCTGCTGATGGCGAAACTCTACTCTCCCTCGGAAATTTTCATGATCGACCTGGACGAAAACCGGCTGAAAACCGCCCTTTCGTTCGGCGCGACCCAGTCGGTGAACAGTTCAAACGGGAAGGCGTCGGAAAGGGTCCTGGAGTTGACGCAGGCCGCCGGAGTGGACGTGGCCATCGAGGCGGTCGGGCTCGGGGCGACTTTTGACATCTGCCAGGCCATCATCGCCCCCGGAGGACGCATTGCCAACGTGGGTGTCCACGGAAAACCGGTCGAGCTTCATTTGGAACGGCTCTGGTCCTCCAATATCACCCTGACCACGCGCTTAGTCGATGCGGGCACGACCCCCATGCTGTTGAAAATGGTCCAAACGGGACGCCTCGATCCGGCAAAACTCATCAGCCACCGCTTCAAGATGCCTGAGATATTGAAAGCATACGACACCTTTGCCAACGCCTCCAGGGAACAGGCCTTGAAGGTTGTGATCAAGAATGAGGGCTTTTGAATGGGAACCGGGAAAAGCGATCAGGTTATCTTCTCCACGGTGGACGCTGCGGTCGCCGCTGCCGTTCAAGCCCAGAGAATTTTTGAGGACCAGGGGCTTGAGGTGCGCCGAAACGTCATCAAGGCCATACGCAAGGCATCCATTGCCAACGCGGAGCGCTGGGGCCGTTTGGCGGTCGAGGAGACGAAGATGGGCCGGGCCGAAGATAAGACACGGAAGAATCTCCTCTGCGCCACCCGCACCCCGGGAGTAGAGGACCTGGAATCGCGGGCCTACACCGGTGACAAGGGACTGACCCTGGTGGAGTACGCTCCCTTGGCGTCGTGGCCGCCGTCACGCCATCGAATAATCCTTCCGCGACCATCATTTCCAATGTCATCGCTATTTTGGCTGCGGGTAATTCGGTCGTCATCGCCCCCCACCCGGCCGCAGAGAAGGTTTGCCAAGATGTGATGCGCGTCCTATCCTCGGCTGCGGTCTCGGCCGGGGCCCCCGAAGGTTTGATCACCACGATTTCTCCCTCAACCCATGAAACGACCAAGGCCCTTCTGTGTCACCCCTTGATCAACCTCAACCTCGTGACCGGGGGTCCGGTCATCGTGAAAGTGGCCCTGACCACCGGAAAAATCTGCAAGACCATCGCGGCCGGGCCGGGAAACCCGCCGGTGGTGGTGGACGAGACGGCCCTATTTCCCAACTGCGCCGAGGACATCATTTTCGGCGCGAGTTTCGACAACAACGTTCTTTGCATCTCGGAAAAGGAAGTCTTCGTCGTGGAGAAGGCCAAACTGAAGTTTTTCGAAAGCATGCGCCGGGATCCCCGAGCCTTCGAACTTTCGATTTCACAAATGGACGCCCTGGCCAAGCTGGTCATCCTCCCTGGAGGCAAGGAAGGCTCTGGAGTAATCATGAACCGCGATTATGTGGGTCGGGACGCGGCGGTCCTTGCCAAAAGCATCGGCCTGGAAGTTCCCACCCCGGCGCGTCTTTTATGGGGGGAAGTGCCAAGGGACCACCCCTTGATCTGGGCCGAACAACTCATGCCGGTCCTGCCCGTTACGGTCGTGAGGGATGTGGATTCCGCCATCGATTTGGCTTTTCAAGCCGAGGGGGGGAACCATCATTCCGCCGCCATGTACTCGACTCACGTCGGAAACCTGACCCGCATGGGACGGCGCATGCAATGTTCCATCTACGTCAAGAATGCCGCCACCCTCTACGGCCTGGGGATGGGCGAGGGCTACGCCTCCATGTCCATCGGGACACCGACCGGGGACGGCATCACCAAGCCCTCGCATTTCGTCCGGCCGTTGCATTGCTGTCTCGTGGGCTATTTTAGGATCGCGTGAAAGGAAAGTTGAACCATGAAAACGAACAGTCTCACACCTGAACTGCTCCACAAGATGAACGCCTACTGGCGCGCTGCAAACTACCTATCGGTCGGCCAGATCTATCTTTGCGACAATCCCCTGCTGAAAGAACCGCTCAAAATGTCGCATGTGAAGCACCTGGTGGTCGGCCACTGGGGCACCACTCCGGGCCAGAGCTTCATCTACGTGCATTTGAATCGGGTGATCAAAAAGTACGACCTGGACATGTTCTACGTCGCCGGTCCGGGTCACGGAGGCCCGGCGATCGTGGGCAACGTTTATCTCGAGGGGACCTGGAGCGAGGTTTACCCCAATGTGGGCCGGGACGAGGCGGGCCTGAAGGAGTTGTTCAAGCAATTCTCGTTTCCCGGCGGGATCTCCAGCCATGTGGCCCCGACGACCCCAGGGTCGATCCACGAGGGCGGGGAACTGGGTTACTCCCTCAGCCATGCCTTTGGCGCAGCGTTCGACAATCCCAGCCTGATCGTCGCTTGTGTCGTCGGCGATGGGGAGGCGGAAACAGGCCCCCTGGCCACGGCCTGGCATTCCAACAAGTTCCTCAATCCCGCCACCGATGGGGCGGTGCTTCCGATCCTCCATCTCAACGGTTACAAGATCAGCAATCCGACCGTGTTGGCCCGAATCGAACACGACGAATTGGAACAATTCTTCAAAGGCTGCGGCTGGACCCCCTACTTCGTGGAGGGGGACGATCCGGAAACCATGCACCAACTGATGGCCGCGACCCTGGAAAGGGCCGTAGAGGATATCCGGAGGATCCAGAAAAACGCCCGCAGCGGGAAGGATAACGCGAGGCCCCGCTGGCCCATGATCGTTCTACGGTCTCCCAAGGGCTGGACGGGACCGAAAATCGTCGATGGACTTCAAATTGAGGGAACCTTCCGTGCGCACCAGGTACCGCTCCTCGTGGATCCGGACCATCCCGACCATCTCCCGTTGCTGGAGAGTTGGATGAAAAGCTACAAAGCGGAAGAACTGTTCGACAAGGAGGGCCGTCTTATTCCCGAATTGGCCGAACTGGCGCCCGTGGGAGACCGGAGGATGGGCGCCAACCCCCATGCCAACGGCGGCATCCTGCTGCGCGATCTGCGGATGCCGGATTTTCACGTCCACGCGGTGAAGGTGCCTTTCCCCGGCTCCGTGAACGGACAGGACACGCTCGTCCTGGGAAATTTCCTTCGGGACGTGGTGAAGCTGAACCAGGATCAGGGAAATTTCCGTGTCTTTGGCCCTGATGAGACTGTTTCCAACCTGTTGGGAGCGGTTTTTGAGGTGACGAACCGGCAGTGGGACGCACGGGAAGTGAAAAACGATGAGTTCCTCGCGCCCACCGGGCGCGTGCTGGACTCCATGCTTTCCGAGCACCAGTGCGAGGGATGGCTGGAGGGTTACCTGCTCACGGGGCGCCATGGGATTTTCAACAGCTACGAGGCCTTCATCCGCATCGTTGACTCGATGTTCAGCCAGCACGCCAAGTGGCTGAAGGTCACGCTAGAACTGCCCTGGCGGCGGAAGATCGCCTCCCTGAACTATTTGCTCGCCTCCCACGTCTGGCAGCAGGACCACAACGGCTTTACCCACCAGGACCCGGGTTTTCTCGACCATGTGATCAACAAGAAGGCCGATATCGTGCGGGTCTACCTGCCGCCCGACGCCAACTGCCTCTTGTCCGTGATGGACCACTGTCTAAGAAGCCACCACTACGTGAATGTGGTGGTGGCTGGAAAACACGCGCTGCCCCAATGGCTGAACATGGATGAAGCCGTGAAGCATTGCACCGAGGGGATCGGCATTTGGCCCTGGGCCAGCAACGACCAGGGCGGTGAGCCGGACCTGGTGATGGCCTGCTGTGGGGACACGCCCACGCTTGAGATTTTGGCTGCCGTTTCCATTTTGCGGAACCGCCTGCCCCAGCTCAAAATCCGAGTGGTCAATGTAGTTGACCTGATGAAACTCCAGCCCCAAACCGAGCATCCCCACGGGTTGAGCGAGACGGATTACGACGAGATCTTCACGAAGGACAAACCCATCGTCTTCGGTTTCCACGGATATCCCTGGCTGGTGCACCGGCTGACCTATCGGCGGAACAACCGCAACCTGCACGTTTTGGGATATAAGGAGGAGGGGACCATCACGACGCCATTCGATATGAGGGTGCAGAACGACTTGGACAGGTTCCACTTGGTGTTGGACACGGTGGACCGCCTGCCGCAATTGGGGGACAAAGGGGCCTACCTGAAGCAGAGTATGCGGGACAAACTTATCGAACATAAGCAGTACATCGACAAGAACGGTGAGGACATGCCGGAAATCCGCAACTGGAAATGGAGCAACCCCCAATGAGCGTGAAAGAGCTTTTTGAAACCGTGAAGGTGCTGCTGGCGGGCGACAAGGGCCTGCTGGCAATGGATGAAAGTAATCCCACCTGCAATGAACGGTTCGCCAAGTTGGATATTCCCCAGACTGGGGAAGCCCGGCGCGACTACCGGGAAATGATCATAACTACCCCGGGCCTGAACGAGTGTGTCAGCGGCGCGATCCTCTACGACGAGACCATTCGCCAGAAGAAAAATGACGGGATTCCCTTCATAAAGGCCCTCACCGACTTAGGGATCATTCCCGGCATCAAAGTGGACACCGGCGCCAAGGCCCTGGCGGGCCATCCCGGGGAAAAAATTACCGAGGGCCTGGATGGCTTGCGCGAACGCCTTGGGAAATATTCCGAAATGGGGGCCCGCTTCGCCAAGTGGCGCGCGGTGATTGCCTTGGGCGATGGACTGCCCAGTTTGAGCTGCATTGAGGCCAACGCCCATGCCTTGGCCCGCTATGCCGCCTTGTGCCAGGAAGCGGGAATGGTCCCCGTTGTCGAAGCGGAGGCGCTCATGGACGGGGCGCATACCCTCCAGCGTTGCCGCGAGGTGACGGAAGAAGTCCTGCGGATAGTTTTCAAACAGCTTCACGCGCAAAGGGTGGCGGTGGAAGCAATGATCCTGAAGCCCAATATGGTGCTTCCGGGATGGGCCTGTTCCCGCCAGGAATCCGTGGAGGAAGTTGCCGACGCCACGGTCAGGTGCCTCTTGCGGGTCGTGCCCGCCGCCGTACCGGGGATCGCTTTCCTGTCGGAGGCCAATCCGCCGAACTGGCATCCGAGAGGCTGAATGCCATGAACGCCCGATTCAAGGGGAAACTGCCCTGGGCCCTGACCTTTTCCTTCGCCCGTGCCATCCAACAACCGGCTTTGGAGCTTTGGGCCGGTGAGGATATTCATGTGGCCACGGCCCAGAAAGCCCTGCTTCACCGGGCCCAATGCAACCGGGCCGCGCGCCGGGGCGAATACACTGCCTCGATGGAAGGGGTCCTGGTATGAAAACAAGCGTTGCGTTACCCACGGCCCTCCCTGCATGGACGGCCCTAGAAACCCATTACCCCAAAGTCCGGGATACCCTTCTGTGCGAACTCTTCGCGGATGATCCAAAGCGCGGGGAGCGCATGACCCTTGAAGCCCTTGGTGTTTATCTTGATTATTCCAAACACCGTATCACTGATGAGACGCTTGGGCTCCTTTTGAGGTTGGCAGAGGAATCCGGCCTGCGGCCCCGCATCGACGCCATGTTCCGGGGCGACAAGATCAATGTCACCGAGAAGCGGGCCGTCCTGCATACGGCGCTTCGCACCCCTAAGGGGAAATCCATCGTCGTGGACGGCAAGGACGTCGTTCCAAAAGTCCACGCCGTTCTCGATAAGATGGCCGGATTCTCCACCCGGGTACGCAATGGCGAATGGAAGGGCCATACCGGAAGGCCGATCCGCAACGTCGTCAACCTCGGTATCGGCGGGTCCGACCTGGGACCGGTGATGGCCTACGAGGCCTTGCGGCATTACAGCCGTCGCGACCTGGACTTCCGCTTCGTCTCTAATATCGACGGTACCGACTTCGCCGAGGCCGTCCGGGGCCTCGACGCAGAGGAGACGCTCTTCATCATCTCCTCGAAGACCTTTAAAACCCTTGAGACGATGACCAACGCGCACACGGCCCGCGAATGGTCCCTCAAAGCCTTGAAAGATCCGATTGCCGTTGCCAGGCATTTCGTCGCGGTCTCGACCAACGCCGGTGAAGTGATCAAATTCGGCATCGACCCTGCGAACATGTTTGAGTTTTGGGATTGGGTCGGAGGGCGGTATTCCATGTGTTCGGCGATCGGCCTTTCAACAATGATCGCCATCGGCCCCGAACATTTTCGCGCCATGCTCGACGGTTTCCACCAAATGGACGAGCATTTCCGAACGGCTCCCTTCGAACGCAACTTGCCGGTGCTCATGGGGCTCCTGGGCCTCTGGTATAACAACTTCTTTGGCGTTCAGACCCAGGCGGTGTTGCCTTATGAGCAATATTTGAAACGCTTTCCGGCCTACCTCCAGCAGTTGACCATGGAAAGCAACGGCAAGCATGTCACACTGGAGGGGGCGGAGGTTGTCCGTCAAACCGGGCCCACTGACCGCGCTCTGTGCGTGCGCGT
>CAWKIF010000008.1:0-10825 GCA_963849485.1 candidate division FCPU426 bacterium | reverse complement strand
CCCTGATCCAAACTCTTTTGGGCCGCCTTCAGGTGGTGGACTTGAACCTGGAAAAAACCGATATCGAGACCATCGTCACCCGAATTTACCGCAGACCTGGTGGAGGCGCCTGATGCCCCTGCGAGCCCTGGCTTCACCCCTTTCCCTCCGTGAAAACTTCTTCAGCTATCTTTCTTACCTGAACCGGGCCCTCAAGGCCAATTTCGCCTATAAAAGCTCCACCTTCCTGGGCCTATTCACGGGCGCCCTGACCTACGGCATCACAGTCTTGGTCTGGCGGCATGTCTACGCCCAAGGGGGACCGGCCCGGTCCCTGTCGGCCCATGAGATGTTCGCCTACTTGGCCCTGGCTTTTTGCCTCAATTACGCCCTGACCATCAATATCGATCAAAGGGTGGGCCAACGCATCAGGCTGGGTTTGATCGCGACGGACCTGCTCAAACCCCTCGATTTCCAGCTGACCCAAGGCGTCCAGGCCTTCAGCGATTGCCTTTTCAATGGAGTGGTGGGGGTGGGGGTATTGGTGGTGGTTTACGCCGTGTTGGGAGAGGCGATCCTGCCCAAAAACGCGCCTTGCCTGGGAATGTTCGTCTTGAGCGTGTTTTTCGCCTTCATCGTCCAATATTCCATCGTCTTTTTTTTCATCCAGGGAGCCTTCTATACCTACAGCGGTTATGGGCTTTTCGCTTCCCGGATCGCCCTGCACCAGACTTTTTCCGGGCTCCAAGCCCCCCTGCTCCTCTACCCCCCTATCCTGCTGACGATCGGACGGTGGCTTCCCTTCCAGCACATCATCTACACGCCTTCTCTCTCTACATGGGCCGGGTCCAAGGGACCGAGGCCTGGAATCTTTTGGGTGAACAGGCCCTATGGGCGGCCAGTCTTTACACGGTCGGACATTTCACCTTAAGGAAAGCCCTAGGACAGCTGGAAATCCAAGGTGGATGAAAAAACAGTTCACAGTTGGCAGTCGGCCCCAATTGCCATTTGCAATTAGGATTACCAAATCCCGTTGTTCGCCTTGAGGGCTCACAGCAGGGGGCAGTTCACAGTTAAACGCAAGGCGAAAAAGAGAACAAATGTTTGATGAATTGAAAATCTACTGGGCCACCTTCAAGGCTTCCCTCCAGGCCAAGCTGGAATACAAGCTGGATTTCTTCCTGGGCATCCTCACCTCCACCATGCTTCAATTGGCGGCCCTGGGCTTTTTATGGGTGGTCTTTCACCAGACTTCCAACCTCCAAGGCTGGTCCCAACCCCAGGTGATTTTTCTGTTTGGTTTGACGGCGATGGGCCTGGGTGGGTCGGAACTATTCTTCAATCATATCTGGATGGTCCCCTACTACATCGTCATGGGCGACCTGGACCGGCTCATGGTCTATCCCGTCCGGTCCCTGCCCTTTCTACTGATCTCCCGGCCCGAACTCCATTCCTTCGGAAACCTAGCGACGGGGGCGGTCTTGGCCTCTTGGGCCCTTCTTCAAATGCACTCACCCTGGTACGATTGGATGTTAGCCCCTCTCTGGGCCTTCAGCGGCACGCTGATCTACACGGCGGCCTTGGTCACCTTTACCAGCATGGCCTTCAAGTTCGTCGGGCCCTACAGTTACACCCTGATGATTCCCCACACGCTCCTTCAGGCCAGCCGTTACCCCTTGAGCATCTACCCCACTTGGGTGCACTTTATTATTTTGTTCCTGATTCCCTACGGGACTTTCAACTTTTTGCCGGGGAGCTGGGTGATGGGAAAATTGAGTTCACCTTTATTAGCTTTAGTAGGACCCTTGGTGGCGGTTTTCTATTGCTACCTGGCCCAAAGGGCGTGGGAATGGGGACTGCGGCAATACCAAAGCACTGGATCATGAACTTATAAAAACCGCAGATAAAAAAACAACGCCTGGGAACGAATTCCCAGGCGTTGCCACGTCAGACCACTCACCCATACGATAATTCTGTTGATACCCAAGGGGGGCGCATACCCTATTCCCTTCTACCTTCTAGACTGAGTAGGAACCCTTTTATTCCAATTTAATTATATTTTTTTCAGTTTTAGCTTTAACATTAAACTTATTTGTTTTTATCCAGCCAATCTCGGAGCTTATTATTGTTCGGATCTAATTCCAGGTATTTTTGATAAGCGTCAAAGGATTGTTTATACGACAAATTACCCAAGTGGGCCCAGGCGGGCAAATAAGATGGATCCAATTGGGCGGCTTGGGAATAAAGTCCCAGAGCTTCCAAATCCAATCCCGCCTTCTCCTTAATCTCACCCTGGGCGACCAAATCGGCCGCGGAGGGATTGCCCTCGCTGGTTATATTGAATTTCAAAACCAAGGGTTTGGGCGGGACGAGATTGGCCCCAGTACCCTTGGCAAATGAGGAGTTCCCAGTGACGTTGGTTCCCTGTTTTGGGGGAAGGACCAACCCCGGTCCCAGGTCAAAACTGATAGAAATCTGCTGGGTATCACCCAGATCCCCTAAAAAGCTGAGGCAGTAATCCAATTCCAGGGGGGCCACCACAAACCCCACTCCCAGGCTCAACCCATCCACCCCACCCAGTTCATTGCTCTGAAAATCACAAACATAACCCGCCCTGAAAAAGTACTGATTTTGGTTGGCGTATTCCAAACCCATCCGGAGCCCGTCCCCGCCTTGGAAGGGGAAGACACCATCGAGGTCCAATAAAATCCTGTTTTCGTTCGTGGAATCAAAATCAATTTGTTTGGCGAGGCCCATCCGGAAGAGTTGGGGGAGACTTTCACCGGTGGTTTCCACGCCTAAATTCTGGAGATCAGCCCCTAAACGCAATAAGGGTTCCGGAAGGTAAAGCACACCCAAGTCGCAAGCCATTCCCGTGGCCATGTGTCCGGCGATATCTTGCTGGAACCATTGGGTTCTGAACCCCCCCATCCAATCATCCGCCAGGCTGAATCCGAGCCCTCCGCCCAGGGTATATTCCAGCGGGGTGAAATTCCCGGTCAGGTTTCCCATCCCGTCACGCTGATCAAAGGTCCCATAATTCAAATAGCCTAACTGAATCGCCAATAAGCCGATGTCGGGAAGAGGCAAGGATCCCGTTCCATTCTCAAAAAAACCATCCCCCAGGTAGCTGGTATGGTTGAGCGCCACGGAGGTTCGGTTCCAAAGGTAGAGCCCGGCGGGATTATATTGCATGGAGGAGAGATCATCCGCCACCCCCGTAAAGGCGTCTCCCATGGCTTGCGCCCTCGCGGATTGGCCGAGGGAAAGAACCGGAAAAGCCACCGTTTGAGCCGCCCAGGCGGGGAGAGGAATTAAGAAAATTATGGAAACAGCCCGCCACCCAGGCGTTAAGACATTCGATCTCATGGGGATCTCACCACCGCGAATTTACGGATGGATGAAACCTGCTTTCCGTTCGTCCCGTTAAAATCGATCAGGTAGTAGTAAATGCCATGGGCGAATCCAATGAGATCCACTGGAATGTTATTAGTCCCGGCGTTTCCTACGAAGGATATCTTATTCACGAGCCGAGCCACGGCGTCATAAACTCGAATATCCCCCGATCCGGCCTCACATAAATCGGTGAAAATCGTCAAAGTGTTCCCCGGAACCGGGTCCGGATAGGCGTAAGTTAGGATTTCCTGACCGCAGGGGGGAAGAGTGGGTGTGATGGTGGGAGTGGGTGTGGGGGAAAGGGTGAGGGTGGGTGTCAAACTGGGATAATGAGTAAAAGTGAGAGTCGGTGTGAGAGTAACCGTGGGGGAAGAGGTAGAGGAAGGGATCGGTGTTTGGGTAGATGTGGGCGTCCAAGTCGGGGTTAGGGTGATCGTGGGGGTAAAACTATTCGTTGGAGTGACGGTAAAGGTCTGGGTCGGAGTCACCGTGGGGGTAATGGTAAAGGTCGGAGTACAAAGTGGGCCGAATTTCCTGATCACATCGTTGATGTAATCGGCTACATAGAGATTGCCCAAAGGGTCAAACGCCAGGGACTGACAGGTGAACCCAGGCGTGGCGCTGGGCATGAAGGTATTGATGGTTCCCGCCGAGGAAGAAACCTCCCGTATCACATAATTGTCGTTATCCGTAAAGTAAAGGTTGCCGCCACACCCGAAATCCATCGCCCCATAATAAAAATTTAAATCCGCTTGGGTAGCGGGCCCGTTGTCGCCCGAATAGCCTTGAGTCGTGCTTCCCGCGTAGGTCGAAAGAACCCCGGTCGACGCTGAAACCTTCCGTAGAACGTTGTTTTTCCAGTCCGAGATAAAAAGATTATTTGAGGGGTCCAGGGCCACCATAAGGCTTTCACCTAATTGGCCCAAGGTAGCCGTACCACTATTCTTATATCCCGACGTCCCGTTCCCTGCCACAGTGGTGATGAGATTAGCGGAAAAATCCACCCGCCGGATGACATAATTGTTGCGGTCAGCGATATAAAGCCGGTCATAGGAATCGAACCGGATCCCGACGGGTTCGTTCAACTCTGCCTGCAGGGGAGGCCCCCCATCCCCCTGGAAACCGTATTGAAGGTATTGTCCGACAACCGTCGTGATCATTCCCGTGGTCGCGTCCACTTTCCGGATGACGTCGTTGTAATAATCCGCGATATAAAGATTGTCATGGGAGTCAAAGGCTATTCCCGCGGGGTACCAAAAGGTTGCCAGGGTGGCGGGGCCATTATCACCGGTATATCCACCGACGGAGGTATACATGCCCGCATAGGTGCTAATGATACCGGTGAGGGCGTCCACTTTGCGTATGGTTATGTTTCCTCCATCCGAGATATAGAGGTTTCCCTTCGAGTCGAAAGCGATGTCTTCCGGCTGACAAATACTGGCCAAAGTCGCGGGGCCTCCATCCCCCGCGTAGGTGCATGCGCCGTTGCCGACGACCACGCTCATCGTTTGGGCGACCACCGTGGGTATCGCCGTTAAAAAAATGACCAGGAAGGCAAACCCAAAGACCCATCGAAACCATGAGATTCTCATTTGGTGCACCTTATTGAGGCTTTTAAAGTTCCATGATGAAAGTCGGTGGGTTGAGCCAAGGGAAAAAGATTGACTTGAATCGTGCCAAGGGTTGAAGGGTTCCTCGTTCGAAAGGATTGATAAAAATGGACAATGGAAACGTCGTGGATAATCCAAAATTTCATCGGGCAAACCCTGAGTTGATTGAAGTCGCTATTGAAACTCTCAACCATCGACCAACTTCTAGATGGCTCCAGTCTATCGCACTCTATTCACAGCAAAATTGGAAAAAGCGGGTCATTGCGCCTGTTGAAGATTGACGCTGGTCGACTGGGTCCTGCCACCCGATTGAACGGTCACCTGATAGGTGCCTGACGCGAGCCCATGGCCATGGTCGTCCTTACCATCCCAATCCATCGTATGGTCTCCAGCCGTCCATTGCCCCTTGAAGATGTTCCTCACCACCAACCCGTTCGGGTCCAGGACCCTGACCCAAACCTTCTGGGTTTGGTCCATATGAATGGCCAGGCGGATAAAGGAACCTTCCGCGGCTTGGGAGGCACCCGGATTCTTGGGAGTGATCGTTCCATGGGCCACGGGAGTGTGGGAAAAAGCGGAAACAGGTTCGGAAGCGACCGCCTTTTGACCCTGGTTCATCGATGAATGGGAAGTCAAGGGAGGATCCTTCAGGATAACCAGTGAGAAGGGTTCCTCCGAGGGCGTTCCCGCGATGGGTTTTTCACCTGGATTGGACAGGAGCAGCCTCAATCCCAGCCCCAACGCTCCGAGGGCGACTACCACCATCAAGATTTTCCAGGCCAGCTTGTAATAAAGATTCCAGGGTCGAGGTTGGGCGATTTGCCAGGCTTGCGCGAGTTTGGGTTCCAAGCGCGCGGCGATAGCTTCCACTTGGGAATCGGGCAAGGGCCCCAATTTTTCGGCTAGGGCCGCAGTCACCTTCTCGGCGTAGAGGGGATCCTGCCGGACGAGGCGGTCAAACTCCGCCTTGGCCTCGGGGGTCAGGCTTCCTTCGATGAAGATTTTTAAAAGGATATCCGGGTTAAACTTCATTGCGACATTTCCTCTTTCAATTCTGGCATCTTCGCCTGTACCCGCTCGATCAGGTGTTGCCGAGCCCGGTAAATGCCCGAAGTGACGCTTCCAACGGGGATTTTAAGCCGGGAAGCGATGGCCTCGTAGGAGAGTTTTTCGATCTCCCGGAGGGTGAGGAGTTCCTTGTCCCGGCCTTCCAAATGGCCGATTTCCTGGAGGATAAGCTGGAGGGCTTCCTCGGGGTAGGCCTTTGGTTGCTCTCTAGACGGCAATCCGGAAAAATAATCCACGTCCAAGGGCATATTTTTCTTCTTTTTTTCCAGCCGATCCCGGCATAAATTCACGGCAATATGGTTCAGCCAGGTCCTCAGGGAACACTCAAAACGGAACCGGGGCATGTTTTTAAGGGCTTTTATGAAGGTTTCCTGGACCATATCCTCCACATCGGAGTCGTTTCCAAGGAAATACCAGCAGGCGCGGATAAGGGCCTTTTGGTGGGCCTGGTAGAAGTCCCGAAAAGCCGATTCTTCCCCGGCCAGGATTCGGTTGACCAGCTCTTTTTCAGTCAAAGACAAGATATTCCTCGGTGAAATAGGGACTTCATGTAGAAAGACCTATGGCGGTGAGATTATATCGAAGGTTAACAGTGCCGTGGGAAAGGATCGGTTGGATTAACTCCCGAGACCCAGGTTGGCCTGGGTTTGAAGGGTATTGTTGACCGTCCCGAACATACGGGCATTGGAATCAAATCCCTTCTGGGCCAGGATCATGTTGTTAAGCTCATTCGTCAGGTCGACGTTTGAATTTTCCAGTGAGCCACCCCTGACCAGACCCAGGCCGTTGGTGCCTGCCAACCCCACTTGCATGGCGCCGGTATTGGCGGAGGTGGCGAAGTCATTATTCCCGACTTGTGAAAACCCTTCCTCATTGACCGGCTGGTTTACTGCCAATTGGGCCAGGGCCACTTTTTGGTCATTGGAAAAATTCCCAATCAATGTTCCGTCCGTTTGGAAATTCATCGACCGCAAAGTTCCATCGGGATATCCATCTTGGGTTGTGGCCTGAACCGTGTTTTTAGGAACGTAGGTGTTGACGCCGTTGACAATTTGATAAGAGCCCTCCGCGTCACTAATCAAGCCGTTTCTGCCTGCGTTAAAGATCATACCGGGGTCCGACTCGAAGGGCCCATCGGTATACCCCGCCATGCCGAAATTCAAGTCAACGGCCATCACCTCCGCCCCATTATTTGGAATGGGAGATACAGGGGGTAAAAAGTTCAAAGCGGGAAGATAAATCCTGGGCATATCCTGCCAGTTAAAAGTCAATCCTGGCGGGCCGGGTACACCAACAACTCCTCCGGTGGAAGCCAAGGATCCGTCGGTATTGAACCAAAGAAAATCCCCAAAATACCCGTTATTTACAACACCCCGGTCATAGGAAAAAAAGGGGTTCACATCATGGGCAAAATCCCCCTCAGCGATCCCGGTCCCGCCAAGCAAATTGTTCGTAGTCGGCTGTTGATTACCCGTAATATCAAAGGCATACCAGGCATAACAAACTTGGTTGGGACCTGGAGCCGGGTTGACCCCATTCGTTCCTAGGTCGTTCACCTGGTAAAACTGTATACGAATGGTGTGGGGTGTTCCTAAGGAGTCATAAACGGTCTCATCGCATTGGTTAGCGGGAGTAACGGGCGGGTTCTGTTCCCAGGCGTAGTTACCAGCAAAATTCTTGATCGCGGTCAAATTAACGTAGCCATTCTCGAGAGCCTCAGGAGGGTTATGGGTGCCCGGAATATAGGTTGCAAGATCATTCACCTGCTTTAACTCGAACCCTCCATCAGGCGTCAACTGGGCTGTCATTCGGGTGGTATCGATCGCATTAACCGGTCCAAGCAAGGCAATTGGAACCGCGATCGGTAACGTCGGCCCCTGGGCATTCCATAATTCCAAAACATTGGGCTGTTGGTTGGAGTCTAAATTACCGGCGAAATTAACTTGGGTAGTAGCTCTCGCTGGAAGGGTCATCTGGGGATTGATTTGGATATTTTGTATGTCAGAAAGATTGGAGTTATTCAAAACTATTTGAGCGTTGGTAATCTGCCCATATCCGCCATTTTGAGCGGAATTGAGTGGTCTCACCTCGTATTGGATCAAAGAATTGTATCCCTGAACATAGCCCCCATTTGGGTCCACCAAATAGCCTTGGCTGTCCAAAGTGAGCGTTCCCGCCCGAGTGTAATAAAGCTGATTATCCTGCCGGACAGCCAAAAAACCCGAACCATCGATGGCCACGTCGAGAGGGTTTCCGGTACTTTGGATGACCCCTTGCTGAAAATTGGTTTGGATATCCTCCAGGCGGGTTCCCGTCCCGATTTGCATGGGATTGGTACCACCCTGGTCGTTCTGATTGTTGTCACCGCCCCCCCCTGAAAGGGCCAAGGAAAGCTGGTTTGCGAACTGGGCGCTACTAGACTTATATCCAACGGTGTTGACGTTGGAAATATTGTTTCCAATGACATCCAACCAATCGCTGTCCGATTGAAGTCCGCTGATGGCGCTATAAAGGGATTCTAGGCTCATGAAACCCTATCAAGGAAGGGTGGTGGATGTGGTAAAGGAGTGGGCAGTTATTTTACAGATTTAAAATAAAAAATGGATGGGTTTAAGCCATAAAGCCTAGCTTCATTGATATGGCACCCATCCACTCTTGACGAAGGAGAGAAATGAAGAGTTTTCTCCCCATTAAATCTAATCTTCTGGAACCTTAGGAACCAACGGCCAATTTGATCTTTTCCCTGAATTTAGGCCCAATTTGAACCACACCCGCGCAATTAGGGGAACCGCACTGGCATTTGAACTCGTAAGTCCAATCCCCTACGTTATCAGTGATCCGGTAATCCCAGCTGATTTCCGAACCAGCTGGAATTTCCCGGCAGGCCACCAAAACGATCCCATTCACCACCTTGGCGCTGGGGTCGCAGGAATGGTTCACGAAACAGAGGGGGTCGCATCCATTAACGTAATCGTGAAGCATAATAAAACCGGGGTAAATATACATGGCGTGGTCGACGTTTAGTTTTTCCGCTGGAACGGTCTTTTGGAGGGCATCCAATTCCGCCTCGGGAATCACAATACCGCCGAATACCCCTATGACATCCCCGACTTTGATCGTCCTAACTGAATAGACACCGTGGCCTTCCATCCCGCTTTTTCGAACCTCAACCGCATCACTCACCCAAGGCGTGATTTTCATTGGTTTTTGTAAAACCGTCCTTTTACCAGATTCCAGCTGCCCCTCCCGGAGGAGAACGGTGGTGATTGTAACTCAAAGACTCCTCCGGTTCACGGGGGTGTTGAGGCCTTTTTTAGGGGCTTTTTAAAGGGATTTTTAAAAAAGGCAACTTCGACAATATCCATAGTCCTCGCTCCTCAAAGATGACAATGGCTCAATCCCCTCTTGGCCAGGTACTGCTGATGGTAATCCTCCGCCTTCCAGAAAGGTTGAGCCGGAACAATTTCGGTCACGATCAAACTCTTATAGGAACTCTTTTGTAGTTTTTCTTTCGAAAGCTTGGCGGCCTTTTCCTGCTCGGGAGAATGGAAAAAGATGGCTGATCGGTATTGGGTTCCGACATCCGGCCCTTGCCGGTTGAGCTGGGTGGGGTTATGGCTGCCCCAAAAGGCCTCCAGCAGTTTTTCGTAAGGGAGAACTTTCGGGTCGTAGGTAACCTGTACGACTTCCGCGTGACCCGTTCCGTCGGTACAGACATCCCGGTAAGTAGGATTTTCCGTTTCGCCGCCCTCGTACCCTACCGACGTTTCCACTACTCCCTTCAACGAACGAAAAGTTTCTTCCACTCCCCAAAAACAACCCGCCCCGAATGTGGCTTTTTCCATGATCTCCCCCTTTGACCGCAAATACCCTCGATCGGCTGTAAAAGTTACCGGGCTTTGCTTAAGGGAAATCCTAGGGTGGGTTCACATAAAAACCAATGGGTGGAAGTATTAACGGTTAGCATTTTCATGACGCCAGAAGGCCGCCAAATCCCCAATAAAGACTCCTGGCCCCTCTTCTTTCGCGCAGAGAACCTTAAGATCCAACGCGATCTTCTCATGGATCAAGTCGGTACTCAGTTGAAAATCCGCGTTGACCATGGCGCTTTTCTTTATTTCATAATCAATCTTCATGGAGGGCTTGTTGGGTTTGGGTGGGTATGGAAAGGGGATGGAATGGGAGCGGGTTTTATCCGATTGGGGAGGTTTTACTCCTTTGCAACTATCGCTGGCCGCTAGAACCCTATAAACCAGGGCTCCTTGGGGATCTTCCAGGCTTCCCAAAACGTTTTTGAACCATTCCGGATAAGCCACAGAAGGAAGCATTGCCCAAAGGACGTCCAGGGGTTGCACTAAAATCACTCCTCCCTGCGCAGCATCCTCGCTCAAGATCCCAGTGACAAAAGCCGCTTGGCCCAGGAGCGGCTGGATGGAATCCGCGAAAGACTTGGACTGGCTTTCCAAAACATGGACCTTGAGCTCCAAAAGGCCATTCGAGTTGGATTTTCCCTTGGAGTTGACCAGCCACTTCTTGTCATCGGGCACGAAGCCAACCTGAAAGTCCCCCTCCGGCGTGATTCGAGCCGACCCCAGTAGCTTACCGGAAGCATTCGAAAGGGTTTTTCCTGTGTCGGTTATGGAACTTTTTTTCGAGAATAAATCCATCAGGCCCATGAAAACACCTCCCGCAGAAAATAAACTCTTGAGTAATTATACAGTGGGTGGTTCCCTTCAGGCCCGGTAGCAATCACCTGTTAACAACCCCTTCTA
>CAWKIF010000007.1:0-4170 GCA_963849485.1 candidate division FCPU426 bacterium | reverse complement strand
CCTTAAAAAAGTTTTCTGCGGCGGCCAGTTGTTTACGGTATTTCCGTCAGCTTGAGCGACTGGTTAGGCGGTGCCACGAATTATCTTAAGTACCATTTATCATGAAAATCATTAAAATCTTCCATTTGATGTAAGGTAACGCCAAGAAAGCCGCCAGACCATTCCGAATAGGCTTGAGTTCCATCCGGATTCGTTAAATGTTCTGGAAATGTCCTCATCGTATAAACCGGGTTTTGAAAAGAATATTCTTTGCCAAGTGATTGGGCTAAGTAATTTCCACTTAGTATGAATTTTGCATACCACTGATAAGATAATTCCACATTGTTAATTCTTTTGGACCTTATCTTTTCGGCAAATTGGAGGAACACTCTAAAAACATCCGATTTACTAGTTTATCCCTTGATTGGCCTCGAGGAAGATCCGCCTTAACCGCGTGAACATGGTCAAAAGTGGTTCAAACGTTCAGCCACTGGCCGAGATGGCGGAACTGGCAGACGCAAGGGACTTAAAATCCCTCGGGCCTAAAGCCCGTCCCGGTTCGATTCCGGGTCTCGGCACCAATTGTATAGCCATTTAACGGTATCGGCGCCGAAGCGCCAAATAGACGCGGGGTGGAGCAGCCTGGTAGCTCGTTGGGCTCATAACCCAAAGGTCGCTGGTTCAAATCCAGCCCCCGCAACCAAAATACAAAAGTCACCCGGATTTAGGGTGACTTTTTTTTTGAGATCGTTCATGGAAATATTGTTTATAAATATGGAATCCAAAGGCCGGTCCGGCAAGAAGGTTACTATTATCCATGGTTTTACCCGCAGGCCGGAGGAATTAGAGGAACTGGCCACCTTTCTTAAAAAAGCTGTGGCTCCGGTGGAACCGTCAAAGGAATGAGCTTAGAAATCCAAGGGGATGTCAGGGAAAAAATCCGGTTATTGCTCGGAAATCAAGGTTTTCAAATTCACGGATAACAGGTTGCGATCGTTCGTTCCATTCTACATTTCAACAGATACTTGGAGTCGTCATGCGGGTAACAGCCACCATTTCTGCCTGGCTTCCTTGTTTATCCGCCTTCCTTTCCCAATTGGTATTATTAGAAGATAAAGCCGCTGAACTCTACCATCTCTCCTTGCTTGGGAAAAAACTCGTTCCTCCCAACCCATCGCCAGCCATTTTCGGTCTCGAGAAAGGTGGGGGTGTTATCGGCCGTCAATTACACCATCACTTGATCCAGCAGGGGTTTGTGAAGCGGCATAAGACTGATACGGAAGGTTTTTCCGATTCGGGCTATTTCCGCGGGGATTTGGGCCATATAAAGTTCGTTTTTCCCCAATCGAAACCCCGACAGAAGGCCACTAGATCAGGATTAGCGGTTCAGCCAAGCCGGAAAGCCCAGTGGCTCTTGGAAAATCCCCATTGCGTTGAAGTGAAATATCTCGATACAAGACATGAAGTTCAAATTCCACAAGTGGGACGTTTTATACTCGCTGAGGGGATAGAGTTAAGAGCGGGTGCACAAAAGCATCCCGACCGAATATTTGAATCGGCAAAATCCCTGGCTTCAATTATGGATTTGTTAGTACAAAACGATGATTTACAAAAAGAGGCATTGAACGATTTTTCCGAAATAAGACCGCCGGCCCTCCTGCGTGAGTTTCAAGAGAATCTGCGTTTCCACGGACCCGGGACGGTGCTTTGGGAATCGGCCATAAAGCTTTATAAACAAAGCCATCCCGAAACCCCTGGAGTGGCTTTGTCCAGTTGGTATTGGAAATTCATGCCACTCCTGGCCAAAACCCTCGTTCCTGACCGCGAAAGAGAATAAATAGGTTTCCATTATTTCCACTGGTAAAATCCAATCATGATTAATAAAAGAAAAAATAAATTGGATAAGCCGGTCTTCCTGGTCACGGGCGGCTCAAGCCCCATCGGGGAAGCCATCGTGCGCCGGATTGTGAAGGCGGGGGGGGCCGTCGCACTCCATTACCAAAGATCCTTCAGCCGGGCCCGGAAACTTCGAGAGGATCTTCAAAGCCATGGAGCCTCCGTCTTCCTCTGCTCAGCGGATTTAAACGATCCAGAGCAGGCCGGCCGTTTGGTCCGCCAAGTGGTCCGCCAATGGGGAAGACTGGATGTTCTGATCAATAACGCGTCCCTTTTTATACCGACTCCCCCTGAAAAATCACGAACCTCCACCTGGGAAAGAATCTTCCGGATCAATACCCTCGCCCCCTATTTTTTGTCGGCGGCGGCCTTGCCTTGGCTTCAAGCCGCCAGGGGGTCCGTAGTTCATATCACCGATATTTACGGTTCGCATCCCATCTTAAAAGACTATGGGGCTTATTGCGCTTCCAAGGCCGCATTAATCGCCTTGACCCGCCTCATGGCCAGGGAAATGGGGCCCGAGGTTAGGGTCAACGCCGTATCCCCGGGCGCCATCACTTTTCCCCATCGATATACGCATGCCCAAAAGAAAAAGATTCTCCAACGCTCCATTTTGGAAAAAATGGGCCGACCCGATGATATCGCCTGGGCGGTCCTCTTCGCTGCCCAACATCCCTTCTTGACAGGTCAAGTTATGGATGTGGATGGCGGAAGATTCAGCGGATAAAGGCCCTGGGACTAAAAGGAAAAAGGGTTTCGGGCGGTAATTGGTGTATTTTTTGGTTTTTTTCACCGAAATCTGCGGCCATTTCCATGAAACTCAACCCGGTTACGGGATGGGTGTCGGTGGGTAGGACTTCCAACAGGGGATAAAGAGCGAAGGCTTTTTTAGCCAAATCGGGATGGGGAAGCTTCTTTTTATTTTTGAGTTCCACTCGAGCACCCCTTAAAAGCATGTCCAGATCCAGGGTCCGGGGGCCATTCAAATTCAAGGTTCTTTTCCTCCCGGTCTTATTCTCGATCCTACGAAACTGGCTCCGAAGGGAAGAAGTTGAGCCTCCCGGGTCGCGGAAAAGGGCCGCTAGATTCCAAAAAGAGTTTTGCCTGGAGAAACCCACCGGTGAGGTTTCATAAACATGGGAACAACCCAGCAGACCAAAGCGATGGTCCAATTCCTCCATCGCCCGGGTTAAATTCATCCGGGGTTGGATATTGGACCCCAGGCCGACGGCCATCCAATTATCCACAGTGGAGGGTTTTCCGTACCGATGGATTTGGACCCCGACATTTTGGGAACCCCGCAATGCCCCTGGTTTGGAGACGGTCAAGTCAATTTCAGGCAATGAAAATTGTTCTATTAACTTTTCCGCTAAACGCTCGGCCAGGGTTTCCACCAATTGAAAACGGCTGCTTTCGACAAAAGCGATGGTTGTTTTGGCGATTTTTTTGTAATCGATGGCGTCCTCGATCCGGTCCGTCCGGGCGGCCTTCCGATTATCACAAGGAAATTTTAAATCAATGGAAACTTCTTGTTTTTGTTTCCTTTCCCAATCGAAAATCCCAATGATGCATCGGATCCGTAAAGCTTGGATGGAAATGTAATCTGGCTTTCGCATCGATTCTCCAATCATTCTTGTCTTTGCTGTTGACGCTTACATGCGTTGTTTGTTTCCATGGTTCCATGGACCGACCGCAGCCTGCCCGAATATCCTCCACGGATTGTCTAGGCCTTTCAAGCTTGTTGGCTCTCAACCTGTGTCTTTTTTCGGATGTTTTGTTCCAATCGAACAGAGTGATTTCCAGGGAACAAGGCGATCTTTTCCTTCATTTTCTTTCCTGGCGCTCCTATGGGTTTTCACAACTCAAGGCCGGCCATTTGGTTTTGTGGAATCCCCATTATTTGTGCGGCAATCCCTTTCTTGGGAATTTTGAATCGGCCCTTCTCTATCCCCCCAACTGGCTCCATCTGGTGTTGCCACTGGTGTATGCGGTTAATTGGATCATTTTTATCCATGTATTCTTGGCGGGAGCCTTCACTTACGGGTGGGCCCGGTTCCGTGGATTATCCGCCCTTTCCAGTTTTGTAGCGGGAACTATTTTTATGTGGAGCGGGGCCTTTTTCCTTCATGTGTCCGCCGGCCATTTACCTAATCTTTGCGCCATGGCATGGATTCCCCTGGTGTTTATAGGCTTGGAAGGGGTGTTGGAGGAGGGGAACCTTCTCTGGGCCTGCTTGTTGAGCCTCGCCTTAGGTCTTCAAATTCTGGCGGGACACCCCCAGTATGTTTTGTTTAT
>CAWKIF010000006.1:0-9383 GCA_963849485.1 candidate division FCPU426 bacterium | reverse complement strand
GGAATTTTCTTTTATTTTTCCTTTTCTTTTAATCTTTCGTTTTGATTTCCTTTGCGTCTTTGTGCCTTTGTGTTGGCCGTTGGTTTTCGTCTTTTCAGCAAGGTTCACTGCCATCAGAACCGCCCGGGCCTTATTGCAGGATTCCATAAACTCGCTTTGGGGTACCGAGTCGGCCACCAATCCCGCCCCCGCCTGGACATAGGCTTTCATTTTTCCAGGTCCCGAGGGTTTGAGTACGACGGATCGGATGGTGATGGCGGAATCCATGTTCCCGTCAAAGCCAAAGGCCACGACCGCGCCGCCGTAAATGCCCCTCCGTCCCGGCTCCAATTCCTCAATGATTTCCATGGCCCGGATTTTGGGGGCGCCGGAGAGGGTGCCCGCCGGAAAACAGGATTGAAAAGCCTCATAGGAGGACTTGTCCCGCCGGAGCCTGCCCGTGACATCGGAGACAATGTGCATGATGTGGGAATATCGCTCCACCCTCTTGAAATGATTGACCTTCACCGAGCCGTAATCGCAAACCCTTCCCAGGTCGTTACGGGCCAGGTCCACCAGCATCACGTGCTCGGCTAATTCCTTCTCATCCGCCAGGAGGCTTTCTTCCATGTATTGATCATCCTCCGGAGTTTTTCCCCGAGGGCGGCTTCCCGCGATCGGGCGGGTTTCCACTGTTCCATCTTGAACCCGGATCATCATCTCGGGCGAGGAACCCACCAGGTAGAGGTCCTCCATATGGAGCAGAAACATATAAGGCGAAGGATTCAAGCGCCGGAGCAAACGGTAAATGGTGATCGGGTCAGCGGTTGTTTCCTTCTGGAACCGCTGGGAACCCACCACCTGGATGATGTCGCCCGCTTGGATGTATTTTTTTGACCTCTCCACCATCCGCTCAAAACTTCGGGGAGTGGCGTTCGATTGGAAACCAAACAGGTCGTTGGGACCGGGCTTTTGGACGGGGGGAACGGGGATTTCGGTCACGCCCACCAGAGGTTTCTCCAGTTCCTTTTCAAGCGAGAGGAGCTTTTCCACCGCCTCATCGTAAAGGGTGGTCAAATTCCTTTGGTCTTTCACTTCCACGTTGAAAATCAGGCGAAGTGTCCTTTTCAAATGGTCGAATACGGCCAACTTGTCGGTCACCATCAGGTATAGGTCGGGCACCTTCAGGGGATCGGGCTTGGAACTGGGAAGTTTCTCGAAATACCGGACGGCGTCATAACCCACGTAGCCCACCAGGCCGCCCAGGAACCCGGCGCCTTCCAGGGGTGCCTGACGGATCAAAGCGGCGTAGCCTTTGATTGTTTGCAGGGGGTTGTGGGTTTTTTCTTTCTTGCTGCGCCCTCCCTCACGATTGATGAGAACCCCGTTCTTGGCCTCAAAAACCGCCGAGGGGGAAAGACCAATGATGGAAAAGCGGGCGACCTGCTCGTTTTTTTCCACGCTCTCCAAGAGGAACCCGTTGGTCGCCTGGGCCAGTTTTAAATAAACAGACAAGGGCGTTTCCAGGTCGGAATGGAGGGAAAGAGCCAATGGAACGCGGTTGTAGCGTTTGGCCCACTCGCGGAAGTTCTCGAAGGAAGGGACAACGTGGGATGGATGGGGGGTTTTCATGGATGAATCTCCTTTAGTTTGAATTTTGAATCAAAAGGCGAACGTCAGCGACCGGCTGGGCTTTTAGGAACGCCAACGGTGGCTGCGCCAATGATTCAAATTCACGACTAAAGAAGCGTTCATTTATGTCCGTAAACTTTCTCGGGATCGAAGACCTGGATTCCGACTTCCTTCCAGTTGTCCCCTTCCCTCTCATTGAAGAAGCAGGAACGTTTGCCCGTGTGGCAGGCGGCGCCCCCGACTTGTTCTATTTTTACCAGAATGGCGTCTTTATCGCAATCGGTGTAAAGGGCCTTTACTTTCTGTACATTTCCGGATTCTTCGCCTTTTTTCCAGAGTTTTTTGCGGCTCCGGCTCCAATAAGTCATGTTCCCGGACTGGGCAGTGTGTTCCAGCGAATCGCGGTTGGCGAAAGCGAACATCAGTATTTCACCCGTCTGGGCGTCTTGCGCAATCACGGGAATCAACCCGTCTTCCTGGAATTTTAAGCTGTCGATCCAACTCATGAGGGGCCCCCGTTAACGAGAAATGAGGCGATAAAGTAAACTTTTCAGCTTTAAATTGCCACTCTTTTTTGAGATATTCCGATTTGCGATTTACTGGGCTGTGATTTTGTCAATTAATGCGTGGGGATCCGGTTCCAATATCAAGCTGTCAATCATCGATTGCTTCACGAAACCGCCTTGACTGGTCTTTTGGAAGAATTGAAACAACCCCTCGAAATAGCGGTTCACATTCAGAAAACCGATGGGTTTAGTTTGCAGGCCCAACTGGTTCCAGGTGATCATTTCCATGACTTCTTCCAGGGTTCCGAAACCACCCGGCAAGGCGATGAAGGCGTCAGAGAGTTCGGCCATTTTAGCTTTCCGTTCGTGCATGTCTTTGACCACATGAAGTTCGGACAAACCAGGATGAGCGACTTCCTTGTCCTTCAGCATCTTTGGGATGACCCCGATCGCCTGGCCGCCATGGAAAAGAACCTCATCCGCCACCCGGCCCATAAGGCCTACCTTTGCGCCGCCATAGACGAGGGTTAAGTTTTTCCGGGCCAAGATCCCGCCCAACTCACCGGCCTTTTGGAGATAAACCGGATCAACTCCAGGGCTCGAACCGCAATAAACGCAGATAAATTTCATGACTTTTGATTTTTCTTGGCGAAGAACCGCTCCAGGGAGAGGACAATGACAGCCGCAAATGAACAGCCGATAAAAAACCATTCCCCAGCGATGTTGAGGCTGCCCGGCGGAGTGAAAAGCCACAAAGCCAAGCTCCAGGGAAGGGGATTTACCAATATCAAACCAATGATAAATGCGACATAAGCGCCAATTTTGCCTAAGCCGCCCGGCATTTCCTTCAACCGTTCATGGATCTTGTGAACGGAATGGAAGTAAATAAAACCAAGGATCAAACCTGAAATACCAAAGACACCCGTTCCAACCCCCGCGAACCAGAGCTTGAATTTGTAATATTCCCAATAGGCTTGAAGCCCCAGCCATATCAGGCCAACCAGGGCCAAAACGTACAAAACGAGTTTGAATTTAGAAAATCTTTCCTTATTTTCCATTAATCACTTTTCTGTTTTTCCAAAATCTTTATCAAGCATGGCGTAAAGCCGGCTGTCCCGCCACTTCCCCTTTTGAAGGAGGTTTTCCCTCATCAGACCCTCAAACCGCAACCCCACCTTTTCCAGGACCCGGGCGGAGGCCTTGTTTTGATTATCACAGGTGGCCCTAAGTCGGTGAAGTTTCAACTTTGTAAAACCGAAATGGATAAGGGATTGCGCAGCTTCGGTGGCGTAGCCCTGACCCCAATAATTGAGATTGAAACAATAACCCAAATCCCCTTCCCGTAAAGCTGCGTTTTTGATCCTTATTCCGCATCCCCCAATCACTTTATTATCTGCGGCCAACACTACTGCGAATTCATAGGTTCGTCTGGGTTTTAACCGGCGTTTTCGGAGGCATCGACGGATAAATACGCGGGATTGCTCTAAAGTGTTGGGTCCCCAGGGCATGAAACGAACCACTCGGGGGTCAGAACCATATTCATAGGCGTCCTTTAAATCCGAACCCTGCCAATCCCTCAGAACTAAGCGGAGGGTTCGAATGGAAAGCGGCCGAGTCATGGTTAGAACTTTCCCGGTTCTTTCTCGACGATCTGGATTTCGAAAGTGAAGGTCTGAGTATTAATGGCCGCCTTGGCAAGAAAGGGGTGGCCGTTCTTCCAGGTTTTGGCAAGATCCGGCGACTGCTTCTTGAGGCCGTCGATGAAGAAATCAAGCTGTTTCTGGGCGAAGGCCTCGACCTTATCCACGGTTTTTTCAGAAGGGGGCATATTGGCGAAATAACGCACGACATTCTGCCGGATCAAAAGTTGGATTTGGGTGAACATACTCTTGTCGGCCATAGGTCACTCGTCGCAGGTAATTTCAACTTCAAAAAGATTTGAACCCGGCATGATACGTAAATGGGCGTGGTAAGGATGACCCTTCACCCATTTCGCCCTCAAATCGGGCGATTCTTTCACGATGCCGTTGATAAAAAAATCGAGCTGGTTCTGGGCGAAGGCCCGGACCTTGTCGGCGGTCCTTTCAGCGGGTAGGAGGGTACCGAAATGCTTGTTTACGTTTTGCTGGATCAGCTTTTCCAGTTGCTTGGCCACCGCCGGGGGAAGACTCATGACCGCACCGGTATGTTCTTGTATCTCAGGTATTCCCTGGCTTCCTTTATGGTGTACTCGCCGTAATGAAAGATGGAAGCTGCGAGAACCGCGTCGGCCTTACCGTAGAGGATTCCTTCCGCCAAGTGGTCCAAATTCCCCACCCCGCCCGAAGCGATCACGGGCACCTTGACCGACTCGCTGATGGACCGGGTCAATTCGATGTCATAGCCGTTTTTAGTGCCGTCCCGGTCCATGCTGGTCAACAGAATCTCACCCGCTCCGAGCCCTACGCCCTCGATGGCCCATTGCACCGCGTCCTTACCCGTGGCCACCCGCCCCCCATGGGTATAAACCTCCCAACCCTTAGAGGGGTCAAAGGGGTCTTTACGCTTGGCGTCGATGGCTAGCACGATACATTGAGAACCGAATTTCTCCGCCCCTTCCTTTAACACGACCGGGTTCTCGACCGCGCGGGTATTGAGGGAAACCTTGTCGGCACCCGATTTCAGGAGGGTTCGGATATCTTCCGTGGTACGCACCCCGCCGCCCACGGTCAAGGGCATGAAAACCGCTTCAGCGGTCCGGGTCACCACATCCAGGAGAATGTCGCGCTTCTCGAAGGAAGCGGTGATATCGAGGAAGACCAGCTCATCCGCCTGCTCGGCGTCGTATTGTTTGGCGATCTCTACAGGGTCCCCGGCGTCGCGCAAATTCTGGAACTTGACGCCCTTAACCACCCGCCCTTCCTTGACATCCAAACATGGAATGATTCTTTTGGCTAACATTCAATCCTCGATTATTTAAAAACTAAAAACCAACTTCCAACACTAAGCCACTAAGACCCCAAGGAACCCTTTTGAAGAGCCGTAGAACTATCCTCCAGAACCAATCTTTTTGACTAAATTCTACATTTTCTTTGTGTCTTCGTGACTTCGTGTTGGCTTTTGGTTAAATCTCTTAAGAGCTTTTCTTCCTTTTCTTCTTGGCCTTGGGCGTCTTGGGTGCCGGAGGTTCCTTGGCGATCTTAATGGCCTGTTTCAAGTCGATCTTGCCGGTATAGAGGGCTTTCCCGATAATTACTGAGCTAATGCCGTACTTTTCAAGCCTTTTGGCGTGTTCGATATCCCGGTAGCTGGAAATGCCGCCCGACACAATCACGGGTATTTTCACTTCCACGGCCAATTCCTTGGTGCTCTTGAAGTTGGGACCTTCCAGCATGCCGTCCCGCTGGATATCGGTAAAGATGATGGATCCGACCCCCAAATCAGCCATTTCCTTGGCCAAATCCACCGCGTTCACCTTGGTGACCTGCTTCCACCCCTTGATCGCCACCATTCCCTTTTTGGCGTCGATGCCAGCGATGATGGCCTTTCCGTATTCCTTGACCGCTTCCTTCACGAACTCCTTGTTTTGGACCGCCGAGGTACCCAGGATGACGGAGGAAACCCCCAAATCCATGACCTTTTCGATCGTTTTCAGGTCCCGGATGCCGCCCCCCACCTGCACCTTCATATCGGTGGCCTTGATGATCTCCTTCACGTATTCCAGATTCGAGAGTTTTCCCGAGAAGGCCCCGTCCAAGTCGATCACGTGGAGCCTTTTGGCGCCCTTGAGCTTCCAGAGTTTGGCCACCGAAACAGGTTCTTGAGAATAGACCGTCTCGTCGCGTAGGTCGCCCTGGACCAGCCGGACGCAGCGCCCTTTTCTTAAATCAATCGCTGGGATGACATACATAAATTAACCCGCCAATTCCATGAAGTTCCGATAGATCCGCAGCCCCGCCTCTTGGCTTTTCTCGGGGTGGAACTGCGTTCCGAAGGTGTTGTCCCGCCAGACCATGCAGGTGAAATCCACTCCGTATTGGCACTTAGCCGCTGAGATGGCGTCGTCCTCGGGTACGACATAATAAGAATGAACGAAGTAGAGGTATTCGCCCTCCCTCAAGCCCTTCAAGAGCGGGTTTCCGGGTTTTGTCTCCCGGATCTGATTCCAACCCATGTGGGGCACCTTTTGCCCCTGATTGAATTTCACGACCCTGCCGGGGAAAACACCCAGCCCCTTGGAAATCCCAAACTCCTCGCTTTCGGCGAAAAGCATCTGGAGCCCTACGCACACGCCCAGGAAGGGTTTGCCAGTGGCAATGAAGTCTTTCACGGCCTTCGCCAGATCGGACCGGTGCATCGCGTCCATCGAATCCTTGAAAGCGCCCACGCCTGGCAAAACCACGCCATTGGAACCCTCCACATCCTTCCAGTCCGAGGTCACCCGGGTCTTGGCCCCGACCTTTTCCAGGGCCTTGGCCACGCTGTGCAGGTTGCCTACACCGTAATCCACTACCGTAATCATGTCGTTCTCCCCTTGGGAACCCGCCTTCAAGCGGGCCAGGTCGCTGGTTTACAAATTGCCTTTGGTCGAGGGTACGCCCTTAGCGTTCCCATCCCTGGCCGCGGCCATCTTCAGAGCCCGGGCGAAACTCTTAAAGGCCGCCTCGACAATATGGTGGCTGTTACGCCCGTGGATCTTCTCCAGGTGCAAATTGAACTTGCCGTTGTCGGTCACGGCCTTGAAAAAATCCTCCACCAATTCGGTGTCGAAGGTTCCGATGCGTTTTTTAACATTCAAATCGAGTGAAAAATTCATGTAGCTTCGGCCGCTCAGATCCACCACCGACCTTACTAGGGCCTCGTCCAGGGGCACGTAAAAATGCCCGTACCGGCCGATTCCCGCCTTGTCACCCAGGGCCTGGTCCAACGCGATACCCAGGCAGATGCCGATATCTTCTACCGTGTGGTGGTCGTCGACATGGGTGTCGCCCTTGGCGTTAACTTTTAAGTCGAACCCGCTGTGTTTGCTGAAGGCTTCCAGCATATGGGTGAGAAAAGGCACAGGCGTTTTCACCTGGTGAGCGCCCGATCCATCCAGGTTCAAGGTCAGTTCGATGTCGGTTTCTTTGGTCTTTCGCTTGAGGGTGGCTTGTCGCTTGGGCATAGAAGGCTCCCGGGCCTTCCCATTTACAGTCGCTTCAGGAGGCCTTTTATTTCCCGCAACAGTGCGTTGTTCTGTTCGGGCGTTCCCACCGTGACGCGGAGGCAGCGCCTCAGTCTTGGATGGGGAAAGTATCTTACCAAAATAAGTTTTCTTTTGAGACTTTTATAAAGCGTTTCCGCATTCGTTTCCGCCGGGCAGAAGGCAAGCAAGAAATTTGCCTGACTGGGCGGCACAGCAAAACCCATATTCATTAACGCTTCTGCCAGTCGCTCTCTTTCCATCTGAATGAGCTTAATTTTATTTTTCTGGTCACGCAGGCCAGCAAGGTTCAAGGCCTCAACGGCTAATCCCTGGGTGATCCGATTGACGTTATAGGAATCCTTTACTTTTAAAAGCTGTCCAATGACATCCGGGTGGCCGAACACATAACCCAAACGAGCCCCCGCCAAGGAAAAGGATTTGGACATGGTGCGCAAAACAAGGATATTGGGGCATTTCTTTGCCAAGTCCAAACAATGGTTATTGGCAAAATCCACATAGGCCTCATCAATTAAAACCAACCCCTTTGTTTTCTTACAAAAAACGGACATTTCCTTCGAATCAAAGCAATTTCCTACGGGAGGATTGGGATATCCCCATAGAGTCAACCGGGCTTGGAGTGATAATTTTTTAAACGGCAGTTCAAAGCTTGGGCTCAGAGGAATCTCTTTGATTTTCGCTTCGCTGATTTCAGCCAGAACCGTGTAAAGGCTGTAAGTCAAATCAGGGTATTGAACCAGGTCGCCCCTGCCCACGCAGGCTCTAAAAAGCATGGATAAAATCTCATCCGAGCCATTCCCCACCAAGATGCCTTCCACCGGCCATCCATAATGTTTGGAAAGGGCTTGCCGCAGGGTATGGGCGGTAGGTTCGGGGTATAAACGCAGACGAAAATCGGTCAGTTTTTTCACGGCCTTCTGGACGGACTGGGCGGGGGCGTAAGGATTCTCGTTGGTATTGAGTTTAATGGTCCGCAGGTCTTTGGGCTGTTCCCCGGGGGTATAACCCTTCATTTTTAAAATAGCCGGCCGAAACCAGTTTTTGAGGTTCTTCTTCACCAAAATACCCTCAATGGTCTCGGGGTTTTAATCGGAGTAAAACACTTCGGGCGTGGGCACCCAGGCCTTCCTTTTCGGCGAAATCAACCGTGGCCTGGCCATAGGCTTTGAGCCCGGCGGGTTTCATTTCTAACAGGTTGGTTCGCTTGAGAAAATCATAAACCGAAAGTCCAGAAGAATAACGAGCCGTCCCCCCCGTCGGGAGCACATGGTTGGGGCCGGCAGTGTAGTCCCCGAAAGCCTCAGCGCTTAAGGGGCCTATGAAGATAGCGCCAGCATGACGGATCGATGGTACCCATTCTTTGGGCTTTTTAACCAACAATTCCAAATGTTCGGAAGCAAAGTGATTTGCGAAATGGAGTGCTTGGGCTTTGGAACTGGCCACCAAAATCGCTCCACGACTCAATATCGAAGCGGATGCGATAGGTTCTCTTTTAAGTAGCTTCACCTGCCTATCCACTTCCCGGGATACTTCCAAGGCATATTTTTCATTCAAGGAAACCAAGAGCGGCATGGCCATTTCGTCATGTTCGGCCTGGGCCAGAAGGTCGGCCGCGGCCCAGGAGGCAGGGGCCGATCCATCGGCAACGATGAGAACCTCGCTGGGACCTGGGAACCCGTCGATTCCGACCTGTCCGAAGACCTTTCGTTTGGCCAGAGCCACGAAGAGGTTGCTGGGCCCGGTAATCTTGTCAACCGCCGGAACACTTTTGGTGCCGTAAGCCAAGGCCGCTATCGCCTGGGCGCCACCGATCTTGTAGAGGGCGTCCGCACCCGATAGATAGGCCGCCGCCAATACCGCGGGGTTGACTTTTCCATCCTTCTTAACCGGTGTGACGACAATGGCTTCCTTAACGCCCGCCACCTTGGCGGCTACCACGTTCATGATGACAGAGGAAGGATAGGCGGCAAGGCCGCCTGGTACATAAAGCCCTACCCGGTCGAGAGGAATCCACTTTTGTCCTACCCCGGCCTCCTTTCCGTTATGAAACCAATTTTTTGGTTTTTCCTTCTCATGAAAGGCCC
>CAWKIF010000005.1:0-3098 GCA_963849485.1 candidate division FCPU426 bacterium | reverse complement strand
GGACATTCTTGATGGCGATTTGGAGAGCCTTCATCAAGGAGGGGCTAATGGCTTTTAAGGCGGCTTTAATTTCGGTTGGCGATACCTTCAAATTTCTGTGATTGGCCGAAAATCCGTCGAAAGCCCGGCAATACTTGAAAAGGGCGGCATCCCCTTTCTTTTTTACGTCCTCGACGACGCGCTCCACCGCCTGCTCGGGGGTCAAATCCCTGCCAAAGACCTTACGGGTCAGGGCCGACCGGCTTCCCGCTCCCTTGAGTTCAATCAGGGCTTCCCGGCGCACAAGCTTATCTATTTGTTTTTGATCGGTTTTACTTTTAAAGTTCAGGATTCGCATTTTCAACCTTGTCTTTAATCCACCCTTTGGATATCGGCGCCTAGGGAGGACAGCTTGGCTTCGATTTTCTCATATCCCCGGTCCAAATGGTAAACCCGTTGAACCAGGGTTTCCCCCTCCGCCACCAGCCCCGCCAGGATCAGGGCCGCGCTGGCCCGCAGGTCCGAGGCCATCACCGGCGCGCCGGAGAGTTTGGGACTCCTTTCACCACGGCGTAGGATCTGTCGATGGTGATATCCGCGCCCATCCGGTTCAGCTCAAAAACGTGCATGAAGCGGTTTTCCCATATGGTCTCGGTCACCATGCTGACCCCGGCCACCACGCAAAAAGCGCCATGATCTGGGCCTGCATGTCCGTGGGAAAACCCGGATAGGGCAAGACCATGACGTCGGCGGGCTGTAGGCCCGTTGCCCTGACCCAAACCCTGGGGCGTTTCCTCAACCTTTACGCCGATGGCCCCAACCTTCGGTGACGGCTTCCAAATGCCGGGGTTCGCCTTGGTCAACATCACATCCCCCCGGGTAATGGCCGCGGCCACCATGAAGGTTCCCGCCTCCACGCGGTCGGGGATAACGGAATAATTCACGCCTTTCAACGTCTTTCGACCTGGGATGACGAAACGGGAAGTACCCATACCCTCGATCTGGGCGCCCATGGCGTTCAGGAACCTTACCAATTCCTCCACCTCGGGCTCCGAGGAGGCCCCTTCAATGACGGTGGTCCCCTCGGCGGCGGTGGCTGCCATGGTCACATTGACCGTCGCGCCCAGGCTGGGGCCGTGCGGGCCCGAAAGATGGATGGTGGCCCCTTTGAGTTTCGATGCCTTGGCATGGACATAACCATGTTGGATGGTCACCTGGGCGCCCAGTTGTTCCACACCCTTCAAGTGCAAGTCGATGGGCCGGGCTCCGATGGCGCAGCCTCCCGGCAGGGAAACCTTCGCCTCGCCAAGCTTGGCCAAGCAGGCGCCGAGGGAATAAATGGAAGCGCGCATGGTCTTTACCAGTTCATAGGGAGCCTCAAATTGGCTGAAACCTGCGGGATTTATTTGGAGCTGGTGGTCTTTCAATTCGACCTGGGCACCCAGGCGTCGCAGCACCTCGGCCATGGTCTTGATGTCGTTTAAAAGAGGGATATTGGCGAGGAAGCATGGGCTTTCGGACAGCAACGCGGCGGTCATAACCGGCAGGGTGGCGTTCTTGGACCCGCTGATCTCGATGGAACCCTTCAGTTGTTTGCCGCCACGCACGAGGATCTTTTGCAAAGACGCCTCCCGAAAATAAAAAAAGCCGCCCTTAAGACGGCTTTTTAAGAAAAAATAAAGAAGCAGGTCATAAGCCGAATTCTGTGATTGTGATCATTTCTCTCGCGGAAACCGTCACCGGCCCCGTCCTTCAGCGATCTTACCCGAAGGCCTCCCTTCCTTTGACAGGAACAGATAAGGCGGACCGCCTTAAAGCCTCCCTATTTGATCTTGCTCCGGATGGGGTTTGCCTTGCCGTCTTCATTGCTGAAGCCGCGGTGGGCTCTTACCCCACCTTTTCACCCTTACCCCGGAGGGCCTTGCGGCCTCCCGTGGCGGTATATTCTCTGTTGCACTTTCCTTCATCCCGCTTCGTTATCTTTCGATCCGGTGGCGGGGCGACCGGGCGTTACCCGGCATCCTGTCCTTTGGAGTTCGGACTTTCCTCGGCGGCAGGGGAAACCCCTACCGACGCGATCACAGACCTGCTTCCATGGGTCATGATAGGGGGAAAAGGGGCTAAAATCCAGCCAACGCACCTTAGGGTGTCAACCCGTCAGGCATAATGACCTTCCATATGCTTATCGATACCCAGGTTGGAAAGCTTATCCGCGTGTTTGTTTTGCTCCCTGGGCACATGGGTAAAACTCTTGCATTGGACATACTTGAGATAATCCTTGGCCTTTAGGTACAGGGGAATAATGGAAGGATGTTTGACTTTATACATCCCTTGAAGCTGGCGGATCAAAAGCTGACTGTCGGCGTAGATCTCAATGGGTTCTAACTTTTTTTTAACACAGTAATCCAGGGCCGCTAAAAGGGCTTCATATTCGGCCACGTTATTTGTTACTTCGCCGATATATTCCGCGATCTCGTGGACGACTTCCCCGTCCTTCAAGATCACCGCCCCTATGCCCGAGGGGCCTGGATTCCCACGCGAGGCGCCGTCGCTGTAAATTTTATAGGTCATTTCTTCCCTTCGACAAATTGGTTACTAATGTAAAGCGCTTTTTTAATCAGCCAAAAATTGAGCGGAAATCATCCTCTCAACAATCCAATAAATTATGATATACAAAATTCATTTAGGGGTATCATTCATCATATTTGATTTGTTAATTTTAAGAAACCTTAAGGGACCTTATGATCTACACCGCCGACTTCAACGAACTGGATCTTAAAATACTGCTCGACCGCGAGCTGGTGGAAGTTCATTTCCAGCCCATCTTTTCCCTCCGCGAGAAAAAAATAGTCGGTTTCGAGGCCCTCTCCCGGGGAATCCATCCGGTCTCAGGGAAACTGGTCCCACCCCTACCCCTACTCAAGTCCGCCCGTGAATTCGGGCTTGTCATGGAACTGGACCGGCTTTTCCGGAAAAAGATCCTCGAAACGTTCAAGGCGTGCTGTCCCCAGCCCCACGACCTTTTCCTCAGCGTTAATTTCGAGACTTCGATCCTCAACAAGGAAGCGGGCAATCTCCATCTCATCCACCTCTGCCACCAGCTCAACCTCGACCCTTCC
>CAWKIF010000004.1:0-3195 GCA_963849485.1 candidate division FCPU426 bacterium | reverse complement strand
CTCGGTTAGAAAAAGCTGAACCTTCAACACCTCAAGATCTAATTGTTCACCGCACCCATGCCATACAAAGCATGGGTGCGGTGAACAATTCAGTGTCTTAAACCGGTTTAGAGCCAATTGTTGTGCGGTATATTTTTCCTCTCCTCTTATTCCGGCTTGACGAAAATCATTTTTATAATTTAAAAATTTAACAATCAATATCCACCCGTTTTGTCTTTGTCCTATGAGGGTGGGAAAGAGTTAGGTCTTAGTCCTAATTTCTAACTCCTAACTCCAAACTCTATTTTGGAGGTCTGTATGTCGAACACACAAGAATCGACCCAAGTTCTGTTATCCATCCCCTTGTCGGAACTCCTTCCCAACCCCCGTCAGCCCCGTAGGTCTTTTCGGCAGGGGTCCATCGAAGAGATCGCCGAATCCCTAATGGCCGTTGGCCAGCAAACCCCCATCAAGGTCCGGCCCCTCACCGGGGAAGAGCAGGCCCAGAATCCCGGGTTCAGATATATGGTCATCGGCGGGCACCGACGCCTGGCGGGGGCCAAGCTGGCCGGGTTAGAGAACCTCCAAGCGATGGTCCTCAACTTGACCCCGGTCGAGACACGCCGGGCCGCCCTGATGGACAACAACCAGGACGAGATGGATTGGTGGGATTGGGACCTGGCTATTGAAGCCGATAACCAGGACGAACCGGCCAGTCGGGAGGAAGTCGCAGGCCGGTTAGGCCTATCCAAGACTCGGGTGAATGAGGCCATGAAGCGAACGAAAGTCCTGAACCCAGGGGCACGTGCATTGCTGGATGAAAATCTTCAAAAAACCCTTAAAAACGACGGTCGCTCAGCGACCGATAAAAATAAGGGTTTTTCGCTATCTGGGAAAACCATCCTTTCCCTGGCCGATTTAGTGGATCCTGCCCTGGTCGAAAGGGGCCTACGGGTGGTCCTGGACGAGTACCTGACCGAGGCCAAGACCAAGGAGTTGGTAAAGTGGATCCAGTCGGGCAACCAGCCCGAGGCTTTTGGCCGGTCATCTTCGGTTTCCCACAAGCCGATGCCGGTCGCGGTGACTGAGAAGACCGCTACCGATGCCAGCCAAAAGGGTTCAACACCCAATAACTCATCCCAAACCGGCCAGCCGGTGGGCTCGGGTTTGAAGGGGGTCAGAGCCTCTGGCCCGAATGCTCAAGCTGAGGGCCAAGGTTTGAGTGTCCCGGCCCAAGAGCTAAAAGGGGCCGGGGAAGAGGCCGAACCGCATGTTGTGGCGAAAGTCCGAACCAAGCTCCAAGCGGGCGAAGCACCCACCGTCATGGAATCCCTCTTTGTTCTATGGCATGGGACCAAAAATATCCGCAAGTTCGCGCATAAAGTCCTGAAGGCCTGTTACAAACCGATCCATTGGCTTGCCGCGAAGACTTGGAATCTATTAAAAGAAGTCATTCACCTCGTTATTAGATTGCTCGGTGAGATCGTTGGAAAACCCTTGAAAAAGGTTCTTCAAGTCCTGGTTTTGCTCGGCCTACTCTTTTCTATATATATGTTCTTTACCCACCCCGCAGGGGTAGGGGCCTGGTGCAAGAACCAGCTTGGCAAGGTATGGCATTGGGGTACCACCTTAGCAACGGGAAACCACGAAGAACCCACAACTAATTCAAGGAGCCAGGTTTCACCACCAAGCCACGAAGACACCAAGAACGTCCCAGGTACTTCTGTGGGATCAACCTCTACGACTCAAACAGCATCTGTTGCCCCAAAACCCCAAGGTTTAAAGCCGAAGGCTGCACCTGGCACGAAACCACATGTTGAGGGCCCTGGTTTAGTTGCGCCCATTTCTAAACCGGAAATGGGCAAAGGTGCCCTTACTCCTCAACAATTAGCTGACGAAATGAAATTGGCCGAGCTTTTCGCCCGTTCCCTTTACACATTGGACTACCGGAACCCTTACCAAAACGAGGATTTCATCGCGACCGTGCTCAGCCCGAAGACGGGCCAGGCCGTCGTGGACGAGTATTATTCCGAGGCGAGGATCAAGAAGATCCAGGATGCGAAACAAACCTTGGAATTCACGCAGGAGGGGCAAGCCCGAATGACCAGGGAATCGGGCGGTGAGGATGATTACCTGATCACGGGGACCTTCAAGATCCAGGAGGAAGGGAATCCCGCCATCGACAGCAAGCCCTTACAATTCCTGGTCTCGATCGGCCGCGACCCGAAGGGCCATCTCGAGGTGCGGAGCATCGTCGAGGTGATACAGAAGGGCCGATGACGGGTGGGACCGCCATCCATTCCTGAAAAACGACGACCTGATCACGGGGAGCCCCATGCCGCGAAGGCCAGCTTCTTTAAGCGTTGTCGAATTATGGCCGAATGGGGGATTCCATGGGGTAAAAGCGGGGAAAATGAATAGGGTCGATTTGATATAATAGGGCATCTTTTGAAAGGGGGCTCGCCATGAAAAATAGACATGATTGGGTCACGCGACTTGGACACTTGACCGATCCCGAACCCCTCCTGGGTGCCGCTCATCAGGATCCCGGGGCGAACTTGGGAATCGTGTGGCAATTGACCCTTGATAATTGGGCCTTCGCGAAGGAGTCTCATGCTGAATCCGGATTACAAAGACATGTTGCTCGCTTTATCCGAGGAAAAAGCTGACTTTTTGATCGTTGGGGCTTACGCCCTCGCGGTTTATGGACTCCCCCGCGCGACCGGTGACATCGATCTTTTCGTGGGGTCCGATCCGGGGAATTCCAAAAAAGTTTACCGAGCCCTCGTGAAATTCGGCGCGCCCCTGACCGACCTCGACCCCGAATCCTTCTCCCAAGAAGGTGTGATCTTTCAAATGGGTGTCGTTCCCAATCGGATCGATCTTTTGTCCTCGATCTCGGGAGTCTCATTCGCGCAAGCTTGGGCTCACCGGCAAGAAATGGAAGTGGAAGGGTTGAAGTTGGCTATCCTTTCCCTGGAAGATTTGATCCTCAATAAAACTGGCGCGGGAGCCGGCGCTTTTGAAACGCTATCGCAGCCGGTTAGTAGAAACCCGCCACAGCATGCCGCTGTTCGATACCGTCCGCACCACCCGCTATATCGAGGCGGCCTATAGAAGAAAAGATGCAGGCCCTAAAACAAAACGGCGAAGCCCCACGGAGCTTCGCCGTTTTAGCTCTATAAAAAACCTCTACTACTGGCACTACCGAATCGC
>CAWKIF010000003.1:0-12395 GCA_963849485.1 candidate division FCPU426 bacterium | reverse complement strand
GCTATGGTTACTCGTTCGGTTACATCTTTTTGCCTTTGGCCACGGCCCTGGCCTTCCAGGCCTGTTGCCAGGGCCGGGCGGTAAAATTCTTCTCGGTGATCAGCTTGGTGACCGAGCTTCTGGAGCGCCGCGAGAAAAACAACTGGCTAAGTTCCACCGGCAGTTGGCCAGACTCGACCTGATCGTATTGGACGAACTGGGCTACGTCCCCTTCACCAAGGCCGGGGCGGAGCTGCTCTTTGAGGTGGTCAGCAAGGCCTACGAGCGTACCAGCCTGATGGTGACGACTAATTTACCCTTTGAAAATTGGGTGGAAGTCATGGGGTCCGAGAGGATGACGGGGGCGCTTATTGACCGTTTGACCCATCGGGTGCATATTCTGGAGGCTAACGGCCAAAGCTTCAGATTGACAGAATCGAAAAAAACGGCTCAGGCATAAAGACAAGAAGGATGATAAAGCTAACCAACGACCATACACCGTAAGGCGTATGGAAGGCGGGGGGTGTCACACTTTTGGACCGCCCACCGTCACACTTTTCGACCGGCGCGGACACCGGTCTTCTTTCAAGGAAGACTTGGAAGCTTTTCTTCTTCGTTGGGAAACCGTTTCGGAAAAATATTTCCATCAAATTCACCTTACCTGCGGTTGACCACGGAAGAACGCCGCCGGGGCAGGGTGAGGGAAATCTTTTCACATTCTCTTACCGACAACGAGGCGGATGCTCGTTTTCAGGTGTACCTGGATACCTATGAATCTCGCTGGGAACTTTTTCCCGACTCCCTTCCATGCTTGCGGTCCCTGAAAGGACGGTCCCTGGGGTTAATCACCAACGGCGAAAAGGAACAACACCGGTCCAAAATCCGAAAGACAGATTTGGGTCCATATTTCTCCACTGTCATCATCAGCGGTGAGGTGGGTTGCGCCAAACCCGAACAGGCCATCTTTGAGCTGGCCGCGAAACAAGCGGGAGCTCCATTGGCAGATTGTGTTTATGTAGGAGACCGATTAGAAACGGATGCAAGAGGCAGTCGAAAAGCCGGGATGAAAGGTATTTGGCTAGACCGCAAAAACAAGGGAGGGGAATCGGGTTTAGAGGTTCCCGTTATACGGAGTTTGATGGAATTGCCCGGATTGCTCCGCGCTTTAAGCATTTGGGCTGTCCACGACGGGGACCCAAAATGGACGACCGCTGGTGCGAAAAATACATTCTTTTAAGCCAAAATAGGTATATACTGATAGTATATACCCTTAAAGGAGCTGAAAAATGACCAAAGTTCTGTCGCTTAAAATAAAAGGCGAGATTTTCGAAGATGTTGAATCCATAACCAAAGTGCTTCAGATGCCCCGGAACGCCTATATCAATGAGGCTTTAAACTTTTACAATGAATTCAACCGCCGAAAAGGGCTCAGAAAAAAACTGCTGAAGGAATCCCTGCTCACGCGTAAGAATTCCATGGACATCCTGAGTGAGATGGAAAAACTCGAGGAAGCAACCATCGAATGAAGATCAGGAAATTTAATCTATACTTGGCCGATCTAAGCCCGCGTTTCGGTACCGAGCCTGGCAAGACAAGGCCGGTCGTTGTTCTCCAAACCAACCTTTTAAATGACGGTCAACACCCTAGCACCATTATTTGTCCCATCACCACCAACGTTATCCGTGGTGCTGAAATCCTGCGAGTTCACCTTTCCAAAAAGGGAATGGGTCTTAAAAAAGATTCCGACATATTGGTCGATCAAATTCGAGCTATTGATAATCGCCGGTTTGTAACACATTTGGGAGAGTTAAATCCGATGGATAAGACGAAGTTGATCGAAAATCTCAAGATTATTTTATTCGAATAGTCGAAACCCTTGTTCACGATGGGGACCCATAGTAAACAATAGCTGGAGGGACCATCAGACAAAAAGCCAAGAAAATAACGACCTTGTCCTCTCTGTCTGGCCTTGTGGGTCTACCGGCAAGGATTTTGCCCAAACCGGCCCATGACGGCGGGAAGTCGGTTCTGGCGTCTTTATGGAAAAGGAAGACGGATCGGAACATCAGCGGTAAAAAAATATCCCCAAGGATGCTTTCGAATATTCTTTGGGCTGCTTGCGGGAACAACCGCAGGAAGGGTCCCTTTGGAATTCCGGACAACGGCGGCTTCGGCCAGCAATTCGCAGGAGATCGAGCTTTTCGTGGCCCTTCAAGAAGGGTTTTACCTCTATGACCCGCACTCGCACCGTCTCTTGCCGGTCGTTGCCGGGGACCTGGCATGGCCCTGGGAAAAGGACAAGGCGGGATGGGAGCAAAGGCTCCGGTTCGGTTGATCTATGTGGTGGATGCCAAAAAATTCAGCAGGCGGGATTTCAGGAACCGGGCTTGTGGGATCGGGAAACGCAAAAAGCCTATTACTATGTCGACACGGGCCTGATGGCCGGAAACGTCTATTTATTCGCCGCTTCACAGGGCCTGTCCGCTTGGTTTCATAATTGTGGCAAGAACATCGGCCTTCATGACAGGCTGAAATTAAAGCCGACCCAACGGGTTCTTTTTGGCCAGACCATGGGGTCTCTCTCCCCATCCACCTAAGGCCCGTCGGATTAAATAGCCAGGGCTTTGGGTTTGGGCGTTAGGTTGTATACAACGGGGATCCGAAATGGACAGAAAAAATGGATAATGGGGGATCTACACCTCTTATTTGATGACACTGAACCTCACGACGATCCCATTCAAATCGAAACGATCATTTTGATAGTTCTGGCTCCGTTGACACCCGCATCCTTTTAAAAAACTGGCGCCCTATCTATTTGTTTTTCCGCGAACCTAAGATAAAGGCAATTCCAATTACATTGTGTTTAGAATGAAAACCTAGGAGGCGTTCGATGAAGAAATTGTTTTTATCTCTGCTTTTGATTTTTGTCGCGGGGAAGGCGATGGCGGATGGAATGCCGCTCACTCTCGCGGCGGATGCCCCGGCGGCGAATGCGATCACGCCCCCAACCAGCGTCATGAAGGCCCTGTGCACCCTTTCTCCCGCATCGGGAAGCCAGGTTCAGGGTTGGGTGAAATTCACCCAATTGAAGGGGTCTGTGCTGGTGGAGGGGGATGTGACAGGTTTCGCCCCAGGCAAGCATGGGTTTCATATCCATGACAAGGGGGATTGCTCCGCACCTGACGCGACCTCGGCCGGCGGCCATTTCAATCCCTTGGATCAAAAACACGGGGCTCCTAACAGCGTCAAAAGCCATATGGGGGATTTAGGAAATATCAAAGCGGATTCAACCGGACACGCGAAGTTCAAATTCAAAAATAAAATCATCCAGCTTTCAGGCGAATATTCCATCGTGGATCGGGCCATCATCGTTCACGCGGCTCTGGACGATGAGAAAACCCAGCCGACGGGGAACGCGGGCGCGAGGGTGGCCTGCGGGGTTATTCAAATATCCAATTAGTGGAAAAAAACCTGGATTCCGATCGGTTGAAATGTATGACCAAATGATCGGAATGGAGTAGTGGTTTCGGTAGCCCTGGGTTCCCGTATGGATCTAGCCCAGCCAAGTCGCCTTACAATATTTGGCTTCTTCATTATTAATCCTGATTTATTGTGCCACCTGGCGGTATACCGGTGAAAATTCGGTGACCCGACGAACCCCTATACCGCCCGCCCCGATGTCGCGTACTAGCACCGTGAACCCCTACACCAGACGCCCCGAAGCCCTACACCAAACGCCTTGAAGCCCTACACCAGCCCTGCGAACACCTACACCAAACGCCCGAAGCCGTTCACCAGCTAATGGAAGCTGTGCACCGACCGCCCAATCCATTTACACCTACCCGTTAAGTCGTTTATCTCCCCGACCTAGTAAATTAAATGGCAAGTAGCGAGTTTTCCCCGGTTGACAGGTGGCAACTGGGCGGATTGTGCCACCGGTTTACGGCAAGTTCCCGAAGACACCCGAATTTCCCTTATTTTAATTGCCCCCGAAAAGGGGACAATTCACAATCACCCCTGAGGGGGAGGGACGGGGTGGGGGATGGTGCACAGCTTCAGGGCGGTCGGTACACGGCTTCGTGGTGGTCGGTACACGGCTTCGCGGACGGTGGTATACGGGTTGGCCGGATCGGTATACGGCTTCGAGGTGGTCGGTATACGGGTTGACCGGGTCGGTATACGGCTTCGAGGCGGCTGGTATACGGGTTCGCCGGGCCGGTACACGGCTTCGGGACGGTCGGTCCTTCGGAAAGAAGGTGGGCTTGCTTGAGGAAATCAAAGAATGCCTGGCTTCCCATACCGCCGATGCGGCGGTCAGGCTTCTACGTGACGGCCAGGCCGCCGGGGGCTTGAGGGTCTACCTGCAAACTAACCCTTATAGCAACGGCGCCCAATACTAAGAGGGCATCGGCGTGCGACCACCCCTGGCCACCGATGACACCGGGGAATTCATCGGTTGGGCCGAGAAGGCCGTGGAAAAGATCTATAAACTGGGGTTTATCTAATAAGGGAACCTCTAATAATTCACCACCAAGACACCAAGGCACCAAGAAAGGCTTATTTTTTGATGCCGGTAAAACCAAAAAGACAATTTTTAGAGGTGCCCATAAGAAGGTTTTCGTGGAATTAGACGACCTAGTGCCCAACTAGCAAATTCAGCTATAAAAAGGGATCCGACCCCTTATTTCTTGTGCATTGATTTAAAAATTCAAAAATCTTAGATTTATTTCATACCGTGGCTGGTTGGGTAATGAATGGGGGGGCACGTGGCTGAATTTTCTGTCTTTGATTTGGCTTTTATAACCCAAGGTTCCAAGCCGGCGGATGCCTTGCACCACTCACTGGACCTCGCCCAGCACGCGGAAAAGTGGGGATACAAGCGTTTTTGGCTGGCCGAACACCATAACTTCCCGGGCATCGCGAGCGCCGCCACGGCGGTGGTCATCGGCTATGTGGCGGGTGGTACCGAAACCATTCGCATGGGTTCGGGCGGCATCATGCTTCCCAACCACTCGCCGTTGGTGATCGCCGAGCAGTTTGGCACCCTCGAATCGCTTTATCCTGGCCGGATTGACCTGGGTTTGGGCCGCGCCCCCGGCACCGACCAGCGGACACTTCAATCCTTGCGCCGGAACCCCTCCAGCGCGGAACGGTTTCCCCAAGACGTCTTGGAACTTCAGGAACTGCTCGGCCCCTTTTTGCCGGGCCAGGCGGTTCAGGCGTTTCCGGGCACCGGCACCCAGGTTCCCATTTGGATTTTGGGTTCCAGCCTGTTTGGGGCCCAATTGGCCGCCGAGCTGGGCCTTCCTTATGCCTTTGCCTCGCACTTCGCGCCCGGTGATTTGACGCGCGCCTTGGAAATCTACCGGTCGGAGTTCAAGCCTTCGGCCCGGTGGGACCAGCCGAGGGTAATGCTGGGGGTGAACGTGATCGCGGCGGACCGGGATGAGGAAGCCCGCAGGCTTTTTACCACCATCCAGCAAAGTTTCACCAATATCCAAAGGGGCACCCGCAGCCAGCTTCCGCCGCCGATTGATGACATCGCGGACTATTGGTCACCTCTTGAGGAAAGAATAGCGGATCAAAAATTGTCTTGTTCATTCGTGGGCTCAGAAAAAACCGTGAGGATGGCCTGGAGGCATTTCTGAATAAGACAGGGGCGGATGAACTGATGGTTTCTTCAGCCATCTATGACCATTCGGCAAGGCTTCACTCTTATGAAATCTTGGCGGATATCCATCAGGGCGCAAGGATTCCCGGGCGGTGAAGGTACAGAACGGCCAAAACAACGCGTTAACGAAGAATTCCTCTCAATGTGATATTCCCGCGCCCGAAGTTTCTCAATTTGATAACCATTTTTTGTAAATAGGCGGTTACGTTTGAGTGGGTGCATTGCGATCCCCCGTGATGAAAAATAAACTTCGAATCCACGCAACGAAACACCTTGCGCGGGAGTCTAACCCACCTAAGGAGTCTACCCATGAACCCACCCCTAATGGTCGTCCCGACGTTGAACCAGCCCTTGATCGAGAAAATAGATGTCGCCAACAAATTCGGACTGCATCTGCGCGCCGCGGCCAAACTGGCCCAATTGGTGAATCAATTCGAATGTACCATTCATATCCGCGTTGGAGACAGGACCGCCAACGCGAAAGCGTGTTGAACCTCATCGCGTTAGCGGTTCACGAAAAAAAAGTATTGGAAATTCTGGTTGAAGGGCCTGGAGCACAAAAGGCCATGGATGCCGTTCGGGGACTCGTGAGGGACAAGTTCGGGGAACGGAATAAAAGTATTTCCGATTCTTCCCCCCTGAAAGAGGGGGATTTAGGGGGAGTTAGTCTTGCTTCATCATGCGGTAAAGACTAATACCCCCCTCCCCCCCTTTTTCAAAGGGGGGAATAGGCGTTCAGGATGCATCTTTTAAAATCTGCCAAAGTTGAGAAAGCTTTTCAAAAACAAACTCGAACGGCGAACTGGGATGGCCATGCCGACCTACCATAAATCTTTTGAGGAGGTCGGTATGGCCCCTATTACAATTGAATCATTATCAAAACTGCCAGAAAACCCCAGGCTTTTAAACCTGGGGATGAATGGCTGCCCGGAGGGCCGACCGTTTTTGTCGGCCCGCAGGCAAGGAACTATGGCGTGCTCTGGTCACGGAACTGAAGATAAGTTTGCTAATTGAAGAATCGCCCCAGCGTGACCGGAGTGCGCCGAAGGGCAGAAACCACGGGCTTTAGCCCGTGGAGGGCTTCATTGGTCAATCGGGGTACGTCGCTGATCATCTGGCCGGGCCTGCGGTGGCCCGGCTCCGATTGGGGCAGATCCTCGCAATGACAACCTAAACTGAGACACTATCGTCGCGGCAGTATCAGTGACTGACCTGACTCGCGGGGGTGTACTCCGCGTCCACCGCGTCCGCGTAGCGGTCTTCGGACTTTTTTTCCTTACCGTTATTGTCGACGTTTTCTCCCGTCGGCGTGTCCGGGGGGGGCCTGGGCTGGCTCATGGGGCTTGTACATGGCCTCGCCCAGTTTCATGGACTCACTGTTTAATTCCTGGATGGCTTTTTTAACGGCATCCGGATCATCGCCGGACTGCACCCTCCGGAGCGCCTCCAGCTTTTCCTCGATTTTGGCCTTGGTTTCGGGCCCTACCTTGTCCCCGTATTCTTTCAACGACTTTTCGGTGCTGTAAATCATCGAGTCCGCCTGGTTCTTGGCGTCGATCCGGTCTTTTTTCTTTTTGTCCTCCTCCGCGTGCGATTCCGCGTCCCTCTGCATGTTCTTGATCTCTTCCTCGGATAAACCGGAAGTGGGGGTGATGCGGATCGATTGTTCCTTGCCGGTGCCCGAATCTTTCGCGGAAACATTCAGGATGCCGTTGGCGTCAATGTTGAAGGTCACCTCGATTTGGGGCGTGCCCCGGGGGGAAGGCGGGATTCCCACGAGCTCGAACTGGCCCAAGGTTCGGTTATCCGACGCCATCTCCCGTTCGCCCTGGAGGACGTGGATGGAAACCGAGTTTTGATTGTCGGCAGCCGTGGAGTAAACTTGGCTTTTCTTGACCGGGATGGTGGTATTGCGCTCGATGATCTTGTTCATGACGCTCCCGAGGGTTTCCACGCCTAAGGAAAGGGGAGTGACATCCAACAACAGGACGTTTTTCACATCGCCCTTCAGCACACCGCCCTGGATGGCTGCGCCGACCGCTACCACCTCATCCGGGTTAACGCCCTGGTGGGGTTCCCGCTTGAAGAAGTCCTTGACTGTTTTCAAGACCAGGGGCATGCGGGTCATGCCGCCGACCAGCACCACCTCCTGGATTTCCTCCACCGTCATTCCGGCGTCCGTGAGGGCTTTCCGGCAGGGTTCGAGGGTTTTTTCAACCATGTCCCCGACCAGTTGTTCCAATTTGGACCTGGATAACTTGACAGTCAGGTGCTTGGGCCCGGAGGCGTCGGCCGTGATGAAAGGCAGGTTAATTTCGGTTTCGGAGGCGGTGGACAGGTCGATCTTGGCTTTTTCCCCCGCTTCCTTGAGCCTTTGGAGGGCCATGCGGTCGTTTCTCAGGTCCACACCATGTTCCCGTTTGAAATCGTCGATAAGCCACTGGATGATCCGCTGGTCGAAATCATCTCCTCCCAAATGGGTGTCCCCGTTAGTGGACTTAACCTCAAAGACCCCTTCCCCCAGTTCCAAGATGGAAATATCGAAGGTTCCCCCTCCCAGATCATAAACCGCGATTTTCTCGTTCTTCTTGTCCTTGTCCATGCCGTACGCCAGGGCGGCGGCGGTGGGCTCGTTGATGATGCGAAGGACATCCAGGCCCGCGATCTTGCCCGCGTCCTTGGTGGCCTGGCGCTGGGCGTCGTTGAAGTAGGCGGGAACCGTAATCACCGCTTCCGTTACTTTTCCTCCCAGGTAAGCCTCGGCATCGGCCTTGAGTTTTTGCAAAATAAGCGCGGAGATTTCGGGGGGGAGAATTCCTTGCCTTCGATCTTGACCCGCACGTCGCCATTGGTGGATTCCTCCAGGGGGTAGGGCACCAATTTTCGGTCCATCACCACCTCAGGATCCTTCAATTTGCGGCCCATAAAACGCTTGATGGAAAACACCGTATTGGTGGGGTTGGTAATGGCCTGGTTCTTGGCGATGCGGCCGACCAGCCTTTCCCCGTTCTTGGCAAAACCCACCACCGAGGGGGTGGTGCGCGCGCCATCGGAGTTGGCGATGACCTTCGGTTCGCCGCCTTCCATGACCGCCATGCAGGAATTAGTCGTTCCCAAATCGATGCCGATTACTTTATTCGATGCCATGATCCGCTCCTGGTTACTTTTTATATTTGGTTCTTCTGGTTAAAACTGAATTCTTAACTCAAGGTTTTTTTTATGGGTAGTTTTCATAGACTCCGTCGGTGATGGAGGCGACCACGAGTTTGTTGACCAGGTCGGACACCCCGCCGATACCCCGGACCAAGACATCCATTTCCCGTTTGGTCTTGTAGTCGTCGGCGGTGCCTGTCAGGGCGACGAGCCCTTCCTTAACTTGGACGTGGATATCCGTGCCCATTTGCCGGATCCGGCTGTGGATTAGGGCTTCCAGTTGGACTCCCTGCGGGTCGGATGGAGATTCGGTCGTCATCTAGTGCCTCCGAGAAAAACCATGAAGGCAGCCCTCCTCCCCGGATAGGGGAGGAGGGCTGCTTTTGGGACGATGAAAAATTAAGGGTTTATTTGGATTGGCCGGGGAATGGGGGATTGCGTCATGTTAGGACCGTTGTAATAACAGTGGCCCCAACCGTCCCTGTTTTGATGGCGGTTGAAAAAAAGAAGCAGAAGAGCGCGGCCAGGATTAAGCCCAGAAGCACGCCCTTCAAATCCCGCCGCAATGGCAGCAGCCGTGCATGCCCATTCCCATTCCGTGGGAGGAGCAGCATTTTCCTCCGCCCTGGGCTTGGAGTTCCTTGATGGCCGGTGCGAAAGTTTTTCCTCGGCGATGATTCTTTCTTTTTCTTCATGTGTGAATTCCATGATTGTCCTTTTTGAAATGTATTGGCGTGCCCTTGAATAGAGCAAGAAGCAAGCCACGGGGGTGGAGAGCTTTTTGTGGAAATGCGAGGGGTCCTTGGTTATCGGGATCAAAATGATAGGACGGGGTCCATTTTGATCGCGCGTTGGGAACGGCCGGATCGCAGGGTTTTATCGCGGGTTTGAATACGCCTTGTTCATGTTACGCGTGAGGATGTTTTGAGACGGGCCCGTATCTTGCGATGTCCCCATCCGATCTACAAACCGCAAAACAGAGAAAACATTGCTCCACTGGCTTCATACTTTACTGCCCCACATTCCCCATTACGGTTGGGTGATTGTCTTTATCGTCGAGTTTTTAAACAATTGCGGCGTTCCCTTGCCGGGAGACACGATTGTTTTGGGTGCCGGATTTATTTTAGGTAAAAACACTATTTCGTTATGGGAACCCATGGTGGCTGGCACGGCGGGTTGTTTCTTGGGAGGCTTGTGGGCTTTTTGGCTGGGTCGAAGGCTGGGCCACAGCCGGTTAATCAAAATTCGATGGCTTCATTTCACCCCCGAGAGGGTTCAATGGACTGAAAGCTTTTACAAACGCTCGGCCCCAGGGCTGTTTTTATCGCGCGTTTCATTTTCCTTTTGCCGCCCGTGGCGGCTAATTTGATGGCCGGTATGGCGAAAATGAAATGGCGGATTTTTCTTTTTTACAATTTCACGGGGTCGGCGGTTTATGTGGTTAGTTATATCTTGATCGGTTATTTTTTCGGGAGGAGATGGATCCTCCTGAAAGCCTGGATGGGGCCCACCGCGCTTTATATGATTCTCGCGGGATTGGCCCTGGTTGCTATTGTCGTCGTTTGGAGGCGTTATTTTCCCAAGCTTTTCGCCGGTTTATTGCCCCTAAAACGAAAGCGCCGTTAGGTTGGGGTAAGTGGGAAGCTTGGGCGAATTTCTACTTACTGCCGATGACCAATAGCGGGAGCACTTGTTTGTGTGGAAGCCAGGACAAGTCGAGCGTCATCACGTAGGTCGTGATCGCCGCCAGCATCAGGACGACCACGGCGATAAATCTCCAGTCGCGGTGGGCCCGACGACAATAAGGAACGCGGACATCATTGATCTCCAATTCCGGATTTTCCGGGTGATGTTCGTACTTGTGCTTGGGCATCGCTTGGCCTCTTTCTTGATTTCATGAGTTTGATATTTGGGGAGTAAAAGAAAAGAGGACGGTAGAATTCAATCCGTCCTCCTTGCGTCAAATACAAAATTTGGCATTCAGTCGTTAAATGCCACCTGGGCCTAATTATCCCCGTGCCAGGGATGGTCGTGACGCCAGTTATCGTCGTGATTGGTATCGTAATCCCACCGGGCATAGGAATGGCTTTGGCGATAGCTATCGTCATAGTCATGGTCGTAATGCCACCTCGGGTCATGAATACTCATGCTCACACCCGCGCCGTTGACGTGCGCGTAACAACCGACGTTCATAACCACCGATGCGGCTAAAAACGAAGCAAATAAACTTAAAGTAAGCAACCTCATCGAATACCTCCTTTGAATTTCAGGTTGGCGTAAAACACGCCCTCCCTTTTCATCTAAAGCCGTCCATCCCCTTTTGGCCCTGCCGCGTACCAAATCAAAAGGCCCAAAACAGGTAACGTCACGATCAGCAGACACCATAAAAATTTAGCGAAGGGGGTCACTTGGCTCTTGAGCGTCTTGGTGACGGCTACGAGGTCAAAAATGAAGATGATCAGCCCGAAAACCCCAGTCATCATTTTATGGCCTCCTCGTGATCTTGGCGCGGCTTCTTGGAATTAAAGCAAGAACCAAGCCGTGTTTGGATCAGGCCTTTGCCCGGGGAAATCACTTTTGATGGAGGGACGCCCCTTAAAGAAAATCAAAACAAGAATAGGAAAGATCGTTTTGATTGGGCGAACAGAGATGAAACTGGAATTGGATATTCCGAATCGCAGATTTGGCCGCTAAAACACTTTTGTGAGCCGTTCCCGTATACGGTAGCCTTGAATTATCGGGGCACGTTCCTTGCTCTAACCCCTGTCCTGGATTTGGTCGGCGAATATGAAATCCAAATTTAAGCACGGGCAAGGGAAAAGAAATGAATAAGAGTGGGAATCTTTGGGCGCTCATTACTTTCGGGGCGGTGGTTTTAATGGCCGGGGGATGCGCCGGGCCAAAAATAGAAAAAACAGCGGTCAACAACGCGCCGGAGGATAACCAGGTCGCGAAGGCAGTGGATACCCCCACGGTCCAACCGACTCCCGTCATCCAGAAGTATACGGTAAAATCGGGCGACACCTTGTGGGCGATCTCCAACCAAACGGGGGTTTACTCCGATTCCTTCCAATGGCCGGAGATATTCAAGACGGACCGGGACCAGATCCAGGACCCGGACCAGATCACGCCCGGACAGGTTCTCACCATTACGCAGGGCCTTTCGGATCAGCAAGTGGCCCAAGCGCGGAAATTGGCCAGCGAGACCCCCAAGTTCGTGTCGCATGTAGACCCCCGTTCACCCCTTCCGATCGATTATTTCTAGCATGAACGAACCAAATCCCGAATTGGGATTAGTGGGAAAAGTCCGCTTGAAGTTGAATGAGTGGTTCAGCGAACCCCTCGGTTCGCCTACGGTCCCGGACTCGACCGAAAGCGAGCTAAAGAAGCCGTCGAAATCCTTCAAGACCTCCCCCTATCAAGCCGCCCCGAAAGGGAGGCAGGGGCCGGGGGGATCAAAGGGAAGTCGTCCATAAAGTGGAGGCGTTTTTTCCCCGGGGTTCGGCGGGACGGCATGAGAGCCGGGGCCCCGGCGGTTCCCATAAAGCGGTGATGCCCCACAAGGGAAACCGGCCTCGAAATCCGAAATAAT
>CAWKIF010000002.1:0-31963 GCA_963849485.1 candidate division FCPU426 bacterium | reverse complement strand
AACGCCGGAGATATGCTCAAAGCCGCTAATGAGAAGATTCCATTTACAGGCAAATTTGAAGATGATATGTATAAAGTCTACGGTGCGAATGGAGCGAATGAAGTCATGCTTCAAAAGACTTTGGACATGGCTTAATGGGCAAGAAGATTTAAAATTAACTCCGTCGAAGATGGATAACCTTCATCAATATATGGATAATCTTGATACGAAACAACCTCAAGACATTGAACTTGATGAGAAGCAAGCAAAGATACAAAAGATGTTAGAACCGTATCAGAAAGATGCTGGACGGATTATTTAAACCTAAACTTAATGGAATCCCTATGGACAATCTTCATTTAACCCGCAGTCTTTCAGACCGTGGACAAACGAATATATTTGAGAAACTTAAAGGTGGATTACTCGCGTTACTGGTTCATTGCTTGGCAAACGAGCGAATGAATTTAATGACAGAGTAATGAAGTCTTTGGTTAATGCTGATACAGGGACACGCACAGTTGCATATGTCAAGAAGGGTGAGAATGTCCAAGCGTATAATAATAAAATTGCAACAGATTTAGGGCCGCACAATGAACAGACGATGGAACAAATACGGGATACTGAATTAAAAGGACTTGATAATCAACGTGCAAAGTTGATGGATGAATATGGTATCTTAACGGCTTCAAAGGCACGTATTGATGCAGCCGGTAGTCGTATTAAAAATATTGAAAAGTCAATGGTTGATTTAGAAAATGACAGGCAGAATGTTATTGATAAATATTCTAAATACGACATGACCAAGCCAGTCTTTTCTCCTAAAAATGGACAAGGAAAATATTACGTTGACCAAGCATCCGTGAAAGAAATAGAACAACATACGGGTTTAAAATATTATAAAGTTCCTACTATTCAGGTCATGGATTCATGGCTAAGAATGAAGCGTATTGAAAATGCCGTTGACTTCCTTGAGAGTGTAAAACAAGACCCTGAATTTCAACAAATATCCGCACCACGTACAGGTATATGCCCTGATGGGTGGAAGTCTACTCAATTATCTCAATTTTCAATGTATTGGATGCATCCTAAATTCGGTGCAGAGATTCATTTAAGACAAGTACGATTCCCGCCAGGGTGCTTTGGCAGCTGTTCAAGACCGCGTTGTCATTCCCTTGAACATATAAGCTTTGAAGGTTGTCAACGCTCCAGACCCCCGATAGATCGGTGGTGTAACTGCTGTTCAAACCGGACGGCAAATATGAATCCCACCAGTTAGTCACGGCTCCGTTCGTCTGCCAGGTATCAGGCCCGAAGATCAAAGCCGCCGCGTATTGTGTGACGCCAGCGTTAACTGTAAAAGCCAGGATCTTGTGTCCTTCCCCGTTGTGGTTCAGGGTCAGGTAATTGATCGTGGTTGGCGCCTGCCCCCAACCCAAGTGACCGAACCTCCCTGCAACATATTCGGGTCATTGCTGGTTTTGGAGATGACCACCGGCACGTAAGGCCCTAACCCGGTGGTAGGTGCGGCATAGGCGATGATACTTTCCGTCACCCCGTTCCCGGAGACCAGCGGGTCGTTCCCCGTTAAATTCACGAGTCCCCCCGTGGTGTTGTCATAGGCCTCATTAGTGAAATAGAGGGTCTGACTAGCGCTTAGGCCGTTGGGCGCTACAAAGGAAAACTCGCTGCTCCCGTTCTGAACAAAGGCTGAAAAGGCCACCAACCCCGCGGAGGCGCCAGGAGTATTGGTAATGGTGGGTGTAAGGGTAATCGTACCGGTTAAAGAGATTGTGGGGGTTAAAGTTTCCGTAGACGTCCCGGTCGGGGTCAAACTGATAGTCGCTGTCAAGGTATCTGTGGAAGTTGCGGTGGGGGAGAAAGTCCAAGTATCTGTCGGGTCCGACGTTCACGGTGGGTGTTACGGAGTTGGTGAAGGTATTTGTCACAGTGAAGGAGAGGGCGGGAGTTAGGGTGATAGTCGGGGTATCGGCGGGCGTCGAGGTGGAGCTCGAAGTCGGCGTATCCGAGGGGTCGGGCGTCACCGTTTGGGTCAATGAAAGGGTAGAGGTTGGAGTCATCGTGGGGGAAAGGCTCACGGTAGGTGAAAGTGTCAAGGTGTTGGTCCCAGTGGGGGTGGAAGAAACAGTTGGTGTCGGAGTGAAGGTCAAAACATAACTGGTTAGTGTGCTGGCCTGGGACCATCCGATCTCACTGACTCCACTGCACGCCGTCACCGCCAATGCCGGTAAGCCGAAACTTCCCTTTCCAATGACAATGGCGTTCCAATCGTAGACGTTCGTGATAGCCGTGAAACTTCCCGTTTCGCAGGAAAGGATCGCGTTTTGATTCGTCCCAACCCCATCGATAGCGGCGTAGGACTTAAACAACATGGAAAGATCGGTGGCGGTGGCGGTCGTCAATCCCGGTGGCAACCAAGTATCGAAATAATCGGCCGGGGTTCCCGAAGAAGTCCAACTGTCCCCGCCCCAGATAGCCGCACCTAAAAAGGTCACAGGCCCAGTCACGGCGGAAACCGGATTGGTTCCGGTCGTCAAGTTCACGCCCGCCGCTTGGAAAGCGATAAATTTATCCCCGACCTGATTTCCTGAATCCTTGATAAAGGTGACGCCTGAACCAGCCGTCCCGCTGATACCGGTAACAGCTCCGCCTAAAAGCTGTGGTCCCGTCGTTGTCTTCCCGCCCGAAAGGATAACGGTCGTCCACGGAGGTAAGGAGGTCCCTGACGGAACGATATATTGGAGAATGGATTCACCCGTGTAGGAAGTGCTCGCACTATAGGTCCCCGTATAGGTATTGACGAAATTGCCCGTGTCTCCCGTGCTGGCAGTAAGGCCGGTACCGGAATTGCCGGAACCGTCCCAGGCCATATTGGTTAAATAAATCGTGACCGGCCCGACTAGGCTGACGGGCGAAACAAAAGCTTGTTCTCCATTGCCATTCGTAATAAGCCCCGTAAACCCTATATCTCCGGGCTGGAGAGGATTACTCACGACAACGGATGTAACAGTCGGCGTGTTGGTGATCGTCGGAGTGGATGTGTCCGAGGGATCGGTGGTTGCGGTGGCAGACAAAGTACTCGTGGATGTATCAGTGGCGAGCGGAGTGTCGGAAGTGGTTGAGGTTGCTGTCGAAGTCGGAGTATCTGAGGGGTCGGGTGTCAGGGTTAAAGTCAAAGTGTTCGTGGGTGTATCGGTTGTGACCTGAGTATTGACGCCTGTCGAGGTTGAGGTCGAAGTCGGTGTATCCGAGGGGTCAAGTGTACTTGTAAAAGTTAACGTAACCTGTGTGCTGGTAGCCGTGGGCGTCGAACTGGGAGTGGTAGTCTGGGTATCGGACGGGTCCGGCGTCAATGTAAGGGTATTGGTCGATGCCTGCGTTGAGGTCGGGGTGTCGGTAATGGTACCTGTGGACGTGGGCGTGATCGTCGGGGTTCCCCATTGATAGGTATCTCCAAAAGTCACTCCGCTTAATAATCCACTTCCAGGAACAGCAATAGTTCCAACGGGTAAACTTCCATCCGAATTGCCTCCCGCTATTGTTGAACCGTTAATGAGTAGATAAGGATCGCCGTTTTGTATACAGGGAACGTTCCCCCCGCAACCGGCCGAATTCGCGATATTCATCGCGGCCCCGTTACTATCCGCGAAAATGACATACCAAAGATGCGTACCGATCGTTTCATCCTCAATGGTTGAAATGCTCAAATTGGAAACATCATTATTTTGAATTCCCCAATCGTTCGCGGGAGTCCGAACTGAATAACCGGGATCAGTAAAAGCCACGACATAAAGGGAAACACCGGCATTGAGGGTAGTCCCTGCCTGGAGGCCGCCGTTGTAATTGGGCTGGCCATTCAATCCTTGGGATACATAGGTTTCATCGATCAAGAAATTCTGGGTGACCGTGCCCGCCCCGGCCGTCACCGCCGTCGCCGTGTTGCCGGTGGATAAAGGCCAAGCAAATGTGACGCCGTTGGCGATATTAGTGACAGCACTGTAAGAGGCGTATCCGTCTCCCACCGAGGGGTAAGAATTTGCTGTCTTATCCATGAAAGAACCGCTTCCGTTGATGTTCAACACGGGTGAGAAATAATAATTGGTCCCGTTCGTGACACCAGTAATGGTGTAAGGAACGGAATAGGTCGTCACGCCTGCGTTGACACTTGTAATGACCCCCGCTCCGCCGATCAATTTCTTGCTCGTGGAAGCGCTCACGCCCGTAGGATAATTGGCCAAACCAAATGTATTGGCGTTAAACGGCTGAACGTTAATGATGGTTTTTGAGGTGACGAAATTATTGCCGTCCACAACCGTTACGGATCCGGAGATGACGGAAGCGGCCCGGGAAACGGATGTTCCGAGCAGCAATATTCCCATGAGGGCGATGATAAGATTGAATTTTTTTTTCAAGGTTCGGTTCAAAACGTTCTCCTCAAAAGAACTTTTCACGGATGAAGGTAGGTGTCGCCGAAGGATATGCCGCTCAAAATGCCGCTACTGGGCTTGGCCGTGGTATTGGTCGCTAAGGGGCCAACGATGGTATAGGGGTCGCCGGACTGGACACAGGGCAAAAGGCCCCCGCAACTGCCCGCGTTGCTGGGGTTCATCGCGTTGCCCGAGTCGGCGAATAGCTCGACATAGAGGTTGGTGCCAACCGGCTCATCCTCGATGGTGGAAACGCTGATGTTGGTGGCCGAAGAAGGGTTGCAGCCCCAATCGTTGGCGGGGGTGCGGGTTGTGCAGGAAGAATTGGTATAGGCGACTACATAAATGCCCACAGGCAGGGTGCCGGTCAGAGGAATTGCAGAACCGGTATAGGATGGCTGCCCGTTAAATCCCGTGCCAACATAGGTATCCCCAAAGGTGATATTCGCGTTGCTTGTCCCGTTCAAGTTGATGGCCGTGGGCTGGGCTGCTCCCGAGGTTGTGACGGGCCAGGAGAATGAAACTCCGTTGGCGGTGTTGCTGATGTTGTTGTAGGTGGTGTAAGGGTCCCCGTTGCTAGGATATGTATAGGTACTGTGGTCGAAATAAGCGCCACTTCCATTAATGTTGTTTAAGGCGACCAGATAGTAAATGCCCGGGGGAAGGCTAAAACTGTAACTCCCGCCGTTCACCGCCTGGCTGGAGATAAGACTGGTTTGGGAAAAGTTGGGGCTGTTGAAAACTCCTACTTCGGTTATGGATTTGCTGGTTGTCAATGCTCCCGTATAGTTCACCGTACCCGAGAGGATGTTGTTACCCGACACAGTCGGGATAGCCTGGGGCTTGCAAGAAACGAGGAAAAGCATCAAGCCGGCAGCCAACAAAAGCCCCCCCATAGGGCCCTTGAACCAATAACGGTCAGCTATCCGTGTTTTATGCCCTGCCATCCCTGCCTCCTTAAAGTTTGACCACCGGCGGAATATTCGTCGGTTTAAAGCGTGAGGGCCGCCCTCGCGACGAACATATCCTCGGGCAGGAAGGTTTCGTTGCCTCCCGAGAAGGTCGTCGTCTCAAAATCACACATGAACTTGAAATTATTGTTGAACCACCAGTTGGCGCCAAACCCGTAAGCCATCGCCACTTGAGCGCCCGTACCCAAGGGACCCTGAAGGGAATAGGGAAAGCCATCGGTAAAGGACTGGACATCAATGTAGTTGCAGTGCATCCGTGCCACCAGTTCTAGGGCCCCCAAATGGCCTTCGGCGAGATCAAAGGGTTCGTCAACCTCGGCCCCCTCGAAACCAGCCTTCCCACCGAAGACCCATTGGGCTTCTAAAAGCCAGGCGGTATTGGTCAATTGCACGGAGGGTAAAATCGTGGAGCTCTTCTGGTATTGCACCGTCTGGATCGATTGGATGTATTCGCCCATGAACCCAAAATTGTCCTTGTAGTAGTACCCCTGGCCATCCCAATGGTAGAAGGGGCCTGAAGGAACCACGTTGTTGTAGGTCATGAAGGAATTGCCCCCGAAGGAACTCTCGAGCTTCGCCCAAACCGCGGTGTCCTCGTTAGTCTCATTGTCGACCGATCCGCCCCCGCCAAGACCCAGGCCCTTGAACCACTCATGCAAAAAGGGGTCGTCGCTTTTCTCAAAGGGAGTGAAAAATATCCGCTCCGTAAAGGCTTTCATATCACTGGTAGCTTTCAAGGGGCCGGTCGCGGAGGATTCGTTGTCCTGCTCGCCGTTAGCTATTTCAAAGACATAATCAAAAAAATGGTCAATTTCGCCGAAGACTTGTGCGCCGATATCCTTGTTGATCGCCAGATTGGAGACCATGGAGGGCTCGACGAAAGGGAGGTCGGCGCTGGGTTGCAGCCCTTCCAGGCTCAAGGGGTTGGTCATTTTCCCGAATTGAAGGTTAATGGCCTTGTCGAACTTCACGAAGGCGTAGGCGTGGTAAACGCCCCAACTTACTCCCGTCGATTTGTCGCTCTCGATGCCGATGGCGGCCCCGACGAATTTGTCGAAAGAGCCCCGGAAGTCCAGGTGGGCCTTCCGCGCTTCAAAACCGTTTGGGGTGCTGCCGTTGAGGTAGAGGTACTGGCCGTTGGGACCCTTGTCCTGCTCGTTGATGTCCAAATCGGTCCAATCGTAACCACCCAGCCTGAACTCCGTATCGCCAGACATATTTTGGAAAGATATATAACGAGATTCGGAATAAAGAAACTCATTGCCACCCGTGAAAGGGATCGGCTGGTCGCTCATTCCGCGGGTTCCGGTTCCTGCATTTCCGGTTTGATCGGAACCCGGGGCGGCTTTGGCTGAAGAATCTGATTTTTCCTTAGCCTCAAGTGTTTGGATACGCTTCTCAAGATCGTTGATTTTGTCTTGTAAATGTTGGGTTGAGTCGGTAACCGCTGGGGCTGGAGTTAGGGCCGTGTTGTCGGCTTGGACGGTTGGTTCGGGCATTACGGCTTGGGGTGTGGAATCCGGAGTTACCCCTTGGGATATAGCCAGAAAGGGTAAGGCAAAAAAAGCTGTCGTGAATATCGCAAGGAAACCCTTTTGGGTTCTCATGCACTCCCCCTTTGATTTTGGCTTTTTACAAAATGACCTTTGTTAAAAAACGATGAACCAAGTCACATGAAAAAGTTGCGTGAGGTTAAACGAGGGGGTGCCGTTATATGTTTCTTCTGAATTAAATAATTGTTAACAATATAAACGGTAACAAATATGTAAAAGTCAAATCAGTCTCTTGAATTTATTCAGTTAAAAAAAACTTTAAAGAACGAAAAATTTTAGTCACAAAGAATCTCAGTGAAAAATCCATAAGCAGCTGGGCTTGGAAATCGATTCAACCTTAACGATTAAAAACTTAATCTTTTACGTCCATGGCGGACAAGTAAGCAAAGATCGAATCCCTCTTTTCGTCGTCGATTTTCGCTTTGACTTGCATCCTCAAAATAATCTTTCTCCAGGCCTGGGTTGAATGTTCGGATGGAAGGTGAAGGGTATGACAGCTGGCGCAGGTCGAAGCGTACTGCCTTCTCCCGATTTCTAAATCCTTGATTGTCATTTGGGGTTGATCCTCCTGGACCCGGAGAAGCCCCTCCCCCGTCGGATAGGGGAGGAGGGGCGCGCAAGCCCAGGAGAGACCGAGAAAAAGAAAAACGAATAAGCCGATAAAAATATTTCTTTTCATGTATTCATCCTTTAATCATTCGGTTATAGATCAAATGAAGTTGCCACGGCGATCTGGTCCCTTTGACTGTCGGTATAGTCCAGGGCGGTGCTCCCGATACTGGCCAATTGGGGCATGAAGCACAATTCGACCCACCAATTTTTCCCGGAATACTGGATACAGGGGCCCATCGAAAGAACGGACCGCATAGGCTGGTTGTCATAGAAATTCTCGTCCATAGCCTCAATACCGATGAATACACTATTGGAAAGAAAATAACCCGCACCAAACGAGGGCCGGATTAATAAAGATTCGTTGGTATCCGTATAATCAAAAGTGGGCGACGCTAATAGGTTGAAGGTCCAAAGCCAGGAGCCCATGTTCTTATCGACGATGATCTTGGTCTCCAGCTCAAAATCGTCCGGTTCGAACTCGGGTTCAAAGTAAAGCCCAAGCCCGAAAGCATCCGCGGAGCTGTCCATCAATTTGAATTTCCATTCGTTGGATATCCCGTCCAATACCGGTCCGGTGGTATCGAGTTGGGCTCCGTTCCCCTGGTCGGCGAAGCGCTGGGTGAAGTTGACATAAAGGGAGCTTTGGACCCCTTCGTCCAGGCCGGCCTCAAATTCAATGCTCTGGTTCATGGCCGAGTAAAAATAGTCCCGGCCGAATTGGTACCAGGTGTAGGTCTCCAAATCCCTTTCGCCGGGTCCAAGGTTATTGGACTCATAATTGAAGATAAAATGCCGGTCGGCCCCCCAAACCCAACAAGGTGAGATAGCCAACAACAATACCAACAACCCATTTTTCAAATTCATCTTCTTCCTCCTTAAATTATCCCCGGAAATACAAAAAGCCAGGGAGACTCTTCTTCTCGCCTGGCTGGCTATTCCTGGATTTAAGGAGGAAAAAGCTGGCTGGGTACGGCTTACTTGGTCAGTATCAACTTTCCGCTTTTGGTGAGCTGAAGCCGGTAATTTTCATGGCCGTGCAATATCCAAAGCTCCTTTTCCCCGGGCGGCAAAAGCACCCCGCTCCGGACCTGGCGGCGGTTATTGGTGTTTTCCGTTTCCTTTTGGACAAGACTCTCGAACATGACTGGCCTCAAATTCTAATTGATAATGATTATCAACAGGATATCGAAAGAAAATTCGGCTGTCAACAGGCCAACCTTAAATTATTGTTTCGTAAATTAAACTGTAGGGGTTTGCGGCGGGGGTTCTTTTTCAAGGTGGATATCGATAGCTGCCAGAGTTTCCTCCGGTTTCGCGTCCGGAGTATCGTCCTGAGGCCATGGGAAGCAATCGGGGGACATGGAATCCTCCAGGGGTTCCTCCCCGGTCTCTTCACCGTTTGCCCCTAAAGGATTCTCAAAATTTATTTCCATATTACCTCGTCATGAGAGTCCCATTTTAAGGAGGAATCGCCTCCCTTTCCAATGGGCGTTCAGGGCCTGAAAACATGTAACATTTACGTTAAAGGAGGGCCCATTTACCATTCTTTCAAACTGATTAGATATGATAAAACCCCTCAAAACCAGTCTTGGAGAAATCAATGATCGGCAAAAACTTCCTTAACAAGTTCGTGGTGAAACCCGGCAAATCCATTTCTTTCAAGGACCTGGATCCGGGTTGGGCTTCCCACAAGGACCTTCTGGATAAATTTGGAGAAGAAAGGGTGAAAAAGATCGCCCAAAAAATCCTGAGCCGCAACCTAGAAAACCTGGCGGAGGCCCAAAACCTTTTATGGGCCAGCGACACCCACGGAATCCTGGTGATCCTGCAGGCCATGGACGCGGCCGGCAAGGACGGCATCATCCGCCACGTTATGTCGGGGCTCAACCCCCAGGGCTGCCAAGTGGCCAACTTCAAGAAACCCAGCGCCGATGAAATGGACCACAATTTCCTTTGGCGGTACATGAAGGCCCTACCCACCCGGGGCCGGATCGGCATTTTCAACCGTTCCTACTACGAGGATGTCTTAGTGGTGAAAGTCCACCCCGAAATTCTGGAAAACCAAAAGCTTCCCCCCGGAATTAAGGGGGAAAACATTTGGAAACACCGTTACAGTGATATCAACCATTTCGAGAAACACCTGACCCGAAACGGCATCATCGTGCTGAAGTTCTATCTATATATATCGAAGGACGAGCAGAAGCGGCGCTTCCTGGACCGGCTGAACAACCCCGCCAAGCATTGGAAGTTTTCCGAGAACGACCTGCCCGAACGTGCCTATTGGGACGATTATATGGATGCCTATGAGCAGGCCCTGGCTGCCACCTCCACCGAATGGGCGCCTTGGTACATCATTCCCGCCAACCACAAATGGGCCTCACGAACCCTCGTGGCCGATATATTGACAGGGACAATCCAATCCTTGGGCCTGAAATTCCCCGAGATGACCCCCGAGCGCGAAAGACGCTTAGATCAAGCCCGGATCCAGCTTGAGAATGAAGACCTGGATTCGGAAGGAACTCTTTCGGCCTAAGGAGAGGCGCAAATCAACTTCCAACACGAAGACATCCCTCTGGCATGATTCGTATGCGAATCATGCGGTGTATTACCGCCTTCAATTAATTCAGACGAATTAAAGAGAGGCGGCACACCAAGACACTAAGAACGACGAATACAAAAGGTTTTAATCTTTACCTAGTAAAATGCTTTTCTTTGTGGCTTCGTGTTGGATGTGGGTGTTGTCCGTTGGTGTTTCCGGGCTATATACACGCTCTCAAGATCGACTCGACATCCTTCTCATTGAGCCTTTTATAGGCCCCGATTGGGCCGTTGCGCACGGCCTTCTTGGCCATCTCAGGGATGCGCTTATCGTCGATGCCCGCATCCTTGAGGCTCACCGGGGTCCCGAGTGACTTGAAGAAGGCCTTGGTTTTCTGAATACCTTCTAAGGCCGCTTCCTTGTCGGTCTTACCTTTAACATTCACTCCCCAAACCCTCTCGGCGTACTGGCGAAACTTGGCCGGTCCCGCGTCGACCACATAGGCCATCCATTGGGGAAAAATGATTGCCAAACCAGCGCCGTGGGCGATGTCATAAGCCGCTGAAAGTTCATGTTCCATTCCATGCGTGGCCCAGTCGCCTTGTTTTCCCAAACCCACTATGTTGTTCAAGGCCATCGTCCCGCACCAGAGGATATTGGCCCGGACATGGTAATTCTTCGGCTCCTGTAGCGCCTTGGGGGCGTTCTCCACCATCGTTTGCAGGATGGACTCGGCCAGACGGTCCTGCAGGGGCGTCTCTTCGATTTGGCTGAAATACTGCTCGAACACGTGGACCATGATATCCACGCAGCCATTGGCGGTTTGGTCGGGAGGGACCGTATAGGTCGCTTGGGGGTCGAGAACGGAAAACATGGGTTGCAACACCAAAGGCGTCACCAGCCCCAGTTTCTCCCCCCTTTCCAGGTTGGTAACCACCGAGTTGCCGTTCATTTCCGTTCCGGTTGCGGCCAAAGTAAGGATACAGCCGATGGGAAGGGCCTGGGTCGTGGGAACCTTATAGAGGTAAAGATCCCAGACGTCGCCCTCATAGAGCGCGCCCGCCGCCATGCCCTTGGCGGCGTCAATCACGCTTCCGCCCCCCACGCCCAGTACCAGGTCAATCTTTTCCTTCTTACAGATAGCCACCCCTCCCCGCACGCTTTCCACCCGGGGATTGGGCTTCACGCCGGTAACCTCAAAAACCATCTTGCCCGCCGCCTTCAAGTCTTTCATCACCCGGTCGTAAAGCCCGGATGCGTGGACGCTTTTTCCGCCCGTCACGAGAAGTACCTTCGGGCCGTATTTAGCCAATTCCAGGGGGAGCTTTGTCAGGGCATCTTTGCCGAAAAGCATCCGGGTTTGGGTTTGGAATTCGAAATCCAGCATGGCGGCCTCCTAGGCGAGTGTGGGAAAAACCGGGTTTGATGCTATCACCGCTCCCAAGACCCAGGCTATTTATAACCTGGATGGTAAGAAACATTTAACAAGGCCCGGGAAGCGCTTTCGAATCCGGCTTGATCAAGGCCTTCGTTGTTACGAAAAACTACTTTCCAAAATGGAGGGAGAAGCACAAAATCAACCCGTCTTGTCCGTATAACATTATTCAAGGGGAGGGGCATTTTGGGCCCTTCAAAAAAATCCGTTGTCCATCAAAAGAAACACTTTGAAACAATCTTGCCCCATTCCCACTCGGCCGCTTCGTCCTCTGAAATTCACCACACTCCCCGCGAAACGACCCACCGACTGGCCCGGAGAACCCTCTTCGCCTTTATCGTGATGTTCCTCCTCGCTCGAATCGACGTCTTTCTCATCATGTCCGGGATGATCACCAATATGTATTTGTTTTTGAAGGGAACCCATGTCCATCATTTGAACTATGGCATCTTCCTGCTTTCCGTCGTATGCGGGTACAGCGTCTTCCGGAGGCCGACCGGAAAGGCGGCCGAGATTACCGCCCTCCTCTATGGCGCGGCTCTGGCGCTGACCTTTGACGAATTTGGGATGTGGCTGCACCTAGGGGGAAGCTATTGGCAACGGGTCAGCGTGGACGCGGTGATTTTGATCGCGGCCCTGATCGCCTTGTTCGCCTTCGCCAGCACGATCAAGCGCTTTGAGTCCCGGCATCTATGGTCTTTTATCGTCCTGGCGCTGGGGCTGGTGATATTCGGAGCGGTGTTGTTGAAAGCCGGGGATAAGGTCGGGAACGACGTAGGCCCGAAACTCCAAGAGTTGGAAGAGTCTTCCTCGCCTTAAGAGCGCCCTCCAGTTCCTTCTTCAATGATGATTGAAGATGACATGAATCCAAATAGGGTTTTCAATCCAACCCTAGCTTTTAACCCGGCCCCTATGGCGTAATAACCACACCAATACCTAAGGGGGAGTCACATGAAAAAAATCTTACTTGGATTATTGTTGGTTCTGGCTGCTTCTTTTGGTTGGACCGATGAGCCCACTACCACCGTTTATGGCTTCAAGGCCCTCACTATCGACGGCCAGCCCGCCACTCTGGATGCCTACAAGGGTAAGGTCCTCTTGATCGTGAACGTCGCCAGCAAGTGCGGGTTTACGCCCCAGTACACGGGCCTGGAAAAGCTTTACGAGAAGTATAAGAACAAGGGCTTCGTAATCTTGGGTTTTCCCTGCAATCAATTCCACAGCCAGGAACCGGGCAACGAGGCTCAAATCAAGACTTTCTGTAGCACCAACTATGGCGTCACCTTTCCCCTCTTTTCAAAAATCGAGGTCAACGGGGACCACACCCATCCTTTGTATAAGTTTCTAAAAAGCGCTGAGCCCGAAACGGACGGCAAGACGGACATCGGCTGGAACTTCACCAAATTCCTCATCGATCGCCAGGGGCACCCGCTGAAGCGTTTTGTTTCTAAGCAAAAGCCCGAGGATATTGACTCTCAAATCCAAGCGGAACTGGCAAAATAGGTCACGTCTGTTATGTGGAGGTAGCTGAGCTCTGCATTATTGGACAGTCAGAAATAGAAGTGAGTTCCCAATTCTCCATCCAGATCGAAAGTCGTTGTATTGTCGTCATTGAACCAGAGGGAAGGAACGGCCTGTAAATACAAATCCATTGGGAATGATTTTTTGTCCAGAAGAAAGGAAAACCCCACCGGCATCCGCGCCTCAATTTGGGCCGAGCTTGGAATCATTGCTCCGATGCCAATTCCCATGTAAAAGGGCATTCTTCCGTCCGTATCTTGCGTTGGAAATAGGGCGAAGGGATGCCAAAGATAATCGATTTGTATAATCGCCTTCCCCCCGTCATCGAATTTAACCGCGGGTTGAAGAGATATCCGCTGATCCATCCATATGATCCCCGCCACACCCCAGATGCCCGGCTCTCCTAACACCAAACCCAGGCCATAACTTCCCTGCTGGTTCAATGACTCATCATCCATGCCGGATTGGGCCCCTACCGGCAATACTCCAAAAATCGCCATCAACATAATAAGTGAGATTTTTTTCGCCCAACCCATACTCGCCCCCTCTCAGCCGTCCCTATCCGGGATTTCTGAAATACCTCAAAACAAAAAGGGCGGACAGGCTATCAGCCTGCCCACCCCATCTTCTTACCCGGAATGACCTTGATCAAAAGTAGTAATGGGCGCCCAATTCACCGTAGATATCGAATACGGATTGGCCGCCATTAGGAAACCAAATGGTCGGAACCGCCTGCAGGTAGATATCCACGGGGACGTTGCGCTTGTTGAAAATATAGGAAATACCCACGGGTATCCGCGCCGCGATTTCCACTGTGTCCTGGAGCACCAGATTACCGCCCACTCCAATATAGAGTGGCATTTCACCACTAGAGTCCCTCATCTCAATAATATCGAAGTTGTGCCAGAGATAGTCCAACTGGAGGATGGCCGCCCCTCCGTCATTGAACTTCACGGCCGGTTGAACGGCGTTATCCCGGTCGAGCCAAATTTTCGCCGTCGCGCCCCAGTTGCCCGGCTCGCCAAATTCCAAACCCAGCCCGAAATTGCCGCCATATTGGGTGGGAGTGTAGCCCGACGAATCCGCTTTCGCGAGCACCGGCAGCAAAAACATTCCAGCCAACAGCCAGACCGACCAAATCTTATTTCGAAAATCTGAGAACATGATGACCTCTTCCTTTTGATTCATTTTTTATCCGACTTGCCTCCCGTTAAAGCAAGTTTCATACCGGGCGTGATTGAAGAGGTTTCACACCGTATAGTTCACGGACGATCAAAACGATCGTTCCGGTTCCTCATTTTGATTCCATCCCCATGTCACCCACTTCCAGGGTTCCAAATCCAACGATGAATCGGCAACCGTTTGGGGCTCGTTTCTTGCTTTTATTCTTTCTGGGTCCTATTTCGGGCCGCCCACACATCAAAAAAATCGGGGAGAGAAGAAATGAAAACACCGGTCGAACAAGAAGCCCGAACGAACACGATGAAGGCTCTGGTCTACCACAGCCCCGGCATCAAGGCCTGGGAAGAAAAAGCCAAGCCCGCCCTTCAAAAAACAACGGACGCGATCCTCCGGATCACTACCACGACTCTCTGCGGAACCGACCTCCATATCATGAAAGGCGATGTGCCCTCCGTCACTACCGGGCGGACCCTGGGCCACGAGGGGGTGGGTGTGGTTGAGGAGTGCGGTTCAGGGGTCTCGAATTTCAAGGCCGGAGACCGGGTCCTCATCTCCTGCGTGACTTCCTGCGGGAAATGCGATTTCTGCAAAAAGGGCATGTTTTCCCACTGCCGGGACGGCGGCTGGATCTTGGGAAACACCCTCGACGGTACCCAGGCCCAATATGTGCGAATTCCCCATGCCGACAACAGCCTCTACCCCGCCCCGAAAGACATCGACGAGGAATCCCTCGTGATGCTTTCGGATATCTTCCCCACTGGTTTGGAGTGCGGGGTCCTGAACGGGAAAGTCCAGCCGGGGGACCGGGTGGCCATCGTGGGTTCCGGCCCCATCGGGTTGGCGGCCCTTTTGACCGCCCGTTTTTATTCCCCCGCCCAGCTGATCCTGATCGACCTGGACGACAACCGGCTCCAGGTGGCCCGATCCTTCGGGGCGACCCACACCGTCAATTTCAAGAACGAGAAGGTGGAGGAGCGCATCAAGGCCCTGACCGACGGAGACGGGGTGGACGTGGCCATCGAGGCCGTCGGCACCCCCGGTTCCTTCGACACCTGCCAGTCGATCATCGGCGCCGGCGGAAGGATCGCGAATATCGGGGTACACGGTAAACCGGTGGAATTGCATTTGGAAAAACTTTGGGACCGCAACATCACGATCACCACCCGCCTCGTGGATACGGTGACCATCCCCATGCTGTTGAAGGTCCTTCAATCCGGTAAGCTGGAGGCTAAAAAAATGGGGACTCACCAGTTCGCCCTCTCCGACATCGTAAACGCATACGAAACCTTCGGTAACGCCGCTAAGGACAAGGCCTTGAAGGTGATCCTGAAGGCCTGAAATAAAAAAGCCTCCGGGGCCCAAGGGCTCGCAGAGGCTTTATTTTCCGTAATGTTATTCGAATTATTGTATTTCGACGACCGCAGGTGAATCCGGAGGTATCGCGACGGGAGCCTCGACTTCTTTTTCCTCAAACCTTTTCACGATGAGCACGGTCCCCGCGGGATTCCCAGGGTAGGCTTTATGGGTCACCTGCAGGGCATAGGTAAAATCCCCATCGACCACCGGGACCTTCCCCTTTTCATCGCTGATTCCCACCCCCAACAGATCCGCCCCTTCCAGGTTTCCCTTTTCGGTTTTAGACCAGTAAACGTAGGATTTCACCTGGACCCCCGATAAAGGGGCCCCGGTCCCATCCGATAACCGGACAAACCGGTCGCCGGGTTTGCGGAAGTTCACGGCCAGGGAGAACTTGTCCCCCTTGGAGATCGCGATGGTTTTGCCGCGCGGAAAGGTCAGCACCACGTTTTTTTCGGACCCGTCTGACTCGGTCCCCATCCAATGGATCGCGTCGGTACAAACGGAGGCGTAACCCGGGGCCTTGAGGTAAAGATAGACCCGTTCCACGTTCTTCAGCCGGCTCTTTCCCCCGGGCCAATTGTCCCTCAACCAAGAAGCGTCCAACGGCAGATCCAGCCCGCCGTCGGTGGTTAATACCAGCGGCAATTTATCGACGTAATTCCCCACCACTAACACCAAAACGGCATGGGAAACCCGGACTTTCACACCACCCCCGTCCTGAAAGTCCAGGTGTAGCAGGGTGGGTTCGGCTAATAGAATTCTCGTTCCGGCCAGGAACGAAAGCGCGAATATGAGCAAACAGGCCCCGGTGATCCTCATCAGGCTTAAAAACATCGATTTCATAGTTTCTCCCGTCCATCTGATTTTTGTCCGGCTCAAGTTCAAAAAAGCCAATTATCCCCTAGGTCTTCATGATGTGTCTGCCGATGGCCCTGTTTTTGATCGGGCCCTTGCCTCCGGGCATTTTCGAGGCTCGTCTTTTCGCCGCCAACATCCTTGCACCCCTTGTTCTTTTGGCCATTTTTGATTTTCCTTGGAAGCAGATTCACCTTTCGCATGCTGGTGTTAAGGCAAGTATCGTGCCCCGCCGCGAACCGGCGGTCAGGACTCAATCGCCCGCGGGCGCGGTAAATTCACTGGATGAGATTTCAAAAACAGGGTGGCCAACGGAATGGATACAAAATGATACGAAGGCCTATCAATATGATTACCGGTGATGATTAAGACCCGACAAAACCCGCTTCCAACACAAAGCCGCGAAGACACTAAGAACGCCATATATCAAAAGTTCGATAAATCTTAAGAAAATTAATCTTTGTTTCGCTTTTCTTTGTGTCTTAGTTTCTTCGTGTTGGATGTTGGTTTTTAGATTTTTTCGGGAATCAGCTCGATCAAGGTGATTTCCGGGGAAAGCCCGAACCTCACCGGCAAGACCCAATAGCCGGTGCCGGTCGTCACGTAGAGTCGGCTGTTCCCTTCCCGGAACAGGCCCATGTCGTACCTGAGCAAGGGTTTCGCCAGGGACCACCCCAAGGCTTTTAAACCGAACTGTCCCCCGTGGGTATGACCGCTCAGGGTCAATTCCACCCCCCTGCGGATGGATTCCTGGAATCCCTGGGGCTGGTGGGCCAGGAGAACCGTCGGGACGCCGACGGGTTTATCCCGGAGGGCCCGCTCAAAATCAGGCGAGAAGTCCCCGGAGTGGTTCACAGGCCGGGCCCCCTGGTCGCCCACCCCGGCCAACCAAATGGAACTGTTCCCCCGCTTGATCTCCAAACCCTCGTTCACCATCATCCGCAAGGGACTTCCCTGGAAGGCCGCCAGGGTCCTCACGGGGTCCGCGTAAATGTCATGGTTTCCCAGGATTCCGAATTGCGGAAGAGTTTCCGGGAGGGGGTCCAAACCTTTCAGGAACTTGGGGATGTAAAAGGAATCGTCGTCGGTGATATCCCCGCAAACCACGAAAAGGTCCGGGTTTTCCCTCAAGGCAACGCGCGAGAATTGGCGCAAACGGGAAAGGCGCGAGAAGAGGCCCACATGCAAATCCGAGATCATGGCGATTTTAAAGCCCCTAAATTCCTCGGGGAGGCGGGAGATGGGGACCCGCACCCTTTCTAGCCTGACGGGGATCAGGTGCTGGAGAAAACCTTCCAGGAGGATGAACCCAAGGGCCCCCAAAAACAGGTCGAAGGGCCTGTGGGCGAAGACCCAGAAAGACGGCCCCCCCCACCAAGCCAGCGCGAGGAGCCATATCAATCCGAGGAGGAGCAGGAAAAGGGTATTGAGCATGATGAAGAAATTCCATAGGACCCAGAAGGGCCCCAAAAAAGCCCTGAAAACCCGGAAGGAGGGGGAAGAATGACCCCTCAAAATCATGGGAAAAAGGAGCCAAAGCAGGTTTCCGAGAGTTGCGGCCAGAAGGAGGATTTGCCAATACCGGGGGTAAAGGTTGAGGCCCGAAAAGATGGCGGCGGCATTGAGGATAAAGAAAACACTGAAGACCAGGTTGAGGATGAGAACCGTGCGCCGTGTCGCCAAAAAAACCTCCCGGTTAGAGTTTTAAAAATTGCAAAAGGTCCGTCGCGTCGTAGTTAAACATGGTCAGCAGCTGCCAATTGGAGGAACTCATGTTGTAGACCAGGGTTTCGGTGACCGAGAGTGTCGAGAGGGGGATGAATTCATTCATCTTCGGAAAACCCATACCCAATCCTATGAGCCCGATCGACGAGGCGGGGTTGGTGGTATTGACATCCAGCAGATTCACGATCAAAAGCCTCATGCCCGGGTCAAAAATATCATTGGGGGTCCAATTGAGCCCCACGTAAAGGCCGAGGGGATTATTTCCAAACGTACCACTGTCTAAATTGTAGGCGGCCAGGGGGCCCCCCGCCATGAGGAACCAGTTCTCCGACTTTCCCGTCATCAGGGTCTCGACGTTCAACTGGTTCGCTTTCTGGTCCTCAAAGGAGAGGGTGAGGACGCTGTTCTCGAACTTCAATTTATATTTTTCCAGGTAATAGTAGTAGACCGTTGGGGCGGGAGGGCTTTCGCCGGAGGGGGAAGGGACCAGCTTCGATTCCTTGAAAGTGACGCCGAACAGGGAGGAAGCCTTCGCGATCCCCCCCGATTCCAGCGCGGTGGGCCTTTGCTGTTCCTTGAGCAGGAACCGGGCGGTCCTCAAAATGGAAAGGGTGATGGGCTGGCTGACCGTCGTGGCGGGGCCCGAGGAGCGGGAAGGGCGGGAAGACACCCAAGTCATGGGATCGGACACCCATTGGAGGGGGGCGTCCGGCAGGGCCACGGCCTGGTTGGAGGTGTCCATCCGGATCGAGGTGACGACGTAGATATCCACGATGTCGCCCTTCGTGATTTTGAACCGGACAACTCCTTTGGGTTTTTTAAGCCCGGTCCGGGCGAGGGTTTCAAAATCTTTCCGGGGGATCTCTCCGTTGCCGGAAAAGGCGGCGGCGTCAAAATTCGCCCCTCCCTGGTAGACCGTCGGAAGCTTGCCGGTTAAATCCGAGGCGACGCAGGAATTGGTGCAATCCAAAACAATGGTATTGCCGTTTTCCGCAGAACAAAGCCCCGCCGCGCCCAGCCACCAGGCCCCGCAAAGGGCCGCGCGTAACGATAGGTTTTCGATCATCCGCGTCCCCCTTCCCGGCCGGGTCCCTTGGCGCAAAAAAAATAGGGCGGGTGTTCTTGGCCCACCCGCCCCCAAATGACAAAATAAGGAGATTTTTCTTACTTGGCGGCCGCGTCCTGCTTCTTGTCCTCGATCTTCTCGTCCGTCTTTTTCAGGTCCTGCTTGCTATGGTCCAGGTGCTGGGTCATTTCCTTGTTTTCCTTGCGCTCATCCTTCAAGGCCGCTATTTTCTTGGCCCTCTTGGCGCGGTGTTTTTTCAGGGACTTGGCGTCCTTATTGATCTCTTTTTTCTCGCTGCTGATATCCTCGTTGTGACCCTTGATGGCCGACTGGTCCGCGTCCAACTTTTCGTTGGAAGCGTTCAGCTTATGCTGGTCCACGTCGACTTGATGCTGCTGCTTGTCCTTGTCGGTCTGAAGGGCCGCGTCATCCGCCTTTGATAATCCGGCCGCCCATAAAAACACTAGCCCTATTCCCACCGCCCATAACTTCCTCATGTTTTTTCCTTTTTAAAATTGATCGGCCCTTCGGCCGTCGGATTTTTAAATTCCAGTCTTATAAAAACCCCATCCCTGCGTAACTATCGGAATTAAACCAGGAATAAACAAGCGACGCGGAAAGGATTAACACTGAATTTTTCCCGAGGGGGTTTTCATCTATCAATGTGATTCGAAATTTATTTCTTCCGATCATTTTGATCATCCTTTTCGCCGCCTTTTCCCGGGGACATCCCTTTTTTAGATCCAGTGCTTCAAGCGGAAAAAAAGCCAGGTTAAAAAGCGGTCCCACAGGGGGCGAAGCTTGAAATCTGAAATCCGGATCTCCCGGCTCCGGCGGAAATCGAAAATGTACTGACGCTCCAGGTTTTTCAAGGAAGCGGGCCGTTGGAGCGACACATCCACCTCCAGGTCGAATAAAAAACTGCGGTGGTTGAAGTTGCTCGAACCCACCCGCGCGCAGTCGTCCATCAGCAGGCTTTTCGCGTGCAAGATGCTCCGGTGGTACTCGAAAATCCGGCACCCCGCCTTCAAGAGAGCCAGGAAAAAGGCCATGGATGCCAGACGGACGAAGGGGACGTCCGACTTTTCGGGCAGGACCAGCCGAACATCCCGGCCTTGGAGCGACGCGTGGAGCAGGGACCGCAAAACGGGAAGTGTAGGCACAAAATAGGGGGTGGTCACCCATAGGCGGCTGCGGACCGACTCCAAACGCCGGAGGAGTTCCTTATGAAATCGGCTCCGGAGCCTTCGGGTGGCGTTGATCTGGACGGCGTCCGGGCTGTTCTCCCTGGACAGCCAGGCGATCATTTCCCCCCGGAAAGCCTTCCATCGGCCCCTGTGGACCCGGTCATTCCAAGCGGTTTCGAAGGCCAAACGGAACGCCTTGTCTTTTACCCCCGAAAGGCCGAGCCCCGTGTCCCTCCAGGCCTTTGGGCCCGAGACCGACTCCAAGTGCTGGTCCGATACATTGAAACCTCCCAGCCATACCCGGTTCCCATCCACCAGGACCAGCTTCCGGTGGTCCCGCCGGTTCATGCGCGACCCCAAACCCCTCAAGGAGCGGGCGGCCTTACCACTGACCAGGGAGCCGAAAAGACGGGGAATCAAGGCGAAAATAGGGGGAGGGGCGCGGTAAACCCGAACCGCACCCCGCCACGGGCTAGCGGAGGGCCATAGTCGGCGGCGCAATGAGGCGATCCGATCCCATCCACCAGCAATCGGACCCGGACTCCCCGCCGGGCGGCCTGGACCAGGGCGGAAACGACCCGCTCCGCCAGGATGCCCTTTTCAAAAATATAAACCTCGAAATCCACCCGGCGCTTGGCCCGGCGGATGGCGCTGAGGACATCCCTAAAATAATCATCACCCTTAAAATAAAGCTTCTCCCCGGCCCAGGGCCGGCCGTCCCGGCGGGAAACGGATTTTCGAGCGGTATTCGTCACGATTTTATTTTTAGCCCCAACGCGATCATGTAATGAACCACGACCTTGTTGTCCGTGGTCATGACCACCGCCACGCTATAGGGCGAAATACCGTAATCTTTCTGGTAGATGTCCTGGCTGCCGTAAATTTTGACGCCGTCCTTCCCCACGACCAGGGTCGGCTCCAAGACCACTTCCCGTTCAACCCCCGCGATGGCCAGCTTGCCCGAGACCAGGAGCGCGTAGGTCGTGAGGCTTCCGGGAAAGGCCTTCACGACGTAATTTTCCATCCTGAATAAGATGTTGGGATATTTCCCGGCTTCCAGCTTCTCATAGGCGTTGCGGTCCAATTCCGAATTTCCGGATTTCATGTTTTTCACGGGCACCGTCACCGTCAGTTGGCAGCCCTTTCGTCGGAGGATAAACGCCAGCAAGTTTTCCAGTTTGAGGTCCGAGGGGGTCAAATCGCTTTTGGCCGAGATATTCTCAACGGTGAAATAATAACGGTGCAGTGATGAATTCCCCTCGATCCAGACCTGGCTTCCGGCCATAAAATCCCGGGGAGCCTTCTCCGGGCCGGTTGGAGTGTGCCTCTCGGACGCAGAGGACGCCCAGAGCCAACCGCCGGCGCAAAACACCGACGCCAAAATCAGGTATTTCCATTTCACGACGGCCTCCTTATTAAAACGAAAAACCGCCCCGGGACCCGGAGCGGCTTGACCAACCTAGTTTTGACATGAATGGCGGTGGATATTCCGCCTATGCCCTTTGCCTTCGCCTGCCGGAAAAGCCCCGGAAAAGGACGAGCAAAATGACGGAACCCAAAAGGGAAACGCCCAAGACCCCCCAAAACCCATAAACGTACCAGTTAAGTGAATTGGCCAAGAACCCGCCTACCACCGCCCCGGCCACACCCACGGCGATATCTGCGAAGATCCCCATGCCTCCACCCGTGACCAAAACGCTGGCCAGCCAACCGGCTAAACCGCCCACCAACAAAAACCAAACCAAGCTGTGAAACCCGATCCAATCATTCATTTATTGTTCTCCTGAATAAATTTAACGGCCCGATCCCGCATCGCCAAAAAACCAGCCCAACACCAACAGAGTTGAACAACATTAAAGCAAGGAGCGTGCCGTCCACTTTCAAGTTTGGGTGATTCATAGACCTGCGATTCCCATGTTATGCGCCGTCGTTTTCGCCCTCCCTTTCATTGCCCGAAGAAAGAAGATCAAAACGATCGTTCGGTTCCCGTTTTGATGCCGAATTCCCCGGAACGGAAAAAAGCGGGCGCACCCCGCCCGCGAAAGAGCCTCCCCCCATGGCTTGCTTCTTGCTCTCTTAAGGATCAGTCGACATAAAAGGGATGGAAATTGAAATCCAGTCGTATGTCCTTGAAAAGGAGCCGGATATTCCAAACTCAGAGATGACCCCTCACCGAAAGAAAGCCAAGGCGGTACCCGGGAAAAAGGAAGAAGGTTCCCTCTTCAACCGGTTATGGCAAACCGGCTTCCACGCCCTCAAGAACCTCGCTGTCCTTGAGGAACAAGCGGAGCAAAAACTGGAAAAATACAAGGTGGAATTTCAACGTTGGCTGGGCCGAACGGCGCTCCGAGTGCTTTCGCTTTTCATGAGCCTGGTGTTCCTGGTCCTCGGGTTAATTTTTATCGCCATCGATTACGGCCATGTACCCCGCGGAATCGTTTTTGTCTGCGGAGGACTTTTAGGTTTTTTGGTTTTGAGGTTGACGGTCCCAAACCGGGAATCAATAAGGAGAATAAGATGATCAGTCACTCAACGACGCATAGCGGGGTTTCCTATAAAAAGTGGGTTTCGCTGGTCAAGACCGGAAAAAAGCCGAAAAGCGCGATTTTCCGAAGCCTTATCGCCCATAAAAACTCGATGTTGTCACTGGAACAAAAAATCGCGATTTCGGTCCATTTCAGGCATCTTCTGAACACCGTAGGCCTATCGCACCTTTGACCCCGGACCGGCTTTTGTCCCAGCCGCGCCAAACCCCATCGTCTCCGCGGAAGCCATCCCGTCCCTTAATTCCAGGTCACTTCCAGGACAGCGGCCCCCTCCACGGAAAGCCTGACCTCAATCCCTTGATCGTCCGCGAATCCCCCCATAACCTTGAATGAATTCACCTTCGTGCGAAGCCTCGTAAATGCGCTTAAGGGGCGGTTTAAAACGACATTCATCCGGTCCTTAAAAGCGTCCATTTTCGGTCCCATGGGAAGTTTGACGGACCGGCGTAGTTGGGCCGTAAAACCCGATTTGTTGAGCCAATCGGCGATTTCCACCACCAGGTCGGAGGATTGGATTTCGTAATCCAAATCGGGGAAGTCGAACACCCTTTCTTTTGGCTGGTAACGGGGGGTGCCGCGCAGGTAGAGGGTCAGGTCGGCCGGCTTGCCCCCTAAATTGATGAGGATCGGGTTGTAGTGCAGTTTGACCTCGATTCGGACCTGCCCGCCCGCCCCGGAAAACCGGAAACTCTCAAGTGTGATCCTCCGGTCCCCCGAACCCGGGAAAACCACGCCGATCAATTTCATCCGGGGGTCCTTGAAATACTGGTTGGCTTCCTCGTAACTGATCCGGGTATTGCTCATCGCCTGGAAGATCCCCGGCCCCGGCTCAAAGGGTTGAAGCGGGGGCATTTTCCCCGGTGTTACCCGGGGTTCGGGCCCGAAGACGATCTCCGGCCCGGCGGTCATTTCCAAAACCGTATGGACCGTGGAGGGCCTTTTCAAGTCGGTGCGCACCATCCCGATGCCCAGGGTCCGGGGCCGGATGAGGAGCCAGGTGTCCTTGTCCAGGAAGATGGGTTCCTGCATCTGCTTCCAAAAGTCCGAAATATGGGAATCCATGTAAAGCCCTGGCAGCCCGCGCAGGTCCGGCATCAACTGCTTAAACCCTCCCTTGATCAGGTTGGAAAGATGATGGAGGAGGTCCCCGCCGCTGGGAAAGACAACCTCCACCGGCAGGCGCACCAGGCTGGGCGCTACCGGCGGAAAGCCCGTGACTTGCGGCAGGGCGGGTTCCAACCGCTTGGGCAGGGTGCCGCAGCCCCCCCCCAGGAAGATAATAAGTAAAGTTAACATCACCGTGGCGGCAATCCGGTGATGTGCCACAGGGCCCTCCGGGTTCAATATTTTCATGTTCCCGAGTTTTTCAAGGACGCGTTTTCTTCCTTCGCCCGGTCCCCTGAAATCTCGACCGCGACGGCGGCGGATTGTTCCGCCGACTGTCCCTCCGTCCGGCGCTCGTATTCCTCCTCGCCCCGGTCATCCTTTTCCCGGATCACCCCATCCGCCACTTGCGTCTGTTCCCCGGGCAATTGGACCCTCAACTCCTCGATGAGCATCATGACCGCCGCCGAGAAAGGCAGCGCTAGCAAGGCGCCGGGTATCCCCATCAGGGTCCCCCCGACCAAAAGCGAAAAAAGGACCACCGTCGAGGGAAGGCGCAGGGCCTTGCCGTAGACCCGGGGAACCAGAACCCGGCTCTCGAATTCCATATAAATCAGCATCAAAACAAGGACGATCACCGTGACGAGGGCCCCGTGGGGAGCGGCCGAAAGCACCGCCGCGCCGATAGGCAGAAGGATGCCTATATAAGGAAGGATATCGGCGATGGAGCCGAAAACCGCCAGCGCCATGGCGTTTTCAACGCCGCAGGAAGCCAAGAGGACCAGGATAAACAGGCCGAGGACCCCGCTCGTAATCACCTGCCCCCGGATATAGGCGCCCACGATGGTTTCCAGGTTCATCAAGACCCTGGAAAGCCGGATGTGATGGGAGCGCGGGACCACCGCGAAAAGGCCGCCCCGGAGCCGGTCTCGGTCCAACATGATGTAAAGGCCCAGGAAGATCGAGCTGAGGCTGTAGGTGACGAAACTCAGGGCCTCCATGGAATAGGCGAAGGCCGAGGCGCCGGCCGTGGTGACCTGCCCGGCGTACTTGAAATTACGCAGCCATTTCGCCAGGGCCTCGCTGAAGGGGAAGCCCGAGAGCCGGTCCGCCAATTGGGCCCGCAAAACCGGTTCCTGTTCCAAAATGGAGGAAGCCTGCGCCAGGAGGGCCGGAACCGTCAGGATGCCGACGGCCAGACTGACGATCACTAACGAACCGAAAACCATGCCGATCGCGAGGTTGCGTCCGATCTTCTTGTTTTCCAGCCAGTGGACCACCGGGTTCAGGGTGCCCACCACGAAAAAAGCCGCGACCAGCACCAATATGACCGGCAGGAGCTTAAAGACCAGCCAGAGGCCAGCGATGATCCCCACGAGGGTGATCATCGTCACAGGGGCCAGTTCAAAACGGACGACCCGCTGGGGATTTTCCGGATCCGGGTTGGGGGTAGGAATCACGGCCGATCCCTGTGCTTTACATTGGGATTAGGACCAGCGTCCCTTTGGTCATCCATGAGGTGAGCCCCTTCATTTCGGAAATTTTTGCCAGCTTCCCTTGTGGGACAGGGCCGCTTTTTTCGGGCCGCCCGGCCCATGGCCTTCATGCCGCCCGGAAGAGCCCCGCGCGTAAAACTCTTCGACCTGGTGGGGAATTTTCCGCGATCCCCCCCCGACCCCGGCCCCTCGGGTCGGGCTGAGACTTGGAAGTCTCAAATGTCTCAGGCGGTTTCTTTAGCTCGGTCCAGGTATTGTCCGGGACCGGCGGGGAACCCAATGGCTCAACGAACCATTCGTTGAGTTTCAGCCTGATTTTCCCCACCCACCCCAGTTCCCGCGCGGGATGGCTCAAAAGTAATCGATCGGGAGGGGCGAGCGGGGTTCCTCATGCGATACGAAGGCCGGCGTTTCGCTGGCCAGCTTCCGTTCTTCCGTCACTTGACCTTCCGACAGACCCTGGGTGATGGTCAGAACCTGTCCGGGGGTGATCATGTCCGGGTCCAGGATTTGATCCCGGTCCGTCTTGAAAATTTCCGGCCACAGGAAAGAGTCGGAATAAACGCCTGTTTGGTTGGAAATCGCCCACAAGGTATCGCCTTCTTTAACCGTGTACTTCTGCGACACGGGTGTCGGCTGGGGTGTAGCTACCGCCTGAACGACCTGGGTATCCTCCGGCCCGTTATTGACCGCCGTTTTTTCTATCTTTGGCCCGGCACATCCCCCCGCCAATAAAATCGCGGCCCCAAAAGTGAGGAGCGACCAACCTTTTCCAGTCTTATTCATTTCTTTTCCCTTACCTGTGCTTAAATTTGGATTTCTGATCCACCGGCCAAATCCAGGATGGATGTTAGAGCAAGGAACGTGCCCCAATATTCAGGTCTTCCCTTTTACGGAATGCCCGCAAATGCCGATGAACCGCCAAGGAAGTCGGTTCGGATCGTCCCAAACGGCTTCGGCCGACGGTCCGCCCAATCAAAATGATCTTCCCCATTCTTGTTTTGATTTCCAACAAGCGGCCTCCCCTCCCCAATGGCCCTTTCCCTGGGGCAAACCCCTGCCCAAACACGGCTTGGTTCTTGCTTTCATTCCCTGGTGACGCAACAAGATCGAAAGGCGGCCTCGGAATGATGCCCGGAGCTTTCGGGCTGATCATCTTCATGTTGGACCTCTTGGTCGTCCTTGCGATTCTCAAAAGCAGAGCGGCTCCCATAGCGAAATTTTTGTGGTGTCTGCTGGTCGTCACTCTGCCGGTTTTGGGGCTTTGGATTTGGTTCGCGGCAGGGCCAAAAGCGGATGGACGCGGATAGATGAAAAGGGAGGGCGGTTTTTTACGCCAGCCTGAAATTTCAAGGAGGTATTCGATGAGGTTTCTTACTTTAGGTGTTTTCGCCTTGATTTTAGCCGCATCGGCGGTCTTCAACGCCGGCTGTTACGCGCATGTCAATGGATCGGGGTTGAGCATGAGTATTCATGACTCGAGATGGCATTACGACCATGACTATGACGATAACTATCGCCAAAGCCATCCCTATGCCAGGTGGGATTACGATACGAACCATGACGACCAATGGCGCCATGATCATCCCTGGCACGACGAGAACTAGAAAACATCCTCTTTTGCCGGAGGCTGGTTGAGCTTTTAAAAGTTATTGAATGGAGGGCGGTTTGATTTTACCCCGTCCTCTTTTCTTTTAAACCCAATACCGAACGGATGTCATCAAGAAAGAGGATCAGCGATGCCAAAACACAAACATGAAACTCATCCACGCATGCCCGATTCGGAAATCAGCGATGTCCGGGCCCCCTATTGGCGGCGGGCGCACCGCGACTGGCGATTTATCGCCGTGGTATTGTTGATGCTGGCGGCCATCACGACTTACGTCCTGACTCTCGATTTATCCTGGCGGCCCCGCCACGGCACACTTCCCCTATTGGTGATCGACGGTAAATAGAAAAGGCGAACCCCAACCTCTTTCCAAAGGCTCGGCCTAACGGCTCTCTCGCATTTTCACGAATCAGCCCACGATCAGAACGGATATTCCGGCTCTCAATTTGATCCCATTTCTTGCCAAAACTCTTCCAGGCCCAGTTTTTTCAACCCCAACTCATGGCTTGCTTCTTGCTTTATTCAATGGCTCGTCATCAACGTTTTACCAAGAGGTAACAAATGATCGCCGAATCCTCCTCCGACCCGCAAGAAGTTCAACTGGAAGCCCTGATCCACAGCCGGATCCGTCAAATGGGCACGGATATTCACGTGCACGTCAAGGACGGGTGCGTCACCCTGTCGGGCAGCGCCGATGATTACAAGACCAAACGGGAAATCGATGTATTGGTCCGGGGGATCGGCGGGGTTCGTGAACTGGTCAACAAACTCGTGGTCGCCTCCATCACGGACGGGGTCTACGAAAACTATCCATAAAAATGACCGGAAGTTTAGAGACGGACTTGACCAGAAACAACTCACAAACATTCAATGGGGAGCGGATCATGGCAACGTTTCAAGTAATAGGTATCGACTTGGGAACGACCAATTCCTGCATGGCGGTCAAGGAAGGCGGCGAACCGAAAGTGATCGACAATGCCGACGGGGCCCGTACTCCTCTTTTCGTCGTGGGATTTTCCAAGGCCGTTGAGAGGCTGGTCGGCCGGATCGCCAAGAACAAGGCCATTACCAACGAGCGGGTTTTGAAGGAATACGGGGACCAGGTGGCTCCTGAAACGAAGGCCAAGATCGAAGAGAAACTGGAAGCCTTGAGGAAGGTCCAATCCGGCGAGGACCCTGTGGCGGTCAAAAAGGCGTCCAGGCCTTGAACGAAGAGACCATGAAACTCGGCGAGGTCATGTACCAATCCCATGAACCAACCCCAAAATCTTTTGACCGGCCTTCGGGAAAACCCGACCCAGCTCCTCCCGTGGGGAAAAAGAACGAGAACCGTTACGCCGAAGCGGAGGACGCCGAGTGCCCCCCGGCGAATAAGGTCAGCCGCTGATCTTGCCCTGTTGAAACCGGTTTTTTACGGTCTCCCGCCCTTCCTTTTATTCCGTTCAAGGGCAGAGGGAAAGGGCTGGATGCCGGTTAAAGGCCCCACGACCTCGTTCTGTCGAGAAGATCGGCATACTGGGTTTTAAGGCCGATCAGATTCCACCGTCAGCCCCAGGTCCCCGCCGATGACCTTGTCAACGTGATCTACCCCGAGTTGTCTCAATCCGCCTCATCTTCATTCTTCTTTCCCTGTTCCTTCAGCTTTTTCCGGGCGGCCCCGATTTCCTTTAACCGTTCCTTACCCGGTTGGGGATAGCTCATCTTCATATCTTTGAGGCTCTCTAGAATGATCCTGGAAATAATCAGCCGGGCATCCTTCTTGTCGTCCGCGGGGACCACATACCAGGGCGCGATTTCAAGGCTGGTGGCGCCCAGACAGTCCTCATAGGCTTTGCGGTAATCCTTCCAATAGGCCCGTTCCTGGATGTCGCTCAGGGTGAATTTCCAGTATTTATCGGGTTTTTCCAGGCGGTTCAGGAACCTTTGCCTTTGTTCTTCCTTGGAAAGGTGGAGGAAAAACTTGATGATGCGGGTGCCGTTGCGGTGAAGATGCTTTTCCAATTCCCTAATCGAGTGGTATCGCCCTTCCCACAGATCCTTTTTATCGAGCAGGTCCTCCGGTATTTGTTCCGATTCTAGGATTTCCGGGTGAACTTTTGCGATCAACACTTCCTCGTAATAGGAACGGTTGAAGATGCCGATCTTGCCCCTTTCGGGCAGGTCTCGGGTGGTACGCCACAGGAAATCATGCTGAAGCTCCAGGGCGCTGGGATGCTTGAAGCTGAAAACCTGGCAGCCCTGCGGGTTGACGCCCGACATGACATGCTTGATGGCCCCGTCCTTTCCGGCGGCGTCCATGGCCTGGAAGATCAACAGAACGGAGTAACGGTCGTCGGCGTAAAGAAGGCTTTGGATGGCGCTCAATTCATCCACGTGTTCCGCCAGTACTTTCTCATAATCTTCCTTCGAGCTATAAAGGGGCTTTATCCTCGCGGGCCATTCTTTAAGCTCGACGTTTTTCCCCTCTTTCACTTGATAATCCCCGGGATTGATTTTCATGGTTTTTCCTTGATTGAGTCCGCTTTGACGGGGATCGCCTCTTTCCGGTTCTCCTGTTCCCATTCCTGAACCGCCCGGACATCCTCGCTTCCCAGTTTCTCGTAAAGTTCATGGACCCGCTTGACCATCTCAGGCGTCAAATCGGACGGTGTCTTGGGTTTCGCGTCTGGAGGGGTCCCGCCATTGCCCTCCCGCTTCGGCTCAGCCTTGTCTTCGGGCTTGGCCTCCGCATTCGTTTCAGGCTTAGACCCGGCCTGAGCTTCAGGCTTGGGTTCTGGTTGAGATTCGGGTTTAACTTCCTCTTTAGTTACAAGCTTTGGTTCCCCTTTGGCATCGGGTTTATCTCCAGCTTTGGCTTCAGCTTTGACTTCGGGATGAGGCTCCGGTTTAAACTCGGCATTGACTTCAGGTTGGGCGTCGCCTTTTTGGGGCGGATCAAAAATCCGGTAGGCGAGCAGTTTCAGGCGGTCATTGATCAGGAACCACACCAGCGCGTACCCCCAGACAAAGCCAGCCCAGCCCCAACCGAGGGGCGCCATCAAAAACCCATAAACCGCTATCAAGGTCGCGATCATCTGGGTGCCGAGAACGGCTACCCATAATATTCTCGCGGGACGTAGGGTCCAGAAAGGGCCGCGAGTGCGCGTGAGGAAAATGGTCAAGTGCCCCGCCACGGACAGCTTCAAATACATCAGGGTTTGGATATGGAGGCGGTCGAGATGAAAGACACGCTCCCCGAGATAAAACAAGCCGAAAGCGGATATAACCCCGATGACACCCAGGACCGATGAGATCCCCAGCACCATCCGCATGTTCCACGACTCGGGCTGATCCTTGTATTTCACGTTGTCGTAGGCGATGGACAGGATGGCTCCGTCATTGAGCAAGGCCAGCATCACGATCATCACGGCCGTCACCGGGTAAAAGTTGAACACCAGGATCGACGCCGTCATGAACAAGAGTACGCGCAGGGTCTCGGCGATGCGATAGATGGCGTAACTGTTCATCCGCTGGAAAATTTTCCGGCTTTCCTTGACCGCGTCGATGATTACCGACAACCCGGGCGTCATTAATACGATGGAAGCCGCCGCCCGCGCCGCGTCCGTGGCGCCGGAAACGGCGATGCCGCAGTCGGCCTTCTTCAGGGCGGGGGCGTCGTTCACCCCGTCGCCCGTCATGCCGACCAGGTGCCCGCGTTTTTGCAGGACATCCACGATGTGGAACTTGTGCTCGGGGAACACTTGGGCGAACCCATCGGCTTTTTCGATGGATTCGGACGTCTCCGATGACTCTTCCTTTTTGGAGTCCCCCAGGCTGGCGGCATCCAGGATATTCGTACCCATGTCCATATTTTTGGCGGTTTCCTTGGCGATGGCCAGGGCGTCCCCCGTGACCATCTTGACCTTCACTCCCATCTTCAGTGCGGTCGCGATGGTGTCCTTGGCGTCTTCCCGGGGAGGGTCGAACAAGGGCAGGACGCCCAGGAGTTGCCAAGGGCCGCCCCCCTCGGAGCGGGCCACGCCCAAGGAACGGAAGCCCCGGGCCGCGAATTCATTCACCGCCTTTTCGACGGCGGGCTTCTCCTTCTCCGCATTGGCCGACAAGGCCAATAGAACCTGAGGCGCGCCCTTGGTGACCTTAAATTCATTTCCATCCTTACCCTTGACCGTGGCCTCGGTGCGCTTATGCACGGCATCAAAGGGCGTGAAATGAACCACCTGATATTCCTTTAGGACCGCTTGGTCCTTCAGGCCCCCCAGCACGGCCAGGTCAATGGTGTCGTTATTTTCCGCCCGCGAGGCCAACGCGGCGTTGAGAATCACCTGCTCCGGGGTAACCTTGTCCAGGCTGAAGGGATCGCCCAGGGTCAACTTGTTCTGGGTTAGGGTGCCGGTCTTGTCCGCGCAAAGCACGTCCACGCCCGCCAATTCCTCGATGGCCACCAATTTGCTGACGATCGCTTGTTTTTTCGCGAGAAGCCGCGCTCCCACCGCCATTGTCACCGACAAGACCGTCGGCATCGCCACTGGAATGGCGGCCACCGTCAGCACCAGGGCGAACTGGAGGGTGGTGAGGATCGGGTCTCCCCGGAAAATCGCGACGGTGATGATCACCGCCACCAGGGCCACCGCGAGGATGATCAGGTAATTTCCGATCTTCAAGACGGCTTTTTGAAAATGACTGACGGTATGGGCTTCCTCCACCAGTTTGGCCGTCTTTCCGAAATAAGTGTTCCCGCCCGTGGCATAGGCCATGGCGCCGATTTCCCCCTGGCAGAGG
>CAWKIF010000001.1:0-15061 GCA_963849485.1 candidate division FCPU426 bacterium | reverse complement strand
ACACGGGCCAGGATCAGCTCGAGCCTCCGGGCCGCTTCCCGAAGGACCGATTCCTCCGCCTCCAGGCCGAGGGTTTGGTTGATCTTCCGGACCCCGTCGATATGCAGGTAGAGGACCGCGACGAAATCCCGGGAGTCCCTCTGCTGACGCTTCAAGGCCTGTCCCAGGCGTTCCAAAAAAAGCGTACGGTTGGGCAGGCGGGTCAGGGAGTGGTAAAGGGTATGGTGAAGTATCTTTTCCTCGGCGCTTTTCAAGGCCGTGATGTCCCGGAAGACCATCACGCCCCCGCCCGCCTTTCCATCCGGGCCCTCCCCCAGGGACCGGGCCGAAACGCTTAATAAAACGTTCCCTCCCGTCCTTCCGTTGGAGACCACCAATTCCATGTTATCGACCGTTTCGCCTTGGAGGGCCCGTCCCAAGGGTGTTTCCTCCGGAGGGAGGGGAGTAGCCCCGTCGATGTGGAAAAAACCGACCGCCTTCATCCAATCCGCTCCGTGGGAATCCCCGTTCAGGCCCAGAAGCCTCTCCCCCGCCGGGTTGGCGAAGATCAGGTTTCCTTTCGCGTCAGCCATCACGACGCCCTCTCCCATATTTTCCAAGATGGAACCCAGAAGGGCGGTTCTTTGGCGCAGTTGGGAGCGGGTCTCCCTTTGGGCCAGGGCGTATCGGATCGACCGGTCCAAAAGTTCGGGGTTCAATTCCCGCTTGGCCAGGTAATCGGCGGCTCCCAGGCGCAGGGCCTCCTGGTCCACCTCCGGGTCCCCCTGGCCGGTGAGGAGGATCACGGGGGGAGGGTCCTCCATCGCCATGGCTTTTTTAAGAAAATCGAACCCTGAGTCTGGGCCCAGGCGGTAATCCACCAGGTAAGCGTCATGGTTTTGCAGGGAAAGCTTCTTCAGGCCCAGTGACAGTGAACGGGTCTGTTCCAGCTCGTAATGGTTCGCCCCCGCTTTCCCCAAAAGGGTCTTGAGGATGAGGAAATCCTCGGGGTTGTCCTCGACGACGAGGATTTTGATCGCTTCCTCAGCCATGGCCGGTGAAATCCCTTCCGGAAGGCAACTCCACGATTTCCAGCCAATATTTTTTCAGTGTCTCGACCGTCTGGACCAGTCCCTCGTATGAGGAAGGCTTGACGATGTAGGAATTGGCCCCCTCGTCGTAACAGGCGTGAATATCCTCCGGGCTTTTCGTCCCGCTCATGATGACGACCGGGATCCGCTTTAATTTTTCATCCTTTTTGATGATCCGCAGGGCCTCCCGGCCGTCGAGACGGGGCATTTTCAGGTCCAGGAGGATAAAACAAGGGAAGGGATCCATATCCAGTTCCGAGTATTTCCCGCGGCGGTAAAGATAATCGATCAGTTCCCCCCCATCCGCGACCGTAACGAAGGGGTTGGAAATCTTGTTTCTTTCGATCGCCTTCTTCGTGAGGAAACGGTCGTCCTGGTCGTCCTCGGCCATCAGGATCGGCGCGCTAGGCAGGGCTAGGATCATTGATCGCCTCCTTTTTTACGCATCAAGGCAGTTCGACGATTTCAAGCCAGTAGTTCTTGAGCGACCGGACCACGGTCACCAGCCCCTCAAAGGTCACCGGTTTGGTGATATAGGAATTGGCTCCCAGGTTGTAGCCCCGCAGGATGTCCTCCTCCGCCTTGGAGGTGGTCAGGATCACGAGGGGGATGGACTTGAAGGCGTCGTCGGACTTGATGAGTTTCAACGCCTCCCGCCCGTCCATGCGGGGCATGTTCAGGTCCAGCAGGATGAAGCAGGGCAAGGCCGCTTCGGCGGGGGGGGCGTATTTTCCCCGGCGATGGAGGTAATCCATCAGTTCCTCCCCGTCTTCCACGGTGACCAGTGGGTTGGCCACGCGGTTTTGCTCCAGGGCTTTCGAAGTGATGAGACGGTCGTCCGGGTCGTCCTCCGCCATCAGGATGGGCGCGATCTGGCGTTTCTCGTTCATTCATTTTCCCCTTTCATCATCGTCTGCCTCACCGGAAGCTCGATCTCGAACACCGTTCCCTCCCCCGGTTGGGAAGTGGCCCGGATGGAGCCTTGATGGCGCTCCACCACCTTGCGGCAAATGGCCAGGCCGATGCCCGTCCCCTCATATTCGGCCCCGTGAAGCCGCTGGAAGATGTTGAAGATCTTGTCGGAGTACTTCTGGTCGAACCCGATACCGTTGTCCCTAACGAAGAGGCGGCAGCGGTTATTCTTTTCATCCGTCTTGGCGGTGACCTCGATCAGGGGGGCCTGGTCCTTTTTACGGAACTTCAGGGCGTTCCCGATCAGGTTTTGGAAAAGCTGGCGCATCTGGGAAGGGTCGGCCTCGATAACAGGCAGGCCCTGGGCCTCCACCTTCCCACCCGTTTCCTGGAGCCGAATTTCCAGGTCGGCGGCCACTTCCCCGATGATGCGGGAAAGATCCACCGTCTCAAAGGGTTTCGCACGGGTGGTCACCCGGGTGAGCTGGAGCAGGTCCTCGATCAAGAGGCTCATTCGACGCCCCGCGTCCTTCATGCGGGTAAGATAGTCCCGGCTGTTCCCGCTCAAGGCGGGGCCCGCCTCCTCCTCCAGGAAATTGCCGAAGGATTGGATCTTTCGGAGGGGCTCCTGCAGATCGTGGGAAACCACGAAGATGAAATCCTGCATTTCCTTATTGCTGGCCTCCAGCGCCCGGGTATAAATCCTCAGATCCTCCTGGCGCTTAAGCTCGGTGATGTCCTCGGAAATGCCCAGAAGGTATTGGGGTTTTCCGTCATTCCCCCGGATGGGGATTTTCTTGGTATGAAGCACCCTTTTGCCGTGGGCCTTCGTTTCAATCGTCTCCTCGGGAATATCCACTAGCCTTCCCTTTTCCAGTACAGCGCGGTCCTTGCCGGTGAAAAAATCTGCCTGTTCCCGGGGGAAAAAATCGTAATCGTTCTTCCCCACCAGTTCCTTCTGGGGGACGCCCAGTAATTCCTCCCCCGCCTTGTTGAATCTCACGAACCTTAGTTCACGGGCATCCTTCACGAAAATCATGTTGGGGATGTTCTCCAGGACCGTGTTCAGGAAATCGTTGGTTTGCTTGATTTCCGCTTCCGCTTTTTTCTGTTCGGTAACGTCCCGCACGATCACGACCCCGCCCCGGATCCGGCCCTCCGCGTCCCTCATAGGCCGGCCGGTCACGTGGATGGAAACCCCTTCCGGGTGGTTGGCATTCTTTAGGAATTGCTCCACTTCTTGCGATTCAATGCCACGGATAGCTTGAACCAGGGGCAGGTCCTCCTCCGGAAAGGGGGTGACTCCGTCGGGCAGAAAAACGCCGAATTTCTCCGTCCATTGGCTGGTCGGGCCGTCCACAGCCCCGAGTCCGATGATTTTCTCGGCGGTTGGGTTAAAAAGGACGAATTTGCCCTTTTCGTCAGCCACGATGACCCCGTCCCCGATGTTCTTTAAAACCGAATCCAACAGTTCCGTTTTTTCCTCAAGTTCCCTTTGGGTTTTTTTGATCTCCGTCACATCCCGAGTGACCTTAATGAAACCGCGCAAGTTCCCCTGTTCATTTTTCAAAGCAGTGATAACGACGTCGGCCAGAAAGCGGGACCCGTCTTTTCGTACCCGCCACCCTTCCTCCTCCCATCGGCCTTGTTCGGCGGCTTGGCTGAGTATTTCCTCCTGACGACGCTTGGCCTTTAGCTCGGGAGGATAAAAAACCGAAAAGTTTTGGCCGATGATTTCGGAAGCCGAGTACCACTTTATTTTTTCCGCGCCGGCGTTCCAGGTGAGTATTTTTCCAACCGGGTCCAAAAGAACGATGGCGTAGTCCTTGATGTTTTCAATGGCCCGAGCCTCGCCGAGGCGGGCCATCTTTTCCATTTCCCTCAAGGCCTTTTCGGCTCGACCCTTTTGGGCCAGAAAGGCAAGGGTAACAATAACCGAAAGGAGGGAAACGCCCAATTCCAGCAGAAACGCCAGTCCCGTTTTGCGGATGCTGGTCGAAGTCTCCTCTACTCTTTCACCCTGGAGGTGATTTTCCTCGGCCCTCATTTCAGCCAAGAGTTGGCGGGTTTGGGGCGCCGACCTGGGCGCGTCCCCGGGGAGAATCCCATTCCGGCCTGGGCGGCAAAAGAGGCGTGAGCGCATCCAGCCTTTTTTGCTGGGCGGGATTGTCGCGGGTAAGTTCACGAAGTTTCTCCGCCGCCTGGCTGGCCGCGGTATAAACCCCGACTTTTCCCCCGGGGCCAGGGCTGGCAGGGTCCGTTCCGTCCAGGAGTGCTAATTGGTTGCGCAATAGGTTGGTGGCGGTCAAAACCTGCTGGGTATGTAAAACCCAGCGGTTATTGTTCGTGAGTTTTTGGAATTCAGTGAAAGCGACAATGAAGTTACAAAATAGGAAAACGAGAAAAAAAATAATAACGATTGATATCTTCCGGTTGAATGTCATCCGGATCCTTTTCTTGAACGGCGGAAAGCCCGGGTCGCCGTCACCAGCTTTTATTCAAACTCCATTAATTGTTCTCGGGCAGCCGTGCGCTATTGAGCCAATAGGCTTTCAGCAGGCTCATGAGGCTGACCAGGTTCACATAATCCAAGGGTTTCGTAAAAAAGGAATTCGCGCCCTCTTTGTAACTGTATTCGACGTCCTCCGGGCTCTTGGAGTTGGACATGATCACGACGGGTATTCGCTTCAAAACGTTATGGTTCTTGACGATCTTCAGGGCCTCGCGCCCGTCCATGCGGGGCATGTTCAAATCCAGCAGGATCAGGCAGGGCAGGACCGGGTTGGCTCCGGGGTGGGTGCCCGAAAGGTAGCCCGCCAAATGATCCACCAGTTCCTGTCCGTCCCCCAGGAAATAAAGGTGGTTCCTCATTTCGCATTCCTTCATGGCTCTGTTAATGAGGAAGCGGTCGTCCTCGTCATCGTCCGCGATGAGGATGGTGCAACGGGTCAAGTTGTTATCCATGGAATCCACTTTACTTCACAGGAACAGTCCCGAGGATTTCAGTGATTTTTTCCTTTACCTCGGAAACTTTGACGGGTTTGTTGAAAAAGGCCGAGACCTTGAACCCCTTTGCCTTGAATTCTTTCTGCAGGTCATGGTAGTGGCCCGACACGACCATGACTGGAAGCCGGGGAAATTCCTTTTTCAAAATGGGAAAGATATCCAGGGTATTGGCCTTCGGCATTTCCAGGTCCGTCACAAGAAGGTCGATCTTTTCCGCCTTCAGTTCCGCGAGGATTTGGGCCGCGTTATCGCAAGTGAAAACTTTGTAGCCTTCCTTTTCGAACGCGGTCTTATAGATTGCCCTGACTTCTGGATTGTCTTCGGCGAACAACAAACTGAAACCGTTCAGTTCATTCATAGACTTCTCCCCTTTTGTTAAACCTAAAACCTTATGAACACAATTTGACTCGGGCATCCTTTCGTTCATTTCCCAATTTCAAAGGGTTTGTTCGAATTCGAAGACCGATGGTTCATCGTTCGTTAAATTGTTATTGGGGTTCTCTTGCAAGAGTAAGAAAATCATAAAACCTTTCACGCTCAAATAGAAAGAGTCAGTGAATGTATTTTTGCTCGTGTGCTAAAAATTGGGCAATTTTTTAAAAAAGGGCCTAATTAGTTGACCAGTACACTTAAAAAGCGGACGTCATCGTAATCGACACAAAAAAAGGCTGGGGGGAGACCAGCCCTTAGAAAAAACCCGTTCTAAAATTTCCTCCGGGGTTGTTCAATCACCCCGGAAGCAAAGAAACCGCCGTCAAAAGACCGCTTTTACACCGCGCCCTTCGCCATCGCCAAAGCCTTGACGCGTTCCACCAAATCCTTGGGGTGGCAGGATTTATCCATGTATTGCAGGGCATGGTTTCTCCCCCAGTGTTCCCGGAGGCCGCCTTCGGAACTGCCCGAAAAAATGATGACTGATTTTTGGCTGAGTTGGGAATCCCGGAACACCCGATCAATCAATTCCCGGCCGCCCATCCGGGGCATCTCCAAGTCAGTCACGATGACGTCCGCTTCCTCCAGCCATTCCCGGTGGTCCATGGCGTCCTGCCCGTCACACGCTTCCAGCAGTTTCCATTGAGGTTGGTCGCGTTCCATGGTCTTTCTCACCAAATGCCGTATGGCGAGATCGTCGTCGACGAGGAACACAATGAAACCCTTATGGGCCCTTATCTTGGCCTTTTCTGCTAGCCTGGTAACCTCTTTTTTTTTCAATTCAATCTCGATTTCCCTTAATTCATCCCGAAGGGTTTCGGCCAGTTTTTCCAAGGCCTCCAACTCTTCCCTTTGTAGATTTCGGATTCCCTTGAACAAGTCCCGGAGGATCTGTTCGACGGGCGCGATATCCCCGCCCAAATTCTCGTCACCTGCAAAACCCGCCGTCCCTTCCAGTTCATGCAGTGATTGGAACAGATAAACCAAGGCGGGGGCTTCCGGCTTGGCGTCCTGCCATTTCAAGAGGTTTTTCTCGACCAGTTCCGCGCAAAGTTCGATGGAGCGAAGGATGTTTTTCACCAAATAGTCCGGGCATTCGTTCGAAATCATGTTAAAACTCCCTATTCTTTTGACTCTCCCCAAACCAGCCGCTTCGACTTGCACCAGCCATCCGAAGCGAGGTCGTCCGGTACAATTAACGGCTTCCAAGGGTGCGTGCCGACGATACGGTCATCGGTTTCCCCAGGTCGATCTCGGCGTCCCCGGCCTTCGCCTGGACGCTCCCGCCCTCGATCTTGCCCAGCAGGCTGTCGACCTTCACTTGGAGGGGTTGAACCTGGGCCCTGTTGACCGAACCCATCCGGCTCAGGACGTTCTCATAGGCCAGGGCCGCCCTTTGGCTCTCGCCCTTGCTTTCGAAATAACCGGCCTCGCGCAGGAAGGTGCCCGCGTCCCTGGACGCGGCGCCGGTGGAATCGCAGGAATCCGCCGCGTGGTACTCGGCAAAACCCTCTTCCTCATGTCCCATAACCATTAAAAGATTCCCTTTATAGGTGTGGATGGAGCTCAAGACTTGGGCGGTCTGTTCCGAAGGCGCCCCTTGCAGGAGCCTGTCGGCAAATTTCTTCCCCTCAGCCGCCTTACCCGCGTATTGAAAAGCGGGCAGAAACTGGACTTGGACCCCCATCGAGCCCTTTAAGGCCCCCAAGACCGGGTCGTTCAGGGATTTCCAGGCAGCCTTCACGTAGGGGTTATAGAAGAATGGGAAATCGGCGTTCACTTGGACCATTTCACCCTGGCGGTACTGGTAGATATCCGGGGTTCCCACCGCGAAATTGTCGGTCACGACCACGCTTTGACCGTCTACCAACGTTACTTGGGGGTTGTTCCCCCATTCCGGGTGGGGCACCTCGCGGAAACTGCTCCCCGTCCATTCGAAGGCGTGGTATTCGGAGTGGATCGAATCCGAGTAGTTGTTGAAGGCGATAAAAGGCCGGCCCGAGGCGGGGTCCAGGGAAACGATGCCCGGTTTGTCTTTCCCTTGGAAATACAAATGATCCGTATGGTTGCGCTCAAATTGGAAAACCACTCTCTTCTCGGGGCTGATCACCGCCATTCCATAGGTCTTGCCCGCCCGGTAATAAACCAGGTTGTCTTCCTGGCCGTTCCCCCGAAGGTTGTAGGTGGTCTGCGAAAGGATAACGGCTTGCGAGGGCAGCAACCCTCTTAAATTTTCGGCCGGTGACGGTTGGTCCGCCCGGGCCATGGATAGGGTCATGGTTCCCAGAACCAGTACCCCTAAGCGAATGATGCTCTGTATCTTTTTCATCTCTCCCCCTTTTTTTGACCGGGTCAGGCGCCGGATCGTCCCGCGTCCTCGTTCGGTCATTACCTACTAACGCAAAGGACGTGCCAAAATTAATGCCTGAAAATCGAGAAAACCCATGTGTTATATGGGAAAAGTCAGGGGAATTTTCTTTCCCACTGGGTAGTCTTTTCCCGCTTTTCTGGCTTTGATATGGGTCAACGGAAAGGTGCTTTTAGGCCCCAAAAGGATAATTCCATGGCTACCCAAAAGAAAAAGATCGCGCTTCTCGCCGGCAAGGATTTCGAGGATATGGAAGTGATGTACCCCTACTACCGTCTCCGGGAAGCGGGGTTTCAGGTGGATGTGATCGGAGAAGACCCGGCTGGCACAAAGTACATTGGAAAAAACGGCTATCCCATCGTCTCCACATTGGAAATCCCCAAGGCGAAACCCAAGGATTACGCCGGGCTAGTGGCTCCGGGCGGCTGGGCGCCGGATAAGTTAAGGCGCAACCCCAAGGTCTTAAAGCTCACCGCCGATATCGACCAACAGGGGGGCGTGATCGCCTCCATCTGCCACGGACCATGGATCTTGATTTCGGCGGGGATCGTCAAGGGAAAGAAAACCACTTCCACCCCCGCCCTGAAGGACGACTTGATCAACGCGGGAGCCCAATGGGTGGACCAGGAAGTGGTTGTGGATGGGCGGATGGTTACCAGCCGCAAACCCGATGATTTACCTGCTTTTATGAGAGAAATGCTGAAACTGCTTAAGAACCTATAAAAAGCATAAGCAATTTTTACCGCCAAACACTTCGGCCCGCAACCGAAGTGTCGATGGCTAAGTTCGCCATGCCGACATTCAATAAAATTGTTTAACAGGATGCTGAAAAAGTCCGGGAAACGGACTTTTTCATATCTACGAACGAGCCACAAAGCATAAAAACCATATTTTTAGTGGCTCGTTCTATCCAATGGCTGTCGACAGGGTGCTGAAAAATACTTTTTCAGCACCCTGTTAAAGAATTCGGTATAGTACCAATTTCCTTAACGTTTTTTTGTGAATCGGCACAAGAAAGAAAAAAAGCCAATAAGAATATAAACGTTTATTCGACTTTCTTGCCCTTCGTTGTTCTTGGCGACCTTGGCGTCTTGGCGGTGAAATAGGTTTTGTTAGAAACTCTAAATAAAAAAAGGCTTCCTCCTAAATGGAAGAAGCCTTTTTATTAACTATCCGCTAATCGCATTTGAAAACTAGGAAGGCTGTGCGGCGTTGACCATCATCGCTTGCTCCGCGAGGCCCAACAAGGTCAACGGGCTCCAAGCCCATTTCTCGGGATGGGGCTGTAGGGCCGCCAAGAGAAATTCCACCACTTCCTTGGCCGAGTAGGATTCCTTGCCCTCGGGGAGGAATTTCAAGATCTTCCCCACGTCGTCGCCCGAGGTCACCAGGGCCTTCTCCACCGACCCGTCCTTGCGGACCTGGCCCAGCCCGATATTGGCCATCAATCCGTTGCAGAGGCATTTGCGATCCAAGGTATCGGCCATCTCCCCGTTTTTTTGCAGGTAGGTTTTTTCCGGTTCGCTGGCGCAGCGGGCGCCGGTGCTCCCGTCCTTGCGGCGGTAAAGGCTGCGCAGGTAGCCCAAATCGCAGACTCGTTTCCGTTCCAGGTACTCGTCCTTTTCCGAATAGGTTCCCGGCAGGTTGACGACCTTAAAGGGAAAGCCCGTGGGGGAAGCCTTGGGGTCGGTGAAGACCTTGACCCATCCCGCCCTCAAACCCTCTATGACGTTTTTCTTGATCCACTGGGCCAGGCCCGACTCCTCGCAATAGGCGAAGACCGACCCGACCTGCAGCCCCGCCGCGCCGGCCTCCAGGGCCTCTTTGAGTTTCACCGGGTCCGCCTGGGAGCCCGCCAGCCAGAAAGGAAGCCCGAGGGCCTTGATCTTTTTCAGGTCCACCTCGTCCTTCACCCCGTAAATCGGTTCCCCCGAATCGGTCAATTGCAGGGGCCCCCGGGGCGGGGCGTTATGCCCCCCGGCGGTTGGTCCTTCGATCACGAAGCCATCCACCTTGCCAGTGGATTTTTTCGCGAGCGTGAGGGCCAAGACTTCCGAGGCGATGATGGCCAAAAACCGGGGGCGCTTCAGCGCCGGGCCCGGGTCGGGCAGGACGTCCCTAGGTTCAAAGGTGACCTGGCAGTCTTCCTGGGCCTGGGCCCCATGCACGTAAATCTTCATGGAGACCGGTTTATGCTGCGACAGCTCATCCAAGAGCGCCGGGACATGCCGGGGGATACCCGCGCCCACCAGTACGTAATCCACACCCGCCAACAAGGCCCCGTAGAGGCAGGAAAGCAAAGGCAGATGGATCTTCTCGAGGAAATTGATCCCCACCCGGCCGGCGTGGCCTTCCTTGGCCAGGTAGACTTCCGCGAAATTGGCCGCGACGTTCAGTTCCAGCAGTTCCCGGCAGGTGTTCGGCGTGAAGGAAGGGAGGGGGCGGAAGGGTTCCGTCTCTTTCTTCCCCCCGGCGATGTAATAGCGGTCTAAAATCCTTTGCGCCGCCGCCTGGTTCGGAAAAGCCGCCAAGGCCCGGCGCATGGCGCCGTCCAAATCGCCCACTTGAAGCCTGCGGGCCATGATGGAATCCAAAGCGGTTCCCGATACCACGCCCAATTGTCCTGTTTGGGAAACGGCGCGGGCTAAGATCCAATTGGAAACCCCAGCGCCCATCCCCCCTTGAATAATCAACGGTTCAGTCATCCCTATCTCCCATGTTCTGTTTTATATTCTGTCGGCCGGCCAAAGGCCTTGCCGAATGTTGCTTATCTGGTGATTCGTTCAACTCACAATCGCGTTTTCATCACCGCCCTCCAGCGGCGGATGTCTATTTCACCATAGATAGGGATTAAATCCTAATTATTCCATGCTCAGGTGCGATGATAAGGCGCTTTTCTGCGCGCCCCTCAACAAGTTTCTTTCCAAATATTCGGTATTTACTAATGAAATAGGGGTTTTTGGTCCAAACACCTCATGAAAGCAACCAACAACTCAAGTTTTCGGCTTCCCTGCCGTTAGAAATTACATGGAATCAATCACTCATCTTCCACCCCAATTGACTCCCGGGGAATCCTCGGCCCTAGCGGCTAAGCCCTTGGCCGCTTTCACCAAAGAGACTGCCAAGCTCTTGGACATGACTGAGGAACCGGCCCCCCTGGACGCCAACCTCGGAAAAAAGATCGACATCAAGGTCTGAGTTTTTTCGGATCTTGTTTGAAGCTCATCGGTCTTTTATTTCCCTATAAAGCCTCGTACTGAGCCAGGCTTTTCTTCCAGTTACCTTCACGAAACCAGCTAACCCATTTGTTTCTACTGTTCCTTTTCCACCCGCGTTCTTAAATTCAATTGAACTAAAGCAACAGGAACCATGGCTTTGACTTAAGTCATTCAAGATAAAGCTTGGTTATAGTGCTTTCCCCTTCTCCCCTACGAGGGAGAGGGTCGGGATGAGGGGGTTCTTACAATACAAATTACCCCTCACCCTTGCCCTCTCTCAAGGGGAGAGGGATTATTCACATGCTTTGGGGATAGAAATTTACCGAAGCAAACTAAATTAAGAGGAGGCCGTCATGAACATCGCCTTGTGGGTCGTTCAGGTCTTATTGGCTTTGGGATTCGGGATGATCGGGAGCATGAAGGTTTTCAACTACGCGAAATTCAAGGCCCAGGCGGGTAAAGACGCGCCAACGGAAGGTTTAACTAAATTCATCGGCGTAAGCGAGATGGCGGGGGCGGTTGGTATGGTACTGCCTTGGGCGACAGGGGTTTTGCCCATCCTCACCCCGGTGGCCGCTTCGGCCCTGGCCCTGGTGATGGTTCTGGCCTTGGGCCATCACGCCCAGCACAAGCACGCCTTCGGGAAAAAGATTCCCGCCCTCGTCTTTTTGGTTTTGAGCCTCATCGTCGCATGGGGCAGGTTTTAACAAAAAGGCGATTGTTACCACCAAGACTCCAAGACACCCCGCTGGCATGATTCGTTTACGAATCATGCGGGGTAGTACCGCCCTCTTTGACCCATTTTTAAATGAGGGGCGGCACACCAAGAAAACCTAATATACGATTTGGATTAATACCTTTTACAAAACCGTCTATCTAAGTTCTTGGTGTCTTATTGACGAAAATTTCTATTACTTTTGAGTTTTCTTGCCGGTTCTAAATCCAAAACATTTCCTTAGACTCACTTGGTGCCTTGGTCATCGACACTTCGGTTGCGGGCCGAAGTGTTTGGCGGTGAAAGATTCGTTGTTTAAATCACCCATAGGCCGGCAGGGTGGCCAGCCTCTTGTCCTCCACCGGTCCGCCGACCGTGAAGTGGTAAAGGCTCTGGAAATCGCCCTTCATCAACCCGAACAGGTCGTGAATGGGGTCGTCGAAGTAACAGCCGATGCCCGTCGCGCGCATTCCCGCCTCTTCCGCCTCCAGGTACAGCACTTGGCCGATCAGCCCTGCTTCCCAAAAGAGGTTCCGATAAAAGGAAGGCCCATAGGCCGCCAGGCTGTCCTTGAACTCGGCGATCATCCCCAGGCTGAAGGCCCCGTCCCCGGCAATTGCCTGCCGGCAGGAAAGCCCCGCCGCCCGGCCCCTGGCGTCCCCCTCATCGAGTAAATAAAGCGAAAGCCCGGGCGGGCACTGGGGCGGAACCTTCCAAAGAAACTCGGCCCGAAAACCCTTTTTCAAAAGTTTCGTTTTTTCCCGGTCCCGCGCCAGAGCGTAAAGGCCGGGCTGGAGGCCTTCCACCCGGTGCACGAACAAACCCAGGTGAATACGGGGGCGCCAAGGCAAAGCGTCCCAAGGCGGCAACCCTTCCCGGCTGGGGTAGACCCGCCCCATCATTCGGTAAAAAACATCCCGGGTCATCCCGGTCTTTCCATCCATGGCCACGGCACTACGGCGCCCCAGGATCACCTTTTCCGCCGAAAAGTTTCCGGTACGCACCGGCTGGACAAAAAGCTCTCCCTCACCGGGAAGGTCCGAAAATTCTTCCCGCAAGGCCCTACCCTCGCTTTGGGTGGCCAGGGCCACCTCATCAATGACCGGCCAATCGGCCGCGTGGATGGGACTAAGGCTGTTGGCTTTTCCCTTCCAGGGCCCGGCCGTTAAACCTTTCAAAGCGTCCCGGGTGAATGCCAACGCATGGGATGAAACTTCAACCGGAGCCACCAGGGCCAAAAGTTCCGGGCTTTCCCTTTCCGCCCCAACGAAATCCTCTTCCCGGTCCAGGCCGAGAACGAGGGCTTGGGCCCGGTCGTCCACGGCCTCCAACAGGGTCAGTTTCCACCCCAAGGCCGCCGCCGAGAACCGCAGGCTCCCGATCGCGTGCCCCACGTCATGTTGGCAATAGCGGAAGGCCCTTTCACCGTATTTCCAGGCTTCCCGCCAGTAGATGGAAGACAAACCCACCAGGAACGAACCGGGCGGGAAACGGGACATCCGGTCCGTCCAAACCGAGGGTTCGATTTGTTTGCGAAGTTCCAGGCCATGTTCCTTGGGGGCATAGTGGTAAACCCCCGCGTCCGGGCTGAACCCTTCCACCGGGGGCAAGATCGCGTAGCCTTCGGTGGGATGCAGGTTGCCGCTGGAAGGGTTGGCCCTTAAGGCCCAGGTGGCCTCCGGGATTTGCTTCCAGGCGGTCAGGGACAGGGCATATCGGAAAAAGAGGGAGAGGCTGTCGAGGTTCAGCGGGGCGCTGGCAACCTCTCCGGGAGGATAAAGCTTCCAGAAAGGCAATTCATTGCCTAAGGCCGGCAGGGGCAGGCGTACCAGCGGCGCGCCCTCGTACCGCCGGAAGGGATCGGGCTGGTTGGCCCAATCCAAATAACCCAGCGACGCGGCGGAACGCTCAAAATAGTTCTTACTCCGCTGGTGATAGGCACCAACGGTTTCCATGGCATTCTCAAAGACTCTAATAGAACCCCCATTTTCACCGCCAAACACTTCAGCCCGCAACCGAAGTGTCGATTGCCAAGGGCACCAAGAAAGACTCTTTTTTATAAAGATCAAACTAGTAACAGAATCCTTGGTTCACCTTAGCGTCTTCGCGTCTTTGCATGAGATCTTTTTTCGACTGAACAATTATGAATATTTAACTTTCATTTCTTTCGTTGTTCTTGGCGGTCTTGGCGTCTTGGCGGTGAAATAGTTTTTGTTGAAGATTCTTAGAAAGTGGTATGGAAAACCCCGATAACTTCTTTGCTGTGGATCTCCGGGTTGACGGTCGCGAAATACTTTTTGATTTTTCCTTCCTTGTCGATTACTGCGGTCACCCGGCGGCTCATCTTCTTTTCCTCGTTGTAGGCGTCGTAGGCCTTCGAAACCACGCCGTCCGGGTCGCTTAACAGGGGGAATTTCAGGAAGAACTTCTTGGCGAAGGCGTCGTGGCTTTCCAGGTTATCGGTGGAAACGCCCAAAACCTCCACGTCCAAGGCGTGTAAATCGGAATAGTCGTCCCGGAAATTGCAGGCTTCCTTGGTGCATCCCGGCGTGTCGTCCTTGGGGTAAAAATAAACGACGACGTTTTTCTTCCCCTTGAAACTGGAAAGTTCGACGATGCTTCCATCCACGGCCTTAAGCTTGAAATCGGGGGCGGCACTGCCTTCTTGAAGTGGCATTAATATTCCTCCTAGATTTGATGAGCCACCTTAGGGGGAGGGGGGAGAAAGAAGCAATACGTTCAGGTTGAACACCAGCAGAAAAGCGTGTTAAACGCGCAACAATTCCCTAAAAGGAATTGGAAACAACCATTTTCAACTTAACAAAAAATTGATTTTCTTCCCCAAACCCGATTAATATCTCGCCCGTGGAATCCTTACTTCCCTTTTTGCACCTGGTTTTCGTGGGTTTCGTGTCCCTTTTTCCCCCGGTCAACCCTCCCGGAACGGCCCTCATGATCAATCCCCTTTTAAAAGGCCTCACCGACGCCCAAAGGAAGAACGCCTCCCTCAAGATCGCCACCTATGCCTTTTTAATCTGCACATTCACAATCTTTGTGGGAAGCTGGATCTTCAAGTTTTTCGGTATTTCCCTGCCGGTCGTTCAACTGGCGGGGGGCATCTTGATCTGCAAAATGGCCTGGAGCCTGCTTTCTTTCGACGATTCGGGAAAGGGCGCGCAGGAAACGGCGGAACCAGAGGACGCGTCTAAAAACGTCGAGGACATCCTCTTTTATCCTCTCTCTTTCCCCATGACCACGGGCGCGGGAACCATCGCGGTATTGCTGACCTTAAGCGCCCATGGGCACGACAACGATTTAGCCTTGTACCTGACCCACTTCG